>JBBRMK010000001.1:0-131988 GCA_038230875.1 Pseudanabaenales cyanobacterium
CTAATTTTTTACTACATTCCAATTTTTTTATTAGGTTGGTTGGTTCTATTGTTTGCGAATAGATAGTTAAACCAATTAATCAAAGGAATTCAAGATTATGTATTGATTTCTATCTTTTTTTAATTGAATTGTAAGCACTTTTATCAAATGTTAATTTGAAGTCTATTATAAAACTTGTCTATTAGATCGCTACTATCAAAAACTGGGAATGCTAAAGCAATAACATTGCTACTAGCGAAATATATTAACGATTCTTTAGTGAGGAAAATCAGTCTGCATGCATAACTATAGCAAAAAAACTAATTCAAAGTCTTCATTCTATCGACTGATTGCCGCAACATTGACAATGGGTGGGGTGTCACTATTAATGCCAACGCTTGCATCAGCTCAGCTCACTCCTGCTGGCGCTATCATCAGAAACACAGCTACAGGTGCTTATGAAGACCCAAATAATCCTGGCGTACGGATCAACACTACCTCAAATGAAGTTACGGCTACAGTTGCTGAAGTTGCAGGTGTTACCAACGTTCCTAATAGCTTAGTTGATATTAACGGAGGGAGTGTCACTACTGGTGATGCGATTGATTATGGCTTCTTGATTACTAATACTGGCAATGATGTCACTGATTTCTTCATACCTATACCTGTGGTTGTCGGTGGCACTGTTGGTACTAATGCTGGTAATGCTGGCGCGTTTGCCAAAGCTGGACCTGTTGTCACTGCAATTAATGGGGTCACTCTGACGACACCTGTAGCGGTTCCCGCAGATGGTTTAACAACTAATGCTGCATTTGTAGCTGCTGTTGCAGCGCAGATTCCTGGATTTACTGGCACTATTCCTGTTAACGGTTCAATCACGGTAGTAGTTCCTGTGACAGTGACAGCAACTGTGGCAGGTAACCCAGTATCAGTAAGATTGGGTGACACGGGTGCTAATGACAACCTTGGGGGTACTCAAAACCAACCTCAAGCTGGTCTTATTACTGGGGATGTTCGCACGATCAATCCAACTGGAGGTCAACCAGGAGCGCCAGTTAATGGTGTGCGTGAGGCAAGTGCTTTTACAACAGTGCCACTGGCAACAGCAGTTAACAACCTCGCCCTAGCAACAGTTTTAAAGACTCGTGTTGCCTATGCTGCTGGAACTCCTGCATTGACCGATGACCTTCTCACTTATCGATTAGACCTAAGAGTTGAGAACACTCCTCCCATAGGTACTACAGGCATCACGCCTGCACCATTATTACCTACGGCTATTACCCTTAATACTACTGCTGTAAATAGAATCTTAATTTCCGATGCGATTCCCGTTTTGACAACCTTAGATACTACCTTTGCTGGATCTACTGCTACAGTAACCATCGGGGGAGTTACATGGACAAGGGTTTACAGCACAGTAGCTACAACTACAGGTCCTCTAGCCGTAGGACAGAACTGGCAAACTGGCGTACTCCCCGCAGGTGTAACTCGTATTGGTTATATTGCCGTTGGTCCTTTAGCAGCAGGAACGACAACTATAGCTGATCCTAACGGCTTCCAATTCCGCGTAATTACAACTGGTGTCACCGCTCTTCCTGTCACTATTGCTAACATTGCTCAAGTATTTGGTCAAACTACGGCTGGTGTGATTAGCCCTACCAATCCACTAGTATATGACGAGTCTGGTGACCAGAATCCCAATAACTATGAAGCTGGTGTTGCCCCAGCCCCGATTACCACTCCTGGCACTTCTCCCACTGGTGTTGCGAACCCAGTCACTGATGGTAGTGACCCGATCGGTGATCCAATCAATAACAACGCAGGTACTGGCGCTGGCGGTGAAGACAACATCTTTACAATCAATCCTTCTGGCATTATCTTGAATGGTCCTCCAGGACAACCAGGTGCGCTTGGTCCAGACGGAACCGCCCAAACTGACTTTGTGAACAAGTCAGCAACTGATGTTCCTGCTAATGCCATCCCTGGAAGCATTTACAATCCAGCACCGATCACATTTACTAATACAGTCAACAATCCTGTCAGTAACACAGCTCCGTTAGATAATGTGACTTTAGAGCCGATCTCGGCAGCATTAGCCGCTGCTGCTACTGGTACACCCATTGCATTGTTTGACTTAAATACCACCCCAAATCATGCCGTTTTGCCAAATGGTACAGTTGTCAGAATTTCCTTTGGTGGTCGTACTGCTCTCTATACCCTCACGGCTGGTAATTTCGTCCTGACATCCAGTGGTGCAAATGCTCTTGGTACAGGCGATGCCGTAGCAGCGCCAATCATCATTCCTACGCTAGTAGTAGGCAACTCTCAAAACTATACAGTTATCGTTGATCTGCCTGCTGGTTCTGTGGTCACGACTGGTTACTCTGTACCGATCGTTGCCTATGTTAATAGCAATACTGGTGATGGCTCCACCTTCAAGACAACTGGAACACAGCTAGCACAAGACAATCCATTCAACATCAAGATGGATCGCGTGTACACTGGCTACTTAAATCTAGCCAAGCAATCTCGTCTTCTAGTAGGAACAGGTCCAGCATTGTCAGTGGCAGCAGATGGAACCTTCAGTGCCACTAACAAAACTCCTGCTCCAGGCAACATTATTGAATACCAAGTTGTCTACTCCAACATTTCAGTTCCTAACTCTGGTGCTGGAAATGTGATCTTGAATGCGAACAACATTGTGATCACAGAAGATGGTGCGGCTGGTACTAACAACTGGGCTACTACTACTTTCAATGTAGCTGGTACTGCGGCAGATGCTACTGCTGGAGCTATAATCACTTTCTTTAATGGTGTCACAGCCACAACCACTACAGATGTGAATTTAACTAGATATCTTGACAGCATTCCCACATTAGCACCTGGTACTAATGGAACCTTTACCTTCCAACGTAGGGTCAGGTAGGTAGTCTCTTTTGATTTAGAGATCAGGGTTAGCGGCGCTAACCTTAATCTCATCTCTATAAATTAATAGTTACTGCTGATTTCTGCTGACTCTTATAAATCAGGTTTGCCAAATGAAACTTATAAATATGATTGGATTGGGCGCGATCGCCCTAATGTCTTCTGTTGCTTTTACTAGCGTAATGCCAAGCTTAGCAAGTTTGCAATCTATCGATCCTGCGATCGCACAGACAGCAAAAGAGCAAGCGCCAGTACAACTCAAACTTGCGGCTGAGAGGCAATCGATTGTCGCCGTTGCTTCTGGGCAAGTAGCTTGGAAACCACTACCAGAGAATGCCTCACTCCGTCCAGGTGAAAACATTCGCTATGTTGTGACGGCTAGTAATAATAGCGATCGCCAAATCAAGAAATTAGTCGTCAATCAACCAATTCCTAAAGGTTCAGTCTATATCTTAGGTTCGGCAACTTTACCAAACGTAGAAGGCGCGCAATTAGACTACAGCATTGATGGTGGTAAAACTTATAGCGAAAAGCCTACAATTCGGGTCAAACTCGAAAACGGCGAAATTGTCACTCGACCTGCGCCTGATAGTATGTACACAAATGTCCGATGGAGATTTGGCGATAACTTTTTGGCTAAAACAGTTGCTTACGCAACCTATCAAGTTCGTATTCGCTAGATGCCATTCAAGAAAACATTAGAGATCGGCTCTAAATGTCAATCTCTAATTAAATCTTACATATAAAGCCTTTCAGATAAAGATTTACAGTATTTCAAGGTTAACTGTTAGACATGAAGACCCGTAGTTATGCAATAAAAAGGAATTTTCTGCGAAACAGTTTAAATCTTACTGCTGTATTTCTGCTGGGGGCGATCGCGCAAGTAGGCGAATCTAGCTTGGCGCAAACCACTACTCAAATTAGGAATACCGCGACCTTTAGTTATAGCTACACCGATCCAGATACCGCCGTAACCTCCACAAATACGGGTGTTTCTTCGCAGCTTCAGTCACAATTCTCGACTTTAGTAAATCCCCTAATTGATCCATTTGGCACGTTAACATCCTGTGATGGCAATCTATTGCCAGATTACACAGGATTTAGTGTGGGCTTGTATGAATTACTGAACTCAACTGGTGATATCGGCGTAGCCGTTTCACTAACCGCTACAGTACCACCCAAAACAAAACAAGTTGTTGGAATAAGTCCAAATTTCTTTAATGCCAATCCTTTTTTCTTGACCAGTAGCGATCAAGGTAAATTTAACTTTTTGCTTGATGTCAGTCGAGGACAAGTTGATGTTGGTAGAGAATATATTCTGGCTGTAAAACCACCAGCTAACTCTCCACTGGGAGGGCGACGGATCAGAATTACAATTACTGCGCGAAATGGCAATATTGCTGACTACACGGCGACATCCCTAGATGGAAATCCGATCTCAGCTTCGAGCGGAGCCACTTCTGTGAATGGAGTTATTAATGTCTCTAGTGCCTCAACTGTAAGCTTAAGTTTGGCTGTAGCTCTTAACCTCAACGTTGGCGTATGTGAAGCACAAGCAATTCAACTTTTGAAAACAGGCGATCGCGCAGCAGCAGAACCAGGAGACATTGTCGTTTATCGCTTAGCGGCGAAGAATCTATCGGCTACCGTGATCAATAACCCTGAAATTCGTGATGATTTACCATTAGGATTTCAATATGTTGATGGTTCGATACGAGCTGAGCTTGGTGGAAATGCAGTTGCTGTGACTGTAGAACGGAATGGTAGAAGTTTGATTTTCCGCCCGAATGTAGCACTTCCTAAAGCAGCCGACAATCTCAACCTTAATATTGTTTATGCAGCACAAGTTACTAATGATGCGATCCGTGGCAGTGGTCTCAATCGAGCTTCTATATCAGGACAGCGTACAGATAATAAGCAGATCGTCCGCGATGGACCTGTGTCGCATTTACTGAGAATTCGCCCAGGCATCTTGTCTGACTGTGGAAGCCTAGTCGGTCGTGTATTTGTCGATAAAAACTTTGATGGCGAACAACAACTAGGTGAGCCAGGTGTACCAAATGCGGTGATTTATATGGATGATGGCAATCGCATTGTCACTGATGCGAATGGACTATACTCACTCAGTAGTGTCCTCTCTGGTAGTCGCACTTTGGCGATCGACTTAACTTCTGTTCCAGGATACACGCTAGCGCCGAACTTATATTTTATTGAGCGCAATAGCCAATCTCGTTTAGTGCGTCTCGCTCCAGGAAGCTTAGGTCGAGTCAACTTTGCGTTGACTCCTGCAGCTCGTGGGGTTAGCGACGCAAAACAAGGAGGTACAAAGTAATGAAAAATACTTCTGCACCTCTTGTAAAACTAGGGTTTTTAGCGCTTCCACAAATCTTGCTGTTGTTGTTGTTGATCTCAACTGCCAAAGCAGAACCAGTTACTGATATCCAAAATGATCTAAAAGCTAAACAGCAAGAATCGTTAACTGATCAAGTTGCAACAACTTCTACTCAAATTGCCAATCCTAAAAACACAGATCAAAAAGATAAATCTCCAAGCACTGAAAAAGTTGCTGATACTTTGAAGGGCTCTGAGCCTGTTGTCAATAGCGCGACAACTGCTCCAGATTTTAGTACTACTAAAACGGCAAACACTGCTGAGCAAACAGCATCACGTATTCTCATCCTCTCTCCCACAGTTGGCACGATTTTAGATTCCCCTGCGGCGACAGTGGTGATCCAAATGCCATCCAATATCCAAATTGAGCTTTTGGTAAATGGAAAAGCAGTCAATCCTAATTCGATTGGGCGATCAGAATTGGATGAAACCAATAAAACAGTTACTCAAACTTGGTACGGCGTACCTTTGCAGTCAGGTGACAACCAGATTGCTGTAAGGGAGATCGGCTCAGCATCAAATGCTAGTTCTATAAATCTCAAAGTTCGAGGTACTCCTGTTAAGCTAGTCATCAGTACATTAGAATCCCGCATTCCTGCGAATGGAAGATCCTATGTGACGATCGATGGACAATTAGTGGATACGGAAGGGAATCGATCTAATTGGGATGCATTGGTCACATTAGAAGCTAATGATGGCGAGTTTATCGGTACTGATGCCTCACCAGAACAGCCAGGTTTTCAAGTCCAAGCTAAGCAAGGCAGGTTTACCACTCAGTTGCGATCAGGATTAAAAACGGGAACAGTCACCATACGAGCACTCAATGCTCAGATGGAAGCTTTTACACAGGTTCAGTTTGAAACTGATTTGCGTCCCTCCTTAGTGACTGGGGTAATTGACTTGCGGGTTGGAGCGAGAGGAACTGATTTTTATCGGAGCTTGCGCGATTTTCTGCCTGCCGACCTCAACAATCGTACCCAAGTTGACCTGTATGGGGCTGTTTTCGGGACGGGGCGCGTTGGTGAGTGGTTATTTACAGGTGCTTACAATAACAGTCGTACCCTAAGCCAAGATTGTGCTGGCAATAGCAGCCTATCTGGAACAGAAAGATATTGCGACCAACAATATCCAGTTTATGGTGATAGTTCCACCGTCTCCAAAACCGCACCATCCTATGACAGTCTGTATTTGCGCTTTGAGCGTAATTCACCAGTACAGGGTGCAAGTACTGATTATTTTATGTGGGGTAATTACAGCACTGAAGAGTTTGCGACGCGATCGCAGCAATTTAGTTCGATTTCGCGACAACTGCAAGGTTTTAAGGGTAACTTCAATTTAGGCGATTTGCAAATTACTGGCTTTTATAGCAACGTTGGGAAAGGATTTCAACGCGATACGATCGCACCCAATGGCACAAGTGGTACTTATTTTCTCTCCAAACGCCTATTGATTAATGGCAGTGAAAACGTCGCGATCGAGTTAATTGATTTCTTTAGTGCAGGGACAGTAGTTTCGCGTCAAGAACTAATCCGTGGCAAAGACTACGATATTAACTATGACAATGGTTCCATTCTATTCCGACAACCATTATTACAGACAGAACTAGGTGATGTCGGACAACTATTGCGTCGTCAGATTATAATTACCTATCAAAATGAGCAAGTTGGTGGCGATAGTAATCTCTATGGCGGACAACTGCGCTATCATCTCAACCGCAGCCAGAGCCAACCTAGTTGGATTGGAGCCAACTACTTTAAAGAAAGTCTCGGTATTCGTAATTTTGTTCTCTATGGTGCGAATGCGCTGATTTCTTTTGGCGAAAAAACGCAACTGATTGCCGAATTTGCGCGATCGCAAAATGATTCAGAACTTCTAGGATATGTTACTGGCTCTGCAATGCGTTTTGAGCTAAACAGTGAGATTGCTTCAGGGATTCTTGGTAAGCTCTATTACCGAAAAGCTGAGACAGGTTTTGCGAATAATGCCACGATTAGTTTCGTACCAGGACAAACTAAATATGGTGCGGAATTAAGCACCAAGGTCACCCCCTCAACGAGTCTTCAGTTTCGCTATGACCAAGAAAACAACCTTGGTGTTGCGCCACGTCCACTCACTTCTCTTAGCGATCTTCTTAATCAAAAACAAGAAGCGATTCCTGGATCAGCGGTAGACAATTCTCTCCGTACAATTAGCTTAGGCTTGCAACAAAATATTGGGGCGGTGCTGCTCAATCTGGATGTGTTATATCGCGATCGCCAAGATCGTCAAGCTCCTAATCTCCTATCAAGTAACTCTACCCAATTGCGATCGCGTCTCAGTGTCCCAATTGCTGACAGTTTGAGATTGACCGCCCAAAATGAAGTTAGCCTTTCCTCAAGTGCCGATGCCGTTATTCCCGATCGCAGTGTTTTAGCTCTAGATTGGACAATTGTGCAAGGCTTAACCGCAAGACTGGGGCAACAGTGGTTCCATTCAGGGCAACTAGCAGGCAATGCGATTACTAGTGCTGACTTGTTAGGAGAGTATAAGCTCGGCAGTGATAACACCTTTACAGGGCGTTATTCTGTTGTGGGTGGTGCGAATAATTCCACATCAACTCAAGGTTCATTGGGACTCAACCAACGCTGGCAAGTGCTATCAGGACTACGCTTAAGTTTTGGCTATGAACATGTATTTGGCAGTTTTGCGACCACGACAACTACAGGGACATCATTTCTGCAACCCTTTGCTGTTGGTCAATCTTCGAGTACTCTAACCTTCCAAAACGGTAATAGTTATAACATTGGCGCCGAATATACTGACAACCCTGACTTAAAGGCAAGTGCCAGATTTGAGCATCGCAGTGACAATAACAGCAGTAATACAGTATTTACGGCTTCAGCGCTAGGCAAATTATCTCCTGCTTTGACCATGCTGTTCAACTATCAGCAATCTAGTGCCGCTAACCAATTAATTTCTGGATTGGGAACGATCTCAAATCTCAAGGTCGGTCTCGCCTATCGCGATCCTAATGATGACAAATTCAACGTTCTTTTACGTTATGAATATCGCCAAAATCCTAGCATTATCCCTGATTCTCTTTTGCTCGGTAGTGGAAGTGGTTATAGCGATAACACTCTTGCCTTAGAAGGTATCTACGCTCCTAACTGGCAATGGGAATTTTATGGAAAGCTGGCTCTACGAAATAGTACGACGACGATCGCTAGAGATTTTACAGGTGTGTCTAATACCAATTTATCGCAATTTCGAGTCACCTATCGTCTTGGCTATAACGTTGAGCTAGTGGGAGAGACGAGGTTACTTAATCAGCCGACCGCAGGTTATAGCGAATTGGGACTAGTTGGCGAGGTTGGTTACTACCTCACTCCCAACTTACGTCTAGGAGCAGGTTATAGCAGTGGTTCCGTTAATGTTGATCGCGATTTCAGCGGTTCGAGATCGACGGGTGGGCTATATGCAGGCATCACTGTGAAGCTGAACGAATTGTTTGATGGTTTTGGTTTACAAAAAACTCCACCGCGTCAGCAACAAGATCCTGTCGAGCCTGTAGCCAGCGTAGCGCAAGTACCACAACCAACGCAAATTATAGCGGCGGTGATTCCTCCTAGTTCTCAAATCATTAGTTTAAATGTGGCGCGATCGCTTACCTTTAAAGAGCGCGGCAGCAGTACAGAGCTAGCGGTGTCAGACATTGCTATTTTAGAAAACTTAGCCTCAGTCTTAAAGGAATACAATAATCTCTCTGTTGATATCCAAGGATATATTGGCTCTCTTGCGGAAATGAACTCAGGTGACAATCTCGCCGCAAATCGGATGATGTCAGCCAGAAAGTACTTACTTGATCGCGGTGTGGTTAGCGGTCAAATGACCTTACGCTCCTTAGGAGATATCGCTCGTGCTAGCAGTCCTGATCAAGTAAGTTCTATTGCCAATGCAACACCAGTGAGTTTTGCGATCAGTGGGAAAGCCGATATTTTTAATGCGATCGCCACCCGATTACAAACGATGGCATCTAACTCGCCAGCAACCGAGTTTTTGCAAAGCATCTTACCTAACACAGCATCCACACTCCAAGCTAATGCCGCACCCGTCAATAATTTCAACAACAATAGTGGAGCAAATCCTGTCATTGCTGCAGGGGTTAATGTGGGTAATGATGGCAAAATTGCTGACTTGAGCTATGCCACACTTGATGGCATGATCGAGCGGCTGAATGCTAATCCTACGGCGCTGTTTGAAATTCAAACCAGTTCTACTCTCAGCGCTTCCGCAGGTCAAGATCTTGAAAGCGTGAAGACGCTTGCAGTCAGAAGTTATTTACTAGATAAAGGCGTGAGTTCTGATCGCATTTTGCTCAGTTCCAATAGTGCCAATACAAATAGTGCCAATGCGAATAGTGCCAATCAAGTAGGAAATTCTCAAGTTTATATCTCGCTGAATCAGGATGATAGCAATACTAATATTGCCGCCTCACCTGCAAAAACGGCACCAACTGCCCAAGCAAGCGCCACCACTGTTTCTGCACCGTTGGCATTCTTGGTGGAAGGAGAGCGCCGTTTATCGAATTGGCTAGAAAGTGCAGTTCCCAATTCTCAACTTAATCCTCAATTCAATCCAGTATTTAACAACTCGATCCAAATTCCTAATCTGGAAGTTAGACCATTGTTAACGCAACTGTCAGCGGTAGACTCCTTGCTACTGGCGATCGCTAGTCCTGAAAATTCTGCTTTATCATCCGCCGATCGCAGTCGCCTCTGGAGTTATGCCTTTGAGTCATCACCGACGCAACTCTTGAGTATGTTGATTGGCAATGAACTGACCGCCAGTAATCCGATCAGCAATAACGAAGGTAACATGCGCGATCCTGCCACTGACAGCGCCAATCGCCGTCTCGCCACTGCCTTTAACTTCTTGCTGACTAACAATGGTGATACCGTAACCGCGTTCCTGCGAGCGATCGGTGTTAGCACTACCGAGAAAAGCGGCTTTGCGATCAGTCCCGATCAACTCTCAAATCTAAAGAATTAGAGGCTATGCGAAAAGTAAACAACATAAAATTAACTGCATTGATTAGTTCTATCGGGTTGATCGGAATTTTTAGTACAGACTTTGGTGCGAGCCATCTCGCGATTGCTGAAATCACAAATCCAAATTACCAAATCACCGTCAATAGCGATCTCGATGGTGAAATTCAACCCGATCGCGAATTGACCTTGCGTGAAGCGATCGCGATCGCCAATGGTAGCCTGACCTTAGATCGGCTCAGTGATGCCGAACGCGCTTTGGTTAAGCCATTGAATTATCAAAAATACGCAAGCTATAAACCAATTGCTTCACGGATTATTTTTAATTTACCTAGCGATCGCACCACGATCAAGTTACGCAAAGCTCTGCCTGATATCAGCAGTCAAAACCTAATCATTGATGGTACAACCCAGTCAGGCTATGACCCTCAAAAATCTTTCGCTCAAGAATTAGCCATCCCGCAACCGATTGTGGCGATCGCCCCTGCGGATGGTGTAGAAATTTTTCGTGGTTTGACTATCGTTGCTGATGGTATAACGATCAAAGGCTTAAGTCTCTATGGTTTTAATGCGATCGAAAGTGTCCCCACGACTACGCCATCGGCAGATATCTTCATCTCTCACCAAGCACCTCCACCTGACACTACGCAGCAACAGCAGCCCGCTAAGTTTTCGCCCTTCTACGACAGCAATCGCCCACCTCAAGGTGTCATTCTCGAAGCTAACTGGCTTGGTATCACCCCCGCAGGAGCAATGCCTAAGCAACCTTCGAGTTTTGGAGTCTATTTATTTAATAGTACTGATACGATCGTGCGCCGCAATCGGATTGCCTATCATGAGGGTAGTGGCATCGTCACATCGGTGAAAGCAACAGGAACCCAGATCCTCGAAAATGCAATTACCAGTAATGGTTTTGATGGAATGCCCCATGGGATCTATCTCGAAGGTGAAATTGCCAATTTAAGAATTAAAGGCAATACCCTGTGTGCTAATGATGGCAGCGGTATTTATTTATTTAAACCTACAGGCGCGATCGCCATTGAAAACAATCGCATTCTGTTCAATGATCGCAGTACTAACTATGCCGCTATTTATCTGATGGGGAATGACCATCAAGTGACTAATAATCAAATTCGCAATCAGCGTGGTTCTGGTGTGGCGATCGCTGCTTTCCCCAAAAGCGATCGCAATTTGATACGCAAAAATACTTTTACGGCGCTCACTGGCTTAAGTATCGATTTAATCAGTCAGCGTCACGTTGGCGATCGCAACTTTATGACAGGTGATGGTATTAATCTGCCCCGCGATTCCCACTTTCGACGGGTAGATACTGCCAATGGGGCAATCAATGCCCCGAAATTCATGGCGAAGGCTTTCCCGATGTTTATGCCTAATCAAGTCAATATTGACGGTACTGCCGACCTTGATACGGAAGTCGATATCTATCGTGTTACTGGAAAAATCGATTCAAACCTGCCCTATGGCTCTCTTAGTGAATATCTGACTACAGTCAAAACTGATGCTAATGGCAAATTTAGCGCTTCCCTAAAAAATCTTCAGGTCGGCGATACGATTAGTGCGATCGCTACCGATCCACAATATGGCACGTCTGAGCCAGCTTTTAATGCCCAGATAGTCAATCCAGATCTTTCGTTTCCTGCGATCGCAAATATTTCATCAACTATTCCCGCCTGTACCACTCCACCGCAAGTTGTTCAGGTTCCGCCACCGTCCCCAGAGCTGATCGTTTTATCTGTGCCGCGTCAAGTTCACTTTGCCCTAGATCGCGACGAGATCAGCCCCAAAACTGCTCAAATCCTTGATCGCATTGCCGCCGTGTTAAAGCAATATCCCACAATTATGATTACCCTCCAAGGACATACCGATCCTAGAGCCAGTGACGCTTATAACCTCGAACTCGGATTTAGGCGATCGCGCTCCGTTCGCAATTATCTGATGCGACAGGGTATTGCCTCCGAACGCATGACGGTGCGATCGCTTGGAGAAACTCAACGCATTTCCCAAAACAATCAGATTATTGACTATGCCCGCGATCGGCGAGTCGAGATTGAATTTACTGATATCCGCGATGTCGAAATTCAGTTTCAACCTCAAGAACAAGATCTGCAACTAGAAAAGCACCTAAAAACTTATAACCTTCGCTAATCTAATAGCGTTCCTCATCGGTAGTTAAAAAATTCAAATCGCCTAATGGATGAATATGTATAAACTTTTAAAACAATTTGATCGCCAAAAAAATAATCAAATCCAAAAACGATCACCCATTTTTAAGTCTTTACTAACCATTGGTGCGATCGCTGGCATCACAACAGTAGTCATGCCCTTTGAGGCTAATGGACAACAATGTATATCGCCATTGGCAGGTTTTAATAGTTCCAATTATGTGCTAGATACCGCTCTCCAAGGGGCAACCAATCCTACTCCCACTCTTTCGTTTTTCAATGGTGCTATGCAGTTCACGGCTACGAGGAATGGAACTGCTACATGGAATCTCGGGGTAAGAGTGCGAAGTGATGCTGGGCCTCTCATAGGCAATTATCTGTTTCTACAACCTCAAAATACTAACGACTACCGCGTTACAGGTAATTCGGTTACTTACGAATTAACATTTCCCACACCACTCACAAGTTTATCATTGTCGGTCGCTGGGTTAAATAACTTTGATGGTACTACCGTTACTGCCTTCAACGGAGTAATTGCGATCCCCATTACAGCAACAAACTTTAGTGCATTAAGTCCTGCTTCTCCTCCTGCTGCTCTTGGTTTGTCAGTCATCCCTCCTAATACTGTAGTCGGCACTGATACAGCGGGTGGAACTCAAGTAGATACAAATAGTTATCTTTTGACTATTCCGGGTCCTGTTACTAGAGTCAGCATTGTTTCGGGAAAGAATCAAGTTGGTAACAATGCCACAAATACGATTGGCTTCACTACATTTAATATCTGCTATGCCACACTCTCTGGAACTGTGTTTGGGGATAGCAACGGCAGCCAAATCCAAAATGCGCCCGAAGTTGGCACCAATGCTGGAGGACTCAATGCAGTGCTTGTTAATAGCAGCAATCTGGTCGTCGCCACTACAGCAGTAGCAGCCAGTCCAAATGGTACTTACTCTTTTAACAACGTAGTTCCCGGCAATTATACTGTCCGCATTACTACTGCCACCGCCACCGTGGGAGTTGCACCTCCTGCTGTGACCCTTCCAACTAATTGGGTGAGTACAGGTGAAAATCTAAATGGTGCCATTGACGGTACTGTCGATAGCATTATCTCCGTTACAGTCACTCCAGCTAATATAACAGGGATCAATCTAGGCATCGAGCAACTTCCCACAGCAGTCGGCGGTACAGCTACCAGTCAAACCAATCCCGGTGGGACGACTGCCGTTACCGTACCTACCACTCTTTTTACAGGTTCTACTGACCCTGATGGCACTGTTGATTCCTATAGAATTACTGCCTTCCCTAGTAATACTACTAGTATCACGATTAACGGGACAAACTATATTTCTGGTACTTTCCCCGGCGCAGGTGTAACCGTCACTACTGCTCAACTAGCAGGGATGACCGTTGACCCGATTGATGGAGCCGTGACTGTGGGAATCCCATTCCAAGCCATTGATAATGCTGGCAGGACTTCTAGCAATACTGCCACTGCCAGTCTTCCCTTTACTGTCGCAGCAGCAGCTACACCGAGTATCAACCTTGTGAAAAGGATTACGGCGATTAATGGCACCAATATTACTGGATTTATTAGCGGCGGAGCTGTACCACCAACATCTAACGATGGTGATGCTAACTGGCCAGCACCTAACAACACGTATTTAAGGGGGGCGATCACCTGTCCTACTATTGGTATTTGTCCAAGTGTTAGACCCAGTGACTTGATCGAATACACAATCTATTTCCTCTCCAATGGCTCAGGCTCGGCTAGAAATGTCCAGGTGTGCGATAGTATCCCTGATAACACGGTCTTCCAACCTGATACCTATGGCATTGGCAATGGAATTCTACTGGGTTGGAATGTTTTAAATGGAGCTCTACCATTACCAGATCCGACAAACTCAACTATTGGTCCTAATAAAGTTGCCCTTAACAATGTGCCAGATGCCGATGCAGGTCAGTTCTTAGCAGCAAATGTATCAGTAACAAATGCCCCTGCTCCCTGTAACAACGGAGCCACAAATCCTAACGGGGCAATCTTAGTCCGACTTGGGGCAGATATACCTCCATCCACATTGGGGACTCCAACCAATTCTTATGGTTTTATCCGCTTTAGGGTGAGAGTTAACTAGCTCAATCTTATGGCTCAAAGCTAAAACTCGTTGAAACAGTTCAAGAGTGATTTTTATAAATATTTTAGTCAATTTTAACTGACTTTAGCTTTGAGCCAAGAACTTGTTCTTGGTTGGCTGGGCTTTTAGAGGGAAAGCTTAACTTGAACTGACATTACTTAGTATGAGTTTGTACGATTTGTGGTAGATGTAAATGATTCAGTCCTAATAATGTAGATAACTGACCAGATGAGCCATACTAATTTTTCTGATTTAGTAGATTGTCTACAATTACGATCGCAAAATCAGCCCAGTCAACGAGCCTTTACCTTTTTGATCGATGGAGAGTTAGATGTCGCTCATCTGAGTTATGGCGAGCTAGATTTACAAGCAAGAGCGATCGCAAGGCAATTGCAAGAAATCGCCCCATCAGGTTCGCGAGTCTTATTGTGTTATCCGTCGGGACTTGAGTTTATTAGCGCGTTTTTTGGTTGTCTTTATGCAGGTGCGATCGCAGTTCCAATATCACCGCCCAAGCGATCGCAGATACAGTCGCGATTGCAAGCGATTATTAACGATGCGCAGCCTGCTGTGGTACTCACGACAGCCGCACTATTAGATAACCTGAAACAGGCTTGGCTAAGTGTGCCAGAGTTACCAACTGTGCAATGGATTGCTAGTGATCTAATATCGCTTGAGATGGCGACACAGTGGCAAAGTCCCGATCTAGAGCCAGATCGGATTGCCTTTCTACAATATACCTCTGGCTCAACAGGTAATCCTAAGGGCGTGATGGTTAGCGATCGCAACCTACTCCATAACTCAGCTTATATTCAGACAGCGTTTGAACTAAATCAAAGCAGTGTTTCGGTGAGTTGGTTGCCTAACTTTCACGATATGGGGCTGATTGACAGCATTATTCAACCGATATATACAGGGTTTCTGGGCGTATTGATGTCGCCTACAGCTTTCTTGCAAAAGCCGATCCGTTGGCTAGAAGCAATTTCGCGCTACCGAGCTACTCATTGTGGGGGGCCAAATCAGGGCTATGAGTTGTGTGTTAGCAAAATTAGTGAAGCCCAAATTAATCAGACGCAAATCGATTTAAGTTGTTGGAAAAGCGCTTATACAGGTGCCGAACCAATTAGGCGATCAACTTTAGAGCGATTTGCGGCAAAGTTCCAGCCATTGCAGTTCCAGCCTAAGTTTTTCTATCCTTGCTACGGCATGGCTGAGTCAACACTGATGATCTCAGGGGGCAAGGTTGATCAGCAGCCCGTTTATTGTGCGATTGATGCTCAGGGGCTTGAACGACAACAAGTGGTCATCGTTGCCGAAACCGAACCCAATGCTAAACATTTTGTGAGTGTCGGGTCAGCGTGGTTAGACACCAAAATTGCGATCATCGATCCAGAAACTGATATAGAAAGTCCTCCCGATCGCATCGGCGAAATATGGGTTTCGGGTGGTAGCGTCGCCAAAGGATATTGGCAGCAACCAGACGCGACAAAATCCACTTTTCAAGCCCAGCTTGTTGGTAGCCAAGAGAATTGGCTACGTACTGGCGATTTAGGTTTTATATGCGATCGCCAACTTTTTATCACAGGGCGGTTAAAAGATCTGCTGATCCTGTGGGGGCGCAATCACTATCCACAAGATATTGAGATGACAGTTCAAAATAGTCATCCTGCACTACGCATTGATGCTGGGGCTGCTTTTGCGATCGAGAGCGATCTACAAGAATGTTTAGTAATTGTGCAGGAAGTGGAACGGACGGCTTTACAAAAACTAAACGTTGACGAAACCATCAGCGCAATTCGTCAAGCCATTTCCGAACAGCATGAGATCTCCGTATTTGCGATCGCCCTGATCAAACCTGCAAGCATTCCCAAAACTTCGAGCGGCAAGATTCAACGTCAGCCTTGTCGCGACCAATTTTTAGCAGGTAGTCTTGATATAGTTGGTCATTGGACTCAGCCCCAATCAGATATAAATTCTTTCACCATGCTCGAAATTTCAGATTCCGCCTCAAGCTCAGATCACCCCTTAACCGAAGATGCGATCGCTGACTGGATCGTGACTCGTCTTAGCCAAGTTGCTAACCTCGATCCTGATGAGATCGATCCTGATGAGTCAATCGCTAGCCTTGGACTAGACTCCTCGGTTTTGCTTAGCCTCACTGCCGATTTATCCGACTGGCTCGAACAAAAACTGATGCCAACTTTATTCTGGGAATATCCCACCATTTCCGAACTAGCAGTCTATCTGATCACAATCAATAAATAAAAACTATGAATTCTACTTTTATTGACAATATTTGTGAATGTCCTGCGCCTTTCCAAGCATTCCTGCTTCAGCCCAATTTATTTCTACCCTTAGTAATTACGCCAGAAACTGCGCGAGAAGAAAATCCTGTAACCTTGGAATTTTTATTAAACTGGCTCAAAGCTAATAAAATCTGGATAGAGAAATCCTTACTTAAGCATGGCGGTATTTTGTTTCGTGGTTTTGCGATCGCAGATGCAGCCACTTTTGAAGAGTTTATCAACACCTTCGGCGATAAAATGCTTTCCTATAAGCAAGGGAACTCCCCCAGATCCAAAGTTCATAATCAAGTTTATGTTTCGACAGAGTTTCCCGCCCATCATCAGATTGGACTGCACAATGAATTAGCTTATACCAATCATCCGCCACGCAAAATATTTTTCTTCTGCCAATATCCTTCAGCAGAAGGTGGCGAAACCCCAATTGTCGATAGTCGTCGTATTTATCAAATATTAGATCCTGCAATTCGCGATCGCTTAATCGAAAAGAAAGTTTGCTATGTGCAGAATATGCCAAATGATCGCAGCTTTGGGGTGTTAGGCAAATCTTGGCAAGCCCAGTTTGAAACGACAGATAGAGAAGTGGCGGAAAGTTATCTCAACGAAGAAAATATCCAATTTTGCTGGAAAGAAGATGGAACTCTGCAAACTCGACTAGTTGGCGCAGCCGCGATCGTCCATCCAGAAACGGGAGAAATGGCATGGCATGCCCAAGCACATACTCTCCATTACAGTAGTTTTGGTGCAGCTCTAGAAGCGATGCGACGCTTAGTGGGAGAAGAGAACTTACCCGTTAATACTTACTACGGTGATGGCAGTCCTATCGATCCCGCAGACGTTAAAACGATGAGTGAATTACATTTTAATCAATCAACTCAGTTTACTTGGCAAAAAGGGGATGTATTGATGCTTGATAATTTGCTAACAGCGCATGGCCGACAGCCATTTAAGGGAGAAAGACGAATTCTTGTGGGAATGACGAATTAATCGCAAACAATTGTTTATCCAATCATCAATTGAGAAAACTACTATGACAACAAACTCAGTCAAGTTCGATCCTTTCTCTCCCGATTTTCATGCTAATCCCTATCCTATTTATGCATGGTTACGCGAGCATGACCCAATTCATTGGAGCTTTATGCAAGCTTGGGTAATCACCCGCCATCACGATGTTGATGAATTGCTGAAAGCACCACAATTGAACGTTGATGATTTGCCAATCCGTTTAAGACAAAAAAGCCAATACCTAAAGCAAGGGAACTTTGAAGCATTAGCGCAAACCATCGAAAACTGGCTATTTTTCCTAGAACCACCACACCACGTAAGACTAAGAAGCTTAGTGGCAAAAGCTTTTTCGCCAAATATGATTGAAACTATGCGACCCGCGATCGCCCAATCAGTGGATCACTTACTCACACAAGCAGAACAGAAAGCTAGAGAACAAGGTGGAGCGATCGACATCATGACCGATTTTGCTTCTCCTCTCCCAGCAATGACTGTCACCCAAATCCTTGGCGTGCCACTGGAGGATCATGACAAATTAATGCGTTGGTCTTACGATTTGTTTTTTGTGTTCGATCAGCCGATGTCTCTGAGTGGCTATCAGAAACAAAATGAAATTGCGATCGAAGCGAGAGAATATCTGATTAAGCTAATGGCAACCAACCCTTCAGGGCTAATCGGTCAGCTTATGGAAGCGAGAGATCGCGGTACGCAACTAACTGAAGATGAAATTTTAGGCTTTTGCATTATGCTCTTGATCGTGGGACAAGAAACCACCAAAAGTCTCATTGGCAATAGTGTGCTAGCCCTTTTACAGCATCCGCAAGCCTTAACTGAATTACAGCAAAATTTAGATTTAGTCCCTAAGGCAATCGAAGAATTGTTGCGCTATGACAGCCCTGTGCAGGTAATTGCCCGTCTTTGTACTGAAGATTTTGAGTATGGAGGCAAGACCATCCATGCTGGAGATAAAGTGATTTTGTGTTTAGGAGCCGCCAATCGCGATGCAGAAGTTTTCCCCAATCCTAACCAAATTAACTTTCAGCGCCGCAATTATAATTTGCCCTTTGGTGGTGGACTCCATTATTGTCTAGGAGCATCTTTAGCAAGAGTACAAGGTCAGATTGCGATCGCGAGTTTAATTCAGCGTTACCCAAATTTAGAATTAAGAACCTTAGATGACTCGAAGCTTCAGTGGCGAGAAAGCATCACCCTAAGAGGATTAACAAATTTGTCTGTAGGACTTTCAAGATCATGAATGAACCGATCGCAATTATTGGGATTGGATGTCGGTTTCCCCGCGCCAGTGGAGTAGAAGCCTTTTGGGAATTATTGCGTGATGGTGTCGATGCGATCGCGCCCATGCCTAGCGATCGCCGTCAACTATATCCCTTTAATAATTTTGATGACGCAGCTCTTGAAGTCATAAATGCGAATTGGGGCGGATTCCTTGATAGCGTTGACCAATTCGATGCGAATTTCTTTGATATTGATCCTAGAAAAGCAGTAGTGATCGATCCACAGCAAAGAATATTACTAGAAGCAGTCTGGGAAGCCCTAGAAGATGCCGCTATAAATCCAGCTCAAATTGCTGGCAGTCAAACGGGGCTATTTATAGGGATCGCAGCCGATGGTTATGAAGCTATCTTGCAAGGGGGGGAAGATCAAACTGCATATACATCTATGGGAACGAGCAATGCGATCGCCGTTAATCGTATTTCGCAGTACTTTGATTTGCAAGGACCCAGCCTCTCTGTTCATACTACTTGTTCGTCCTCATTGGTTGCCGTAAATCTCGCTTGTCAGAGCCTTTGGTCAGGTGAAATTGCGATCGCTTTGGCTGGTGGCGTGAATATTTTTGCCAATTTAGGAATGTCTCCAGAATCATCAGACTTACTTTCGCCAACGCATCGATGTCGGTCTTTTTCGGCGGCGGCGGATGGGTATGTTCGTTCTGAAGGAGTGGGAATAGTCGTTCTCAAACCCTTGTCCGCAGCTTTGGCAGATGGCGATCGCATTTATTCGCTAATTCGTGGCAGTGCCGTAAATCAAAATGGTCGAGGCAATGGACTAACTGCTCCCAACCTACAAGCACAGGAATCACTATTGCGTCGAGCTTATCAAAATGCAGGGATTGAGCCTCAAGCAGTTCACTATTTGGAAGCCCATGCTACGGGGACATTAATGGGGGATGCAGTCGAATTGAAAGCGATCGAACGAGTATTCAATTCTACTTCCAAATTGAACGATACTTCTGACGATTGGCACTGTCGGATTGGCACTGTTAAAACGAATATTGGTCATACTGAAACTGCTTCAGGAATTGCAGGGCTAATCAAAGTCGCTTTAGCCCTACACTATCGTCAAATCCCTGCTCATTTACATTTCGAGAAACCTAGCTCATACATTGAGTTTGAGAAGTTATCTCTCCAAGTGCCGACTGTGCTTACTCCTTTTCCTGAAGAAGTAAGTCTTTATGCAGGGGTCAGTGCTTTTGGTATGGGTGGAACTAATGCTCATGTTGTTTTAGAGTCTGCACCTTCCATTACTAATTTAGCAAATAATTCTACTTGCCATATTTTAATTTTAAGTGCCAAGACTGAACATGCTTTGCGACAAATGGCAGCTAATTATCAGAGTTTTTTACAAGAACATCCCGAACTAAAAATTGCTCAAGTATGTGCGACATCAATGAGGCGATCGCAGTTTAACTATCGTCTTGCGATCATGGCAAATGCGATCGGTGACTTACAACAAAACTTGAGTGCGTTTATTAGCGATCGTCTTGGTGATCATCAGGCAAGCCAAATATTTAGCGGCAAAGCAAACCCTAAAAAGTATAAAAAACAATCTCTTCAAACAATACTTACTGAACAAGGAATTGCGATTAGTCAACTTAGTCTCAACTATCCCCAATTCACCCTAGAGCAAATTGTTTTCAGTCTTCCAGAATTAGATGCCAACATACATCAATCTCTACGTCTTCAAATTCTAGAGCTTTGGGTAAACGGTCTAAAAGTTGATTGGTCTAGCCTATATGCCAATTATCATATCCAGCCAATCTCATTGCCATCCTATCCATTTGAGAGAAAGTCTTATTGGGTACAGCCGCGATCGCAGCCAAGTCTTGCGATCGCTTCTCAAGTAACCATAACCAATCAAAATCAGCCAAAATCATCACGAGATTTAGAGAATAATTTTGTTGCACCACGCGATCGCAATGAGCAGAAACTGGTAGCAATTTGGGAAAACGTATTCAGCATCAAACCGATTGGCATCCATGATAACTTTTTCGATTTAGGTGGTACTTCTCTAATAGCTGTCAACTTATTTACCAAAATCGAACAGGCTTTTAAATGCCATCTCAGCCTTGTCATTTTATTTCAATGTCCAACTATTACTGAACTTGCCCTGTTGATTCAACTAAATCAGCAAGAACAGGGTTTAGCTTGGTCACCCCTTGTACCAATTAGGTCAACAGGTAGCTACTCTCCTATATTTTGTGTTTCTGGCATTCATGGCAATGTCCTCTTATACGCTGATCTTGCCAAACATTTGGGTGCATCGCAACCTTTTTACGGACTACAACCAAGAGGGATCGATGGTACGCAGTCGCCTCTCACTAGCATTGAAGCAATAGCAACCTATTACATTCAAGCGATGAAAACAGTACAACCTGAAGGACCTTATTTTCTAGGTGGGTTTTCTTTGGGAAGTAAAGTTGTGTGGGAGATGGCTCAGCAGCTATATCAACAAGGCGAAAGAGTCGCCTTATTAGCTTTATTCGACGGCAAAATTAAATCCACGAATACAGTTAGGTTACCTTTTCGCAAGAGGATTTTCTTGCATTTTCAAAGTTTTAGAGAAATAGGGTTTCCATATATCGCTCTAAAATTTCCATCATGGCAAGATTGGCTAATCGGCAGATATCAGTATTGGACAAAGAAAATTGCGCGACGTTTTTATCAGCACTGGCAATTGCCCTTGCCAATCTATTTACGTCAATCAGCGATCGAGGACTCACTAGAAAAAGCTGGCATAGAAGCAATGAGAAACTATGTAATACATACTTATCCTGACAAAGTAACTTTATTTCGAGCAGATATACAAGAATCAGATCAAGGTGTAGGGTTTTCACCTTCAGACTGGGATCTTGGCTGGGGTCAGTTGTCAGACAGACTAGATATCCAAACTATTTCTGGCGATCATATGTCCATGTTTCGCGAGCCACAGGTACAAATATTGGCGCAGAAATTGCAGGATTGTTTGCATAGAGCGCGACAACGTATAGATTGGTAGTCTTGGAAACTCACTCCGCCAATATTCGCTCACAAGCTCTTGGTAAAAATATTTCTCCCTTTTTCATTTCCTTATCCCGAACTCACGTTATTTATCAGTTTTAAGTCTTTGATGCTTGTTGTTGATGCAAAGCGCTGTAATATGCTTTAGAAAATCATCAATTACCTAGATTATTTATGGCTTTAAATGTCGGCGATCGCGCCCCAGAATTTAGCTTGACTGATACTTACGGTAACGTCGTAACACTTTCAAGTCTCAAAGGAAAGCGGGTTGTTTTATATTTCTATCCCCGCGACAATACTTCAGGATGTACTAAAGAAGCCTGTGGTTTTCGTGATAATTACGCTCAATTTCAAGCAAAAAACACATTGATTTTCGGTGTCAGTACCGATGATGCCAAGTCACATCTAAAATTTGTCGAAAAGTTTGAATTACCTTTTCCATTACTTTGCGATGTCGATGCTCAAGTTGCCACAGCATATGAGAGTTATGGTAAAAAGCAAATGATGGGTAAAGAGTATTTAGGTATCTTCCGTAATACGTTTGTGATTGATGCGGAAGGTAAAATTGAGAAAATTTATCTTGCAGTCAAAGCTGAACTACATCCTGCCCAAGTTCTAGCAGAAATCTAAATAAAGGGGGTTTTCGCGCTCCTTTATTTAGGGATAATCTATGAAATCCAATTAAAAGGTTACTTGGCGCCCTTTTAATTAGGAATGCTCTGCCGTATGTATATGAAACCAAACATAACCAAGACTTCTACTTCTAATCAATGGGTAATCCGCGATCGCCAATTTATTTGGGGCGATCGCACTTATATCATGGGCGTTTTAAATGTTACGCCAGATAGTTTTAGTGATGGGGGGCAATTTAACTCAGTCGATACGGCACTCAACCAAGTCGCAAAAATGTTGCCATATATCGACATTCTTGATATTGGCGGTGAATCAACTAGACCACAAGCTCAACCTGTGAGCGCGGATCAAGAATGCGATCGCATTTTGCCGATTATCAAAGCTGTGCGCGAGGCATATCCCAATTTGCCAATCTCCGTTGATACAGTGAAGGCGAGTGTCGCCAAAGCCGCGATCGCCGCAGGAGCCGATATGCTCAATGATGTGTCAGCAGGAAGATTTGATTCAGATATGCTGCCCTTGGTGGGAAGATTACAAGTCCCAATTTTTTTGATGCATATGCAAGGGGAACCACGTACTATGCAAGTACATCCGAAATATCACGATGTCGTGAATGATGTTAAGCACTTTTTGAACGATGCGATTTTTGTTGCTAAAGCTTGCGGTATTCCTAAGCACTTAATCGCAATCGATCCAGGGATTGGTTTTGGCAAAACTCTTGAACATAATCTCAAACTTTTAAAAAATTTACGTGCTTTCCAAGAGATTGGCTTGCCCTTGCTATTAGGAGTATCGCGAAAAAGCTTTATTGGAAAACTCTGCGATCGCCCTGATCCAAGCGATCGCCTATTTGGCACGATTGCTGCATGTAGTGCCTGTATCGCTGGAGGAGCGGATATTTTGCGCGTTCATGATCCGCAAGAAATCGCTGATGCTTGTCGCGTTAGTGATGCAATTTTTCGATAAAAGGTAAAAGAAGCGCTTGGCGTTCATTTCCCTTTTTGAAATCCATAATGATTGTTGTAGATAAAAATGAAAATCGCAGAAAATTCACTTTTTATTTTTATAAATTGCATAAACTGCATAAATTTTATGCATAAGTAGCTTGCTACTAAAATATCTATTACAGTCCATCAGTTACAATAACCAAACAGGATTTAGTCTTTAATGCAGTCTTGTAAAATTTGTAATAATTTAGAGGGCAAGACGTGCCACAGGCTAAGCATTTGTTGGTCGGCTCCACTAGATCAGGGAGTGGAAAATCAGCAGCAATTTTGGGATTAACATATCATTTGCAAGCTAAAGGTTACAAAATTGGCTATGGTAAACCAATTGGCACTTTTACTACCAAAGAATTACCTGAATCAGCCGAACGCATTGAAGCTGATGTGGAATTTATTAAGAAAACATTGAATTTACCGCAATCACTATTGCGCCCTACCTTATTAAATCTTGATCGCTCTGCTCTCCAACGTCGTTTATCTGGTGAAGATAAAGCTGATTACAGCACTAGTTTGGAAGAATACAAAAAAATTATTGAAGGCGATCTTGTACTTTTAGAAGCTCCTGCAAATACAGCTGAAGGAGCAATTTTTGGGCTGTCATTACAAGAAATGGCAGACCATTTAGATGCACCAATCTTATTAGTAATGCGCTTTGGTTCACTGTTAGTTGTTGACCATATCTTGATGGCAAAACAACGCTTTGGCGATCGCCTATTGGGTGTGATCATCAATGATATTCCTGAAGAGCAATACGAGACCGCCCTCGAAATATTGCATCCTTATTTGGAAAAGCAAGGAATTCCCGTTCTTGCGCTTATGCCCGCAAATCGGACTTTGCAAAGTGTAAGCGTATCAGAAATTATTGAGCAACTTGGCGCAAAGATACTCTGCTGTCCTGAAAATGTTGACTTGGGCAAAGTCATGGTCGAGGAATTGAAAATCGGTGCAATGGATGTCAATTCTGCACAAAGCTATTTCCGCAAGTCTTACAACAAAGCCGTAATTACAGGCAGCAGTCGGATCGATCTTCAGTTTGCAGCTCTAGAAACTTCTACGAATTGCCTAATTCTTACAGGTCGTCCTTTTATCAGCGATGATGTTGCTCATAAAGCAATGGAATTAGGTGTACCAGTTCTAGCAGTTAGCAAAGATACACTTAGTACAGTTAGTATTATTGAAGGTTGTTTAGGGCAGGTTCGCCTTCATGAAGGCGTGAAGGTAACGAGCATTTGCGAAATGATGAACAAATACTTTAATTTTGATCGATTCTTGAAATTAATGGATATTAAAGCTTATGCCACTACAGGCTGAAAAGTAAAAGCCTCTAAAGTAGAGGCTTTTTTATCTCATTGAGTGTTTTCCAACCAGGTAGCCATAGCGATCGCCGTTTAAGAGCTTTAGCATTCAGCCAAAACCTAACAGAATCATCGCAAGCAGCTTTGATTTCAGCAAAAACTAAATCCCCCTCATTTTTTCGATTAACAACTACAAAATGTCGCCATCCAAAAGTTTCTTGTATGGCAGTCCATTTTGAACCAATAAGATGAGGGAATTTCTGTTTTTTAGGCATAAACACTATCTATAGCTTTAGCAAACTTAAAGATTAAAGGCGGCGCAAAGCGCCGCCTTTAATCTTTAAAATTATTTTTAGTCAACATCATCATCATCGTCATCGTCATCGTCATCAACATAGCTAGGATCATCACCTAACATCAATTCACTAAGTTCTTCAGCTTCATCATCAAACTTTAAAGTAGATTCAGTGCCTTCTCTTGCAATTAG
Organism: Pseudanabaenales cyanobacterium; assembly: GCA_038230875.1. GTDB lineage: Bacteria > Cyanobacteriota > Cyanobacteriia > Pseudanabaenales > Pseudanabaenaceae > Pseudanabaena. The sequence continues at coordinate 25,660 of JBBRMK010000001.1, forward strand.
CCGACCTGTTGACTCAAGCCAATCGAGAATTGATGCTTGCTGCTCAGTGGGAATAATTGCTGCTGGTTGGTTGCGGCGTTGTACACGCAATGCGGGGTTATTCATATCTCAAAGTACCAATTACTATTAGCAATTAATAAGGGCGCTTTGCGCCCTTATTAATTATTTAAAATTATTATTAACAATCAGAAAGTGCTTGCTTTTCTAATTATCTTAGAAGCCTGCTGGTAAACCTAAGCCACCTGTAAGGTCTTCCATTTTTTGTTTCATTGTGCCAGTCGAAAGCTGATAAGCATCTTTGAGGGCTGCAAGCACAAGATCTGATAAAACGTCTGCACCTTCATTCAAAGCTTCAGGAGAAATTTCCACACTTTGAGGTTCTTGATTGCCACTCAAAGTGATCTTTACTAAACCGCCGCCTGATTCACCTGTTAGACGCAGTTCATCTAATTCTTCTTGCAGCTTTTTAGCGCCTTCTTGAATTTGCTGAGCTTTTTGGAAGGCTTCTTTCATTTTGCCTAAGCCAAATCCAAACCCTTTTCCATCTGACATAGCAGTATCAGTTTTATCCTAAGTTTTCTAGTTTATTATGTCATTAATCGTAGCGGTTGAGTAAGTACGGTCATTGCTAAATATCATTCCACAGCCTAGCATCAACAAATCTGGATATATGCTTGACGTTCGTAGTTGCAACAATAACTTGATAGCCCTGCTCTCCCTGTAATTGTGCTTGAGCAGCCAAAATCACATCTCCATCTAAAGCCTTTGGATCAGCTGTGGCTTGTCCAATTTGTCTTACTTCAGCCCATAGTTCCGCAGCCCGTATCATTACAGATGTAGTGATTGGCAAATAAACAAGCTCAGCTTTTATGTTGTCTAGCTTTTGAATCCCTTTAACTTTTTCACCCCGTAATAATTCACGTCTCAATTCATAATCAGTTATTTCGGGTATTGCTACCTCATAACCTCTTGAGGGCAATGACAATAACCAGTTGAAACAAGCTAAGTTATCAGATTTCTTTGAGTTAGGATTCGTTACATTGCCCAAAACCCCCGTGTCTAACAAAACCATTAAATTCATATAATCACAGGACTATAGCTAGGAGAATCTGGATTAAGAGCATCACGCAAATAATTCCAAGTCTCAGTTTGTTCGTCCTCATCTCTTAACAACCATTCGTCTCTCAATCTCGCTAAGCCTTGATGCTGCTTCTCTAGTATCTTTGCATGGTCTTGATTATCCAATCTGGTAATTACATACTCAAAGTAACTATTTAGCTCCGCATTAAATTCAGGATTGTTGATTAGTGGAGTAATAAAAGTGTTCATCTGCCTAAGTGCTGCAACGATAAAGCTACTAGTGCCACCCAATGATAGGTATCTATTTTTTAAAAAACTTAGATCGGATTGTACTTGATCCAAAAGAGTTTTATCTTCAGTAAATAGAGCATGGGTAATACAGCGTAAAGAAATATCGCATATATTATGAATCAACTGCTCATGATCTGAAAAATTGTTACTTGCCAGAGTAAATATGGCTTGGTCAATTACATCGTTGTGATTTGTTGTTAAGATTTGCACAGCATTGAGTCGCAAGGAGCCTTGCCCAAAGAATTCATTAATATGATTTAATCTCTCTAAGTAATCAGAAGTGAGAGAGTTATTCTCATTAGTGTTATGTTCAGTCTGAGAAGGTTTTTGCATTGTTTTTACCTCGCATTGATCAACTTTTATTTAATCGCTCTTGCTAACGTAAGACTTATCTGGATGTTAACATAACCTATTGGTTGTATTCACAAGCCATTACAACTTAAATTCTTGGCTAAAGTCTTGGATTTTCCTGAATTTATAAAAATCTAAAATTGCTCCCCAGATGGCTGTTCCAGTAGCAGGATCAACGCCGCGATCGCCACTCCAAAAGCTATCAGCAGTAACCTCAAAACCTAAAATCACTTGCCTAGTTTCGTCCATATATTGAAAGTAACATTTCGCATCTTTAGGCATTTCGGCTTTATAGCAACCATTACTAAAGGTAACGTCTAACAAGCAACCATTGAGAGGCTCAATGTCATCAACGGTAATTTGATTAAGCCAATCGCAATCTTTGCTAGCCCCTGACCATGCGCTCGGATCTTTAAATCCCCAATATTTAACTTGAATTTTGCCATTGGTTTCGACGAATTGCAAAATGCGCTGCCGATAAGGGCGATCGCTTTTCAAGATATTAGCTTGCTCTGCAAATAAAGCAACTCCGCCCAGAATATCGAAGGGAATGGGACGTTGCCACCAGATTAAATTTACAAACCAGATGGGTTGATCGAGAGCTTGTTCACGGTTGCTAAATTCTCCTGCCATCCAAGAAGCAAGAGTTAATAATTCATCAGAAATACTCATATGGTTAAAAACAACTACTGCGCCAAGTCTGATATTACTTCTGACAATCCAGTTACAACCTTTGAGAACTTCTCAAAATTGATTTTATCAATGGTATCTAGTTCTGTGTGGTAATAAGGATATCGGTAAGTTGCAGTATCTGTAACCATAATTGCGGGATATCCCTGTTGCCAAAAAGACCAGTGGTCTGACCATCCAATCCCTGGAACCCACTCAGGTAGAGCAGCTCCTTCGGAGGGGAACTGAGCATAACCACGAAATGACGCAATCGATTTTCGCACCAAATTTCTAGAGTTGAGGTTGCCAATAAAACCGATAAAATTTCCTTGATTAGGATAAAGTAACCCAATAGGAAATGGATATTTTTGACTATTTATAACATCTGAAAAATATCCCATTGTTTCTAAACTTAACATCGCAACAATGTTTTCGCCGCGCTGATGTAACTTCTTGGCATATACTAAGCTCCCCATATCTTCTGTCCAGAAGTAAGGCGGTTCTTCATTCGTAAATTCTAGAAAACGAATAGTTCGCTTTGTGGGTTTCGTTGCAAATATTCTTGCTAGCTCTAGGGTAGCAGCTGCACCTGTAGCATTATCGTTAGCGCCATGACTAGTAAAAGCTGAATCATAATGTCCACCTACTATCACAATTTCTTGAGGTTTCTCGGTTCCCAGCTTTTCAACCTCTAGGTTGTAGTACGATTTACCATTGATTTTGTATTCAAGTGATTTCACCTCATAACCTTCTTGAATAAAAGTTTTTTCAAGAAAATCTCTTGTGGAATTTAGTTTTTCATACTGACCATGATTTCTTGCGCCAATATCAACAGCAATTTTTTTAATATCTTTTTTTAACAAGGTTTGCAATTCAATTTCCTTAGTATTTAAAGGTTTAACTTTCTCCCGATAGCTTTGTTCGGGCATGGCAAACATCATGAACCACAGCCAGAAGCCTAGAACTATTAAGACCACAAAAAATATAGCTAAACGACCTAAGGCAGCCTTGTTAATAACCTGCAACTTGAATCTACTCTTATTTTTTGATTGGTGCATTTAGAGAACCTCTTGGCTTGCTTGAATCAAGACTATCACGGTGTCAAAACGATGCCAGAATAGTAACTTGAGTAGTCTGATTTCACAGGAGAATGATTTGGTGTCGGAAAAGTTTGATTACGATTTGGTCATCATCGGTGCAGGCGTTGGTGGACATGGTGCTGCGCTTCATGCCATTGCCTGTGGATTGAAAACGGCGATTGTTGAAGATGGTGTGATGGGCGGGACTTGTGTCAATCGCGGCTGTATTCCTTCTAAAGCCTTGTTAGCAGCTTCGGGGCGGGTACGCGAAATGCGCGCAAAGTCGCATCTCAAGGCGCTCGGGATTGAAGTTGGTGAGGTGAATTTTGATCGTGGGGCGATCGCCAGCCATGCCGATAACATAGTAATAAAATTGCGCGGTGACTTGACTAATAGCCTTAAAAAATTAGGTGTGGATATCTTGCAAGGTCGGGGCAAAGTGGCAGGTAGCCAAGCAGTAAGCATTGATGGCAAGATTTATAGTGCTAAAGATATAATTATCGCTACAGGTTCCGAGCCATTTGTACCGCGCGGTGTTCAACTCGACGGCAAGACAGTATTTACCAGCGATCAAGCTGTCCGTCTAGAAACTTTGCCGCAATGGGTCGCAATCATTGGTAGTGGCTATATCGGTCTAGAATTTGCGGATGTCTATACGGCGCTTGGCTGTGAAGTGACGATGATCGAAGCTCTGGATGTACTGATGCCAGGATTTGATCCAGATATTGCCAAGATTGCGGAGCGGGTCTTGCTGAAACCTCGTGATATTGAAACCAGAACTAGTGTATTTGCTACAAAAATCACCCCTGGTTCGCCTGTGAAAATTGAGCTAACCGATGCTAAGACGAAGAAAGTAATTGAAGTTTTAGAGGTTGACGCTTGTCTAGTAGCGACAGGTCGGATTCCATTAACTAAAGATCTTGGTTTAGAAAGCGTTGGTATTTCCCCAAATAAACGTGGATTTATTGATGTTGATGACACGATGGCAACTTCAGTTCCACATTTATGGGCGATCGGCGACGCGACAGGCAAGATGATGTTGGCTCACGCAGCTTCAGCACAAGGTATTGTCGCAGTGGAAAATATCTGCGATCGCACTGCAACTATCGATTATCAAAGCATTCCTGCGGCGGCGTTTACTCATCCTGAAATTAGCTTTGTCGGCTTAACTGAGCCACAGGCTAAGGAAAAAGGTACTGCCGAAAGCTTTAAAGTTGCGACAACAAAGTCTTACTTTAAGGGTAATTCTAAGGCGATCGCTGAAGGTGAAACGGAAGGTTTAGCTAAGATTGTTTACCGTGAAGATACGGGCGAACTTTTGGGTGTGCATATCATTGGTATCCATGCTTCGGATTTGATTCATGAGGCTTCGGCGGCGATACGCGATCGCCAAACGGTGCAGAAGTTAGCGACAATTGTTCACGCTCACCCAACACTCAGTGAAGTTTTGGATGAGGCTTACAAACGCGCAGCACATATCTAAATTAAGAAAGCACTCCAGTGGAGTGCTTTTTTGTGGAATCTAAGGTCGAGAATCTTAAGCAATACAACATAGTCCCCACTGAAAACAATCGAAGTACATAGCGATCGCCTATCCAGCCTATTAACAAAGCTACAATAAAACAAATCTTTCAATCACTTAGCGATCGCCTAAATATTCATTATTCATCAGCATTCAAAGGAGCAATATTAAAATGACCCAAACAATTGCCCCAAAAACAACTCTGTACGATCAAGATCTAAATCTGTGGGTAGAAAATGCGATCGCTCAATTAAAAGCGGGTGATTTCCATAATCTTGATGTTGAAAATTTAATTGAGGAGTTAGAAGGTTGGGCTGGTAAGGACAGACGCGAATTGAGAAGTCGCTTAGCCACTTTATTAGAGTATTTGCTAAAGCGTTGCTATGTCAGAAGTGAGTATGACTATGCAGGATGGGAAATCACGATCGATCGCACAAGGTTTGAAATTATCGGCATTTTGCGTCAATCCCCTAGCCTCAAAAATTATTTCAGTAGTGATGAGTTATTTCAAGAAGCCTTTGACCTTGCTTTGCGAACTGCGCGAAAAAATCAAGGCTATCAAAATACTAATTTCCCCGATACATGGGAATTTAGTCGCGATACTGACGCAATGTTAAATATTAATTTCTGGAAGACACTTTAATTTGTAATCTTTAAATTAGAGGTGTTCCACCAACAGCTTTAACTAGTGGATTAGCAACTACTCTCGCTCTTTTGTAGTGTCCAAGACCACCAAAAGCAGCAGGATGGTAAACCCATGAAGCTAAAGCTCCATTTATCTTCACAGATGAATGAGGGTTTTGATAAGTAGGTGCAAAGATCTCATCAACGGCTAAATTAGAAATAGATAGCCCTGCTGATGCTCTGTGAAATACTCCTTTACCTGTAAACAAGATGCATTTAGGTTTTAGTTGCTCAACCACATCTTTAAAAATAGGTGCTGCTTTTTTCCACATATCTTCAGTAGGAGAAACTCCAGGTCGAGGCAGCCAATCTTGAATGTATTCGCAATGTGCGACAGAACTCCAAAATTCCTTCCGTGAAATTGGGTCATAAGGCTTTGCAACAAAAGTACGTTGAATATTACTGAAAAAATTATGCTTCCAACTATCGTCAATAATGCTCTCAATCAATCGATGGGTAAAGGTAGCATCTCTTTCTGCTCCTTCTGATACACCCCAATTTGATTCCCCAACAATCAAAATCGGAATCTTGAATATACTTTCGAGACCATACTGACCACCAACCCAAGGCTGAAACAAGATATTTTCACTTTTGACTTGAATTGCTCGACTATTCATTGGATATCTTGACAATTTCAAAGATAATAAACTTTCTGGTGATTATATTATAAAATTTAGCCAAAAACAGAGAATAACACTTTATTTTGACATGGTATACAGTAACACTACTTAGAGGCAATAAGAGATACCATATTGACAGTCATTGTTAGGGAGTAAAATCTTATGAATGAGTTGATTGTGAAGACCTTGCCATCAAAATTACCTAGAGTAGCCGTCTATCTGGATGCTGACATGAAAAAAGATTTGGAGACACTTGCTAAACTAGATAAGCGAAGTGTTTCTAACCTCATCTATGCTTGGGTTGTAGATAATATTGAGTCTGCCAAGCGTGAAGGGAAATTAGGCGATCTCCTCAGTGCCAATAGTAAAAAAGCATAAGTGAATCACTAAAAGCAACCCGTGCCGCTATCGCGATCTGAGCGTTAATCGAGCTTTATGGTTTACCAAGTAGCGATCGCCCCAACAGTAAAGGAGAAAAATAAATGACACAAGCAACTGCTCGTAAAAGTTTATATGAGTCCGATTTCTTGACATGGACTCAAGACACTGTAGCTAAGCTAAGGGCTAGGGATTTCGACCATGTGGACTTAGAAAATTTAATTGAGGAGATCGAGAGCTTGGGACGTTCTGAAAAGCAAGAGCTTGAAAACAGATTAGAAACTTTGTTAGCTCACTTGTTAAAACGCATCTATGTCGATATGCCTGATTGCTTTAATGGTTGGCAAAATACGATTAGAGAGCAGCGCAGACGGATCACTCTAAGACTCAGGAATACACCTAGCCTAAAAGCAGCTTGGGATAAGTCCTTTGATGACGCCTATTTTTTAGCGCTAGGTTCTGTTAAAGATAAGTACGAACCACAAGGCTATCAAATCCCTGATACATGGCAATTTGGGCGTGATATTGACTCGATGTTAAATTTTGATTTCTGGGAATAGCGATCGCTACTTTATCTATATTTATCAAATTGCTCACGCTTTAAAGGAGCTTTTCTTTATTGTTGATTTTCTAGTCTGGCTTGCAACAATGGCACATAGTTAGTGTAAACATTGCCTTGTCTAAAATCCTCATCATCTAATACCTTTTGATGAAAGGGAATTGTAGTCGGTACCCCTGTAATCGCACATTCCCGTAGCGCTCGTTTCATTCTGAGAATGGCCGCAGGGCGATCGCTTCCCCAAACAATTAACTTTGCAATTAGAGAATCATAATAGGGCGGAATCACATAATCGGTATAGACATGGGAATCCATGCGTACACCAGGGCCCCCAGGAGGCAAATAGCCACTGATCTTACCTGGATTAGGACGAAAATTGTGATCAGGATCTTCAGCATTAATCCGACATTCGATCGCATGACCTCTAATCTCAATGTCTTTCTGTTGGAATTTTAGCTTTTCGCCTTGAGCGACTTGTAACTGTTCGGCAATAAGATCAATACCTGTGATCATTTCTGTAACAGGATGCTCAACTTGAATGCGCGTATTCATTTCCATGAAATAAAACTTGCCGTATTTATCCAGCAAAAACTCGACCGTACCTACACCGACATAATTAATCGCTTTAGCTGCACGTACCGCCGCATCACCCATTTTTTCTCGCAATTTAGGATTTACGGCACTACTAGGCGCTTCTTCTAATAACTTTTGATGACGACGTTGGATCGAACAGTCACGCTCACCCAAATGCACGACATGACCATGCATATCTGCCAAAATCTGAATTTCGATATGGCGAGGATCTTCAATCACTTTTTCGATATATACGCCACCATTCCCAAAAGCGGCTTCTGCTTCACCTTGGGCAGCTTTAAGCAAGCGGATCAAATCATCAGCATGACTAACTAGACGCATTCCCCTTCCACCACCACCTGCGGTAGCTTTGACCATGACAGGATAACCGATGTCATTAGCAATTTTAATCGCCTGTTCATCCGACTCGATTAACCCTTCACTACCAGGAATAGTGGGGACACCTGCCTTTTGCATCGTCTTTTTGGCAGTAGACTTGTCACCCATTGAACGAATCGAGTTGGGACTTGGCCCTACAAACAGCAGGTTATGATCAGCACAAATTTCCGCAAATCGGGCATTTTCCGACAAAAACCCGTAACCAGGGTGAATAGCGGTGGCGTTATGGGTAAGTGCTGCAGAAATAATATTGGGAATATTTAAATAGCTTTTGCTGCTGGGCGAATCGCCTATGCAGACAGCTTCGTGGGCTAATTGGACATGCAAAGAGTTGCGATCAACGTCGGAATAAACAGCAACGGTGGGAATTCCTAGTTCTTCGCAAGTCCGAATGATTCGGAGGGCAATTTCACCTCGATTGGCAATTAGTAGTTTGGCGATTGGAGCCATGTTTCAGTTTCTTAATAAACAGTTGTCGGTCTTTGATTATCGCTAACTTAAAGCTTTTGAATTTTAACTTTTTTTGTGATCCTCTACTTATAAGTTTATTTATAAAAATTAAAAAGGAGATATAAAACGCAAGACGCCCCACTCTCCTTCTTTGATTTTAGTTACAGCAATTTGCTTTCAAACCTAACACAAACAATGATATAAAACCCTTTGCGGGGCTTCGCCCTGCGACCCTTATCGCGGTGAATTTGATCAACAACTGCTGTAATAGGTTCGTTCAAAACTTGATAGATTTAGGAATATTTTAGATAGCGATCTCTACATATCCTCACCATTTAAGCTTCATCTCAGCCTCAATGTTAATTTTGAGGATAGAAAGGCGCTTAGCGCCTCTATATCTTTTATATCTGAACTTTACTGACCATCTCTATTCGAGCATTGTTGCTTTGAGAAAAAGAATTAAGACGAGATGAAATCGGTCTCATCGGTGATGGTTGTGAGGGTAAGCCTGGAGCGTAAGACTCGAGTACATGACCACTGCGCGTGCAAACAACCAATAAATAATCACATTTATCGCACTGAGTCTTGACTTGAGCTAAATAAGAGAGGTGATGACGTTCAGCGATCGCACCACAATTGGAGCAACGTATAGATTCGATCATTTTAGGTAGTTCCTTGATATAGATAAATTAAAAATAGACATTTATAAAAAATTAGAAAAATGTTTTATTTGATTTTGGTTAAGTTTTTGATTTAACTTAGATTTAACGTTGTTATAAAGTAAAAATTCAGTAAAACTAAAAGAATTAATTTATAAGAAATAGTTATGAAAACATAACTATTTCAGAAATTGGTCACATACATAACTGTCAAAAGACATAACTGTAAAAGACAAATTTTGCAATCAAAATTAACCCTTTTATTAATTGTAATCTTAAAATGAAGATCATTACTAGATAGGCGATCCCCGTTCTAAAATATTAAAAAATAAACACCAGATATCGTTTATCTATAAGAGATCAATGAATTATTAAAAAATACTTAAAGATTAACATCTCTCCTAAATACATTATAAATCTTTACAAGATACTTGAGCATTAATCAGCATAAAAGCAGAAAAAGACCTGTACTCCTGTACTCCTTTTCAAATTGATTGTTATCCCATAGACAGCGATCGCGATAATCTTTTATTAGCGCCTAGTTATTAGCGCATAGTGACAAATTCTTCGGCGGCTGTGGGGTGCATTGCCATTGTATTGTCCAAATCTTTTTTGCAACCGCCCATAGTCACAACTAACGCCATGCCTTGCATAATTTCTGCTGCGTCTTTACCAACCATGTGCAAGCCCAATATACGCTCTTCTTCATCAACTACGATTAACTTCATCATTGTGCGTTCATTTCTTCCCGCAAAACTATAAAACATTGGGCAAAATTTGGTCATATAGATTTTCACACGATCGCCATATAGTTCTCGGGCTTTTTCTTCAGATAGACCAACCGTAGCGGCTTCAGGTTGTGAGAATACTGCTGAAGGAATATTAGTATAGCTAATAAATCGCGGTGTTAGTCCATAGACCGTATCCGCAAAGGCTCGTCCCTCGGCGATCGCTACAGGTGTGAGATTAACGTGGTCAGTACAATCACCAATTGCATAGATATGTGGTTGATTAGTAGAACTATTTTCTTTAACCACAATCGCGTCATTGACAACTTTAATTTTTGCTTGATCTAAACATAGGGGCGCGAGATTTGGTTTGCGACCTGTCGCAGCTAAAACTGCATCAACGTCAAGATTTTGAGAATTACCATTTGCATCATTAAAAGTAATCGTCAAGCTGTCATCATTTTTAGCAATCGTGAATGTATTACTATCAATACAGGTTTGAAAATTTATGCCATGCTTTACCATGCCTTGTTGGACATTGGTTCGGACATCCGCATCAAAACCTCGCAAAATTGCGTGATCGCGAATGATTTGAGTTACTTCTGCTCCCAGTCCGCGCATAATTCCTGCAAATTCAACACCAATATAACCACCACCAATTACAGCAAAGCGTTTAGGGAAATTGGGAAGCAAAAACATCTCTTTGGAAGTAGTTGCATACTCCATGCCTAATAAATTTGGCTTTGATGCTTCACCACCAACAGCAATCAGAATTCGTTCGGCAGTAAATTGGCGATCGCCTACTGCCACAGTATGAGGATCAACAAATTTAGCAAATCCTGAAATTAGCTCTACATTACTTTTTTCTAATGAATTAATATGAAATTGACTTAAGCGGAATATTTCAGTTTGAATGGAATCGCGTAGTTTGCTCCAATCAAAAGTTCCTTCAGGAATTGTCCAGCCATAGCCTTCTGCTTCGTGAGGAAAATGCGAAAAGCGAGATGCATAAACCATAAGTTTTTTGGGAACACAACCACGAATTACACAAGTGCCTCCCACCAAGTCACCTTCAGCGATCACGACTTTTGCCCCATGTACTGCTGCTCGTTTTGAAGCAGCGAGACCACCACTTCCTGCACCAATCACAAATAAGTCGTAGTCAAAACTTGTCATAACTTCTTTTCTCAAATTATAGCTGTAGCCATTCTAAAACCTTTCTTTGGGTGAAGTTTATAGTGATTACAATATTTAGTATCCACAGTAGATACAAAAAGTAACCGCGAAAGCTAATAATAAAGCTATTAAAAACCCATCTAGCTTGAGACCCGTAGTTTTTCCTGAAGTTCTCAAAAGACAGTAAAAATGACAAGACTTTGCTATGGTTATGTCTATTGGCGATCGCCAGAAACCTCAGGCATATGCAAAGCTTTGAGGCTAAAAATTTATATTTGTTCAAATCATTGCTAGAGGTAACCTAATGGGTGAAATCACCAGAGATGAGATCCGCGAACGCTTAGGCAATATCGATCAAATTCGCGATATCATTTTCGGCGCACATTTGCGCGAATACACCAGTCGGCTGGATAAGGCAGAGTCGGATATTTCGGCGATTCAGCAAGATGTCCGCGATCGCCTTAACGATTTAAAATCTGTTTTAGCAAGTGAGTTGCGGGCTGCGGTTGAGTCCATTGATAAGCGCCTAAAATCGATTAGTGCTTCAACTCAAGAAGAAGCCGCAGATCTACGCCAACAATTTGATCGCATTAATCGCAAGTTTACTAATAGTATTGAAACCCTTGATGAAACTGTTGAAGCTCAACGAGTTGCTTTGCGTGATGAACTCTCCCAAACCAGAGAAAGTTTACAAAATGATAATCGTGAACTGCGATCGCTAGTTTTAGAAGAGCTAGACCGTCATTTCTCAATTTTACGTGAAGATAAGCTCTCCAAGGACGATATGGCGGAGTTGCTGTTTGAGTTAGGTATGAGGCTCAAGGGTTCTGAGTTTGTACCCGAATTGCGTGAAGCGGCGGAGGAAAAGGTTGAAGAGAAGTATGAACAGGTGAACATACAAGGTTCTGAGCCAAAAACTGAGGGATCTTCATTTAGTATCGATACCCTCAGTACCATATCTAAGTCCACATCACGCTCTTCGAAAGCCAAGCTATAGATCGACAACTATAAAATTCGTATTTGATTAACTAATTAGGTACAATTTATGGATTAATCCTAATAATTAACTAAATACGAAACAAGGGGCTTAAGCCCCTTGTTTCGTATTCGATACAGTACACAAACACTATCATTACGCAAAAATAGTATGTCGGAGCAAAAGGGTGATTTACAGAATAAGCCTCTCAGTGATGTTGAGAAGCTTGTACTCTTGCTCTTTGATCTAAAACTCATTGATGATGACAAGTCTGCCCGCCAGAATGCAAAAAAGATTAATAATGCAAGCTTAATAGATATTGACATTGAGAATGAAGAAATTAAGACTAGTTCAAGATTATTTGAGCAAAGTCAAGAATTTACAGATCAAGGATTTACAGATATTGCGCCCATTACGCGATCATCTCTAGCATATCCTTTTCCTAGCTTATTAGACGAGCTACCTTTTTTAAGAGATATTAAACCTACTAAGAATGGTTTTGAAGATAATTATGGTGAAGATCTCCAAATAGCTGAACAAGGTGCAAGAGAATTGCATCTTTCTGACGATGCCAAATATTTGCGATTAGAACAAATAGAACCTTCCAGCAAAAAAGAAATAGAAACGGTCAACCTCATCCAAGATCTTCTCTTAAGCAGGGAAAAAGCTCAAATCACATCTCCACAAATTTCTCAATCTAGATCTGAGTCAGATTCTCAATTTATCGCTACACCAGTTTCTCCACCTATATTGCAATCGCAGCCTCAACCCACCTATTTGGAAAGTTCGTCAGATGATGATAAAGCATTACATCTTTTACAGGATATTCTGGTTGTGCCAGAGTTAGAAGATTTGCGAAGCTTCAAAATTTCTGTCGAGCAAAAACTGGGAATTGTCGAAAGTCAGGTCAACAGTCCCGAATTAATGAATAAAATTAAGGATTTGGAGAAATTAGTTCAACATGCGTCGTTTGATTTAAGCAACTTCGGCTCAAAGCTCTTAGAAATTGGCAATGAACAAGTCAATATACCGACGGAGATAGCTAGTGTCAGAGAAAGAATCGCTCAGCTAGAATATCGAATTTATGACCCCAAAGAATTAGTTCAACTGTTGCTGCCGATTATCGCGGAGTTACTTAGTCTTAAAGCTGATCAAGCTAGACAAGAGATGTGTCAAGCAATTACGCCAATTATTGCTGAGGTTATTTTTGAGCGATCGCAACTAGATCGGGTGTTGATGAGTCATGCGATCGCCGATCTTTTGCCCAATGCGATTAGCCAACAAATTCGGAATAGTCCCGACGAAATTGCTAAAGCGATTGCTCCTGAAATTGGCGCAGCAATTAGTGAACAGATTCGACTTGATCGTGATGCGATCATTGAGGCTCTAGCACCAGAAATGGGATCAGCAATTAAACGCCAGATTGAGCTTGAGCGTGACTCAATGGTGGATGCGCTTTATCCTGTGATTGGGAATACGATCTCGAAATACTTTGCCGAAGCAATTCGGTCAATCAATCAAAAAGTCGAACAGACTTTTAGCATAGAGGGAATGCGGCGTAAAATGCGGGCAAAGATGCAAGGAGTATCTGAAGCAGAATTAATTCTTAAAGAATCAGTTCCCTTTGAAATCCAAGCTATATTTTTGATTCATAATCTTTCAGGATTAGTGATGATCGATATTCAACGAAGTGATCTCGATTCCCTAGCCGATCCAATTGACTCGGATATGCTAGCGGGGATGTTGACTGCGATTCGTAGTTTTGCTAGCGAATGTATGTCGCGCTCAGAAAGTACAACTGAGCTTGATGCGATTAACTATAGTGGCTCCAAAATTTTGCTGGAAGTGGCGGGATATTGTTATCTCGCTGTGATTATTCGTGGCGAACCTGATGGAAAACTTGTAAATAAAATTCGTGATGTATTTGGTCGAATTGTGCAGAGCTATGGCGATCGCTTTAAAGAGTTTGACGGCGATCCTAGTATGGTTCCGATGGAGGCTGAAATCGAACTAAAGACTTTAATGGAAGTTGAGCAAGTTAAAGCCAAACAATCGCCAAAAACCTTAATTTTTATTGGTCTAGCTACTCTTATGCTAATTTTTGTGCCCATAGGCATTTATCAATATCAATATCATCGCGATCGCCAACTTGAAGCAAAAGTTTTAGAAGCCTTTGCTAGCACACCCGAACTAGCGGTCTATCGGCTAAATGTGGCGGCTGAGGGAGATCGCTTAAAATTAACAGGCAAGTTACCAAATCAATATTTACGCGATCGCGCCTTACAAGTGGCGATATCATCTACCAACGCAGAAATAGCGATCGGCAATATCAATAACAATATTTATGCTGTTAATGTACCACCTGAACCCGAACTCGTAGCTATCGAAGTTCAGCGCCTCACTAAAGCCCTCAACTATACGCAAGGTGTAAACATCCAAAGCCAGTTTAAGGAAGGTCAAGTAACGATTACAGGACAAATAGAACAGCCCAGTATGATCCCAAAAATCACGCAAGGATTTACTAAAATTGCTGGGATTACGACCGTTAGCAATGCTGCTACGATTTTGACACCCAAGCTATCAACACGTATTTACTTCCCGTTTGGAGTCACAAATCTACAACCAACTGACATCGAAAAATTAATAGAGGTACAAGCCTTTCTAGATCAGTACTCAGATTATGATATTAAGATATTTGCAAAAAATGATACTCTTAGCGATCGCACTATTAATTATCAATTAGGCATGAAGCGTGCTCAAACAGTCAAAGATGAACTCTTGCAGAGAGGAGTTAATGCTAAACGCATACATATTTCTGGGATAATCGACATATCTATTCAGCAACCATCCAATCAAATGTCAAGGTGGGTAGAGTTTCAACCAATGCTAAAACCTATGTCCGTATCTAATTAAATGCATTCTCCTGCAAAAACAGTTTCTCAAAAAATATGTCTTATTGGCGATTTTGGGGTTGGGAAAACCAGCCTAATTCGTCAGTTTGTTGATCGTCAATTTAGCGATCAATACTTGTCAACAGTTGGGGTAAAAATCTCACGCAAATTAGTATCTATTGCTGGAGTTATCAATAATCCTCAGGAAGAAGTAGCACAATTACAGTTAATCATCTGGGATATTGAAGGCAGTACACGTTTTAAGGCGATCGCACCTAACTATTTACAAGGGGCAAAAGGGGCGATAATTGTAGGGGATGTGACAAGACAATCAAGTATGCAAAATCTTAAAGATCATGTAAAACTCTTTCAATCAGTTAATCCTAAATCCAGCTTAATTATCGCTTTGAATAAAGTTGATTTAATTGAAGTTTATGAGAAAGAGAATCTATTACAATCTATTTCTATTGAGTTTTCTAGACTTAATGTATATATCAACGTAACATCAGCTAAGACAGGTGAAGGTGTTAATGAAACATTTCAAAAATTAGCGTATCAGATGTTAATGTTAAAATGAAACAGTCCAAACTTCTCAAAAAACTTCTCACTGTTTCAGAGCGATCGTTCATTACGATTGATCGTCAATTTATGATTACTGATAGTTCCTACGGAGCCGAACGATTTTCTGAACATCCCTATGAATCACTGATAAATAAAGATATTCGAGACTCATTCCCTGAAATTATTGGATTAGAAGAATCTTTTAATAATATCTGGCTTAATGAAGCTACTAATTTTGAGATTAAAGGAGTTTGTCGTTCTGTTAACCCACAGAAACCGCTTTACTTTGATTTCTATGTCATTGGCACAAATGAACTTGAAGAGGAAGATAAAAACATTATTATCTGTATTGAAGATGCTACAGATATGATGATGATGTCTCAGACATTAATGCAAAGAGCCAATGAATCTGAGTTACTTGCTAATGACTTGTTGAAATCTAAAGAATATATTGACAAAGTTATTTCTGCAATGGCTGAAGCTCTCATTGTCACCGATCATCAGGGGAGAATCAAAACTGTCAATCCTGCGGCTCTACATTTATTTGGTTATTCCATTGATGAACTAGTTGATCGGTCGATCTATTCACTATTTAAAAACCCAAAGCAGCTAGATATAATTCATCAAAACTATCTTGAAAGCCATTCTAATAATCTAACTGTAGATAAGGATCGATATTTTACTAATATTGAAATACTTTATCTATCAAAATCCAACGAAGAGATTTTGATGTCATTTTCTTGCTCAACAATCCAAAATCAACAATTTAAATATAATACAGTAGCGAACCATGATTTTGTTTATGTTGGACACAATATTACAGAACTGAAACAGAAAGAAAAAGAGTTGATATCTGCTAGAAAATTCGCAGAGCAATCTGCTAAAGCTAAAAGTACTTTCTTAGCAAATATGAGTCATGAAATCCGCACGCCCATGAATGGTGTCTTGGGAATGACGGATCTATTGCTTGGCACATCTCTAGATGAAATGCAGCAGGACTTTGCTGAGAATATTCTACTAAGCGGCAATCTATTACTTAGTTTAATTAATCGTATTTTGGATTTATCAAAATTAGAAGAAGGAGAATTGCAATTAGAAAGTTTACCGTTTAATTTAGAGCAATGCGTAGAAGAAATTCTTGAGCTTTTTGGATTGCAGGCTCACAATCAAGGATTAGAGCTTAATGCTTGCTTTGAAGAGGGTTTGCCGATTTTACTTATGGCAGATACAGTCAGATTTCGACAAATCATGATGAACTTAATTGGTAATGCGATTAAGTTTACTGCTAAAGGTGAGATCGTCGTGCAAGTGGAACGCGATCGCAGCTTTGAGCAAACTAGTCATTTAGAAAATAACAATTCCCCAGAATCACCAATCTATTTGCGGTTCTCAGTTATAGATACGGGTATTGGCATTGATCCCAGTAATCAGGATAAACTTTTTAAGCCTTTTTCCCAAGTCGATATTTCCACCAATCGCCAGTTTGGTGGTACTGGTTTAGGACTAGCGATTAGTCGGCAGTTAGTAGAGCTGATGCAAGGCGAAATTGGCATATTCAGTCCTGTCGCAAAGGGAGAAGGTACTTGCTTTTGGTTTAGGATTCCCTTCACTCTTCAACCTCAATCAATTCCAGTTTCCCAATCTTTAAATTATGATAGACAAACTTTAAATAAGCGTAATATTTTAGTGATTGATGCAAATCGACATGCTCGGAATGCAATTCGCTATTACCTCACTAAATTTGGCGCGGAGATCCACGAAGCATCTAATCCTATTGAGGCGATCGCTCGTTTAGATTCTGGTCAACAAGTTGATGTTGTATTAATTGACTGGCGATTAATAGATTCTGAGCGATCAGAATTAGTCCAGCAAATTCTCACTAGAAGTCAGTTTACTAAATTACCTCTCATTGTGATGTTAACTGCTAACCGTCAAGGTGAGATCCAGACATTTATTGATCAGGGCTTTTGTGGATATGTAACTAAACCTTTTAAAGAGCAACGACTTTTAAAAGCCATATTTTTGGCTCTAGGAATCTCGATTCCTAATCCTGTTAGTGATTCTCCTTTCACTGGTATAAGTGTCATCAAAAATCAAGCGAATTCTCCAGATGACGGTAAAGAGAATTTAAAAAACACAAAAATTCTATTGGCTGAAGACAATATTGTCAATCAGAAAATCACCATGGCATATTTATCTCAATTAAGTTGTCAAGCTGACTTAGCTGAGAATGGGGAACAAGTATTACAGTTAATCAAAACTAAAGATTACGATATTATTTTGATGGATTGCCAGATGCCTTTGTTGGATGGATATGCCACTACTCAGGCTATTCGTCAACTTGAGGCTAATGGTCAATTATCCAAACATATAGTGATTATTGCCATGACGGCAAATGCATTTATCGAAGATCGCGATCGCTGCTTAGAAGTAGGAATGGATGATTATGTCAGTAAGCCAATCCGCAGACAAAAACTTAAAGAGACTCTTGAAAATTGGATAAAATAGATAGATTGTCCCATTTCTTACAGCAATTTGCTTTCAAACCTACCACAAACAATAACTTAAAACCCATTGCGGGGCTTTGCCCTGCGACCCTTGTCACTTTAGGTTTGATCAACAACTGCTGTAGTTCACACTTTTAAGATCGCGGTTTACTCGTTTCCTCAGATTCTTCCGAAGAATGCCCATCATTACGATTGCCATTTAGATGATCTCCATTAAGATTTGGGGCGATCGCTACTTCAAGGTCATGGTCGCGATCACTATGCTTAGGGCGGTATAAACCAGTCTTCGTCCGATCTTCGATATTCTTGATAACAATGTAAAGAATAGGAACGATAAACAAGCTCAGCAATGTCGCTACACACATACCACCCATTACCGCAGTACCAATTGACTGACGCGCAGCAGCTCCCGCACCTGTAGCAATTACCAGTGGGAAGATTCCAATAATTGTTGAAAATGCAGTCATCAAAATCGGGCGTAAACGTTGTTGAGAAGCCTCGATCACGGCTTGGGTAGTACTCAAACCCTGTTCGCGTAATTGATTGGCAAATTCCACAATTAAAATTGCGTTTTTACTTGCCATGCCGATCAACATCACCAAACCGATTTGGGTATAGACATCATTAGCAAAAATGGGGTTGATTAGACCGCGTAATAAAACCGCTAAGAGAGCACCCAACACCGCTAGAGGCACTGTCAGCATGATAATTACTGGATCGAGGTAATTTTCGTATTGAGCCGCGAGCACTAAAAATACGAATACGATTCCTAACCCGAAGATAAAGAAAGCACTACTTCCAGAGCCAATTTCTTCAAGAGATAAACCTGACCACTCATATCCAAAACTTTTAGGCAGAACTTCGCCAGCAATTTTGCCCATAACATCGATCGCTTGTCCAGAACTGACTCCAGGAGCAGTATTACCAGTAATCTGGACAGAACGAAATAGATTGTAATGAGTGATGATCGAAGGTCCCACAGTTTGAGTGACCTTTACCAAATTGCTGAGTGGAATAACTGCTCCTGTCCGCGATCGCACGTAAAGCTTATTGATATCATCAGGATTGGAACGGAACTTGGCATCAGCTTGAACATAGACACGATAAGTCCGTCCAAATGTATTGAAGTCGTTGACGTATTGCGAACCTAGCAGAGTTTGCAAAGTGCTATAAATATCTTGCAAAGAAACCTGCAAAGCGTTGGCTCTAACCCGATCAACATCCACGGTTAATTGAGGGGTATTACCGTTGAAATTAGGACGTAGTGCGGACAGCATTGGGCGACTCGGGTCAGGATAAGTACTCGCCCTACCCAACAATGCACCCATCGTTTGTTCGATTGCGGGGAAGCCTTGATTTGCTTTGTCCTGTAATTGGAATTCAAATCCACCATAGTTACTTAAACCCTGAATCGCTGGCGGTGGAAAGGGAACCACAAAAGCTTCCTTAATTGAAATAAGAGCAGGAAGTAACCCAAAAGGCTTTGGCGTAAATCCACCGATAATACTATCAGCCGATCGCGATCGCTCTTTCCAAGGCTTTAAAGTTGAGAATACAATGCCATTGTTAGGCGTGTTACCACTAAAACTAAACCCGCTAACTGCGAAGATATTCGCAATTTCTGGATAAATAGGTTCCCCCTTATCATCCTTACTACGCATGATCCCCTCAATCTTTTCCAGCACTTTTTCTGTGTAATTGAGAGATACACCTTCAGGAGCTTGCACAATGGTAATGAAATAACCCTGATCCTCTTGTGGCAAGAAGCCTCGTGGAACGATTGTATACACCCAATAGGTCAAGACAAGGGAAAGAGCAAACAAGATCATCCCAATCCCTTTAAAGTTACTTGACTTAGTAACCAGCCGTTGATAGCGATGACGCGTACCATTAATTACCCAATTTACCCGATCAAAAAACCAATTGCTAGGCGGTTCTTCTTGCTTTAATAATAAAGCTGCTAGAGTTGGGGAAAGTGTCAAAGCGTTAAAAGTTGAAACTGTGATTGAGAAAGCGATTGTCAGCGCAAACTGCTTGTACAACTGTCCAGTCGTGCCTGGGAAAAACGCAACAGGAACAAATACCGCAATTAGAACTAATGAACTAGCAATCACCGCTCCTTGCAATTCATTCATTGAGGCGATCGCAGCCTGAACGGGCGATTCACCTTTTTCTTGAATGCGGCGCGTCACATTCTCAACTACCACGATCGCATCATCAACAACCAGTCCCGTTGCCAGAGTCAGCCCAAATAGAGTCAGGGTATTGATATTGAAATTTAGCAGTTTAATGAAAATGAATGTACCAATTAACGAGACAGGAATAGCGATCGCGGGAATCAAAGTCGAACGCCAGTTTTGCAGGAATAAAAAGATAATCACGATTACTAAGGTGATCGCAATCAGCAACGAAATGATTACCTCTTCAGTTCCGGCCTCAATAAAACTGGTTGTATCAAAGGCAACCTCATAATTTAATCCTGGAGGGAAGCTCGGTTTTAGCTCTTCTAAAGCATGTTTTACAGCTTTGGCAACATCTAACGCATTGGCATCAGGTAACTGAGATATCCCTAAGCCAATTCCTCTTGTTCCATTAAATCGCAACGATGAGCCATAATTCTCTGCTCCTAATTCCACACGTCCAACATCACGCAACTTGATTAAAGAACCGTCATTCGTCGTTCTAATCACAATTTCCGCGAATTCTTCCGTACTCTTTAGTCGTCCTGTTGCTGAAATCGACAGTTGATATTGTTGATCGGGCAAGTTTGGCTGCTGTCCAATTTGACCCACCCCTACCTGCAAGTTCTGCTGCTGAATTGCCGATACAACATCTTGAGCCGTCAATCCACGCGCTGAAAGTCGATTAGGATCAAGCCAGACTCGCATCGCATACTTGCGTTCGCCAAAGATGATCACATTGCCGACACCCTTCACCTTCTTAATCGCATCGTTAATGTAGAGATCGGCGTAATTACTTAAATACAGGTCATCATATTCTCCCTTTTCAGAATACACACCGACCGCAAATAGAAAACCTGAAGATTCTTTGCTAACCCGTACTCCAGTTTGCTGCACCGGTCCTGGCAATTGCGACTCAACTGAGGAGACCCGATTTTGAACATCAACAGCTGCAAGATCTTTGTTTTTCCCCAGATCAAAAACCAGATTAACTGAACTAACTCCATTATTAGCGCTAGTCGAAGTAATGTAGCGAACACCTTCAATCCCATTCAGTTCTCTTTCGAGAATGTTCGTGACCGTTGATTCGACAACTTCTGCATTGGCGCCAACATAGTTAGCACTAACAGTTACTTTGGGTGGTGTGATTTCAGGATATTGGGCAATCGGTAACAAAAAAATGCAAGCCGTTCCCAATAAGGTGATCACCACAGAACAAACTGTCGCAAATACAGGTCGTCTGATAAAAAAGTCAGAGATTGATAGCAGCATGGGCAAAGATGTTGGTATGAAGAGATTAAGAACTAAGCCTAGCCACTGACTGCTGAAATCATCTGGAGAATCTGGGGCAATAATAACACACTAGCAATAATCAAGGCGGCGATCGCCGCAATTAGCACCGCACCTGCTGCACAGTCTTTAGCAATTTTAGCTAACTGATGAAACTCGCGTCCTACCGTCAAATCTACAACTGCCTCAAGCGCCGTATTCAATAATTCTAAAACCAAAACTAAAGCGATCGTTAGACTAATAATGGAACAAGCTACTGCTGATAGCTGGCAATAAATGCTCAAAGATAAGGCGATCGCGCCAATTATTAAATGCACTCGAAAATTTCTTTGCGTTCGAAAAGCGTAGCTGACACCTTGACCAGCATATTTAAAGCTAAGTAGCAAATTCGTCGCGATTTGAAAAGAATCACTGCGCTCAGCAGCACTCTGTTCAGATTTTTTGAATTCTTCAGTCTCTGTCATTTGCTCGAATAAAGAAGGCGGTTTAACTAGAAATATTCTTGATAGCTTCAAATCGTTATTCATGGATGCTCTCCCAAATTGACTTTGCCAAGCAATTCCCAAGATTGTAACGTTCAATAAGTCAATGTACCCAAATTAGACACTCAAATATTCAACATTGGTTAAAGAGAGCGCTAAGTGAAAGAGTTATCGCACAAAATAGTATAGTTATACAGCAGATTTTCTGTAAAGCCCTGCACTTGTCGCTTTTTTGGGGGGACTTTTACAAAAAATCTGGATTTGGTTTGTTCTCAATCTGCTGTAAAAAGAGTTGCAGGGCAAAGCCCCGCAATGGGTTTTAGGCTTTTCTTTAGGGCGGATTTGAAAGCAAATTACTGTATTTATTTCAAAGCTTAATTAGCTGCAACAACAAGTCCTGCTGTTTTAGCATTGTGTCTAAACTCTCATCGTCAGGATGATCCCAGCCTAGTAAATGCAACAATCCATGCGCTGCTAGCCAAGCTAACTCATAGATCAATGAATGACCACGTTCTTCAGCCTGACGAATTGCGGTTGTCTGCGAAATGATAATATCACCCCAATAAGTTGGCTCTATATAACCAGAGTCATCTATAGGAATCTCTGGAATTTCAGACTCAAGAGCAGCAAACGACAAAACGTCAGTTGGGCAATCTTGCTGACGATATTGCAAATTTAGTTGATGAATTGTCAAATCATCAGTAATTGCTAGAGATAGTTCATATTCGCCATCGGCGATCGCCTGCTCAGACAAGAGATACTGCTCCCAGACTGTAAACCATTCTTGCCATTGAGCGATTGAGATCGGGTGGCAATCAGCAATTTCAGGATAAATCTCACAATATAAATCAGTGCTCATAGCTGTTTTTTGCTTACTACGATCATTTACTAATTTTTAGTGAAAAGCGATCGCGAGTCCTACTAAAGTTCCCACCACTCCTAAAATTGTCAATACAAAATGGAATAAGGATGTACTACCTTTCTTAACCATATTCCGCATGGCTAGCTTAACGAAGCTATCTTGCGTTTTAGGTTTGTCTGGATTGGAGACTTGATGATTGGCTCCACTGTTGCCATTATTTGTTTCTGTAGAAGTAGATTGATTATTTAAATTGTTAGTCATGATTTTTGTAGGAATAATTAGTAAATATTTAAAGAATATTAAGAAAATGATAATTTTGCTGTTGTGAAGTAAATTTTGTACAGGCAGAATTTAATTTAAATGCCTATAAATAATTAACTCAAAGAGAATATTAGTATGGCAGTCGAAAAAGTCAACTCTTCCTCTAGTCTTGCGGAAGTTATTGATCGCATTTTGGATAAGGGCATTGTTATTGATGCATGGGTGAGAGTTTCTCTAGTAGGAATCGAACTATTAGCAGTCGAAGCTCGTGTCGTTATCGCTTCTGTGGATACATATATCAAGTATGCCAAAGCAATTGGTCTCACGACGGCATTGACAATAACACAGCCGCAATAATTGAAAGCTGTAATCGACGCAATTAATATATTCATAGAAGCTATTTTAAACCGACTTTATTGGCAATACATTTTAAAACCAACAAAAAACGTGATTATATTGACGCGAATCTGATTCAAAAACTAATTAAATCTATTAATAATCTGTAAATAGTTTTGATAGTACTAGTCTTAATAGTTTTCTTGTTTTTATTGAACAAAGCAAGTTAAACAAAGCAAGTTATTTATAACAAACATCAATTGAAATAAATCCTCTCCAAAAAAACCCTTACTTATTAACTCTAATTTTACACTTGGTTATCAGAAATTATGATCGCTCATATAGCTAAAATTTGATAAAGATTATTAATAACAATCTAATTTTTTTCTGGTTTTAATGAAAAGCGATCGCCAATTCTAATAGGGTTCCAATTACCCCTAAAATTGTCAATGCAAAATGGAATAGTGATGTACTACCTTTCTTAACCATATTTCGCATAGATAGCTTAATTAGGACTTACGTAAATCAACCAAGAACTAAAGTTCTTGGCTCAAAGCTCAAGTCAGTTAAAACTGACTAAAAAAAGCCTCAAATCAACCTGTTTCAACAGGTTTAAGCTTTTAGCCCGCAATTTATTGCAGGGCAAGTGCGTAAGTCCTATTAACGACGCTATCTTGCGTTTTAGATTTGTCGGGATTAGAGACTTGATAATTGTTTACACTATTGTCATTATTCTTTTTAGTAGAAGTAAATTGATTATTTAAATTATTACTCATGATTTTTGCAGCAAACGATTACAGCAAATCCTGAACAAACCCACCACTAATTTTTTTTGTAAAAGCCCCGCGAAGCGAGGCTTTTACAAAAAATCTGGGTTTGATTTGTTCTCAATCTGCTGTAGTAAAGATTTCAAAAATATTAAGAAAGTGATAAATATATAAGATCGAATCATTAGGCTAAATCACTAAGTATAATTACTAGTTTTATGAACCAATTCTTATAATTACAAAAATCAATTTGTTGAATTTGAATTCGCTTAAAAAAAAGTTTATGGTCAACCTTCGCCATAAGCTTATAGAATTAGTAAAGTTGTCTTTATTCAAAGATAACTGATGTAAAAGTTAGGTGTAAGTAATTTTGCTGATGTGTAATAAAGTTTGCAGAGGCAGAATTTAAATGCCTAAAATAATTAATTTAAGGAGAACATTACTATGGCAGTCGAAAAAGTCAACTCTTCCTCTAGTCTAGCGGAAGTCATTGATCGCATTTTGGATAAGGGCATCGTCATTGATGCATGGGTGAGGGTCTCTTTGGTGGGAATCGAACTATTGTCAATCGAAGCTCGTGTCGTTATCGCCTCTGTGGATACATATCTTAAATATGCTGAAGCAATTGGTCTCACGGCATCGGCAGCAGTACCTGCGGTCTAGTAGTAAGTGCTTACGGCTAGCTTTGCTAGTAATAAACACTAAACGATAGATTATCAGTTTACCGATTTCTTTTTTACTCCCTTCTCCCTAAAAATTATCTTGTCAGTTTATTGCTGACAAAGCAATAATTTTTTGGCAAGGTAGTTATATGGCGGGGAGGGGGATTAATAAAAAAGTTTAAAGCGGTAAGCTCCAACCAGCTTTCAGAAGCACAGAACGAATCGCGGGAAGGGGGATTAATGAAAAAGTTTAAAGCGATTCATGGAAAAGTGATTTTTAAAGCGATTAAAAATTGAATCTAAAAAAGTGAATTTGAGGTTAATGTTATGGCTTCTTTAATGCAAGAATTTGCGGAAGCAAAGAAACGACGACTGCAAGAACGAGCGGATTTTTTAGTTGATAGTCAGCTCGCCTCGGAAGCTCGTCAAGAAGAAATCCAAAATCGGTCTACTCAAATGTCGCAGCACTTACAGGATCTATGCATTGCCCGAACTGCGCAAGCTATTGAAAATAGTGCTCAACGGGCTCAAGATGTCAGAACTCGTACTTTTAAAACGCGATCGCTACTAAAACATATTCACAAAGTACGCATTCGTACGAGCCAAGCTGACAGTATACTACGTCAACAATTTGAAGCTGATCGTCTTGCCACTGCTGAAGCTGATCGTGAGCAACGTCAACAACAAGTGCAAGAAAGAGCTGCTTTTACGCAAATGCAATTGGAAGATTTTACTAAAACTCGTCTTGCCAATGCAACTTTTGATGCCCAGCAAAGATTAGAGGTTGAATCTAGTCGCCGTGCCGACGCTCAAGAGCAAGCTTTGAAATTAAGTGCTTTTCGTTCTAATTTAAGGGATTCAGTTTGGGGAACTTCTTCGTCAGTAGCAACAAATCAGGCTCCTGCGAAAATATCGGCTAAGTTGTCTTCAGATATTTCAAAAAGATCTAGCAATACTCTTAAAACGAAAGTTGCTGCACAAATTAAAGAACTATTGGTCATCCAGCCTGTTGAGGCAAAACCACTTGTTGAAGTAAAGCAAACTGTTAAAGAAATCGCTAAAGAAGCACCCAAAACTTCTGGAAAAATTGAGCAATTTGTTTTTGACTATGTTGCCCAGTTGTCCACTACCTCCAGCTTGTTAGAAGTTGTCAATGATCGCGACACTGTGAGAGATTTACTGGCTCAAGGAGCAAATACACTTAAAGTCGATCCTTCTGAGATTCTTAATACTCTGCTGCAAATGGCAGAAGACTCCTAAACATGACCACAGTTCTCCATGCCAATGCCCGTCAGTTCATTAGTACTGATTTCACCAAACAAATAGTCCGTCGAGCATTACGTTATTTACAGTCGGGCTTTGCGGTTCATTTGAGAGGACCTGCTGGTACTGGCAAAACAACTCTTGCCATGCATCTTGGAGGCTTAGTTGGACGACCAATGGTCTTGATCTATGGAGATGAGGATTTGCGATCGTCTCAACTGATTGGTTCTAACTCAGGCTATACCCGCAAAAAGGTTGTCGATAACTATATTCACTCAGTTTTGAAAGTTGAAGATGAGTTACGTCAAAGTTGGACAGACTCACGCTTAACCTTGGCTGCAAAGGAAGGTTTTACGCTGATTTATGATGAGTTCAACCGATCGCGTCCAGAAGTCAATAACGTCTTGCTTAGCGCCCTCGAAGAAAAGCTGATTGTCTTGCCACCTGACAGTTCACAATCAGAATATGTGCGAGTGCATCCAATGTTTCGCGCCATATTTACTTCTAATCCTGAAGAATATGCGGGGGTGCATCCCACTCAAGACGCATTACTTGATCGCATGATTACAATTAACATTGGCGAAGCTGATGTAGAAACTGAGAAGCAGATTTTGGTAAATCGGGTTGGTTTAGAGCGCACTGAAGCTCTGAAATTAATCAATTTAATTCGCGGCTTCCGTCGTCAAATTCAATGCAGTAAAGCTTCAAGCTTAAGAGCTTGCCTACTAATTGGTAAAATTTGTCACGAGCATGAGATTCCCGTTTCTGGTAAAAATGATGACTTTCGCGATCTTTGCTTTGATGTGTTGATTTCTCGCTATGGTAGTGACGAGCCTGAGTCAGAACTCGGACTTGCTAAATTATTGGATCAGATACCATAATGTCTCAAGCGATAAGACCTCAAGCAGTAAAGACTAGTACGACTGGCTCTTCTCTTGCTGATATTCTGGAACGAGTATTGGATAAGGGAATTGTCATAGCAGGTGATATCACAGTGTCAGTGGGCAGCGTGGAGCTGCTAAGCATTAGGATTCGGCTGTTAGTTGCCTCAGTTGATAAGGCAAAAGAAATTGGAATTAACTGGTGGGAGTCCGACCCTTACTTGTCCTCAAGAACACAGGAATTACTCGCCTCTAATCAGCAATTATTAGAGCGAGTTAACCTTCTAGAAAGAGAACTTGCTGCGACAAAGCAGTTAGAAGCGAACAGTTAAAAAAGAAGGGGGCGCTTTGCGCCTCTACTTTTTAAGTTATTTTTAGACCTTAATAATCCAAACATCACGGGTATCAGCACTGACAAAAGGTGCAGGAACTACTTGAAGAGCAGCGCCCAAATATTGGAGTGTTGCACGAATTACTGTTGCATGACAAGCTTCACCTAAGCCAATACCTGCACCAGCAGTAATTAGGGCTTAGCTAACCTGATCGCTACAGCACAGGCTTTTAATTCTGGTTGCTTTGAGTCTGGATCAGCTTCGGCATGAGTAAGCGCATTCGCCTCTGCGTTGTCTGCCCAAAGCGCACCCCAATGCATCGGCACAAATAACACTCCACGCGCGATCGCCTCGGTCACTAGCGCAGGAAATTGAGAAGAACCGCGTCGAGATTTAACTTCCACTAAATCACCATTATTAATACCAAATTTGTTGGCATCCTTGGGATGTATTTCGATGAATGGATTAGGGTACATATGGACTATTTTGTCGATTCGACCTGTGCGGGTTTGAGTGTGCCAATGACCATACAATCTTCCTGTAGTGAGAATAAATGGATATTGCTCATCGGGTAACTCAAAAACACCTTTAGAATGATAAGCGCCAAATCTAGCTTTGCGGTCAGGAGTATGGAATTGCTGATCGGTGTAAAGGCGTTTATTGCGAATTTGATCTAGTTCTGGCTGCGTATCAGAGCATGGCCATTGCATCACGCCAATATCTGCGAGTTTGCTATGGCTAATGCCTGTAATATCACAAGGGCGATCGCGAGTAATTTGGGCGAACTCCTGATAAACATCGGCGGAGTTCTGGAATTCAAATTTTTCAGGAAATCCTAATCTGCGTCCGACTTCTGCAAAAATTGCCCAGTCGTCACGCGCTTCTCCAAGTGGCGGCTGAAAGGCTTGACAGAGAGTGATGCAGCGCTCAGAATTTGTCATTGTGCCAGTCTTCTCGCTCCATTGAGTCGCAGGAAGAAGAATATGGGCAAAGGCAGAAGTTTCAATTGGGTAATATGCGTCTTGGTAAACCGTGAAAGGCGATCGCCTCAACGCCGCTTTTGTCCGAACTAGATCAGGAAAACTGACAGCAGGATTAGTTGCTGCAATCCAAAGAAAATCAACTTCATCTGCTTCTAAACCGCGTACCATATCCCAAGCTGTACGCCCGACTTGATTGGAAATTTGTCCCGATGGCAAATCCCAAAATGCTTCAAGTTCGCTTCGGTGTTGCGGATTAGCAACGAATCTGTATCCAGGCAGCAAATGCGCTAAGCCACCTGCTTCGCGTCCACCCATTGCATTGGGCTGTCCAGTTAACGAAAATGGACCCGCCCCTGCTTTGCCAATTTGAGCGGTGAGCAAATGCAAATTAATGATGCATTGGACTTTAGCAGTACCTTGGGTCGATTGATTAACTCCCATTGACCAGATTGATAGCACGCGTTGCGATTCTGCCCAGTATTTTGCGGCTAGGTACAAGTCTTCAATTGCAATACCACAACGCCGAGATACAAATTCAGGCGTATAAAGTTGAATAATTTCGCTGAACTCGGCGAAGCCGTTGGTATGCTTTTCGATAAAATCGCGATCGCATTCTTCCCATAGCCACAACAAATGAGCGATTCCATTCAGCAGATCGATATCTGTCCCTGGTTGAATCGCTAAATGTAGATCTGCTACTTCCGCCGTTTGAGTTCGCCGTGGATCGACAACAATCAACTTAACGTGAGGATCTTTTTTGTGATGCCGACGAAACCGATTGAAAATGATTGGATGACATTCAGCAGTATTTGTGCCGATCGCAAATAAACAATCGGTCAAATCTAAATCTTCATAACAACAAGGAGCACCATCGGATCCAAAGCTTTTGACATAGCCTGCAACGGCTGATGACATGCAGAGACGTGAGTTAGCATCAAAATTATTTGTACCCAAACAACCTTTAAATAGCTTTTGAGCAACGTAATAATCTTCAGTTTGGAATTGTCCCGAGCCGTATATACAGAGAGCATCTACACCTTTAGTGGCAATTACCTTCTGAATTTGCTTAACAATTGCATCTAAAGCTTCATCCCAACTAACTTGGTGAAAATCATCGTCAAGGTGAGCGCGCATCATCGGATGCAATAAACGATCTTTTTGAATTGATTCAGCGATCGTTGCTCCTTTAACGCAAACCATGCCATGACTGGAAGGATGCGCGCGATCGCCTCTTATTTTGAAGCGATCAGGAAACTTTGTAGTTGGTTGAGTACATGTTTCGACAATTTCCAAACCGCAGCCTACACCACAATACGGACAGAGAGTTTTGGTGGTACTGGGGTGATTAGTTGAAGGTTGGATAGTTGCAGACATAGACAGATTGTTTAGCTATTTGAGAGCAGCTACCTTTTTGGAAACAAAACCTTTAACTGAATCAAAATAACTAGCTTCAGTAAATTTTGAGTATGGCATAGAGTGTAAGGCTGCGATCGGATCGTTAAGGTCAAAAACTGTGCCATCAGCTAACACAATTGGTTGTTTATCTTCTTCAGCGATCGGCAATTCTAAATCTTTAGCCGCTTGCTGATACACACTAGTAGCAAGCAAGTTATCGATCACCTCAGCATAGTTTTCTGGAAATTTAACCAATCCCCAACGCGCCATTTGCGTAAGCACCCAGAGTTGCTCTTTGCGTGATGGCAGATTACCCACACCAAATTGACAGAACTCCTTATCGTATTTAACTTTAGTCTCTTTAATTGGATAAGGTCCTGCAAGCCCTGGACGGATATAAACAGGGTCGAGATTGAGATACTTAGGTTTTGACAGAGTTTCCACCACTTCATCACGATTTTCAAATGGCTCGCAGAACTGTGATGCTTCGAGCAGCGCCTTCACAACCGCAAGGTGAGTATTGGGATATTGTTCAGCCCACTCTTTACGCACTCCCAGCACTTTTTCAGGATGACCACGCCAAATATCAAGGTCAGTTGCCACGATAAAACCGATGCTATCAGTTACAGCCCTTACATTCCAAGGCTCACCTACGCAATAACCAATAATGTTATTCGCCATCAGATTTGCAACCATTTGTGGAGGTGGAATCACGATCACATCAATATCTTTGTCGGGTTCGATCGCACCACTTGCCAGCCAATGACGCAGTAGCAGATTATGCATAGAGGCATGATGCACCATTCCCATCGCAGGGTTGTAAGAATCATGAGTCTTTTCGATATAAGCTTTGAGGGATTCTAAGTCTTGTACATCCGCTTCGTAAAGCTTTTTACTAAGGGTAATCGCATTCCCATTCCGCGTTAAAGTCAGCGACGTCACGACTGGGACAGGAATTTTGTTTCCCATGCCGAGGGTAATCGCAAGGGGCATTCCTGTTACCATTTGCGCAAGATCCAAACGACCTTCGCGAATCCCCTCTGCCAGATCATTCCAGCTATTTTCTTTAGAAAGGGTAACATCTAAACCATATTTAGCAAAAAATCCTTTTTCTTGAGCGATCGCAAAGGGCGCGCAATCGGTTAATGGAATGTAGCCAATAGTCAGATTAGTTTTTTCAATATTGCCAAGACTGATAGCAGCGTCGCTTTTGAGCTTAAGCCGATTCAGTTTGATCTGTTTCTGGCGATCTAGAAAATTAACAACTTCGCCTCTGAGTCGATAATAGTTAGGATGATTGACCGACTCAAGTTTTTTGCGAGGATGCGGCAAATCAACAGTGAGAACTTGTCCAATTTTTGCCTCTGGCCCATTAGTCATCATGATAATGCGATCGCTTAACAGCAAAGCCTCATCGACATCATGAGTGATCATTACTGCCGAAATTTTACTTTCATCGCAAATCTGCATTAACTTTTCTTGCAAACGACCTCTGGTCAATGCGTCTAAGGCTCCAAAAGGTTCATCTAATAACAAGATTTTGGGTTTAATCGCCAAAGCTCGGGCAATTCCCACCCGTTGTTTCATCCCACCAGAAATTTCTCGAGGATATTTATCCGCAGCATGACCGAGACCGACTAGTTCAATATGTTCTTGAATAATACGATTGCGTTCAGTTTTAGATAAATCTTTCAAAACACGATTGACTGCCAAGCCAATATTTTGACGTACAGTTAACCAAGGCAATAGAGAATGATTTTGGAAAACTAACATCCGATCAGGTCCTGGTTCGCTAACCTCGCGACCTTCCAAGACAATGCCGCCAGCACTAGCTTTATCTAAGCCTGCCAAAATATTTAAAACAGTCGATTTACCACAGCCCGAATGACCAATGATTGAGACAAATTCGCCTTCCTTCATCTCAAAGTAGACATCTTTGACAGCAACGTATGGCTCTCCATTTTTGGTCTTGAAAATACGGCTAACGTAATCTATTTCTAAGAATGTAGACATGGTGTTTAAGATTTACGAATTAAGAATTACGAATTGGGAATTACGAATTACGAACTAAAGATTCGTAATTCGTAATTAATCTACTCAGCATCGTCAGCGAGCGCGAAGCGGTTGTACAAAAATTCTAAAATATAATTGCGAAGAGTGTAATAACGAGGATCATCAGCGATCACTTTGCGATCGCGAGGACGCGCAAACGGAACATCAATAACTTCCGCAATGTCGGCAGCGGGACCATTGCTCATCATCACAATCCGATCAGCAAGGAAAAGAGCTTCATCAATTTCGTGGGTGATCATCAGCGCCGTCACCCGATTTTCAGCACAAATTGTGAGCAATTCATCTTGCAACTCTTCGCGAGTCATCACATCCAAAGCACCAAAAGGTTCATCCAGAATGAGCACCTCAGGACGAATCGACAAAGCACGTGCGATCGATACTCGCTGACGCATACCGCCAGAGAGTTCTTTCGGTCTCTTGTGCATCGCTTCAGTCAAGCTCACCATAGCAAGACTATCTTTGGCAATTTTGATCTTTTCTTCTTTAGATTTGTCTGTATAAACTTGCTTTACTGCCAGGTAGACATTCTCAAATGCACTCATCCAAGGTAGTAAAGAATAGTTTTGGAATACCACCATCCGATCAGGACCTGGACGAAGAATCGGCTTGGAGCGCAAACAAATCTCTCCAGAAGATGGTCTGTTAAAACCAGCCACCATGTTGAGCAGTGTGGACTTACCACAGCCAGAGTGACCAATGATGCAGACAAATTCACCTTCATAGACCGTTAAGTTCACATTCTCGAGAACGGTGTAAGGTCCTTTGGGAGTTGGAAAAACCTTAGAAACTTTGTCTATAACTAGAAATGGGGCTTGATTTCTTTGCTGAATATTGTCTGTAAGATCAAGAGTCTGCATAGGAGATTAAGGTAAAAGGTAAAACTTAAAAGGTGGAAATCAAAAGATAAATACTAGATAAATACTATGCTTCAGCTTGAGCGACTAACTTACTTAAGTAGTAAATAACTTTATCGAGTAAGAAGCCTACGAAGCCAATGTAAAAAAGTGACAAGATCAATTCACTACTTTTTTGACTGTTATAGCTATCCCAGATAAAGAAGCCAATTCCTACACCCCCAGTCAACATCTCTGCCGCGACGATCGCCAACCATGACAGCCCAACCGCAATTCGTAAACCTGTAAAAATATAAGGAGCAGCTGATGGCATCAAGATTGTAATGAAATAGTCAAACTTGCTTAGGCGGAGAACTCGAGAAACGTTACGATAATCTTGAGGAACTTGTTGCACGCCAACAGCTGTATTCATCAAGATTGGCCAAATCGAAGTGACGAAAATCACAAATAGCGCTGCCGCTTCAGTAACATCTAGCCCGACCGTTTTCAGAGACTCATTTACGCCTTGAAATGCTGACATGGCGATCGGTAACCATGCAAGCGGTGGAATAGTCCGCAAAACTTGAAAAATCGGGTCAAACGCTCGATAAAGAAATACATTTGTGCCGATCGCTATACCCAGAGAAATCCCAACCAACGCTGATACTGAGTAACCGATCGCTACACGGCGAAGGCTAACCATAGTTTTTATACCTAAGCCTTTGTCAATTGTCAGTTTTTCTTTAAGCTCTGTGCGCCCAGGACTATCAGTTTTTTCTTTGGTACTGATATCAAAAACATCGCGGTCAAAAAATGGATGCCAAATATAGTCCTGAGTTTCTTGCCATACTTTGCTCGGTGGTGGTAATGGAGGATTTTTACCAGAGCAGAGTACTTGCCATATAGTCAAGAGAAATATTAGTGCAAGTACAGGTGGAATAAGGTAACGCGCCTGTTGCTGAAACCATTCACTTATTTTGTTAGCGTCAAATTTGGAACTTAAGCTGCTTGTCGCCATTTGAGATATCTCCTAGCTTTTTTATTTAGATATCTTATCGACAGCGCTTCGTGCCGCCGATAAGAACTATGATGACAAAGGGCTTAAGCCCCTTGCTTTGTGATCTTGAAAGAGGTTAAGCCTTCTTAATCTTCAGTCCCTTGAGATATTCAGTTGGGTTTTCAGGATCGAACTTGACACCATCAAAGAACGTCTCGATGCCGCGAGAAGTACTCTTAGGGATATCAGCTTCTTTGCCAATCATTTTGGCTGCTTCCTTCCAAAGATCTTCACGGTTGACCTTGTCAACCAACTTCTTCGCATCAGTATCAGCATCGAAGTAGCCCCAACGCATATCTTCAGTTACAAACCAAAGATCGTGGCTCTTAAATGGATAGGAAGCGCTATCTTTCCAGAATTTCATCGAAAGATCGAGATTGTCAATGGTTCTACCATCACCGTAATCAACCTTGCCTTGCTGTCTACCTAAAATCTCAGCAGGAGGTACTTTAAACCACTTATCAGCACCGACAATCTTACACATCTCTTCTTTGTTTTCAGCTTGTTCACACCAAACCTGAGCTTCGAGAACTGCTGCTAGCAATGCTTTGGCAGCTTTAGGTTTTTTGTCCACCCAATCAGCACGCATTGAGAAAGCTTTTTCTGGGTGATCTTTCCATAGTTCACCTGTGACAAGAGCAGTATAGCCAGAGTTTTGAGCAACCAGACGCGCATTCCAAGGTTCACCAACACAGAAAGCTTGCATATTTCCTGCTTTCATATTGGCTACCATTTGCGGTGGTGGAACCACGATTGTGTTTACATCAGTATTAGGATCGACTCCATTAGCCGCTAGCCAAT
The DNA here is from genome assembly GCA_038230875.1 of Pseudanabaenales cyanobacterium. Taxonomy (GTDB): domain Bacteria; phylum Cyanobacteriota; class Cyanobacteriia; order Pseudanabaenales; family Pseudanabaenaceae; genus Pseudanabaena. Next base: position 60,271 of record JBBRMK010000001.1, read on the forward strand.
AGCGCATCCAGAGATCATGAGTTCCACCTGGGAAAGTTACCGCACATTTAACATCCTTACCGCTAGACTTGATTTTAGCAAAGCTTTCTTTGAGCGAATCACTCTTGAGCGTAATCTTCAAATCTTTAAAGTCATTGGCGATCGAAATCCCTTGACCGTTGGTATTGAGCCTTGCCAAGATGTACATCGGTACTTTCTTACCGTTGGTGATTTTCCCTTCGGAAATCAAGTAAGGCATAGGAGATAGAATATGGGCGCCATCAATACCACCTGCATCAGAGCCAAGTACGATATTGTCGCGAGTGGTTCCCCAAGAAGCTTGTTTGAGGACTTCAACATCCTTCATACCGTACTTCTCAAACAAACCTTTCTCTTTAGCAATAATTAGGGGTGCTGCATCAGTAAGAGCGATGAATCCCAACTTTGCCTTGGTGACTTCAGGGGCATCAGCAGCGCTGATTTTGGGTGTAGCTGTAGCGATCGCTGAAGGGCTAGCCTTGGTTGTCGCTGTACTATCTGCCTTGGGAGTTTCAGCACTACCACAAGCATTTAAAGCGATCGCACTAACGGTAGAGAGTCCTGCAGTGGTTAAAAATTTACGACGAGAGATACTCATTGATTTCCTTGAATTGATTGAATTTCTTAAATTGACTACTAATTAAAATGATTAGCTGACAGAGATTAGCTGACAGAGATTAGTTCCGCAGATGTATCTGCGATCGCATTTTGTTTAGGTACAGCTCCAAATTTTTCAACTAAGAGCTTACCGATTACTTCGCGCAGATCTTCACAGGGAACCTTCTCCATTACACAGGTGCCAAGATGAGCATCTTTGCCCACCGTGCCGCCCATGTATATGTCTACACCATCAACAACTTTGCCATCCTTACGAGTTTTACAACCCGTAAAGCCGATATCGGCAACCTGTGGCTGAGCGCAAGAATTAGGACAACCGCTCCAATGAATCCGCACAACTTTTGGAAGATTGTAATCTTCGGCAAGTTGTTTTGTAAGCTCAAGCGATCGATTTTTGGTTTCCACGATCGCCACTGGACAGAACTGATTACCTGTGCAGGACACTAGACCCCGCATGAGGTTGTCAGGATCGGCAGGAAACTTCTGAAGCAGTGGATCTTGCAGAAGTAGTGGTACTTGCTGATCACTCACATGGGTAATCAGCAAGTTCTGTTCGACTGTCAGCCGCATATCGCCGTTACCATAGGTTTCAGCGACACGTGCACATTCATACATGTCAGGCGCATACATCCGCCCGACAGGGATTTGCAAGCCGACATAATTCATTCCTGCTTGCTGTTGCTTGTGAACACCGATATGATCGCGCTTTTCCCATTCGATTTCATCTTTGAGAGCTGCGATCGCCAGCGGTTTACCTATTTGTTTCTCAACTTCAGCACGGAATTTCTCAATTCCCCACTCATCAATCAAAAACATCAGGCGAGATTTAGCACGGTTATCACGCAATCCATTGTCTCGATATACGATGAGAAGAGCTTCGCAGAGCGAAACCACATCTTCAGGTAGAACCCATACATTAAGAGGAATTGCTGCCGCAATGCGCTTAGCAGAAAAAAAGCCGCCAACTAATACATTAAATCCAAAGGTTTCCTTTGACTCTTCTTTAAAAGCAGGAACAAAGGCTAAATCATTGATTTCGGCATGGGTGGAGTTATCACGGCAGCCTGCGATCGCGATATTAAATTTTCTTGGTAAATTAGTGAAAGCAGGATTTCCTTCACCATTATTTGTGAGTAAATTTTGGACTTGAAGAGCAAGTTCACGAGTGTCATAAAGTTCATTGGCATCAATGCCCGCAACAGGGGAACCCGTAATGTTCCGAATGTTATCCATCGCTGATTGAACACTGGTAAGCCCAACCGATCTAAACTGATCAAACATTTCTGGAACATCTTCAATGCGAATACCGCGCATTTGAATGTTTTGGCGAGTGGTGATATCTGCAACGCCATGTTCACCACATTTTTTGACCACATCAGCCAATACTCGCATTTGAGCGCTACTTAGCAATCCATTCGCAATCCGCATCCTCACCATAAAACGACCAGGCGTACTTTTGCGAAAGAACACACCTAACCATTTCAAACGATGTTGCAGATCGTCGTCATCGATTGCCTCCCAGCCAATTTCGGCAAAGCGATCAATTTCTGCTTTTATAGCAAGACCATCTTTCGCTGATTTCAGGGCTTCAATTTTGTTAGCCATGTTTATTTATCCTTGGCTCAGGCTTGGAAATTCCAGATGATCGCGATCGCTATACAAGCAAAATCACAAGTTCCTAGTTTTCAAGCTTTATTTAAACTTCTTTACATTGCGTTTACACTACTTAACGTTTTGATCCCAATCCGTATCACGAACTACATATTTTTTAACTTTATTTAACAATTGCAATACATTAATGCAGTAATTGCATAACAATTAATCAACAGGCGAGGCAAATCACCGCATCTTAAATTAATTGCTATATCGCGTCCATGTTGAATACTTCGTTTTTCAACATGGACGCAGAAGAAACCCGAAGCGGGGCTTCGCCCTGCGACCCTCTAAAATAACTATGGGTTTCATCCTAGACGCGGTATATGATCATTCAATGACTGATCGCTTACAAAAAATCCTATCTAGATACGGGCTTGCTTCGCGAAGAGAAGCCGAACAGATGATTTTGTCAGGACGAGTTTGCATAAACGGCAAAAGAATTACCGAATTAGGAACAAAAGCCAATCCTGAAAGCGATCGCATTGAGGTCGATGGCAAATTATTACAAACTGATCCGCCAGAATTTGTATACTTATTACTTAATAAACCAACTGGCATAGTCAGCACCTGCGAAGATCCCCAAGGCAGAAAAACTGTGCTTGATATGTTGCCATCCCAATATCAACATACTTATCCTGTAGGACGGCTTGACTATAATAGTAGTGGGGCATTGATATTGACTAATGATGGCGATTTTGCAAATTACCTGATGCATCCTCGTCATCATGTCGCCAAAATTTATGAGGTTTGGGTCAGGGATATTCCTAGCAACCAAACTATCAAGCAATGGCAAGATGGAATCATCTTAGATGGTAGACCCACTCTACCGACCTCGGTAAATATTTTACAAATCGAACGAAAAAAAAATCTTCATCAAAATCCAAGAACACAATTGCAAATCATTTTAAAAGAAGGTCGCAATCGCCAGATTCGTCGCATAGCTGAACAGTTGGGACATCCTGTACTTGCTTTACATCGAGTTGCGATCGCCTCTATTTCAGTTACTTCACTTAAAGCAGGATCATATCGACTACTGAGTGATGATGAAATCAACAAATTATGTTCAATACAATCTTAATTTAGTCCCGAAACTTTGCAAAATGTTATATTAGTTTGGTTCTTGTAGTCTAACTACTCCAAGACTGCTTAAAATATTTGCGAAACTTTAGAATAGAGCTTGTTTGTGAACAAGTTTGACTAAAAGTTAGCTTGATTTAATATAGATTTAAGTTAGTCAGTGCCATCTCTTCCTAAATGTCTGTGAGTATTGTGAACATGACAACCTCGAAGCAAGCAGAAAAATTAGCGGAAATCGGAGCGCAATTTAAGCGAATTAGACAAGATAAAGAGTTGTCGATTCCCCATCTAACTGCGACTACCCTAATTTCTGAGCGCTACTTGCGCGCGATCGAAGATGGTCAAATAGAATCCTTACCCGAACCTGTCTACGTACGTGGATTTATTCGGAAGTATGGTGATGCTTTGGGAGCTGGCGATCTTTCGGAAGATTTTCCTTTAAATCCTGTTCTGCCTGAAACTAAGTGGGCAGGCAGTGCTGCCGCCGAGTTGCGTCCTCTACATTTATACGCGCTGTATGTCGGTGTGATTGCTGGGGCAGTTAGCCTGCTGGCTACTTTCTTGAATAATCCTGATGCCAATAAGATTAACGATAATCAAACAAATTTTGGCAATGCTGCTCAAATAAATTCTCCAAAAGGTAGCAAGCCTGTTGACCTTGTATCAGTTTTGTTACCAAAAATTGGTGGGCTAGAAGTTTTGAAGCAGACAGGTGGCGATCCATCGGCAACAGTAACTCCTACTAATATTTCTAAAGTTACATTGCCCACCCAAACCGCAAATGAGACAACTTCTCAAGTTTTACCTACCAAATCGCAATCTGAAACTGCTGTGAATGGCGTAGGTTCTAACCTAAATAATACTCTCCAGTCTTTAGCGGTTAATGCCAACATAAAAAATAGTGCGGAGATTACGAATAGCGGTAATTTCGAGTTTGTTAGTAATAAGCCTGTTAATGTCGGCATCGTGATGAAGGGACAATCTTGGTTACGCATCACTGTAGATGGAAAGACGGATTTTGAAGGAGTCCTTGATGAAGGCAAAAAGCTAACTTGGTCAGGCGATCGTCAAATTTCGATCCGTGCTGGGAATGCTTCTTCAGTAGCGCTCAGTTATAACAATCAGCCCCTCAAGTTACTTGGGAAAGAAGGTGAAGTTGCTGAAAGACTCTTTGGTGTAAATCAACCTAATAATCTTGAAACGAATGATTCTGGACTACGGGGATTTGTAGAATTCATGTCCACTAATGACACACCATAATTAAATAAGGCGATTTATTAGAAAGACTTTACTGTGGTTGTGCCGCGCTTCGCGCAGCACAACCACATCTTGGTTTTAATAAATCGGGTACTTTTATTGTTAGAGATCACCTAAGCAGCGAGAAGCGCTGCCTATTTAATTGCTTTCAAGTCCGCTTTTTTTAACTAGCTCCTCTGGAGTGAGCTTTGCTAAAAACTCACGGAATGCTCTTCTTTCGGCTTCATCAGCATCCTGATCGACAGGAATCGAAGCTTCTAAGATCACTTCTTCCATCACCCAGATGGGACATTTTGCCCGCACTGCGATCGCGATCGCATCACTTGGACGCGCATCCATCTCTTTTTTGATATCTCCTTGTGAGACTGTAATCACAGCATAAAAGGTACTGTTTTTAAGAGCATGGACAACGATCCGTTCAACAGTTATCCCCCAAGCATCCAAAGAATTAAGCATCAGATCATGAGTCATCGGTCGTTCTAGAGGTTTACCATCTAAAGCGCCAATGATCGCTTTAGCTTCTGCTTCACCAATCCAGATCGGTAATGCTCTGCGTTCTAAAGTATCTCTTAATAAGACAATCGGATTGCGGCTTACCGCATCAATAGCAATCCCCGCCACTTTCATTTCGATCATTGTTGCCAGCCTTCCTCAAGAAATGAGCGAAAGTACCTCATCAATTAAAACTCTTGATGTGATATTGATAATTAAAGACTATCAGTATTTAACTATCAAGGGTTTTAGAACTTGAGAGGCTTTTACAGGCTATTATATCACCGTCGCGTTAGGGAGTCTGGCTTGCAGTCTTGTTTTTGCTAATGCTTTACTTTTTTACAAATGTTTTTGCAAATGATACAGGAGTACTTTGTGTCTCACCTATCATTTGGGTTTAATAAACAACTATTCAAAACATGAAATCAGACTTAAAAAATGTCACGATTATCGGGGCTGGAGCATGGGGATCAGCTCTAGGCAGTCTAATTCAAAGCAATAAACATCATGTGCAAATCTGGTCGCGTCAAAGTCAATATTCGTTAGCCGAAGCTGTCACCAACAGTGATGCAATTATTTCGGCAGTCTCAATGCAGGGAGTAAGAACAATCGCTGAAAAGTTGCAAACTGCGAGCCTATTGCCCCATGTAGTTTTAGTCAGTGCAACTAAGGGACTTGAACCAATTACAGGGCAAACACCATCACAAATTTGGCGATCGCTGTTTCCTAATCATCCCCTTGTAGTCTTATCGGGACCAAATCTTTCCCAAGAAATTGTGGCAGGTAAACCTGCGGCAACAGTTGTGGCTAGTACGGACGAGAACTCTGCCCAATTTATTCAAAATATTCTTGCTTCAAAAAATTTTAGAGTCTATACAAATTCCGATCCGATTGGGGTAGAGTTGGGCGGGACACTTAAAAATGTGATTGCAATCGCTGTCGGTGCTTGTGACGGATTAAATCTGGGTACTAATGCTAAATCGGCATTAATTACGCGATCGCTAATTGAAATTATTCGCGTTGGTGTTTATTTTGGTGCCCAGCCTGAAACTTTTTGGGGCTTATCGGGTTTAGGTGATTTATTGGCAACTTGCAATAGCAATCTTAGTCGAAATTATCAGGTGGGGTACGCGATCGCTCAGGGCAAAAGTTTAGAAGAGGCGATCGCTAGTATTCGCGGTACGGCTGAAGGTGTAAATACAGCTAATGTATTGATTGAAATTAGCGATCGCGAAAAAATCAGTGTTCCTGTTTCACGTTATGTTTATCGGCTACTCAAAGGAGAAATCAATTTGCAACAAGCAGTTGAAGGATTAATGGAACGCGATTTAAAGCCAGAGAATTAATAGAAACAGGTCAAATCTTTGTCTGTATGATTGTTTACAGTACAATAAGAAATAGATTTTTATTCATTGCTGTCATGAGTCAAACTGATAATCTTGAAGAGCGCTTTCGCGAATTAGAACGCGAAGTGATGGGCAATAAGCAACAGACGAACAATCCGTCGAACAATCCTTCCTATGATCCAAACAAACGGGCTGAGCCAGAGTTTGTCGCGGTAAACCAAGCTGGTGATGCAACTAAGGCGAATATAGGAAGCCTGATCACTTGGGTAAATAAACTGACTGGAGCAACCAAGGTTGCTGCGATTATCGTGATTGGACTAGTCTCTTTCACAATTTTAAGTTTTGTATTTAAACTAGTCACAGCCGCGATTTCAATCGGCATTATGGCGCTAGTTGGATTTATTTTATATAAAGTATTCTTTGCATCAAGTTCGACGAAATAATCGCCTATCAGGTTTATTACTATGACTATGTCACGCGCATCTCGTAGACCGATTCAACCAAGGTTGCGCTCAATGCCTCTGCGTAAGACTCCTTCAGCGATTTATATCCAGATGCACCAACTCGCTAATGAGAAAGAACGCTTACAAGAAGAATTGGTAAGAGTACGCGATCGCCAGCATCAAATTATTGCTCGGCTTGCTGAACTTAATCTTAACCTCGCTCAATTAGATAGTGAGGTTGAAAATAGTGCCGCGAGTGCTGAACTGACTGAATCACAATTTGTAAATAAAATTAAAGCTAGACCCACTGAGCGTATCCACACAACTCGTGGTGTAACTTATGAGAGCATGACAATTGAGTATTAATCACAGTAATTATAAACAAGGTCAGCATGAGCAAAAACAAAGAAAAATCAACCGATAAAGAGCAATCTGGCAATATCAATATCGGTATTTCACAAGAGGAACGCACTGCGATCGCAGATGGATTATCACGGTTGCTAGCTGATACTTACACCCTTTACCTTAAAACTCATAATTTTCACTGGAACGTTACTGGACCAATGTTCAATACATTGCACCTCATGTTTGAAGGGCAATATACTGAACTCTCCTTAGCTGTCGATCTGATTGCTGAGCGGATTCGCTCTCTAGGATGTCCTGCACCTGCAACCTATTCAGCCTACGCGAAGCTGACTTCGATTCCTGAAACCGAAGGAGTGCCAAAAGCTATGGAAATGATCAAGCTGCTAGTCGAAGGACAAGAATCAGTGGTGCGTACTGCGCGTTCGATTTTTCCGATCGCCGACAAAAACAACGATGAACCAACGGCTGACTTATTAACACAACGGATGCAGGTTCACGAAAAAACTGCATGGATGCTGAGAAGTTTACTCGAAGACTAATTTTAATTTGTACCGCGCTGAGCGCGGTGCAAATCACGATAGGATAAATTTTCAGAACGTAAGCCTCTCCATCGATTTTGAATAATCCGCTTTTCTTTATATTCTTTTTGTTAATCCAAGTCCCCTCGACACTTGTATTACTGAAGCGTCTTAGCACTGCCCGCGATCGCGCTGCGCCACTTCTGCCCCTTGTTTCTTCCGAAGAAGAACTAGCTAAGCAAAATCCCCAAGTTTCAATTGTAATCCCCACACTCAACGAGATTGAGCGCTTACCGACTTGTTTAGAAGGCTTGCGCGACCAAGCTGCCAAAGAAATCATCGTCGTGGATAGCCGATCGCAGGATGGCACACCCGAATATGTGCAGAAATTACAAATCGATTATCCTATTCCTCTAAAGCTAGTTACTGACGATCCTTTACCAGAGGGTTGGGTTGGTCGTCCTTGGGCGTTGCACACAGGTTTTTTACATAGCGATCCAACTAGCGAATGGGTGCTAGGCCTTGACGCTGACACATTGCCGCAAAAGGGATTAGTCGCTAGCTTTGTTCAACAAGCGATCGCAGACGACTTTGATATTGTGTCGCTATCACCAAGATTCATTCTTAAAACCGCTGGTGAGCAATGGTTACAACCTGCATTATTGATCACTTTAATTTTTAGATTTGGAGCGACAGGCGATCGCACTCAGTTCACTGAAGATAGGGTAATGGCAAATGGTCAATGCTTTCTATCCAAACGAGCCAAACTAGTCGAGCTAAATGGCTATGAACTTGCCAAGTCATCATTTTGCGATGATGTCACTCTGGCTAGAGCCGCTGCCCAACGTGGCGCGAAAGTAGGATTTCTTGATGGTGCAGCCCTAATCCAAGTACGGATGTATACATCTATGCAAGAAACATGGCGGGAATGGGGGCGATCGCTTGATCTTAAGGATGCCTCAACTCCAAGTCAAACATTTGCCGATTGTGTTTTACTCACAGCAGTTCAGGGTTTGCCCTTACCGATTGTGCTCGCGATCGCGATCGGGCAACCATCCCCATCGCTATTGATCAACAGCCTATTTTGGCTCAATGCCTTTCTGGTGCTCATCAGATGGTTGCTTGTTTTCGGCATCCGCACCAGCTATACCGAAGTTGGATTTTGGTTTTGGCTATCGCCGCTTGCCGATCCTTTTGCCGTTCTCCGTATCTGGATTTCTGCTCTTACTAGACCCAAAAGCTGGCGCGGTCGTACTTACATCTAGCCCTAGAAAAAGACAACGCGACTATCAAAACCTTGACGACGAATTGTCCCGTTCAGAGTCTCAGCGCTGCCGCGATCAGGGTAACCTTGCACCTCGATATAAGTTCCGCGAAAGGAAGAACGTAATTGAGCAGTTGGGGCGATCGTTTGAACTCGTTGCAACTCAGATGCAGAGCCTGTGGGAATAATCACAAAATAGCGAATCTGTACCGCATTTGTTGAGCCCTGACTAACGACCTGTGGAATAGGCTGCGGATTGCTCTGTGTCAGGATTGGCTGACTTTGTTGAGGTATGGGTTGAGGTGAGCGGACAATCTCGATCGCATTATTATTATTATTTTGAGTGTTAGGAAATTCTGAGCCTGGTACACCAGGTAAAGCATCATTTGTCCGCGATGTTGGAATTGGAATCGACTCTACAGGGATCGGAGCAGAGGAAGGAATTGTCTGATTTGTAGTTGAGACAGGGGGGAAAGTAGCAAATTTGCTCTGTACAGTTTTGATTTGTGGTACGAGTCCTGCTTGACTAAATTGGGCAACCCGACGTTGAGCAAGATTTAGGTTGTTAAAACGTCCCAACTGGATGACTTGTTCACCAGTATCTAGACGGCTGACAAAGGCATCAGGAGCTAAAATCTTTGCCTGTTTTATATTTGCTACATTCGGCAAATATACAAGGTACTGGGCACTACCAGCATTAGAAGGGATTGCTGCTGGTAAAGAATCATTTGGAAAAGACTGAGCGTTAGCAGGGGCGCTGAAATTACCAATAATGCTAGTGCTAATACTCAAAAGAGATACTAGCCCAAGGGCAAAATTACGAAGGTGGGTTTGTGTGTGAGGTCTCATATACTTGCCAGCCGAAGATAGCGAAAAACGAAATTGGGCGCGATTCTACCATACTCTAATTGTGAAGACACGCTTTGCGTGTTTTAATGCGATATTGCTATACAAACAACGGAAATCATGGCAGTAGATCTGACTCGCGTCCAACCACCCCTTAAAGTTTATCCGCCCAAAGTTAATCAATTCATATTGAAATTCATACGGTTGTTGGCCCCATTTTGGTTGCGGTGGCAATGCGGCATCAAGCAGATTGAAACCCGCTATGTTGATCGCCTTGTCATAGCGACAAAAAAATTTCAGGATGGGAAAGCTCGATATATTCTCGCCTTTCGGCATCCCACTACAGATGACCCTTTTGGGATGTTGTATTTGCTTTCCTACGCATTGCCTGAGCAAGCAAGGGAAATGGGGATCAAATTTGTAAAGCCGCCACATAGCTTTTTTGTATATGATCGCGGAATTTCGATGTGGGCGGGAGACTATATCAATTGGCTATTTCCCGCACTGGGAGGGATTTCAACCTTTCGCAGTAAGCTTGATCGTACGGCTCTAAACCTAATGCGTAAGCAGATCACCAATGGAGAATCCCCACTGTCAATGGCTCCTGAAGGTGGCACAAATGGCAAAAGTGAAATAGTCGCCGAACTAGAACCAGGAATTGCTCAGATCGGCTTTTGGGCAGCCGAGGATTTGCTCAAAGAAGGGCGTACTGAAGAAATGTTAATTATTCCTGTGGGGATTCAATACCAATATTCCCAAGAGTCTTGGGGCAAAATTGATGAGGCGATCACCACAATTGAAAAAGAATGTGGAATTAGTCCATCTCCAATTACACCTGCAACCCGCTATCAACGTCTTTACGATCTAGGTAGTTACTTAGTGCAATGGGTAAACGATTATTACAAGACCTTTTATGAGAATTATGCTCAGAAAGACAAGAATGTGCCAGAATCCAGCGAATTAGCAACTCGTGTAGATGATTTAGCCGATCGCATTTTGAGCGTTACCGAAATGAGTTTTGGTATCAAAGCCAGAGGTACACCGATTGATCGCTGTCGTCGCCTCGAACAAGCAGGATGGGATCGTATATTTCGTAATGACATCAAGGATATTGAACAGTTATCGCAAGTAGAGCGTAGCTTTGCCGATCAGCTTGCTTTAGAGGCAAATTATAGTAACTGGCATATGAAAATTGCTGAAAGTATTATCGGTGTCACTAGTGACTATGTGAGCCAAAACCCTAGTCCTAGTCGCTATATCGAAGTGTTGAAATTAATGTGGAGCGTGTTAGAGCGAGTGACTGATCGCAACCCAGATTCAGTTTTTAAAAAAGCACCAAGTTTTGGCGATCGTAAATTGACTCTCTCAGTTGCTGAACCAATCTCAGTCTCAGAGCATCTTGCCGAATATCAATCAAGTCGCACTGCTGCTAAGGAATGCACCCGCAAACTTACTGAAGAAATCTATAATTCGATGAAGGATTTGATTACTCCTTCAGTTATCTAAAAAATCAAAAATTAGGCTTTGACTTCGTTCAGTCAACTCTGAGCGAAGTCGAAGCCTAAACTGTTTAGCTATACAAACTTTGACAATCTTCAATATTGAGTCGCGATCGCGTGAGAATATTCATGGCTGAGGTTTGACCACGACTGAGATGGATTGCTCCTGCACAGCCAATCATTGCCGCATTATCAGTACATAGGCTCAAAGGTGGAAAGACTGCCCTCATTTGATGTTCACTAGCCATTGCCACAAGTCGTGATCGCAAAGCACTATTTGCCGCTACTCCCCCGACAGCGACAATAGTTGACAGATCATGCTCGATCGCGCATTTGATGGTGCGCGTGGCGAGGGCTGCGGCTACAGCTTCTTGGAAACTAGCGGCAATATCGGCGATCGGCAATGCTTCGCCATTTGCTCTTAACTTTTGGGTAAGTCTCAATACTGAGGTTTTTAAACCACTAAAGCTAGAGTCATAGGGCGCATCGGCGATTTTACCTTGGGGGAATTTATAAGCTTTAGGATTACCATCGACCGCGATCTTGTCAATCGCTGGCCCGCCTGGATAGCCTAAACCTAATAACCGCGCTACTTTATCAAAAGCCTCTCCTGCGGCATCATCGCGAGTTTTACCCATTACCTGATAGTCGGTGTAGTCCTTGACTAAAATAATGCTGCTATGTCCACCAGAGACTAATAAACATAAAAATGGCGGTTCTAAAGTCAGATCAGCAAGTAAAGCTGAGCAAATGTGTCCTTCAAGGTGGTGGACGGCAATTAGTGGTTTTTTATGTAACATTGCTAATGTTTTGGCGGCAGTTACACCAATCATGAGTGAGCCGATTAGTCCAGGCGCTGTAGTCACGGCAAGGCCATCAATCTCTGCCCATGTTTTGCCAGATTCTTGATGAGCCTGAGCGATCGCATAATTAATTGTCTCAACGTGCTGTCGTGCTGCAATTTCTGGAACAACGCCACCGTAAAGTGCATGGGTTTGAATTTGCGATGAAACCACGCTACTAAGAATCTGGCGATCACATACTACTGCCGCCGCAGTTTCATCACAGCTAGATTCGATCGCAAGAATAGTTGGCATTTTTCAATCAAATTTCAATCAAATTTAATAAATTACTTTACAGGATGTGAAGATTGCTTTACCAAGGCGCGATCGCTGATATACGATCTGAAATTAAGTTCTAAAACGAAAATATCGTTATTTTTGCCTAACTTAACCAAGGTAAATTAAGGTCAGTCCATGAAAAGACTTTTTGCTCTCATTCTCATTATTAGCTTATGGTTTGGCGTAAGCCTTGCCGCTACACCTGCAGCATATGCAGGTGATGTCTCATCATTTAATATTTTGACTCCTTGTGCAACCTCCTCTGCCTTTCAAGATCGCTTGGAAGCAGAAGTTGAGAGTTACAAATCGCGTTTAGTTAACTTTCCGACTAGTAGCTCCTCTTCTGAGTATCTCACAGGCAAAGTTGCTCAAACTGAAGCTCGCTTTGCTAAATATGCAGAATCTGGTTTGCTCTGTGGTGAAGATGGTTTACCTCACTTAATCACTGACGGTCGTTGGAGCCATGCAGGTGAATTTATCATTCCAGCCTTGATGTTTTTATACATTGCAGGTTGGATTGGTTGGGTTGGTCGTGCTTACATCATTGCTATCCGCAAAGACCCAGCAACTAAGTTTCAGAAGGAAATCCTTATTGATGTTCCTTTAGCAATTAAGTTTATGTTAACTGGCTTTACATGGCCACTAGCAGCTCTTAAAGAATTTGGCACTGGTGAATTAGTAGCTTCTGAACCCGAAGTTACTGTGTCCCCCCGCTAATTTTTATTTCTAGCGATCGCTTTAAAAACTTCTCCAAAGTGTTTTTTAATACTTTGGAGAATTCTCAAAACTATTTAAAAGGAGAACTCCATTGAAAGGTTTTTTATCATCTGCTCCTGTGTTAGCTGCTGTATGGATGACCATTACGGCTGGTGTATTGATCGAAGCTAACCGCTTATTCCCAGACGTTTTGACATTGCCCTTCTAAATATTTACTATCTAATTATGTTTGAGGGCTTCTGTTCCCATTTGTAATTAAAGATACTCCTTTCCCACCAAATAATTAGCGTTGCGGCGCAAAGCGCCGCAACGCTAATTATTTGGTTTTAATGTCTAATCTTTCATTAGGAAGGGAGTAAGTGATCAAAAAACGAAAAAAGAGAGGCAGTGCTTTGCGCCACCTCTCTTTTTTCGTTTTAATTGGCAATCGTTATACTTTCTAAGTTTGGCGATATGATTGAGATCGTGTGCCGAATTATAATGTCGAATTAGATATCAAATGCAAGATAAGCGAGCAATCGTGTTAGGAATTTCTGGAGCCTCAGGCATGATTTATGCCGTGCGATCGCTTAAATTTTTGCTAAATAATAATTATAATGTCGATCTGGTGGCTTCTAAGGCAGCGATGATGGTTTGGCAATCGGAAAATAATATTGCTATGCCCAGCAATTTGCGATCTCAAGAACAATTTTGGCGCGATCATAGTGAAACCCAAGATAGCCGATTAGTTTGCCATCAGTGGGGCGATGTCGGCGCAACGATCGCCAGTGGTTCATTTCGGACATTGGGAATGCTGGTTATTCCTTGTAGTATGGCAACGGTTGCCAAAATTGCTCATGGGTTAAGCTCTGATCTATTGGAACGCGCCGCCGATGTTCATCTCAAAGAAGGTCGCCGATTAGTCATCGTTCCTCGCGAAACTCCATTTAGCTTAATTCATCTGCGGAATCTCACTACTTTAGCGGAAGCAGGAGCGCGAATTGTACCAGCAATTCCTGCTTGGTATCACAACCCGCAAACAATCGAGGATTTGGTGGATTTTGTCATCGCCAGAGCGCTCGATCAATTAGATATTGATGCCGATCTCATTCAGCGTTGGCAGGGCCGAATACCAACTAGTACTATTGAAACAGGATCAGAACTATGACACGATCGCGCTTTTCACAAACTCCTAATTCTGCTAATAAAAGTTCTTCAGGAGCAATGTCGATCGCTCAGCTTGTATTGTTAGGGCTGGCGATTACGGTTCTAGCTGCTATTTTTGTCCAAAATTTACAGCCTACAGTTCAGATTTTCTTCTTAGGTCAAAAGACTTTACCGATTCCCTTGAGTTGGGCAATGTTGACAGCTTTGGTGGGCGGTGGGCTTTTAGCATTTGTGATTAATGCGATCGCTACATGGCGACATAATCAGGCGGTGCGTCGTGCTGTGGTTGCGGCTGGATATGGTGATCAACAGGCATCTAAACCAGCAAATTATAAAAATGAAACAGACGAAGATGATTTTGATGATCGAGATGATTGGGATGAAGATGATGATTTCGATCAGAAAAATATTAAAAATGCCGATCCTGATACAGTGCCGTATGGCGATCGCGCAAATCTAAAAGATAAAAATAATAATCAACTAAAAGATGATCGTCCTCCTTTGGATGCGAAATATGTTGAGTAAGTTAGTTGAGTAAATTAGAGCGTACACTTCACACATTCTCTAATCTATAATGTGACAATGCTAGGCAAGCTACTTGACCGACGATATCGCATTGTTAAAGAATTAGCAGAAGGAGGTTTTTCGCAAACTTACCTTGCTGAAGACACTCGCCTACCCAAAAATCCACAATGTGTTGTCAAACATCTTAATCCCACGATTGACGATCCAATTTTTACTCAAAAAGCGTTAGAACTATTTAAGGCGGAAGCTGAAACTTTGCAAGAGTTAGGAAGACACGATCTAATCCCCCAACTTTACGCATATTTCCAAGAGAATAAAGAATTCTATCTTGTTCAAGAATATATCGCAGGACATCCTCTTAGTGTAGAAATATCTCCTGGCAGTCAAATGGCAGAAGGGCGGGTTGCTCAGATCGTTAAAGAAGTTTTAGAAATCTTGCGATTTGTGCATACATATAATGTAATTCATCGGGATATTAAACCTAGTAATCTGATCCGCCGTCATAGCGATGGGAAATTAGTTCTCATTGATTTTGGAACTGTCAAGCAAGTCCAAATGGAAGTTGCTAGTGCTCACCATAAAGCAAGAGTAACCTTGCCGATTGGAACTCCTGGATATATGTCCTATGAGCAAGAGCGCGGTCAATCTGTGGCTTGTAGTGACATCTATTCTCTGGCGATGGTGGCTTTGCAAGCCCTTACAGGCAAACATCCTAGTCAATTTCCTAGAGATCGTGACTATGAAATTAACTGGCGCGGCTATGCCAAAGTTGGACGTGAGTTTGCAGCAGTTTTAGATCGGATGGCTCGTTGTAATCCTCGCGATCGCTACCAGACTGTTGATGAAGTGCTAAAAGACATGGCAAGGCTGCCAAAATTAAGTACAAATTCTCCAAGAATTACTGACGATCATCAAGTTAAATTACATTTTCCATTATTTACCGCCGCGATCGCTTTATTTACATTAGCGAGTGGAGTTTATCTATTTAATATTGGCTGGAATCCTTTTACAAGTGATATTCCACTCGTTGCTAGTCCTCCTATTGATATGCCTATTCCTATTCCATCTACACCAGCGATCGCTTCAGCTCCATCAATTGCAGAAAACAACGCAAATTATAATCAACTCACTACATATCTCAAAGAAAAGAATTGGCAAGCTGCGGATAATGAAACTTATCTATTACTTCTAAAAGCAGCAGGAAGCCAATCTTATAATGACGGAACATTTTATCCTGATGAATTTAATCGAATTACTTGTGCTGATTTGGTTTTAATCGATCAATTATGGACGCAAGCTAGTAATGGTAAGCAGGGATTAACCGCACAAAAAAAAATCTATGAAGATTCTGCAAAAAATATTCGCAAAACCTACGAAAGCATTGGTTGGATAAGTCCATCTGGTGAATTAGCGATCAATACTGCTTATAATCGTCAAACTTCTCGTTGGGAATATATTGAAGGTCGTCAACCTAATTTCAGATCTCTACCGATTGGTCATTTACCATTTTTGCTTCGCGATCCATCTAGCAAAAATTTAGAGAAAATAGTTACTTTATATAGATGCTCATCTTCAAATTAGACAATTTTATTAAAGCAATGCTTTAATAAATGTTTTTATAACTGTCTCCAAATGTATCAGGACATAAAACCCGAAAGTGGGAGGCGGCGCGAAGCGCCGCCTCCCACTTTCGGGTTTGGTTTTGTCTTAATACAAGTGGCGACAGCTATATATAGCTATAGCAATCCTAAATCATTGGTGAACAAACAAGGGGCTTAAGCCCCTTGTTATACGCCTCATATTTCCACGACTCATTTAGGATTGTCATATAGCAATTTGCATTAAATAGTTGTGCTAAAAAAGTAATCACTTTTGATGGCAATTATTTGACAAAAAACAAGGCTGGGCTTTGCTCTACGCCCCTTAAATCATATTCAGTTTACTTCTGCTTATCTACTTACAGCAAATCCCGAACAAACCCACCACTAGATTTTTTGTAAAAGCTCCGCTTCGCGTGGCTTTTACAAACTATTCAGGCTTTAATGGGTACAGAGAAAGTTTTAGAAGTGCCGCTTTGCGGCACTTCTAAAACTTTCTCTGGGTTTTATAACAGCGCAAAGCGCTGTAAAAACTCAAAATCAGATATTAGGAACGTCAGTAAGTACCGCCAGTTTAAAAATATGCTATTCTTCGTTTATTGGGAATAGATAAAAAATTATTGAAATATAAACTTATTAAAATAAATAGTGCTTGCTGCTTATGTGTCTTGCACCATGTGATTTGTAGCAAATATTAGATATGTAAGAGAACTTGCTTAATGGAATAGTCAAGTCAATCTCTGCATACTTTAAAGAATGCCTCTGCTTCATGCTCCCCCCATGAAACGAGGCAGGTTGTAAGGCGCAGTCATCCGCGCTACATAAAGATAACTGTGCCTTGCTTTCGCTATTTTATCTTAGTAAAAGAGAACTCTATTCCCTCACTATCATTTTTAAAATAAGCTTGATAACTCATAGAGCCGTCGTAAGATCGCCATAATTTTTTTGTCGTAATTAGCATCCTCAGCCCATTTGCCTGCAAGCTGACTCAATAAAGGCGCGGTACCACGCTTAATTAAGCTAAAACGTGGATCAACTAAAGGTTGTACCAAAGACATTGTAGTTGCATATGCCTTGAGATGTTGAATTTGTGCTCTTATCCCAATGCGGCGATCGCCAAAACTATCACCGCGAACCCCATTACCGATCGCGCCAATTCCACCAAAATTATTTTGCTCTGGTTTAACATCACCATCAAATTGCAAAAAACCCGTTTCTAGACACATCTGACAAAATGCGATGTCATAGTTAACGCCTTCGATCGTTGCTTCTTCACGATAGATAGTTGGTAAGTCACCATAAAAGTTTAAAGGTGCATTATTTAGCTGTAAAAGTCGCAAAAGTTGGACTTCAGAGGTAAATCCATTGCCCATGATGCGATCAATTTGTCCAGTCAGAGACTGAGCACATACTTGCTCTCTAAGAGAGATTTGGGGCAAGGGTAAAGAATCCTCGGCGCGAGCAGCATCTTTGCCTATGCGCTCAAAGGCGCATAAAGCGATCGCCCCAGCCCCTAATTGAAGAAAACGCTTTCTTCTCATAACTGTCCCACTATGTCTAATTATTATTTGGGGTGTGAAATAGGCAGCCCAAAGCTTTGCACATCCTAATCTTTATAAACATTAAATAAATTTTGTTGCTTTTGACAAGGGGGATTTGACGGATATTGGGTTCTCGGGTCGCTGCAACTGCGAGGGTCTTGAGAATAAGCAGACGCACCACCAGTGAAAGGGATGAGCAAAGCAGAAGCAGAAATAAGAGATAGTAGAAATTTCATGATTTTGACCTGTGGGATAAGTAAGATGCATTAGAAAATCAACAAAGTCGATGCTTAATAAAGTTGGAAATATTAAGTTGATTTTTGAAGATGTCTTGGAGAATTATTTTTGTAAAGAAGACTTTCGGAAACGGCCGATATCAAGTCAGGATCATGAGTTGATTCTCTAGCTAAATCAAGAAACAAGCTCTCAATTTTTTGCATTGATTCCATTACTTCATGTTTGATCTTGATGCGATTGGTTGCCGACCAAAAAGTTTTAGATTCTTCGGTAGAGCAGTCTGCTATCAATTGCTCAATCTCATTTAGTAAGTAGTTGGGTTTGAGTTCAGGATTTTGCTGCTCTTGCTCCTGTTCTATATAGTGCTGAATCAACTGAGGCTGGAAATGAAGAGAACAGATAGGTGGTGTGGGAAAAGCGTCGCTTTGCATATATCCTCTTTATTTCTGTTTTACAAAGTGATGATGGGCAAAGCGAGGATGGGCAAATGCGCTTTGCAATGGCTTAAGTTGTTGAGAGTTAGCGCGATCGCCTGAGCGTTTAACTAGATGATCAGATAAGTGCAGTTTGGGATAGGGCAAATCCGCTAATACCTCCAAAATACGGCAGAAATCTCGCTGTTTACGTCGGCAAGTTAAGAACTGAGGCACTTGTGGTTGATGAGGACGTTTTTGGATGCACTGACGCAGATTTGAGATTGCATTCCAAAAGTTACACATTTCCTCATAACTGCAAGTCCATAAAAATGCTTCGATTTCGTCAAGCAGTTGGCATAAGCGATCGGCTATGTGAGGACGCACAAAAAACTGTGATGTTTTGTCTGTAGAGCTAGGTAATAAATTGAGATCATGTTGGGGCAAATAATGGGGGGCGCTCATGTTTCAATGCCTCTAATTGTGAGGATAGATGAGGAAAAGTCTTTTTTTGTCGTAAAACATTGATTTCCTCTTGTCATATGTACTTACCAGTGATAAAAGAATTAAATAATTATTTAATTGTGAGGGTAAGTGAGTATAACTGGTGTTCCAAAGGTCGCAAAGGCAGATAAACCAATTTATAACCTTCGATGGCAAATAGCATACGACCCAAATTGCAATTTGCACACCAGAAAAAGTAGTATTTTTTGTCAGTAAATGTATGGATAAAACTAAAAATTATATAAAAGGAACTATTCCATTACATACAAATAAATTTCTATATTTAATATGTATATAACTAATTTAAATTTCATAGATTTTACTTGTATTGATTCAGAAATTATTTATATTAAATCATGCATATAAAGTTCTAGGTCAGAAACAAGTTTTTCACTTATTTAGCTTGAAAAAACAATAATCTATATATGGATTGACTCAAATTAGACACTAACTAAGTCTACTAAACCTTTATAAATGGAGGTTTAGCAGAAAAAACAAGAAAAAATTGAAAGACGTATGAGCCAATGTCAGACTAAATCAGGATCTACATAAAAATCAGATAAACCTATTGCAAATACAAAAATATATGTTATTTATCTAACGTGAAAAAACAAGAATAAGTTGATTGAATCATCTGTAATTGCTGTAATTAAACATTCCTTAAATATGATTAGAAAAATATGATTAGAAAACTTTAGAACCTAAAAAAACTTAAGACAAATTACTACTATTTGTAAAAGCACTAAAACTTTCGACAGCCTTAGATATTACTAAGCCAATACCGAGATATTCACCGAGACATTCGCCGAGACATTACTTAAGAGGAGTTACGAATATGACTATTGAAGATGCGATCGCCATCGTTGATGCCGCAATACAGGGAAAGCGCCTTAGCAACATTCAGGAGCAGCTATTTCGCCAAACATGGGAGGGCAAGACTTATTCTGAGATTGCGGAGATGTGTGGATACGATTCTTCCTACATTCGTGATGTTGGCTATCGCCTGTGGCAAATGTTGACAAAGGGCTTTGGGGAGCGCGTCACTAAGCACAATCTTCAAGTTGTGGTGCGGACTCATGCCAAACGTTTTCAAGGTGATGTTGTGACTAATCCGATCAGTCAGCCATTCACTAATCCTCTAATCGCCTTGGCAAATCCTCACAACTCCAATGTGATTGATTCCAATATGATTGCTTCCAATATGGTTGATATAAATGCTAAACGCTGTGATTGGGGAAACGCGATCGATACTTCAATTTTTTATGGACGTACTGATGAACTAGAAGTAGTCAAAAATTGGGTTGTCGCCGATCGCTGTCGCTTGTTGGGTGTATTCGGCATGGGTGGTATCGGCAAAACTGCTTTTGCGACTAAACTTGCTGAACAAGTGCAATCAGAATTTACTTTGATCTCTTGGCGATCGCTCCGCAATGCACCAACTGTGGAAACGATGTTGTCAGAATTAGTTAGTTTTTTGACAGCTCAGACGATCGCCAGTTTGCCTCAAGATTTTGATCGCCTACTTGCGATGTTTATCCAAACCCTTAAACAATCGCGGTGCTTGATTGTCTTAGACAATGTGGAGTCAATCTTACGCAGTGGCGAAACTACAGGTCAGTACTTAGAAGGCTATGAAGGCTATGGAGAATTGTTCCGTCAAGTTGGACAAGTGCGCCATCAAAGTTGTCTGATGTTGACCAGTCGTGAAAAGCCCAATGATGTGTTACCTCCTGATAGCAGCGATCGCCTAGTGCGCTCTCTCCAATTGACTGGGTTAAAAGAAGAAGCGCGTCAGATGTTTCGTGAAGAATTAGCGATCGCACCTGAAACTCGCCAGTTGATCGACTTTTATTGTGGCAATCCCCTCGCACTAACAGTAGTATCGCGTTCTATCTACAGTATGTTCGATGGCAATATTCAAGAGTTTCTTGATCAAGAGGCAAATGTATTTGGTGATATTCGCTCTCTAGTTGATCAACAATATTCTCGACTTTCCGATCTCGAGCAGCAGGTAATGTATTGGCTAGCGATCGAACGCGAACCAATTACCACTGACAATCTGCGTCAAGATATCGTGCCAATGGTTTCCAAATCTCAAATTCTCGAATCAGTGATTTCTCTACGTTGGCGATCGCTGATCGAAAAGAATGCAAATAGCTTCACGCAGCAACCTGTAGTGATGGAATACATGACTGATCGCATTATCGATATGGCTTATAGTTCCACAATCGAGCGTAGTCCTGAATTTCTGATGAGTTACGCTCTTGTGCAGCATCGCGCTGAAGACTCTATTCGCGAAGCTCAAATTAGACAAATTTTGCAACCGCTTACTGATCGCTTATTGGCGCATTACGGTAATGTCGATATTTTGCAACGCGAATTGCAGGGCTTGCTTGAGACTTTGCGCGATCATCAAACTGCGATCGGCTATGCACAGAGCAATATTATGAATCTGCTGCGGGCTTCCCAAAGCGATGTCACCAAAAGCTTTTGTCGCTTTCCTGATCGCGTAACTGAGCATTCCGATCTACAGATTTTAGAGAGATTGCTTGAAAGCGATCGGGCTGGGGGACTTGCCACATGGGATCATCGCATTCCTTGGGCAAATAATCCACTTGCTCAACAAACTTCAGAATCGAAAACCCAAATCCGCAGTAAAAACCTCTATTATCAATGGACAGAAGGCTCACTCGAACAGTTACAACAGGAACTGAAACAGCAACCTAAACTTCGTAAAAAATACCATGCGTGGCTAAATGAGACAGAATTTGCGGCGATCGATGCTGATTTTGAAGCAGTGAAAATCACTGACACGCTTAACCAACCTGTTGATGCGCGTTTAGTCTTTATTAATGAAGTGAATATTGTTGAAACACCAGTAGGATTGCCCACTCCTAGAGAGCGTCGCGCCCAAGCCAGAAAAAGAAAGCAAGATTTGCAAGCAAATCGCACCAAGAAGTTGGGCTAGCGGCTATGGCGATCGCCAGTAGTAATACTCATTAATAAAAAGTGATACTCCCTTCCCACCAAATAATTAGCGTTGCGGCGCGAAGCGCCGCAACGCTAATTATTTGGTTTTAATGTCTAATCTTTCACTGGGAAGGGAGTAAGCTAAAAAATCCAAAAATCAGAGGAAGTGACAATCATCGACTCTAATTTCTGGATTTTAATTTGTTCATTTTAATTTGTTCTATAGCAGATTGAGAACAAACCCACTACCAGATTTTTTGTAAAAGCCCCGCTTCGCGGGGCTTTTACAAAAAATCTAGTAGTGGGTTTGTTCGGAATTTGCTGTAAGTATTAGGAGAATTGTCGAAACGATCGCCACACTCAGTGCTCAATTAGAACTTGATGCGATCGCTGAAGGAATCGAAACTCAACAACAACTAGAGCTATTGCAACAACTGGGATATAAATTTGGTCAAGGGTATCTTTCCGCGCGCCCCTTAAGACTAGAGGATGCAGAAGCACTTTTAGCAAGTAACAATTTATGTTTATTCCCCCCTAATTAGACTTACAGCCTATTGAGGATTTGAGTGATCCAGATAATTTTTTAAAAGGGCCGCAAAGCAGCCCTTTTAAAAAATTATCTGGATTTTATGGCAGCGCAAGGCGTTGTAGTAGAGTGATTAATGTCATATATGGCGGTTAAATTCTTTTAGTTTTGGCTAAAGCGCAAAGAGTTATACACTAAAAGTAAGCAATAAATTGCAGAATCATCCCTCAAAAATTGGTATATGAGAAAGCTATTAAAGGGTCTAAATAAGTTTCAGTCGTCTTATTTCCCTGCAAACCAAGAACTATTTGAACAACTCGCTGATGGACAAAAGCCGCGAGTATTATTTATTACCTGCTCAGATTCGCGGATCGTGCCGCATCTTATTACTCAGTCAGGAGTGGGCGAGTTATTCGTAATCCGCAATGCAGGAAACTTAGTGCCGCCCTTTGGTGCTGCTAATGGCGGTGAAGGTGCTGCGATCGAATATGCAATTCATGCCCTTGGCATTGAGCAAGTAATTATCTGCGGGCATTCCAATTGTGGCGCGATGAAAGGCTTACTTAAGCTTGAAAAACTGAGAACTGAAATGCCACTCGTATATGAATGGTTACAGCACGCTGAATCAACTCGCCGATTGATTCAAGAAAATTATGCTGATGTTAAAGGGGAAGAATTGATGACGATTACAATGGCGGAGAACGTAGTTACTCAAATTGAGAATCTGAAAACCTATCCCGTGATTCGCTCAAAGTTGCATCAAAACAAGATGACAATCTACGGCTGGATTTATGACATCGAGACAGGGGAAGTACTGGCTTATGATCCTGAAACTGACAGTTTTGAAGTTCCCCAAAGTTTGTTAGCTAGTCTCACCGATGCAACTAACAAGAATTTCGTTCAAACTACTGCACCACCTATTCCATCTGAATATCAGGTAGTTTCGCAGCAGGTAAAGCCTATAAATTCTGGTGATTTGCCTTCGTGGTTATCCCCTGAACAATCCGATCGCATCTATCGCGGCTCTGCCAAAATAAATTAAAGTCGGTGCTTTTTAGATGCCATTCAAATGAATAAGCAAGATCGCAATACCTTCTATGGGGGAGATGCGAAAGGGTATACCGATTATCCAAACTTACAGGATTCTTAACTAGACTTTACGCTAGACGCAGCGCATCTAGCGGGTTTATATCTTGTTTGAGATTAATCCATCTTGAATGCGGATAATACGGCGAGTTCTCTCTGCTACATCTGGTTCATGAGTAACTAGCACAATTGTAATCCCTTGCTCATTCAAGTCTGCAAGTAAATTCATCACATCATGAGATGTTTGGGTGTCCAACGCTCCCGTTGGTTCATCAGCCAGAATTAAGGCAGGGCGATTGGCTAACGCGCGCGCGATCGCTACTCGCTGTTGTTGTCCACCTGATAACTGATTAGGTCGATTGAGCATTCGATCTTGGAGACCAACTTTAGTTAGAGCCTCTGTCGCCAGACGGCGACGTTTATCTTTAGGAATATTAGAATAAATCATCGGCAGCATTACATTTTCGAGCGCGGTTGAGCGCGACAAGAGATTGAACTGCTGAAATACGAACCCAATCCGACGATTGCGAATATAGGCTAGTTCATCATCGTTATAAGTAGTTAGCTCCCGATCTTCGAGATAATATTTGCCCGAAGAGGGACGATCAAGGCAGCCGATAATATTCATTAAAGTTGATTTGCCAGACCCAGACATTCCCATAATTGCCGCGTATTCCCCAGACTCAATTTCTAGATCAATCCCTTTGAGAACAGGGACATTAACTTCACCGAGCCGATAAGCTTTACGGATATTTTTTAAACTAATCATAAGATTTTTCACTAACTTTCATGACTAAGCGAAGCGATATTCTGATATTGTTCTTCCTTTTGCTTTTACTTTTGCTTTTACTTTTACTAATCACTTCTGAGCGCCTGAATGGGATCTAGCTTTGCAGCACTACGCGCAGGAATTACACCTGCCACCAATCCCACAATCATTGACAAACCGAAACCTGCGACGACTGACCAGATCGAGATGAGAAAGGGAAATTGAAAAATCGTCGCCGAACCAAAAGCGATCGCCACACCTAAACCGATACCAGCTATACCACCAAGCCCAGACACTAAAATTGCCTCTGTGAGAAACTGATTAAGAATCGCGGCTCGTGTAGCTCCTAGAGCTTTGCGTACCCCGATTTCGCGAGTGCGTTCTACAACTGAAACCAGCATAATGTTGGCAATGCCAATGCCTCCAACGATGAGAGAGATAGCAGCGATCGCACCGACCATCAACGTTAGTAAACCGACAATATTTGTAAAAGCACTAACGATATCAGTCTGGTTAACAATCCGAAAATCATCAGGCTGCGGTGGGAAAATCTTATGCCGTAGTCGCAGGAGATTAGTCAATTGGAATTGGGCAGCTTCAAGCTCAGCTTCATCAAGAGCCTGTACCCAAAATCCACTTACAGATATACCCTGTAGAGCATTATTGCCAACTAGTCGGGCAAACATGTTTTTGAGAGGAATATAAACGCGATCGTCTTGATCGAAACCGCCTGATGCACCTTTTACTTCCATGATCCCGATCACTTGATACTGTTCGCCCTGAATGCGAATCCTTTCACCGATCGCATTACTACGACCAAACAAATCAGAACGAACTTTCGATCCAAGCACAACTACAGATTTGGCATTATCAATATCTTCCTGCTCAAAATATCGTCCTTCGACGGGGAAAGTATTCCTGATTGGCGAATAGTTAATATCTGTACCGAGTATGGTTGTGGAAGTGTTTTGATTGCCATAGGAGACCTGCCGATTGCGCTGTAAATAAGCAGAAACGAACTTCACCGCAGGAGCTTTTGCTACGGTCTGAGCATCTTGTAATGTCAAGGTGGAAGCTGACCCCCCGCCCTGACTAACGCCAACAGTTCGGGCTGAACCGGGTAGGACATTAATTGAATTTGTGCCAAGAGCCTGTAATTGGGATTCTGTAGCTTTCTGAATACCTTGCCCGACTGACGTAATCGCAATCACAGCCGCAATCCCAATGATTACACCGAGCATGGTCAGTGCAGTTCTCAGTCGGTTATTCCATAAAGATTCCGCCGCCATCGTCAGGATTTCGGCAAAGGGAACTTTAGCGACTTGGATACGTGGTTGGGAAATTGATTTTGAACGAGGCTTGGAAGTTTGCATAAATTTACTTAACCACGACCACCCTGCTGTGAAGGCGATAGACCCGGAACACCAGTAGGATTGGTCTTCGGACGTGAGCCTTCAGGAAACGAGACAAAGATTTTCTCATTACCAGTCAAGCCCGATTTAACTTCGGTTTTATCATCAACGGTGATACCTGTTTCGATAGGAGTAAATACGGGCGTTTCACTCTGATCGGTCTTGACATATACGCCTGTACTACCCTGTTGACGGACGATCGCGACCGTTGGAACAACTAGCACATCTTTTAGCTGTCCAGCTTTAAACTCCAAACTAGCATTCATACCCGATCGCAGCATTTGCTTATCTTGAGAAGTAATTTCTGACTTCACTTCAAAACTGGTAACATTTTGGTTGACGATCGCTTGCGGTGAGATTGATACCACCCGACCGCGAAACTTCTTGCCAGGATAGGCATCGACTTGAAGGGTTACCTCTTGACCGATCACAATCTGAGCAATATTTGCCTCCGCGACATTCGCGACAACTTGATTATTGTTGGCAAGGGCAAGAATAGAAGAAGCAGTTGCGGAACTGACAGCACTTCCTGAAGTAGTTGGGGTGACAAAAGCCCCTGGATCGGCATATTTTCGGACTACTACACCATCAAAAGGAGCGCGAATAATCGTATCCTCCAATTGCGACTGCACAGATTGCAAACTACCTTCTGCCGATATAACTTGAGCCTGTGCGCGATCAATTTCTTCAGGACGCGACCCTGCTTGTTGCAAAGATAGAGCTTCTTGAGCTTGAGTTACTTTGGCGAGATTAGCTTCCATAGTTGTCCTTGCTGCATCAAGATCTCTAGAGGCGATCGCCCCTTCTCTAAAAAGCTGTTGATTTTGGCGCAATACGATCTGCGATTGCTCGAGAGTAGCCTCAGCATTGGTCAAATTTGCTTGAGCTTGGGCAATATCTTGCGGACGGTTACCTGCCCTTAACAGGTTAAGGCTAGCTTGAGCAGAAGCAAGTTGTCCATCAGCTTGGGTGATTTGACCAATAGTATTGGACTCGTCCATATAGGCAAGAATTTGTCCTGTTCGCACAGTTTGTCCTTCCTTGACTAGCAGACTCTTAAGTCTACCTGAGCTTTTGGGACTGACGTTAATCGACTTTTCGGGCTGAATTGTGCCATTAGCAGTGACTATAATTGGCAAATCTGCTCGTTTAATCGAGATCGTGCGACTGCGTTTATTAGATGCTTGATTATTGGCAGGTGCTATTAATTGAGTATATGCATAGTAACCACCACCACCAACTGCTATCAAAATCAAGAATATGGTAATGCGCCATTTCCAACGTCCCATCCACTTTTTCTTTGGGGGATCAAGCTGATCGGGGAAATCGGAGAGTTCTTCAGAGAGATCTACTTCCTTCGGTTCTAGCTGTTTCTCTATTTGCATAAAAGTCACGTCAATCGTTAATGGCTTTAGACTCTTATACAGGATACAACGTTCAGATATTCTTAAATCAATTCTTAAATCAATAAGGGCTTCGCCCTACTATGCCTCTACTGTCTTATTTTCAAGAAGTTTAATATGCAAAATAAACCTGCTCGTTATTATGCTTTTCTCTCAATCGGAGCCGCCATCCTGACGATCGCTTTGAAATTAGGTGCTTATTTTTTAACTAATTCCGTTGGATTTTTATCTGATGCCCTAGAGTCGGGGGTTAATTTAGTAGCAGCTATATTTGCAGTATGGGCGTTAACCTATGCCGCTAAGCCCCCTGACGAAGAACATGCATTTGGACATTCCAAAGCTGAATATTTTTCTAGTGGCTTTGAAGGAGCCTTAATTTTAGTTGCGGCGATTAGCATTGCGATCACTGCGATTCCCAGACTATTAGATCCTCAACCACTTGAACAAATTGGGTTAGGGTTAGTACTTTCATTAATAGCATCAGCTATAAATGGAGGACTGGCGATGGTATTACTTAAGGTAGGAAAACGCCTGCGCTCAATCACTTTACGGGCTGATGCTCACCACTTAATAACTGATGTCTGGACTTCCGTAGGCGTAATATTAGGACTATTGCTGGTGTCCGCAACAGGGTGGTTAATTCTTGACCCCTTGATTGCTTTATTAGTCGCTGCAAATATTGTTTGGACTGGCATAAAACTAATACAGGAGAGCGGCTCAGCTCTTTTAGATGCCTCGATTCCTTTGGCAGATAGACAAATTATTAATGAGATCCTATCTGGCTATGATCGCCACAAAATTCAGTTTCATGCTATCCGTACTAGAAATGCAGGGGCAAAATGCTTTGTATCCTTTCATGTTCTAGTGCCTGGGCAATGGACTGTTCAAGCAGGGCATGATTTATGCGAAGAGATCGAGTTAGCTATTTGTACAGCCATACCGAATACTAATGTTTTTACTCATTTAGAACCCTTAGAAGATCCAAAATCTTGGAATGATCAAGAATTATAAAAGAGCAGAAAAGCTATAACTGATTTGTGGCAAATGTATCACATTGGTTAATATCTCCTGCTTCAAGACCACGCTTAAACCAAGTTACCCTCTGTTGAGAAGTCCCATGAGTAAATGAGTCGGGAATTACATGACCTTGCTTGGACTTCTTTTGCAAATAGTCGTCACCAATCTGAGTGGCGGCGTTAAGAGCCTGAGTCACATCTTTGTCGGTAATTAAGCCCCGTTGAGCCGTAAAATGTCCCCAAACTCCTGCTAGACAATCAGCTTGAAGTTCAATACGTACCGATAATTCATTGGCTTTGGTTTTACCTGAACTAGATTGTAACTGCCTTACTTTTCCTGATGTTCCACGCAAATTTTGGATATGATGACCAACTTCGTGAGCGATCGCATAGGATCTCGCAAAGTCAGCATCGCTTCCAGCCGTAGCTTCTAGATATTTAAAGAAACCCATATCTAGATATACTTTCTTGTCAGCAGGACAATAAAATGGCCCTGCTGCAGTGTCTGCTGATCCACAAGCCGAGCTTACAGAGCCGTCAAATAGTACTAATTTAGGTGCTTCATAGTTACTATTTAGCTGTTGTTTAAATATCTTTCCCCATGTATCTTCAGTATCGCCAAGAATGGATTTGACAAAAGCCGAATCGCGATCATTAACTGGAGCTTTAACGACTCCTTGTGAAGCAGGAGCCGTTTTTTGACCGTTAGTAAGAAAACTCAAAATTTGAGCAGGATCGACATTAAAGATTAGACCAGCAATTACCGCGATCGCAACACCACCAGCCCCCAATCCTCCCAGCATTCCACCTGCTGACAAGCTAGATCTAGATGAGCCACCTCGCTCATCTTCCACATTGTCACTTTCACGCATTTCATCCCATTTCATATGGCAAGTCCTCTTTTATACCGTTGTGTTGTTGTGAATATAACGCTTTAAGCTCTGACTAAAACTAAAATAATCTTTTAGAATCTTGACTACAGAGCTTTGCGCTTTCGTAAAAACTAGAGAAATTTTTGAAAGTGCTGCTTCGCAGCACTTTCAAAAATTTCTCTATAGCTTTTAAAGCCTCAATCGGCTATATACAAATGGGAAGAGGGCAAATGGGAGGAGGCGATCACGAATCTGCGTAATTACAGCAAATCCCGAATAAACCCAGATTTTTTGTAAAAGCACCGCTTTGCGGTGCTTTTACAAAAAATCTGGGTTTAGTTTGTTCTCAATCCGCTGTATTTGCAAATCGAGATTTTTAGTGTTTGGATATTATGCGATCAGAAGTAAGCAAGATAGGAAAATTTTGGGCTTACTTGGCTTGAAAGATAGCTTCGATCGCGGCAACATCAAGAGGTCGAAACAAAAAGAATCCTTGACCATCGCCTTTTTTGTTAAGTAAATCTTGTAAACAATTTAACTGATCTAGGCTTTCAATACCTTCTGCGACAATATGAGCATTAACACTCTGCGCTAAAGTTACAATGGCTTGAAGAATTTCCATACCACTTGTATTTGGATGCATATTATTCACAAATGCTCGATCAATCTTCAATCCGTCGAAAGGAAATTTATGTAAATAGGCAAGAGAAGAGTGACCTGTGCCAAAGTCATCAATATAGATCTGAATTCCAGTTTGCCGCATTTTGTTGAGTATACTTAACGCAAAATCGGGATTTTCCATAATCGAACTTTCGGTTAGTTCTATTTTGAGATATTGAGGAGATAGATTAGTTTGAGTGAGAATATTCAGACACTTTTCTAGTAAATCATCTTGAGCTAGTTGCTTGGGAGATAGATTTACACTAACGGTAATATCTTTTGCCTTAGCAAAACGTTGATGCCAAGACTTGATCTGGAGGCAAGCATTTCGCATTACCCAATCACCTATTGGGATGATCATTCCTGTATCTTCAGCGATAGGAATGAAACAAGCTGGTGATACTAAACCGCGTTCAGGATGTTGCCAGCGAATTAGTGCTTCTAATCCGACAATCTGCATATTGTGAAGAGAGACAATTGGTTGATAGTAGATCAGGAATTCTTGATTATGTTGATTGTTAGCAACTTGGGTCAAAGCAACGGCTCTTCGCAAATCCTTTTCTAGTTGTAAACGTTTGAGTACACGCTCTCGCATGGAGATATCAAATACCCTACTACATGAGTGACCTAGTTTTTTTGCATAAAACATCGCTGTGTCAGCATCTCGTAATAACGTCTCAGGGGAAACTAGATCAGGATAATGATGATCATCGCTTATACTATCAACTTGATGGAACTTGATCCCAATATTAGCCGCAATTTCAAGCTCATTTCCTTGAATCAAAAATGGTTCTTGAAGTCTTTTATGAATGCGCTTAGCTATATCGATTACGGGTTGCTTATTTTCTAAATTTTCTAGCAATATAACAAATTCAGCCCCTCCCAAACGAGCAATTGAAGCTGTACTCGGTACAGAATTTCTCAAACATTGTGAGACTTCAATTAACAATAGATTTCCAATCGGATGTCCAAAGACATCGTTAATGTTTTTAAATTGATTTAAGTTAATCCAAAGAATAGCTAGAAGAGATTTGAGGCTACCTATTTTTATAGGCAAATCTGGTATGGATAAATCTTTTTGATTGAGTAGATTTTGCAATCGGTCTTCGATGAGAGAACGATTAAATAATCCTGTCAAATGATCATGAGTGGCTTCATATCGAATTTGAGCATCAGCAATACGCAGCGATCGCTGCATTTGGAAGCGCTCTTGCATGGTGATTGCAAACCCTGTTAACATAAACATCAAAATCGGAATAGCAATCTCAATCCAATAGTTGGCGCTAAAAAAAACAAAAGCAGTAATTAACCACAGTCCAGAAAGGAGAAAAGCACTAACGCTGCCAATCCATAAATTGCGTCTAGGTAAAATCAAGCTAATAATCAGACTTCCCAATAAAGCAAAGTTCCAAATATTATATTTTGGAACGTCTGAAAGAAAACTTTTTTGAAGCAGATTATGCAAAATCATCGCCTGTAAATGTACTCCACTCGCTGGAGGATTACGATCAAATGGAGTCGCTAAATTATCAATCCCTGAGGCAGTCACGCCAACTAGCACAATTTTATTATAGAAAGCTGAGGGGGAGACATTGCCATCAATTACATCACTAAAAGAGAACTGCGGAATATTCTTAGCAGTTTTTGTCCAATTGATCAATAAAGGCTGTTTCAAGTCGGGTAATGGAGTCACCGCAGCAGTGGTCAAATCGTAAGTTTGTAAAACCGATACGCTGAAAGATGGAATATCTTGAATTTGCAAATCAATTTGACGGACAATGCCATCAGCATCTTCGCGTTTGAGGATATGCCCAATCGCAACACTAGCATTACTGATCGCGGCTACTGGAAAAAGTGTTTGTCCCGTCTTATCCCAAGCCATCGACAGCACTACTCGTTGATTTTGCTCAATTGCTTCCGCCAATTGCTTATCTGCGGGACTAGCTTCAGACCATAAAATGTCAAAGCCAATTACACTAGCTTTAGCTTGGCTAAGTTTTTGCAAAACCTGCACATAGCGATCGCGAGACCATGGAAATCTACCAATTTTACGGATACTGGCATCGTCAATAGCAACAATCACTATCCGATCATCCCAAGGACGATCGCCGCGCCAATTAGTAAAGTTGTTGTAAGCCCAAAATTCGATTGGCTGTAAAGTTCCCAAATAAAGTAAGGGAATTAGGGCTATGCTAGCAAATAGACTAGGCAAAGATCTCCAAATTAAATAAGCTAAACGCGATCGCATTTTTGCACTACAACAATTCGCGACTAGCTCAAAAAAATTTCTAGAAATAAACTCAGAGAATCGGAATCTCATAGATTTGTACTTTTCCCTGAGGGGTTTCCACTTTTACATTCACATTTAAACTTGAACTTGCGGGTAACTGTAAGGAAAACTTTCCACTGCGATCAAGGTATTGATCTAGCCCATTTACTTTCACTGTATTAAAAACACTAGTGTAACCTACTAGCAAAATAGAACGTTTATTATCTGAAACTTGTTTGTTAATTGAGTATCTCAAACTGGTGTCATCACGAATAGGTATAGCGGGAGATGGAGGTTCACCTTTAATCGTCAAATTCTGAAACCCGCCATTGACCATTTCTGTTCGATTCTGAGCAGTGGTAGCAACACTACCCTTAAGAGTTGTAATCACCATATTGTTATTTGGTTGAGCTTCCACAATATAATTGGTGCCCCGCACTCCACTTATACCAGCAGGAGTTTGGATATTAAGCTGGGAGCCAGGGTTAGTAAATTTGCGAACCTGCAATCTTGCCTTGCCACGCGGTACAAGCAAATTTGTGACCCGACCATTGTCTGAAGCAATCCCAAAAGAAAGAATTTTGATAGTTGTATTTTCCGACAAGTAGATCACACCTACGCCCGTATCTATACTTAAAACCGCTGAACTATTTGCCCCTGTAGAAATTTCATCGCTGACAACTTGTAAAATATCGCCTACTCGTGCAGGACGTCTAGCATAGCTATATAAATTTCGATTAGTGACATTTCCTGTTGTTTTTTCAACTTTCAACCATTGGTTAGTGCGAACTTGAATACCTCTTTGCGCCTCAACTTTTTGGTATTCTTGAGAGATTAAACTACTTCCTGAGATATCGATTAAAATACTTAGAAAAGTAAAGAAAATTAAATTTAGAGTTCTATCCGTTTGTCGGGTTTGAAAAATTTTAATACTCACTGAAGACTCACTTTAGAAAACCACAAATAATCACAAATAATTAAGAAATAAGCCTTTGCATTTCCATATTTTAAATCCCATCGACAGCAAAAAAATATAATTTAAATTTGGTGCAAATCGTCTTTTCTAACTGATATACCAGATTGAAAACAAATAAAACCCAAATTTTTTATAAAAGCCCCGCCTCGCAGAGCTTTTATAAAAAATCTAGTGGTGGTTTTGTTCGGGATTTGCTGTAGATTTATAGTTAGCTGATTTTACTAAAAACTCCTGTAATCGTCGTGAAATTAATTCGCGACTGCCCATTCTCCGACCAAGCTCTTTTTCTAATGCACCCACAGGCGTTAAGTTTTGGGGTGCACGAGGATCACGAGTAGGATGTGACGCATATTGCGGAATTAAATATGTGCTTTGATCGGCGATCGCTTTAGCGCGATCAATAGAAATACCACCATCAAGATCGATCCGAATAATCCCATGTAATTCGTGATATCCCAACCGTTTATAGTTTAAATCGCTACTACCCGATCGCAGATACCAACTAAGATTGGAGTGATTGGCATTAGAAATCCGAAAAATTGGCGTACGTTCTCCCACTTTTAGCGATCGCAAAGTTTGAGCATTTTCTCCTTTCAAATATGCCTTACCCATAGTTTTAACATAGCCAATTGTGACATGAGGGGTTTGATAAACTCGATAAAGTAGAGGTCCATCGCGAACGATCAGCGTATTCTCTTTAATTAATTCTTTATTTAGAGAAAGCTCATTTGCCATTCGTAGTTCTTCATCAAGCATCGCGCTCTGGACTATTTGCGAAGGAGTATCTGGCTCATTATTGTTGTTAGTAAGGCAATAGTCATATTTTAAATCGCCTCTACCACTCACAGGACAAGGAATTACAGTTGGGGGAGCGGTTAAACCACCTCCCAATGCGATAATCCGTTTTACTTCTGTAGCAATACATTTAGCTCTGCTAATTGTCCGATCAACTAGCACCGCACCGACTGCGATCGTGGCAAAAGCTCCATATAAAATTTCATCATCACTCCGCCCTAAAAACCTTGCATCCAATCGTAATCGCCCATCAATAAATAGAATTTGATTGGGAAGTTCAGGAGCGATCGCTGCACGTATAGGTTGCCATTCTCCATTACTAACTTCAACTTCAGTATGTATCTTGTTATCATTAGAAATCTCTTCAGAGTTAATGCTTACTGGCGCATCATAACTAATACTCCAAGGTTCTAGACGAATGTTATATTCGCTCCAAAAGTTTTCTGCCAGTGGTTTAGCGAGACTAGTAATCATACTGCTTTATTAATTTGACTATGTCATATCACATTAGCGATCGCCAGTAAAGTTACTTTTTAAATATAAGAATATGAATCGCACCTCCCAATAACTTAATGAGCCATAAATAAATATGAATTATTCAGAAGGAATTATTCAGAAGGTGTTTTGCGGTTAACCATACCCAAAGGCAGAATGGCAACCTTAAGTAAGAATGTTACGATCAATTAAACCCAATAAATGCAAAAGTACAGGGATTAAAACTCATGAAATTTTACACATTTGGCAACAATCTGCCCAACGGTGGTGGTGGCGATCGCTGGTCAGGTGTGCGATTTTGGCTGACGATTTTACTTGTGTTTTGGGCATTTAGTGCGATCGGCTTAGGTTGGCTAGTTAATTCTTTCTTTATCTTGATTGGACTAATAACAGTTGTCCCTGTAATTGGATTTTTTAGTCTGCAATGGTGGATAAAGCGCAGCATTGTGAGCGCAGATTGTCCCATATGCGAGGCGACTTTTAATGCGTCAAGGTCAAGTCAATTTCAATGCCCTAGCTGTGGAGAGCCTTTACAAGAGCAGCAAAATAAATTTGTTCGACTTACTCCACCTGGCACAATCGACATTGATGTCCAAGTTATTGAATGACAGTTGAATGACAGTTGAATGACAAAGTACGTTGAATAAATACCTTGCACCCTATCAATTTTTAAAAGCAAATTCTAAAAGCAAATTTTAAAAGCAAAAGGATGCGCTTCGCGCATCCTTATTTGCTTTCTAGGTATAAAATACTCTTAGCTCTATATTTAGCGTTCAACAGAGGATGTCACCATGCCATTGATTGCAACCGACAAAATTGTCAAAGACCTTGAGAAATCTGGCGCTTTAGCAATGCGAGTTCCGCCTGAAGGCGGCTACGAAGGTCGCTACCAACGCCGACTTAAGAATGCGGGTTATGAAATTCTCTTCATTTCAGCCCGTGGTTTAGGAGATATTAATAGTTATCTTACCGATGTTCATGGTGTACGTCCTGCTCACCTTGGCAAAACCCAGATTCGCACATATCTTATTCCTCCTGCAATCCAGTTTCGACTCAATGCTTTACCTGCCAAGTCTAAGGGTTTAGTCGTGTGGATGATCGAGGGTAAATACCTTTCTAGAGAAGAACTTGATACTCTGAGCTTAATCCCCGATCGCGATCCGCGAGTGAAGATTGTGATCGAAGTTGGTAGCGATCGCGAAGTCACTTGGCAAGCTTTAAAACAAGCTGTTGCTGCATAAAAATGCCTGAAGAATGGTCAAACGCTAAACG
Source organism: Pseudanabaenales cyanobacterium (assembly GCA_038230875.1). Lineage (GTDB taxonomy): Bacteria > Cyanobacteriota > Cyanobacteriia > Pseudanabaenales > Pseudanabaenaceae > Pseudanabaena. The sequence continues at coordinate 95,994 of JBBRMK010000001.1, forward strand.
TTTGACCATTCTTTTTGCAGCAATTTGCAAACAAACTAATCACAATATTTTTGTAAAACCCCTGCGAAGCGGGGCTTTTTACAAAAATCTGGGTTTGGTTTCATCGCAAAGCTCTGTAAAATAGCGGACGCAAAGCCAAATCATTTTTTATGGTTTGGCTTTTGGATCTGGTAGTTTTACAAATATGCGATCGCCGACTTTTGCCCCACTTAAAATTTGAGTTTGATTTTCTACGGTTGTGCCAATTGTCACTGGCTGAAACTTAGATTTACCCTTTTCATCAGCAATCAGTAAACCCGTTTTACCTTCTTGAGTGACGATCGCGACTGTCGGCACGACCAGTGCATTATCGATCTTCTTACCAATAAAGCGTAGATCGGTATTCATACCCGATTGCAATCTTTCTTTGCCAGTTTCTAAAACCACCCGCACTTGAAATGACGTGACGTTTTGCTCAATAATCGCTTCAGGCGCAATCAAACGAACTTTGCCCTTAAAAACTTCAGATGGGAAAGCATCGGCAATAATTTCTACCTCTTGCCCAATCTTGATTTGGGAAATATCGACTTCAGGTACTTTAGCAATAATTTCTAAGCCATTAGCGATCGCCACAATCGAAGTAGAAGTCGATGAATTTGAGGCTGAGGCTGTAGTAGTAGGCGTAACAAATGCTCCAGCATTGGCATATTTTTGGGTGATTATGCCTGCAAATGGAGCGCGAATAATTGTATCTTCAATTTGAACTTCGATTAATCTAATCCCTGCGATCGCTTGAGCAAGTTGAGCTTCAGCTTGAGCAATATCTTCAAAACGGCTGCCATTTCGAGATTCTTCAAATTGACGGGTAGCTTCTGCCAAATTAGCTTGAGCAGTTAGCAAGTCAGCTTGAGTACTACGATCATCGGTCAACACCTCATCAAGACGATCACGAGAAATAGCACCTTCAGTTTGTAATCCTTGATAACGAGAAGTTCGCATTGCATTTAAAGCTAAGCGCGATCGGGCGGCTTCCAATCGCCCACGAGTCGCCTCAACCCTTGCTTGAGCCGCAGCAATATCTTCAGGGCGATTACCATTGCGTAATTTGATTAGATTAGCCTCACTTGCCGCTGCATTAGCTTGGGCTTGATACAATTGCGGAACTAAATTCGTATTATCCATTCTCGCAATTATTTGTCCCTTAGTTACTCGCGCCCCTTGCTCAACTAGTAATTGCTCCAGCTTACCTGCTTGTTTAGGACTAAGATTAACAGTTTCAATCGGCACGATAGAACCGCTAGATTTAATTTTGATTGGTAAAGACTTAGACTCAACCAACACAGTTTTGTCATTGATTGTAGTAGAGCTTTGGCTCGCACTAGTCAAAATTCGAAAAACAGTAAAGCCACCGCCTAGTAAAACAACCAATAAAATCACAACTAGCCAAGGGTTTTTCCAAGCATTTCTTAAGTTACGAGTTTCTTTTTTTTCTTGTTTTTTGGAGACAGTAGTTTGCATCGAGATTAAGTTTTACTAAAAAAGCTAATGGTACAAAAGTTTAAACTTATGTAAATAATTTACGGTAATCTTGTCTAATTTGCATCACCCCCTAGGAGCAATATGCTACAACTACCGCCATCTTAGTCACCGTATAAACCCAAAAGTGAGAATGGACATCTTGCGCCCCGTCTTCTTTTGGAGTTTTAATTTGTCCTAATGCTGTGTCCTAATGCTGTGTCCTAATACTATGTCTTAATACAATTAGCGATCGCTAGTTATAGTTAGCATGAGTTACTCCCTTCCCACCAAATAATTAGCGTTGCGCCGCTTTGCGGCGCAACGCTAATTATTTGGTTTTAATGTCTAATCTTTTACTAGGAAGTAAGTAAGAGGCGCCGACTACCACTTGCTAGGTTTTAATTTGTCCTAAGCATTATGGCGATAGCTATATTCCTCAAGATCGCTATACCTTTTTGATATATTTCCAACCATCAAAAGACGGTATATTAGCAGGAGTTAAGATTTCAAGAGACGCAAGTACTTGTAAGTTCACTAATCAATTTATACTTGGGGGTTAATAACCTTGTGATTCAGTCTGTCACAATTTGGAATGATAAACCACACATCGTACTTCACGGATCTGAAGGTGCGATGCAGATTCCTCTTGTGAATGCGTATTCTTGGACATTAGGACGAGGCTCAGAAAATGATATTCCCCTCGCCGATAAATGTGCATCTCGTAATCACGCTATGTTTCAGATTGTGGGAGAGAGCAATTATTATCTGATCGATCTCGGTAGTCGAAACGGTTCATTTGTGAATGGAAAGCGTGTGACTATTCCTGTAAGCTTAAAAAATGGCGATCTCATTATTCTGGGTGAAACCAATTTAGAGTTTCACTGTCCCGAAACTATAACTGTCCCCAATACTCAATCTGGTCAAATCGAAGAGACTGATGCCGCTGCTACTGCCATGTTGCATAAGCGTCAATTGATCACGGTTTTAGTGGTGGATATTCGAGACTTCACAAAACTGACTCAACAAATGGATGAGCATATTCTCTCAGAGGCGATCGGTACATGGTTTCGTCGGGCTGGAGAAATTATTGATCGCCACGGTAGTTGGGTGGATAAGTACATTGGTGATGCGGTAATGACCGTCTGGATTCACGATACTAAGAAGAGTGCAGACATCATATCCACGCATGAAATGCTCAAAGTTTATCGCGCACTTTATGAATTGTATGAAATGAGTAATGAACTCAATCAACAGTTTGAATTCCCATTTCAATTGCGTGTTGGTGCAGGTGTAAATACGGGGTATGCAATGGTTGGTCAAATGGGAACGAGTGAGCATCCTGACTACACAGCTCTAGGTGATACAGTAAATGCTGCTTTTCGATTGGAATCATCAACCAAGCAATTAGGAATGGATGTAGCGATTGGCGCTACTACTTATGGGCATACTCCCTATGCAGCGGTTTTGCTACCACTCAAGCAATATTCAGTACTGCTGAAAGGTTATAGCGCTCCTACAGTTACTTACGCTGGAACTTTTAATGAATTAGGAATATATATTAATAAGTTAGGCTTACCACAATAGAAAACAAAGCGTGAAGAAAACAAAGCGTGAACCTGCAAGTTATAGCAAAGCGCCAGAAGCTAAAGGCTGCTGACGCAATTATCAATTATTCAATTATTAAAGATTAAACTTTACAGACTTAACGGAAGCGAGAACGCCAAATTCTTTGATATTCACCATCATTTAAACCACCCGAAGTATTGAGATTATTTGCTTGAATGGCTTGATTGAGGGCTATGATGCGATCTTCTGTAGCAGGGTGAGTACTCAAAAATGCAGGAGCGCCGCCGCCTCTACTTGCGTTAGCTAGCTTTTGCATGAAAGCAGGCATTGCTCTTGCTGCAAAACCTGATTTAGTAATGTTCAACAAGCCACGGCGATCAGCATCAAACTCGGCTTCACGGCTATTTGGTAAACGCAGCGCTAAATCTACACCAATGCCAACTAAGCGATCATCACCAACCCCAGCAATTGTGGCAATACCTTGCGCGATCGCCGATTGCTTCATCTGCTCTAAAGCATGGCGACCCGAAATGTGTCCCATTTCGTGACCAATCACACTTGCCAACTGGGCGACATTATCAGAAGCAGCAATCGTACCAGTATTGATATAAACAAAACCACCCATCGTTGCAAACGCATTGAGATTGTTATCATCAACTACGCGAAAAGTGTAAGGAATATTGGGGCGATCGCTTGTGGGAACTAGTATTTGTCCTATTCGACTAACTAAGGCATTTGCACTTCGATCTCGACTAATTCTCACTTCCTGCCGAATTTGATTATCGATTTGTTGACCCAGGGCTACTTCATCATTGTCACCAATACTCGAAAGCTGAAAAATTTGGATAGCTGATGGCAAAATACGAAACAGGTCAGATAGATCAAAAGCGTTAGCAATAAAAGGATTGAGAGTGACTGCCAACAATAAAGACATTAGTAAAGCGATCGCCTGTTTCCAGTAATGTTGAAGTGTCTGGACAGTCGATGCTCTAAATTCCTGACTAATTAAATTTGATAATTTAGGAATCAACGTTTTCATATTTATAATTACCTTAAGCTTTACTCATCTTACATTTACTATAATTCACATCTATATTTAGGCTACATCCCCGCCACCAGAGCTGAACACTAGAAAAATCAGAGCGAAAAGTATTTAAATCGCCAATTTTTTTCGCAAATTTTTTTATTTTATTTTTTAATTTATTTATAGGCTTAATAATTACTGACGAAGAGTCTCTAGTAAAGTTGCAAAAAGTTAATCTCCTACATCCGACGGATATATTTTTGGTAATTTCTACTATAATTAAATATATTGAATAAATGATTTTCACTATAAATTAGTAATTCTTTAACCACTACTTAGCAAATATTCGCAAATATTTTAGTGAGGTAAACTATGTTTCTTACCGCTCCTAAACTCGATCAACTTGATCGCCAAGTTTCCCGTAATTCCATTCCCCTTGACCTATTTGCGGCGATCACCGATCTTAAAAAAGAACTTAATGCCATAATCTTAGCGCATTATTATCAAGACCCTGATCTACAAGATATTGCTGACTATATAGGCGACTCATTAGGGCTATCTCAAGCTGCTGCCAACTGTCAGGCTGATGTAATCGTGTTTCTGGGCGTGCATTTCATGGCGGAAACAGCCAAAATCTTGAACCCTAATAAACTAGTACTACTACCCGATCTAGATGCAGGCTGCTCTCTTGCCGATAGCTGTCCACCCAATCGCTTTGCCGAATTTAAAGCGGCACATCCAGATCATTTGGTGATTTCCTACATAAATTGTTCGGCAGCGATCAAAGCGATGAGCGATATTATTTGCACTAGTGCCAATGCCGTAGCGATCGTCAATCAAATCCCCAAAGATCAGCCGATTATTTTCGCCCCTGATCGCAACCTTGGACGTTATGTAAGGGAGCAAACAGGACGGGATCTATTGTTATGGGATGGAGCTTGCATCGTCCATGAAATTTTTTCAGAACGTAAACTGGTTGATCTGAAGCTAAATTACCCTCAAGCAGATATTATTGCCCATCCTGAATGTGAAGCTAATGTGCTGCGTCATGCTGATTACATTGGCTCAACAACTGGCTTATTAAAATATGTACAACAGAGCGATCGCCAAGAATTTATTGTGGTAACTGAGTCAGGTGTGATTCATCAAATGCAGAAAGCGACTCCATTTAAAAAATTTATTCCTGCGCCACCAAACAACAGTTGCGCTTGTAATGAGTGTCCATACATGCGTCTAAACACGTTAGAAAAAGTGTATCTAGCAATGAAGAATCGCTCACCTGAAATTATTCTTGATGAACAAATTCGACAATTGGCCCTAAAACCGATGCAACGGATGTTAGAAATGTCCAAATAGCAGATAAAAAAGCAGATAAAAACTTGAGGTGATCGCTTATCTGCTATTTAGGTGATCTCTAACAATAAAAGTACCCAATTTATTAAAACCAAAATGTGGTTGTGCCGCGCGAAGCGCGGCACAACCACGGTAAAATCTTTTCAAGAAATCGCCTTAAATAAATTTTATTTGTAAAGAGTAATATTCTCTTTACTTGCAAATTGCTTATATTTACCATGATTGAAAAGGAGTTCATCTAAGAGTTTTTGGACTAAGTTCCAGTCAGCAAAGCCGTACTTAGTTTCAGCAATAATTAGTTGGCGTAGCTCTGTAACACGTTGGAGGTTAGCTTGTGTCATATTTTCATCTTATTGACCCACCAGATATAATCTACAACTGTTGCTATCTAATGTTTAGTATCGCAGAGTTCAAAAACAAAAATAAATCTCAAAATCAAGCTAGGTAACACTTGACACTATCTACTTTTAACCAGTTACGGAATACTCTACTCAATAAACCTCACCTTGATCGTCGATGCAATGGCATACTTAGATAGAGAAAGCATTTATGCAAATTACTAACGCATCTCATCTAACTCTTTTACCTACTTTTTTACCTACTTTTAATCTTTAGGCAGGAAAATCTCTTAATGTTGATGTATACAGTTGAAATCACTCTCAAAAATAACCCGATCGCCTTGTCTGTTCAGCGTAAAGAGCAAGAAAACGCTGATGCGCTTTATCACGAAATTGCCAGTGCAATCACGGAAGGTAATCACAAAATCTTGGAATTAACCTGCGAAAAACAAGAAGGGAAGAAGGTTTCCGTACTTGTTAGCGAGATCTCAGCAGTGCAGGTTTCTGAAAAGTCAGGAGCTTCTGCAAATATGGGTGCAGGCTTTATACGTGCTTAACCTTAGTACAAACTAAAAATCAATTTAAATAAAACCTTGCGGATTTTGATTTGCTTAAAGCAAATCAAAATCCGTTATAAAATATTACAGCCTATTGAGGCTTTAAGGAGTACAGAGAAATTTTTGAAAGTGCCGCGAAGCGGCACTTTCAAAAATTTCTCTGGGTTTTATGACAGCGCAAAGCGCTGTATGCAATTTTAAATGTCCACCGATTAATAAAATGCCCACCGATCAAACTGTTACTACCAACGCTATTAGTGTTCGCAATCTCTGCTTCGCATGGGCTTCAGGTGAAACTGTACTTGATCGCTGTACACTGTCAGTCCCCAAGGGTGAATTTTGGATGCTGTTAGGAACTAACGGTAGTGGTAAATCAACACTGTTAAGGCTATTAGCAGGGTTGCTCAGGCCGAAATCTGGTGACATTGAAATTGGCGATCGCTTTGGATTTGTGTTTCAAAATCCTGATCATCAATTGGTAATGCCAACCGTAGGTGCAGATATTGCCTTTGGTTTAGTATCGGAAAATCTTTCCTATCTCGAAACCCGACAACGGGTTGAAGAATCTCTGAGTTCCGTGAACCTCGCGCAAATGATCCGCCGTCCGATCTACGCTCTCAGTGGTGGGCAAAAACAACGTGTAGCGATCGCGGGGGCGATCGCACGTCAAGCCGAAGTTTTATTACTAGATGAACCAACTGCTTTACTAGATGGCGAAAATCAAATCGAGCTAGTTGCCTCAATGCGGGATCTAGTCAAGCAAAAAAATCTCACCGCCCTATGGGTCACTCATCGCTTGAATGAGCTTGATTATGCTGATGGAGCATTTTTATTAGAGCAAGGTCAAGTAATCGATAAAGGTGATCCACTCCGACTAAAACAAGTGTTGCTGGAACGTAGTTAAACTTGAAGGAGTAGGCTAAGCTTAGCTCTTCAAATATCAATCAAGTGAAATGGAAGAGACGCAAAATTTTGCTCACGAATATACTAAATTTTGTTTAGAGCAAGCACAACATAGCGTTGATACTCTGGGTACCAAGCTTGCTAATGTAATGGAAATTAGTGCCTTGTTATTGCTCGGTTTGCGAGTTACTTCCACATTTCAGATTTATGTGCAGCCAGAACAGGCACACTTATACTTTCTCTATCTAAGTCTCAAGCTTTCCGCTTGTGTAGCTTTAGCGATCGCCATCGCCTTTGCGACATTTGGACTATATCCGCGCAAAGTTTCGACTTCGGGGCTTTCACACGAAGTATTAATGCAAAAAGGTGAAAGTTTACAGATGGCAATCATGACTACATGGATACAGCAAACTGAGGACTTGCAAGTCTATAAAGCTCAGCGCACAGTTTTTTTGCGGAAAGCAATGATTTCCTTAGCAATTGGCATCGTGATCGCCTCTTTTGCTACCACCGATGCTTTTTTTATGGCAGTATCAGGACACTAAAATAACGTGAGTTTAAAAACTGTTCTTTGCGCAATTATTAAACTCACCGTTCACATATTGGATGAAGCCTATGCTGACAGCTTTTTTAATGTCATTACTAACGCCCTTTCCGCCAGTTTTATCTACTACAAATTCGCCTTCTATTCCTAATTTAACTAGTAGAATCGCTCAAGCTTCCAATCAACCCAAAATCATTTTAGATCGTCAAGAAATGCGCCCACTTATGGGCAACCTTGACGATGTGCCGATGTTTAATAGCAATAGTCCCGAAATTGTGCAAACTGAAGGGATTTTGCTGTCAGCATTTCCGCCTGAGGGCATGGCTCATCCCCAAGCACATTTAAACTTTCCCTTTCAAGGTCGCTTTGAGCTATTTACGCATCATATTTCCAAAGCTCCACCACCAGCAGATCTACGAACTTTATATATCGGCGCGATCGCCTACAATCCCACCGATCAACCCGTAACCATTGACATTTTGCAAGCAGCAAGCTATCTCAGTCAGCCTGATGCCCCCTTTTACGATGCGCCTAACTACACTCTAAATAATGATGGTGCAATATATCGTGGTCCTGGCGATCGTGCCATGCTGGATATTTTGCGTGGTCGTCGTCAAGCCATTTTCCCTGCACAAATTGTGATTCCACCCAAGCAAAGTCAAATGCTGATGAATATACCGATTCCTGTAAAGGATTTAGATCCGCCATTAAATGGGCGATCGGGCTTATCGCGTTTACGCAGTGACGGCAAAGTTTATGTGGCGACGCTCTCTCTCTATGCTCGTCTTAATGCGGATGGAACGGAACGTGCTCCTAATCTCGAAGAATGGGAAAACATCCTCAAAAAAGGGGAACTTGCTAAACCGCGTGATGTTGTGCCAACACCTCCAGATTTAAAGGAAGGAGCTTTTGAATACAGCCGTGTGGCTGGTGTCCAGATGGGTTCCCAATGGTTTGGGAACTTAACCGATAAAGATAGTAATGATCTATCGATTCCCAAACGAGGCGAATCCTATTCTTATGGCTTGAGTCTTTTGCAATATGGCACGATGGGAACAGGACAAGTACAAACCGCGCCTCTCACAGTTCGCTATCCCGACACCGCCTACTCTGCTCATGGTAATTATGGTGTGCAGTATAATTTGACGCTTCCATTACAAAATTCTACCAATAAGACGCAAACCGTTACGCTCTCTTTCCAAAATCCGCTCAAGTACGATAAACCTATCGGAGGCTTACAATTTTTTGATCCCTTGCCAGCAGATACCTTTTTTCGTGGTTCTGTCCGTGTAAGGTTTCGTGATGATAAGGGATTAGCTCAAACTCGCTATGTCCATCTAGTCATGAGTCGGGGTGAGAGCGGTAAGCCTTTAGTTACTTTAACAATGCCACCAAGCGATCGCCGTGTTGTCCAGTTTGATTTCCTCTATCCTGCTGATGCAGTACCGCCACAAGTTTTGACGGTGACAACTAAACCTTAAAGTTGCGAGCGCCCAAAAAGGAAAGAGACGCTTCACACCGACTCTCCTTTTTGGGTTTTAAAATGATAAATTGATCATTACTGATCACTACTGGTTATTTGGAGAAGGTTGTTTTGCGTCAGTTTGCCGTCCTTGGTCTACCTGTACATATTCATGAAAACTATAGTGATTGGCTTGCCCAGAGATTGCAAGCCAATCAGGGAACTCATGTTGTGACCATCAATGCAGAAATGACTATGCAGGCTCGCAAAAATAAGAATTTGGCAAATGTAATTAAACAAGCTGAGCTGGTTGTGCCAGATGGTTCTGGAATTGTGCTTTATCTGCGATCGCAAGGTCAAAAAATTGATCGATGTCCAGGTATTGAGCTATCTGAACAAGTCGTGCAGATTGCGGCAGATCAGCAATGGCGAATCTTTTTGATTGGTGGTGCTCCTAATGTCGTCGATACTGTGGCTGAAGGTTGGCGACAAAAGTGGCCAGATATTATGATCGCAGGAATGCATGATGGCTATTTTGATGCAGCGATCGAGCAGCAAATTTGCGAAAAGTTGCAAATCTCACAACCCGATCTGATTCTTGTCGGTTTAGGAGTACCGCGTCAAGAGTTATGGATTCAGCAATATCGACATCTTTGCCCAAATGCAGTTTGGATTGGAGTAGGTGGCAGCTTTGATATTTGGTCAGGGCTTAAAACTCGCGCTCCAGAATGGTTTGGCAAAAACAACTTAGAGTGGCTATATCGTCTCTATCAAGAGCCTTGGCGTTGGCGCAGAATGCTTTCATTACCACATTTCGTTTGGTGCGTCACCAAAGATTCTTTTTTTAAAACTAAGAAAGTATAAAAGTGCGTTTTTACACTTTGTAGAAACTTTTTGTAAAAAATTATGAAACATCATCACACTTCGATTCGGACTGCTGATATTTTTCAGGCGATCGCCTTTTATGAAGCATTGGGCTTTGAAGTAACCGAACGCTTCACAGCAGGAATTACACTTGCGTGTTGGATGCGTGGAGCAGGAACACATATTGAACTAATCCAAGTCCCTGAGCCCAAGAATATACCTGATCCCTTTGGTGATGAGCATTATGTGGGTTACTATCACTTGTCTTTTTATGTAGAAAATTTAGAAGCTTTTTTGCAAGATCTAGTTAATAAATTAGGTAAGGTCAAATTACTTTTACCACCTCGTGCACAGACTATTGGCGATCGCCTTTATCAAGTAGCATTTATCGCCGATCCTGATGGATTACCAATTGAGTTAATGCAATGAAATTAGGGAAGAAAATCGAGAGATCGCGCGATCGCATACATTTTCATATTCCAAGCTCTCTGCTTGTAGAAAACATAATTATGCAAAATCCCTTCAAACTGCATTCCTACTTTTTCTAAGACCCTTGCAGAAGCAACATTCTCTAACTCGCAAATCGCTTGAATCCGTTGCAGTTGCATTACATGAAAGCCAAAAGCGATCGCTGCTTTTGCCGCCTCAGTAATAAATCCTTTCCCCCAGTAGGGTTTGGCTAGAGTATAGCCTAGCGTTCCCCGTTTATGGATAGTTTCTAAATATAAGCCACAAGTTCCGATTAATTTACCACTCTCTTTGTCCACTATTCCCCAATCCATACCCTTACCAGAGCGATATAGCTCAAAGACAAAATCGTTTAAATATTTGTAAGTATCCTCGATTGACTGATGCGTTTCCCATGAAGTGTAAGTCGTTACTTGCGGATCGCTAGCGTAGGCAAAAATATCTTCAGCATCATCAATTACCATTTTGCGAAGAATGAGGCGAGGTGTCTGTAAAGTTAGAAATTGCTCTGGTAGATCTAGCATGATTTGTTTTTTTGTAGAGACAACGCTTTTTATCGCTTCTATTTTATGAGATGACTCTAAACGATAAATTACTACACAATGCTTTACATTTCACCTAGGCATCGCAGACTAAATGTAAAGTATTTAACAGTGATCAATACTTATAAAAATTTTAAGTCCAACCTCTGAAAACTAATACGAAACAATTATGACTATTGCCCCCGTCGCTCCTAGTAAGGTTTCAACTAAAGTTCCTGTTGATTCTAAAACTCGCGTGAGACAGTTCATGCAAAATTTGCAAGACAACATTTGCCAAGGTTTAGAGGAACTAGACGGCAAAGCAAAGTTTAAACAAGACCAATGGGAACGACCTGAAGGTGGCGGCGGGCGATCGCGTGTAATTACCGATGGCGACTATTTTGATAAAGGCGGCGTAAATTTTTCTGAAGTGTATGGCTCTCAGTTACCGCCAGCTATTTTGCGCCATCACCCAGAAGTTGCAGGTGAAACATTTTATGCAACGGGTACTTCGATGGTGTTGCATCCTAAGAATCCCTATGCGCCAACTGTTCATTTTAACTATCGCTATTTTGAAGCGGGTCCAATCTGGTGGTTTGGAGGTGGACTTGACCTTACTCCTTACTATGGCTTTGGCGAAGATGCGCAACATCTGCACAATACTCTCAAAGATACTTGCGATCGCCATAATCCTCATTACTATCCTGTTTTCAAACAATGGTGCGATGATTACTTTTATCTAAAGCATCGCGGTGAGACTCGCGGTGTAGGCGGTATTTTCTTTGACTACCAAAATAGCGAAGAGGGACTTTACAAAAATAGTAATGATTCAACAACCGCGCAAGTAATGAGTGATGAGATCGGCGATGTACCTCGCACTTGGGAAGAGATTTTCGCCTTTGTAAATAGCTGCGGTAATTCTTTCTTGCCATCCTATATCCCTATCGCCAGTCGTCGCCGCAATATGGAATATGGCGATCGCGAAAAGCAATGGCAACTCTATCGTCGTGGTCGCTATGTCGAATTTAACCTTGTATATGATCGCGGCACAATTTTCGGTTTACAAACTAATGGACGCACCGAATCAATTTTGATGTCACTACCTCCGTTAGTGCGCTGGGACTATGACTACCATCCTGAACCTAATACACCCGAAGCGGAACTACACGAAACTTTCTTAAAGCCTCAAGATTGGATTAATTGGCAAGCTTAAAATTAAGTATAGAAAAAGTACTCCTATGGGGTGCTTTTTTATATAAAGCTGTCGTCAGCCATGTTAGGACAAAATCAAAACCCAAAAGAGAGTTGCGGCGCGGCGCGCCGCAACTCTCTTTTGGGTTTTATGTCCTGATACACTTAGCGACAGCTATAAAGCGATCAATCTATCCAATCCATACACCATTGGCATAGTCTAGCCAATACTGCACTAGCCATATACTTGATAATCCTAGTATCCATAAAAGCAATTTACTCACTTTGCGATAGGGAAAACACTGACTTATATAGGCGATCGCGACAAAGAAGTAAGGAGTTCCAAATATAAAACGCCTTAAACTAGTTAGCTTTTGATCACTAAAAACAATGATGATTGAATGTATTAGGGCAAAATAAATACAAAACCAAAACATATAATTAACAGATATATTTGCTGCTCCTTGAGTTAGGTTAATCTCATTTGAGTTAATCAATTTATTTGAAAAATTGATCTTTTTAAAGTCCCAACCATAGAAAGCTAAAAAAGCTGGTGGATAAGCTAAAAGTAGTATCCATTGCCATAGTTTAGGAACCGCAAAAACCAATCTTTTAATACTAGTAGATATAGTAATTAGCCACGACAAAATCATTGCTATAGCTGGCAAATATATTGAGATAAAATCGGCATAATTAAGCGGTATAAAAAATAGTTGAGGATAAAATCCTAATTCTTTACCCCAAGCTTTCTGATCATGGAAAGGAGCAAAAAAATCTCCTCTAGATTGGAAACAATAATATCCATATACACAATAACCAACTAAAGCACCTAGACAAATCGTAAAAGTAGTTATGCCATAAATCTTTAGTAATTTTAAAAGATTTGATTTATTTTGAAATTTAGTTATTACTAAAATTGAGATTAATGCAAGAACAGAAGCAAATATTACTTGTATAAGAAAAGGTCTTGTGAATGAAAGTAACAATGACAAAATAAATACAGATATTAATATATATATTAATTTGATAGATAGTTTTGAGTTTGCAGTTAAATTACTTAGAAAAACTAGAAGAATTAAACTTAAAAAAGAAAAAATTCCTTCTGTATAGCCAATCATCCTAAAAACTGAAAGAGGATTTACTGCATACAAAGCAACAACTAAAACTACGATTTTATAGCTTTTAATATTTTGCTTTAATAAAAATAAAAATAGAGGAATACTAATTAAAGATAATAAACTTCCAAAAACACGAAAATAAAATGCTGCATCATTTACTGTTTGAAGTTTTCCCAACTTACTAATAAACCATGGCCATAAGGGATAAAATGCATTGCAAGTTGGATGAATAGCTAAATTAGAATAATGCTCAATATCAAAAAAAAGCTTAGCTGGAGAGTTTGAAAAAAAAGTTGTAACAATATGTGGATTTATAATGATTGCAATAACTGTGCAGAGAGCAAAACCTAAAATAATAGAAACTGATGTTAGCAATATACTGAGTTTCATTAATGCTGAAAATTAATATTCATAGTAATTTAGTAAACCACTAGGCTGTCTTGGCAGCAATCTGAATGATTAACTCAAAAGATATTCTCATTAAAATTGAATGTTAGAAATTAATAATCTTAGTGTTAACTACGGCGGGATTCAAGCCTTACAAGATATAAGCTTAACCGTCAATGAGGGCGAAGTTGTGACGTTGATTGGTGCAAATGGCGCGGGTAAAACGACAACCCTACGGACAATTTCGCGGCTTGTTGAACCTAAATCTGGACAGATTTTATACAATGGCATAGATATTACGCGATCGCGACCAGATCAAATTGTGAAAATGGCGATCGCACACAGTCCAGAGGGGCGAAGGGTGCTAGCAAGGCAAACGGTACTAGATAATTTGGAATTAGGAGCTTTTTTGCGAAGCGATCGCTGGGGCATAAAAGCAGATATCGAAAAACAATTTCAGATTTTTCCACGTTTAGGTGAACGCCGCGATCAATTGGCAGGAACTTTGAGTGGTGGAGAACAGCAAATGTTAGCGATCGCGCGGGCCGTGATGAGTCGTCCTAAGTTGTTATTACTAGACGAGCCAAGTCTAGGATTAGCACCGCAAATTGTCCGAGAAATTTTTAAAACAATTGATAGCCTTAATGAATCTGGAGTAACAATTTTATTAGTAGAGCAAAATGCTACTTTAGCTTTGCAACACGCTAATCGAGGGTATGTGATGGAGTCTGGTGAAATTATGATCGCAGGACAAGCCTCAGACCTATTAATAGATGAAAGGGTTCGTCAGGCTTATCTAGGATAAACGCGTATAGCAGGAAAAGTTTTATGCAAAGCTTAAAACTTTTCCTGAATTTGTGTTTTAACCAACACTTTTACTGCACAATTTTAAGTAGATACCTAGCGCATCATAATTGTTTCGTATGATTGACACCCTCAATAAACTGCCTCGTTGGTTTTCCCTCGGCTTGACTTTCCCGTTGATTTTTCTTAACGGCTGGTTACTGCTATTGCTAGGTCAAGAGCTACAACCATTAGTCAGTATTTTGATTACGGCGACAGTTATCTCATTTTTGCTAGATTATCCGATCCGCTTTCTCACAAAATTGGGATTAGAGCGAGGTATTTCCGCTGGGTTAGTAATTCTAATATTTTTCATGTTGCTGGGGACATTAGCGATTTTTCTTGTGCCTTTAATTTTGGCTCAGGCAAATGAACTAATCGTACGTCTGCCTGATTGGATCAAATCTGGTCAACAACAACTACAAACTCTTGAGACTTGGGCGATCGCGCAACAATTACCGATTGATATTAGTAGCACCTTTAATCAACTAATTGAGAAGTTAACTGGTGTCTTGCGATCAGTGACAAATCAACTTTTCAGTATCGTATTTGGTGCGATCGGTAGCCTTGTAAATATCTTTTTAACTCTGATATTCTCCATCTTTTTAGTCCTGCGCGGTCAATTTCTTTGGAGTGGAGTGTTAAGTTGGTTACCTCAAAAATGGAACGATCAAGTTCGCAATTTATTACCTCGTAACTTTGAGCGCTTTATCGTTGGACAAGTTACTTTAGCGACTATTCTCGGCGTGTCACAAACTACTGCCATGCTAATTTTAGAAGTACCCCTAGCTCAACTTTTTGGGCTTGGGATTGGTGTTGCAAGTTTAATTCCTCTTGGTGGCTCTAGCACGATTATCACCGTTAGTCTATTAATAGCCTTACAAAATTTTTGGTTAGGCGTGAAGGTGTTACTAGTAGCAGTTGCGATTATTCAAATAGTTGAAAATGTGGTTGGTCCTCGCATTGTTGGTCAGTTAACAGGATTAAATCCAGTATGGATGTTAGTTTCACTTGATATTGGCTTCAAATTAAATGGAGTATTAGGTTTACTAGTGGCTGTACCGATCGCTGGTTTTATCAAGGGAACCTTCGATACAATTCGCGGCGTAAATACACCAAAAACGCCTGAAGCGATCGCTGAAGCTCATACAGAAGCCTCAATTAAATGACAAAGAGCCATAAGAGAAAAGGCTATGTAATACATAGCCTTTTCTCTTTAATTACTGAGGAAAATCGTATAAACAACACCTATATAGATATTTATTATCAATATTAAGATAAGATTAATTTTTAGAGGGGAATATCTATTAATTAACTTACGATATTCTAAAAATAATGCTCGATTTGTTTCTAAGCGCAGTAGTAAATACGTCTCCAATTCAACTGGTTTCCCAAACTTACGCATCAACAGTTTATTTGCCAATTTCAACTAAACAATCAACCCGTCCTAAATGTGTTACTCACATAGCTACCAATTCTACAGGGAGAACAGTAAGAGATGTTAAAATCAACCGCCTCAACAAACAAGGCAAAATTTATCAGACTTATTTAATTTCTTCATTAAATGCTGGAAAAACTACAGCTTTTGATATGTGTGACAGCTCATTTGTAAATGTTGAAGCTAAGCAATAAACCAGTGCTGTATAGCTATCACCATTTTAGTTAAGGTATAAACCCAAAAGAGAGTTGCGGCGCTTTGCGCCGCAACTCTCTTTTATAACTAGCTAAAGCTATACACAAGTGCATCTTTAAGTTTTTGTAACTTATGCCCCAATCAGAGTGTCTACTGTTAACCTAAGCAATAGGACTACTAATAATTTTTATATATGAAGCATTTTCGGGATGAATGGATTGATGAATGGTGCCAAGAAAATGGTTGGACTGATCTATTTATTGAACGTTGCTGTAATTATTGGGCGTTTCCACCAAGTTCTGTGATGCCATTGCCAATACCTGACAAAACCCTTCGCGCCATTAAAAATGCTAAAGGTATGAGCGACGATGAAAAGTCTTGGACATTTGCGGCGATCGCTATTTCATGTTTAGCATCGATATTTAGCTTTATTCTCAAAAATCCATTGCCCATCACTTGTGCGTTCGGATGTGTCGCCTTCATTGTGGGTCAACTAGAAATCGAAGAATTTTAAAAATTATTTAAAAATTACCAAAAGAAGTGCGGAGCGCTTCTTTTGGTTATAAAAAAAAGCTCGCCAACGCGAGCTTTTTTTTATAACGCTAATATCTTTGCTACAAGTGCAAGACTTTCTTCATATAGAACTTCTCGCCCCCAACGTTGCAACTGTTGACCTAGTAATGTGTCTGCACTTTGATCAGACAGCGGTGATACCTGATGCACACGATAGTTTTGCGCTCCGCCACCTGCTTCCATCCGCATACACCCAGTAGACTCAGAGCAAAATACATTACAAGCATCAGTGTTTTGATTAGAAGCAGTCAAGCGCAATCCAATCAGATCGCCAACTACTTCACCGACATCACCAAGGGGGATCGCCGCCAGTTCAGCTTTGATCTTGATATCATTGCGTCCTTCAAAAATGACGTGTTGAATATTGTAATCACCACCTTCACTATTGCGCTCGACAGGTTCCCATTCTAAACGACTGGCAATCCAGCCTAGAAACATTAGAGCCTGTGCACTATTGCCCTGTTCATAGTCAATCGTAATCCCATCAATTTCCCAAACTGCGACACGGCGATCAGGTTGATCAAAGGCTTGGGCCGTTAGTTCTTGCCAAGGAGCAAGTCTCTGCCAGTTAAGATCAGCAATTTGCGTACTTGATTGGATCATGCCTCGAATTTTGAGCAAATCTACTTCAGAATTGGCAAAAGTCGCTGAATCAACTATCAAGCGATCGCTTAAGTTGACGAGCTTCTCAAACATCCGTGTATTTGGCGCAGGGCTATCCTTCCACCATAAAAATACAGGAAGATCGGGGATCAATAGTGGTGGCAAAATACTATGAACACGATCAAAGGCTCGCTTTGCGCCAGTAAGAGTAATATATTCACCGCAAATCAAGGAACTCCGATTTTTTTGAATCGGGCAATAGGCAGCCACCTGCGCCGATATCCCTTGATCTTCACCATCATTGGTGACCAGATCGATAACTCGACATGGACTCTGAGAAGCGATCGCATCCACTGAAGCAATGCGCGAGGCAGCACCAATGGTTTCTGGTTCATGAACTATGAGATTAAAAGTCGATGCTCTAGCAGCAGAGTTTTCGCCAGAGGACTGCCAAATTTTGCTTAGCTCTGCTTCGACTTGAGATACTGAGACATCTTTAGGAGCTTGCAAAGATACAACGGAAGTTGCTTGCGTATTCATAGGAAAAATTAACCCTAAATCAACACCGTTTACATTTATCTTAAATTTTTGTCTTAAATAATTGGGCTATGCCCAATTATTTAAGGTTATAGTCGTCGCCACTTTCGCCCATCACGTTCGATGAGTTGTTCGGCTTCAGTCGGACCCCATGAACCTGCTTCATATTGCGGAACTAAACTTGGATCATTGGGCATTTCCCATGCCGAAAGTGCAGGTGTGACCACTCTCCAAGCCGCTTCTACTTCATCACCGCGTGTAAATAAGGTTTGATCACCTAGCATACAGTCTAGCAACAGGCGATCGTAGGCATCAGAACCTTCGATACCAAAAGTTTTACCGTAGCCAAAGTCCATATCAACTGAGCGAGTTCGCAGGTCAGCCCCCGGCATCTTTGCCTCAAATCTCAGCGCAATCCCCTCATTTGGTTGAATCCTCAGAGTTAGCACATTTGGAGAAACTTGCTTCGCCGCAGACTGAAATAGTAAATAAGGCACATCACGAAACTGAATTGCAATTTCGCTAACTTTTTTAGGCAGTCGTTTCCCAGTTCGTAAATAAAAGGGAACACCTTGCCAACGCCAATTATTGACTTCAAACTTCATGGCAACGTAAGTAGGCACAAGAGACTCAGGATTAACATTAGGTTCGTGGCGATAGCCTTCTACCTGTTTACCCTTCATCCAACCCGCACCATACTGCGCTCGCACACATGATCGCTCTAATTTACGGGTATCGGCGAGTCGAGTGGCTTGAATCACCTTGACCTTTTCATTTCGCAATGAGTCAGCATCCATTGAGTTAGGCGGCTCCATTGCGGTTAAGCAAAAAAGCTGCATCAAATGGTTTTGCATCATATCTCTGAGTGCACCAGAGTTTTCATAGTAACCAGCCCGATCTTCAACTCCAACAGTCTCAGCGACTGTAATTTGGATGTGATCGATAAATTGACGATTCCATAAGGGTTCAAAAATAGCATTAGCAAATCGCAAAACCAAAAGATTTTGAACGGTTTCTTTGCCTAAATAATGGTCAATCCGATAAATCTGTTTTTCATCACAAGATTTCTGTACAACACGGTTGAGATCTTGACAGGAAGACAAATCCCTTCCAAAAGGCTTTTCAATCACTAACCGAGTTTTCTGAGCATTTTTAATCATGCCCGCCTGTCCTAGTTTCTCGATCGCATCGGTAAAGTAGTTGGGCGAGACTGCTAAATAAAAGACCCGATTACCGCGAGTACCTCTTTCCTTATCAAGTTGATTTAGAAATTCATCAAGCTTACGATAATCTTCGAGATTGCTCATGTCGAGTGATTGATAATACAAGCCTTCAGCAAAGTCTTGCCAAAGTGCTTCAGCACCAATGCCCGTTGAGAACTTTTCTACACCCTCACGCATCTGCTCACGGAAATAATCATGAGTCCAAGGTCTTCTAGCAACTCCAACGATCGTGATCTCGGGTGGCAGACGACGCTGCTGTTTGAGATTGTAGATTGCTGGAACTAGCTTGCGAATAGTCAAGTCACCCGACGCACCAAAGATTACCAGAATCAATGGCTCAGGTGTCCTTTCGTGCTGTAAACCTACCCGTAAGGGATTTTCGAGTATTTGTACCACAGGCTCGGTTGTTGAACGCTAGCTAGATTCTAAACTAATACATTTAATATGCGGTCAACATTGCATATTTTCTTTTGAGATTATTAGCTAAAAATCACAAATATCAACGTTTACTCCCTTCTCAGTGAAAGATTAGACATTAAAACCAAATAATTAGCGTTGCGGCGCTTCGCGCCGCAACGCTAATTATTTGGTGAGAAGGGATTAAAAAAATTAAATCTCAGAAATTTAAGTAATATAGCTACTTTGAAGCTAAAGATAAAAGTCTTAGATAGAAATATCTGCCGAAGGTAAAATAACAATAAACTGTGTCCCTATATTTACTTCACTTTCTACTGATATTTTTCCATGATGAGCTTCTACAGCTTGTTTAACTATATATAACCCCATCCCTAAGCCTTTGATATTACCAACATTTTCAGCCCTTAAAAATGGTGAAAATAAATTATTTAAGTATTTATCAGGTATACCAATACCATGATCGCCAATGGTTAAAATTAATTGCTGAGAATTACAAGTTAGTTCTACGTCAACAATACCTGCATCGTAAGAATATTTAATGGCATTAGAAACTAAATTCATAAATATATGCCACAGTAACTTTTTATCAAGTTTTAATTTGTCACATTGACCGCTGCTATGAAACAGAATTTTACATTTACAAATCTTGTCTTCTGTTTGAAAACTTTCGACTAGTTGTTGACAATAAGTAATTGGATCGACATCTTCGGGATTAAAAGGAAACTTACCAGATTCAGAATTAGCAATAAATCGGACTTCTTCAAGTAACCAATTTATATCTTTAATCGCTGATTGAATAGAAGCAAGATTTTTAGCTCTACTTTCCTTAGTTAGTTGCTCTTCAAAATTTTGTAATTTCCAAATCAATAGTCTAATTACTGACATTGGAGTGGAAAATTCATGAGAAGCCATTGCTAGCAACCGCGTTTTTAGTATGTGAAGTTCTTTTTCTTTGTCTAAAGCTTCTTGTAATATTTTTTCTTCGCTATGTTTCTTTAAAGCAAGCATGATTGCCATATTAACTTCGGCGTATCTAAGGGGTTTAGTAAGGTATCCATAAGGTGAAGTAGCGATCGCTTGTTCTAAAGTTTCAGGATCACTAAAAGCGGTTAGATAAATTACTGGAATTACTGCTATTTTCTGAATCTCATGGACAGCCTTAATACCGCTATGAAATCCTCTTAATTTAATATCCATCAAAATGATATCGGGAAGCTGCTGATGGATAGAAGCGATCGCGTCATCACTACTATCAACTATTTTTAGAACTTTATATCCCAAGTCTAAAAGAGCATCTGAAAGTGCATTCGCCGAGACAAGTTCATCTTCTACGATCAAAACTTTTGTTATTGGTTTAGTCGCCACTGCCATATTTTTTATTTCGGCTTTATTGCAATTTAGAATAAGTGACTTTTATACCTTTTATCGTCTAATTATACTATTGCTGCATAAAATCTCAAAATTATAGGTAGTACAAAACGAGATCTCTGGTTTTTGGATCTCACTCCTTTCCCACCAAATAATTAGCGTTGCGGCGCAAAGCGCCGCAACACTAATTATTTAGGTTTAATGTCTAATCTTTCACTGGAAGTAAGTATTTGTCTCATATGAAGATATAATAATAAATCCTTGCTTCTAAAAATGCTAATTAAGTTAGTAGAAGCCAACCACTGCCCATAAGGAAATAATTAAATGACTGTTAAACGTTTGTACGAAACCATGTATATTTTGCGTCCTGATCTTCCTGATCTGGAAGCTGATGCGGCGATCGCCAAATATCAAGAGTTCTTAGTGCAACAAGAATCTGAAGACATCACTATTCAACATCGTGGTAGACGGAGATTAGCCTATGACATTAAGGGGCATCGCGAAGGTATCTATATCCAAGTAAATTACACGGCGACGCCAAAAACCATTGAAAGTCTTGAAAAATCAATGCGTCTTGCTGATGATGTGATTCGTTATATGACTATCAAACTTGAGCCAGAAGCTATTGAGGAAGATGCAGAAGCAATTCCTGATGCAGAAGCCCCAATAGAAGTATCTGAAGTAGAAGTATCTGAAGTAGCAGTACCTGAACTAAAAGTATCTGAAGTAAAAGTATCTGAAGTAGCAGTACCTGAAGTATCAGTAGCTGCTGAATAAAAGATCATCTTTACTAAAACTTAGAAATTATAAGTCTATTACAGCAGTTATTAATCAAATCCACCACGACAAGGGTCGCAGGGCGAAGCCCCACAAAGGGTTTTAGATTATTGCTGCTTGTAGTGGGTTTAAAAGCAAATTGCTGTAAGTTAAACTCATACTTTCTAAGTTCTATATAAAATATTTTTTACAATAAAAAACTCCCCGCTAAAGTGAGGAGTTTTTTATTGTAAAAATATCAAAGAGTTACAAGACGCCCCAGAAATGCAATACGCCTTGACCACTAGTTAGTTCGATCGCTAATGCTGCTACGAAACCAATCATTGCTAAGCGACCATTCCAATTTTCAGCGCCAGAAGTAAAACCCCAATTCCATTCGTTACGGTTTTCGTTAGACATAATCGATTTACCTTATAAATTAGTAATCCTACATTGAGAAATGTAACAGATTCTTGAGCTGTTCGCAATCTTTCTTTACAGTTTCTGCCTTTGGACAGACAAAGTTGGTACAAGCTAGAAACAATAAGACACCAAGCATTTGTTTTTCCTATGGGATTAAGGCATAAGGGATTATATTTTGGTGCGATCGCTAGCGAATTGGGTAGAATCCAAAAGACATAACAAGCAATAATCCACTCAAGGACAAAATTAATTATGCGAAAGACATGGATGAGGCTTCTGGCTGGCTGTTTAGCTGTGCTGCTCAATCTGACAACAACGAGTGCAGTCTCAGCCGCCAGTCCTAAGAAGACAGTCGATCCTCAATTTCAGGGTGTTCCTCTTCAATGCTATGTATCTCTCGCTGATACAAGTAATTCCCCCGAATCTAAGGTCGCAGCTTATACCGAAATCGCAGACAAATACTTAGATTTGCAACGTCCTGAACAAGCAACGAAAATTTTAGAAAAGAGCGTAACAACCGCAAATACGATCCCTACTCCATCGCTTAAAGCTTTTGCGCTATTGGATATTGCAGGACGGTTTTCTAAAGTTTCACAGCCAAAGTTAGCAGCAGATGCATTAGATAATGCCTTGACAATCGCTAAAGCATTCCCAGATCCTGTAGATAGAGTTTTTGCAACTATCAAAATTGCTCAAGCTTTTGGTGAAGCAGACAAAAAGGAAAAGGCACAAAATTTACTTGCTGATGCGAGTAAAGCAACTCCTGAAATTATTGATTCCTATGTCCGATCACGAGCTTTTGCAGCGATCGCGAATGTATATACAGAGCTAGATGATGCCTTTAATTCTGAAGCTTCAATTTCAGCGGCGACAGATTTGCTACCAATGATCGAAGATCGTAATCTCAAAGCTAGAGCGCGGGTTGAGATTACAGGTAGTTATGCACAGGCAGGAAATCATCCTAAGGCAGTTGCTTCACTTTCCGCTGTTTTCCAAGAATTTGATGCAATTCGTGATAACACGATCGCCTCCGCCAAGGAAGCTGCGAATAAAGCTGCGAATAAAAGTGTTAAAAGTACTAAAACGACCACAAAAGCTGCTCCTAAACTAGCAACTAAAGCGTTGAAGAAAGATAATCCACAAGATAGTCCTGAAGAGAAAAAAGCATTGCCTACCCCCGATCCTAAAGCTGTCGAACAAGCTGCGATCGCTAATGCTGAAATCTTAAAAACGCGATCGCTATTTCTAGTTGCTAATCAATATTTAGTATCAAAGCAATATGACAAAGCGCTAGAAGTAATTGGCAATCTGGATAGTAAATCAGTTGAGAAAAGTGTAGGAATTGCAAATGTGGCGATCGCCTATACCAAGGACAAAAAATCCGATGAAGCTATCAAATTATTTGATCAAAGTCTCCAAGGGCTAAGTACAGTTGCGCCTTCAGTTGATGTTTTTACTTTACTAATTGAAGTCGGTCGTCAAAATCAAATGATCAAAGCACCCGAACAAGCTGGTAAATCTTGGGATCAAGCCTTAGCGATCGCTCAAAATTTAACCCAACCTGCCGAACGACTTTTTGCTTTCAACAACATCGCCAGTATCTATGGTGAATTCGGCTTAGCGGAAAAAGTTACCCCGATTTTGCAAGAAAGCCTAGCGATCGCTAAAAGTGCTCCTGATGCAAATATTCGCTCCCGCGCCTTCTCTGATATCAGCAGCACATATTGGGCGATCGGTCAGCATGATAAGGCACAGGAAATCGCTCAAAGCATCGAAAACCCTACTGAAAAAGAACAACTAACTAAGTTATTTGCTTGTGCTAGTAAATAGCCAATAAAACCAAAAGAAAATGGGCGCTTTGCGCCCATTTTCTTTTAAAGTCCGACAGAACATTATTCAGATAATTGCAAAGAACTTAAGATAGCCCAACGCTTATCTCCAGAAGACTCTAAATTTAAATCAGGGCTAGTATCACTTAATTCAAGAGCAGGCGCATCAGGCGCAATCTTGGGATATGGGATAGCTAAGATAAGTTGCTCATAAAGCCATGCAGCAGCATCAAAATATCCATTAGGAGATAAAGATTCTACCAAGTCGCTTGTTTCTACCTCTCTTTCTTTTTGATACTCGCTTTCTGGTAATGGCTCAGCTAATAAAATCATTTCTGACGTATTAATCGCTAATCTATAGTTAAATTGCACTAATGTGCGATCGCAAGTCAAAGTCATAATCGTTGAAGCTTTAGCACTAACCTCAATAAACGAGCCGCCATGATAGACACGAATACCCCCTTGTACAGGCGTTAAAGTATCCAAACCCTCGATAAATTCCTTGAATTCAAAAGACTCAGTGGCTTCTACAGCTCTTGCAATTTGAGGTATATGTAATTTTTCCATCAGCCCTGCACCAACTTAACAATTAAATGACGGTTTGGCTCTCGACCCTGACTATGGGTTTCAACATCGGGAAACCCTTCTAAAAGTTGATGAATATATCGGCGATCGGCAGATGACAATTGCTTAATTACAAACTCATTTTGCATTTCTCTAACTTGTTTAACTGCCATATCAGCCAAAGACTGTAAATCAGTTAAGCGCTTTGATCGATAACCATTTAATTCAACTGTATAGAAATTATAATTTTGAGGATGATTTAGCTCAGACGATACATGATGATTCAAACATGCATTGGCAAGATATTGTAACGAGTCAATTACTGTCCCATCTTGACCAATTAATCTTTGAATTTGTTCAGGTTGTAAGCTATCACCATTTATCTCTAGCCAATAGTTCTTTGAATTAGCATTAATTTGTTCTGGAGATTCTTCAGTAATGCGAATATCGACCGAAGTTTTGTAGCCCATAAAACTTAAAAGCTCTTGAAGCCAATTAGCCATTTCTGAAGTATCTTCCATATTTTAAAAAAAGTTAAATGTGCAATCAAACCTACTTTTTAACTTTTAACCTTTCTTCTTTTTCTTAGAAGAGTTGTTGGGTTCGAAAGGTAGAGCAGATTTTGTAGGATTCTTACCATCTTTATCCTTATCTTCTACCACAGTAGTTACATTAGCCTTAGCATCAAATGGAATTTTGCTCGATTCTGCTTTGCTAGAAGAAATAGACTTTGACTCTGTTTTAGACTTATCAGAACCTGGAACATTTGCTGAAACCGTAACTAACTTTTGCAGGTTTTCAGGTAAATCTTCTTTAGCAACAATAAATGCTTGTAAGGTCTGAAAAATATTTGCAATCAGCATATAAAGCATTACACCTGATGGCAGTGGGAAAAACAAAAACATACCAGAAAAGATAATTGGTGTGAGTTTGTTCATAGTGTCTTGCTGCGAAGACTCAGGAGTAGCACTAGGGGTTTTAGGATTAGCTCCACTAGAAATTGCTTGGTTAGCATATAGGCTGACCCCAAAGCCTAGCACCATAACTACGATATCCCAGTTAATACTGCCATCAGTATTGGTAACGCCAGTTTTCCCAAGAGCTTTAATAAACAGGAAACCTTTATTTGAAGCTAGTCCTGGAACAGTGGCTTGAACTGTCACATCACCAACTTGCTTAGCAATTACTGTTCCATCAGGCAGGAGGTCAGCAAATTCTTGTCCCTTAGTAATTTTCCATGTAGGAGTAAGTTCTACATCAGGGTATTCGGTAGCTAGAGCTTGAAAATCTTTGCCCTCGGAAGTTTGCAAAATAATTTTAGATTGTTCACCGATCGCTAAATTTGAACCATTTAAGGCAGTTGCAAGAACTGGGAAATGCACACGATCAGCGAAATAAACGTTTTGGCTTGGCGAAGTGAAAGGCTGATGTTGAATTTGAGCCTGATTATCGGGGGCTGAAACTTGAAAATTTAGAGAATAATTAATATCTGCAAAAGGTGATCCCCTTAGAGTTGCAAATAGTGCAAACAGAATCGGTAGTTGGACGATCGCAGGTAGGCATCCTGATAAAGGATTGCCAAATTCTTTGAAGTTTGCTGAGTTAACTTTAGCTACTTCTTCTTGCTGCTTAGCAGGATCACTCTTGTAGCGCTCTTGAACTTCTTTAATTCTTTGTTGCATCACTGGGTTAGCGATTTTCATGCGCCGCATACTGCGAAGCTGATTAGCACTTACAGGAAACAATGCAAAACGCACCACCAACGTTAATGCGATAATTGCCAATCCATAGCTAGGCACGACGCCATAGAAGAAGTCTAGGAAAGGCAACATTATGTTGTTGGAAAGAAAACCTACGCCGAAATCCATTTTCTACTTTACTGTTGAGTTTGCATTTGATTCATAAAAATCAGGATCGCCTCTAAGAGCGATCCTAAAATATTTCAAGCTTTGCTGCCAATTGCGCCGCTGATATCTTGAGCTTTAAGGCTTAGCTTTGATTCAATATATTCGTATGTTTCACGAAACTTAGGCAAAGACTTTAGCTCAAGACGAGAACCATCTTTAAGGGTTAACACCATGTCGCCCCAACTACCTAAACCACGAGGAACAATAACTACTTTAGCGATTTCAGCATATACAATATCTGTACGATTTTTACCATTCCAACCACCAGTGACGGTAATGCGTCGGTTGGTGATTCGATAGCGTACCCACAAGGCTCTTGTTATCGAAGCAATTCCTAAAGGAATTGTAATCACAAAGATACTCATCAGCAAGCTAATGATTAGATCGCCAATGTGAGGTGCACCCTCGTAATAAACTTCCTCATTGACTGCCATGCAGAACCCTCGCCCTTGCTAATAACTTATTTAGGTCGTCCCAAATCTCTTGATAACTTGGCTTGCTTTGAACAGGAATTACTGTTACAACAATTTGCAATCCTTGCTTTAATTGTGACAGAAGTTGACGAAAAATAGCGCGAAGTTGACGTTTAAATCGATTACGGCTTACCGCCAACTTGCTGACTTTTTTGCTGACTACTATACCTATCTTGGTGACTAGGGGAGCATCGTTATCAAAAAGAATCTTTAAGCTTAAATAACTGCCCTTGTAGCGATCGCCATTAGCATGTACTTTTGCGAAGTCTTCGCGCCGCCTTAGACGATTTTGATTAGGAAGCACTAGAAAATAACAATTGCAAATCGATTATAAATAGGATTGTAAATTAAATCTGATGATTAAATTTGATAATAAATTATACAGTTGTCAAGCGAACTCGACCTTTGCTACGACGCGCTCTAATTACTCGTCTACCTGTGGGAGTTTCCATTCTGGCGCGAAATCCAGAGGTGCGTTTCTTTTTGCGGACACTACCGCGCAGAGTGCGTTTGGTCATAACGGTTACTTATTTAACTTTAGATGATGTCATTTTCACAGGCTTCTGAGTATAACACTTGTGTTTAGCCTGTGTATATTTTTACTGAAAACGTAAACGATTTAAAAAATTGAAAAATAATAAAGAGATCACTTAGTAATCCCTTTAATATTTAACGAATGTACTCTTTAAGGACGCTATTACGATTAGGGTGGCGTAACTTACGGAGAGCTTTAGCTTCGATTTGACGGATACGCTCGCGAGTGACATTAAAAATTTGTCCGATTTCTTCGAGCGTCTTCATGCGACCATCATCCAATCCGTAACGTAAACGCAAGACATCACGCTCTCTAGGACTAAGCGTTCCTAGTACACTTTCGAGATCTTCGCGCAAAAGGCTTTTAGCAACTTGGTCATCAGGTGTTTCGCCTTCAGACTCGATAAAATCACCAAGGCGGGAGTCTTCTTCTTTCCCAATTGGTGTTTCCAGAGAGATCGGTAACTGTGCTGATTTGGCAATAAAGCGCAGCTTTTCGATCGTCATTTCCATACGAGTAGCGATTTCTTCCTCAGTGGGTTTACGCCCCATTTCTTGAGAAAGTAACTTAGTAGTTTTTTTAATCCGCGAAATGGTCTCATACAAATGAACCGGTAAGCGAATAGTGCGAGATTGATCGGCGATCGCTCTAGTAATTGCTTGACGAATCCACCAAGTCGCATAAGTAGAGAATTTGTAACCCTTTTCATGATCAAATTTCTCAGCGGCCCTGATCAAGCCAAGGCTACCCTCTTGGATTAAATCTTGAAAAGATAGTCCACGATTCATGTACTTCTTGGCGATCGATACCACGAGTCTCAGGTTAGACTGCACCATTTTATCTTTGGCGCGACGACCAGAGTGGAGACGTTTACGGAAGTCTCCCAAGGGCATATCCATCTTAACTGCCCAATCTAATTCCTTGACATCATCAGGATGACAATCAACTTCAGTAGCTATTTCTTCGCGCTTTAACTCAAGCTCTAAAAGATCAGCAATTTTCCTTGCCAGCTCAATTTCTTCATCGGCTCTGAGGAGTCGGATACGACCAATTTCTTGCAGGTAGAGACGAATTGAGTCTTCAGTAAAATGCTTTTTCTTAGTCTGACTGGCTCGCTTTTTAGTCCCCTTTGCTTTGCCAGCTTTGTCAGGGTCTTCATCATTGTCAGGGTCTTCGTCTGAGTCATCAGCTGAGTCGATCTCATCATCTAAGTCTTCAAGGTCTTCTTCAATTTCCTCCAGATTTGCACCAAGTTTGCCGACTGGCAGCTTGATTTCAATAGGTAGGTCGATGGCGGTTTTGCTCATGCCAGATTCCTCAGATCCGTAAATTCTAAAACTTTATGTACGGGGAATTACACCTAGACGATTGTAACTTGCCAAACATAAAAGTAGTGGTTTGTACTACTTAGAATTATGAAAATACTCTCTAGGAATTTATTCATAATTTGTTGATCTATGTTTGAGTTGTGTAATTCCAAGTTATACATTCATAGCTTAACGATGTTAGCTTTAAATTGGAAAATTTTTTCAGTCAAAGATTTTTTTGAAAGGCTTTAGCGCTTAACTAGGTGATATCTACCGATAAAAGTACCCGATTTATTAAAACTAAGATGTGGGTGTGCCGCGCGAAGCGCGGCACACCCACAGTAAAATCTTTTCAAGAAATCGCCTAGGGCTCCCAAATATAGTGATTGCTGTATTCTGTTAAAAAATATATACATTTAATCAGATACATTTATTAAGTATTGTTAAATATTAATTATGCTTAAACTTAATAAAATATCTCTAGCTTCAGTTGGTTTATATGTAGGTGGTATTCTATTTGTAGTTGGCTTTTGGGCTTACTCTAAAGGCAATTCGACTTTAAATTTAGTTGGTTTTTTCTATGGATTTCCGATCTTATTAGGCGGATTTGCATTTAAATCATCGGAAGTGATCCCAGTACCTGTGATTGTTCCTGAATCTGAATCAGTTTTGGCTTTACGCAAGTTGCAAGAAACTTCTACCCAAAAGCAGTTACGCAAAGATGTAACTCGTTACCGCTATGGAATCAAGGCACATCTTGATGAGGTTTTAGAAAAACTGGGAATGAGTCCGACCGATGAGGAACGCCCTGTATTAGTTTCTATATATGAAGAGGTTTCTCAAGCTGAACAAACTAAAGGAGCTTATAGTTTAGTTTTGCGGTTTCACTCACCTTTGATGGGTTTCGACTTTTGGCAACAAAAACAAGATAAGTTAACTCGATTTTTTGGACCAGGGATAGTAGCTTCTGTGGCTGAACTAGAAAATAAAGAAGTTGATCTACGTTTGATTTCGCAAACTCATCAGGAGGCATCGGTTTAGTGGCTTTAGTTTCGCTAGCTGTTTTAGTCAATGGTGCAAAAGACGGGAAATTAGTGAGCTTCCCTACCGATACTGTGCCTGCGTTGGCAGTACGACCAGATCGCAGCGCTGATATTTTTACAATCAAGCAGCGATCGCTTGATAAGCCATTAATCTTGATGACAGCTAGTTGGCAGGATTTATTGCCATACATAGATATCGATAATCCTGCCTTAAAAATTTGGCAACATATGGCTCATAAATATTTTCCAGGAGCCGTGACTTTAGTTTTGCCCGCTAGCGATCGCGGATGCAAGTTAAATCAAGGTATTAGCACTCTGGGTGTGCGAATTCCTAATAATAAAACGGCGATCACTATTTTGCAGCAAACAGGCGCGATGCTCACCACTAGTGCCAATAAAAGCAACTCTCCACCCTTACGAAAAATGGTCGAAATTGCCGAGAATTTCCCTAATGTCTTGACTTTGGGGAATGAGATCGATATTAATGAGTTATCAGGTAGTGGTTTGCCATCAACAGTCGTGGAGTGGACTATGGACAGTTGGATAGTTCGCCGACAAGGAGCCGTAAAGTTTAGATAAAAATGCACTTAGGCGTTTTCTAGAAAATATTTTATGGTGTTGGTGCCGCGCTTCGCGCGCCACAACCACATTTTAGTTTTAATAAATTGGGTACTTTTATTGTTAGATACTCCTTTCCCAGCGAAAGATTAGCGTTGCGGCGCGGAGCGCCGCAACGCTAATTCTTGGTTTTTAATGTCTATTTTTATACTGGGAAGGGAGTATCACCTTAATACCGCGTTTAAGATCAAACCCGTAGTTTTTGTAGAGGGTCGCAGGGCAAAGCCCCGCTTTGGGTTTTTCTTTTTGTCCATATCGAAAACTTCGGTTTTCAACATGGACGGGGTATAAAACACTTTTTATTTAAACTTGCCAATCTCGCGAGAATTGTTCTAGTTGTACCGTAGTTAGTTCTTTCTCTAACCACTGCAATGCTGTTACTTGACTAGGAAATCTTTGGCTGTCGTAATCTTGGAATATATCTAGCAAAGAAATAGCGATCGCGTTTTGTTCTGAGGCTAGGGCCCAACGTTGGAAAAACTGCTGCATTGTCTGGGCTGAAAAAGATGCTTGGAGTTTTTCTAACGCAGTTACTTGATTAGGAAAT
This sequence comes from Pseudanabaenales cyanobacterium, assembly GCA_038230875.1. GTDB lineage: Bacteria > Cyanobacteriota > Cyanobacteriia > Pseudanabaenales > Pseudanabaenaceae > Pseudanabaena. Next base: position 126,986 of record JBBRMK010000001.1, read on the forward strand.
TTAGTGCGATTATAAACTTTTACAGCGTCAGTAAGGTTTATGAGTTGTGGGATGCTTGCTAGGGGAGAAGTTAGTTGAGATGGACTAAAAGGCGGATCTAATGGCTGACTAACTGCTAATGTCAGATTTGACCAATCTTGACGAAATTGGGTAATATCTTGGGTTAAAAGGTTGCTCTGTAACCACTGTAAAGCTAGATTTTGATTTAGTATTTGGCTATTGTTGTAACTACCAAACGCATCTTGTAGGGATGTTGCTGTAGTTGTTTGTCCAGAGGCAATTTGCCAACGTTGGAAAAACTGCTGCAATATTTCTAGTGAAATACTTGCTTGTAAAGTATTAATTGCGGCTGTTTGGTTAGACAACTTAGCGCGACTGTAACTATTTGCCGCATCCACTAAACTGATCGCGTTGGCGGTCGGCATTGAAGCTGGCGTAGTAGTTGAGGTGGCTGGTATGTTGGTTGATACGGGTGATGATACGGGTATAAAAATCGACGATGGAGTCGGAATTGGCGTGTTTGCTAGCGGAGCAGTTGGGGTTGCGGGGGTTAGCTCGGGCGATGTGGGACGCACTATATCGATAACAATTACTGGCTCTTGCGGTGTGACATCTGCGATCGCTGGTGCTTGCAACTTTTTCCAAGTTTGTTCGCCCACCTTGCCATCGACAGTCAAGCCATTAGCGCGTTGAAAGGCAGCGATCGCATCTCTTGTACCCATACCAAAGTCTCCATCAATGCGACCTTGGTAATAGCCTTTTGCTTTAAGCAGTTGCTGAGCTTGAGTAACTGCTGCTCCTTTTGAGCCTAGTAATAATGTTGGTAATGTAGTTATTGGAGTCTGGCTAACTGGTTGGCTAACTGGACGAAGTGATGTCCAGCTCGATCTGCCAACGATCCCATCAGTCGTCAACCCATTTGCTTTTTGAAACTTTAGGACAGCGTTTGTAGTGACAACACCAAAATCGCCATCGATTTTGCCATTATAAAATCCTTTTTTTAGAAGGAGTTGCTGCAATTCAGTTACAGCATTACCATTGCTACCTTGTCTTAGTATAGGATCCATAATTAATTTACGCTGTAATCAGTAATTGGCTCAACATTATCAAACCCAGAAGGTATACGTTTCGAATCGCCTATATCTTCTGAATTAATTATCTGAATTAATTAAAAATAGAGTACACGAGCCGCTAATCCTTGCGATCGCAAAAAATGTTTCAAAGATTCGGCGGCGTCTCGATTTGTATATCCGCCAGCATAAATATAGTCACCCCGAAATGACTTAGTGACAAATGCGTTAGGAATAAGCTGTTGTACCTGCGCTAAAGCCACCATACCTCCAGCATTCATCGGAATCGCAGTAACGTAGCGATATTGTGCTGAATTTTGAATGCTTGTAGTTGAGTTGTTAGTAGGCAAATAAGTCGGCAATGTTACAAAAGGTGAAGTGTTAGTTATTTGATTAATCGCCTGATAAGTTTGTTGCGCCGCTAATCCGCGCCGTTGCAGTTCTCTTGTCACATAATCTGCGGTCGCCGCGTCAAATGAACCTGCCAAGATTGAAGTCTGTCCATTTATTGACGCAATCACAGGATTAGTTACTACTTGCCTTGCCACATTTAGAGTTACAGGATTATTGCCTGCAATATAAACAATGACGTTGCCTACTTGAGCATTGGTGCTAGCGATCGCTACATTCCAAAGCCCAAAACTAGCAAGCACCATGCTGATAGTCTTCTTTGTCCAGTCGGATACTCTTATCATTTGCAGACCTTTAACGCTAAAGCGCCTTAATTGCTAATAAACCCTAACTAAATTCTATCGCATAGTAGAAGTGCACACTTCTACTATAAATTCCATCCCTTAGCTAATAAACTCATTGAAATCGATTCATGCCATTGCTCTAGCAAGATGTCAAATTCTGGCGTATGCAATCCCTTGCACCATAACATCAGTGCGTCTTCACCTGTTACTTCATAGTATTTAGGTCTTCTGCCAATTTCCTTAAAGCCAAAGCTCTCGTATAAAGCGATCGCTATATAATTTGAAGCGCGTACTTCTAGGGTGGCCCATTCTAACTGGCGATCACGGGCTTTTTTAAGCAATCCCCAGACAATTGACTTGCCAAATCCTTGACCTTGATATTCGGGACGTACTGCTAATACGGTTATATGTGCTTCTTCGAGAATCGCCCACAGACAACCAAAACCGAGTAACTCATGATTTTCAGTAGTTAAGCCTAATACATAACTTCTAGGATTCTCAATTTCACGCTTATAGGCTTCTAAGCTCCAAAAATCACCTAGACAAGCACAATCGATTGCTCGTAACTGCGATAAAAATTTTTGATCGATCTCACTTAAATAAATTCTGGTCGATGGATTCATGTGCTGTAATTATTTGAGGACTTTAGAAGTGGAATAGCGATCACCAATGTCAGAATTCTTGCCAATTGTATATCTCAGTGTGGTTAGCTTTTTTGCTTGGATTGTTAGCACGCTAGCGGGCGGCGGCAGCCCCTTCATCTTGATTCCGTTAGTTAATCTGCTCATGGGAGCCGCCGCCGTTCCACCTGTGATTACGATTGGAATGTTTTTTGGCAATGCCCATCGTGTGTTGTTATTTTGGCGTGAGATTGATTGGGAGTTAACGGCTTGGTATGCACCAGGTGCGATCGTAGGGGCAGTTTTAGGTGCATATACCTTTACCCAGATCCATCTCGATTGGCTACAAATAGTTATTGCGATTTTTTTGATTATTAGCGCGTTTTTATTTGAATTGGAAAAAAGCCCTGAAAAAGTTGTTGAAGATAAAAATTTCAAAAATATAAAACTGCTTAATAATTCCCATAAGTTAGAAGAATTAGAGGAGGTAATCGAGCTAAATCAGTTAGGTGAATTAAGTGAGTTAAGTGAGCTAGAGCAATCAGAATTCATTCCCGAAGAAATCCCTCAATCCTCTAAATCTGGCTTTCAACTACAAGCTTGGCATATCATGCCTGCGGGTTTCCTTAAAGCCTATGTATCTGGTTTAGTCGGCACAACTGGTCCTGTGCTAAATCCTTTCTATTTACGCTATGGACTAGTAAAAGAAAAAATGATCGCCACCAAGGCAACCCACATGACGATTATTCATTTATTTAAATTGATTACCTATGGTGTATTTGCCGCGATATCGAAGGATCAGCTAATTGCAGGCTTAGCGATCGGTTTAGCTGCCATACCTGCCAATCTTGTCGGTAAGGCTCTGCTCAAGCGGATGAGTCCCCTTCAGTTTCGGCAAATTGTGCTCGCATTTATGGCGATCGGTGGAGCTTGGATGTTATGGGGACAAAAAGATTTATTTCTTAATTTGCTTTAAAAATCAAAACGAAGTTTAGGAGGATACCAAGAATCTTGCCAATGTCTGTGATGTAGTAATCCGTAAGATCGATCGCTACAGTTTGCTCAGTTATTTGCAGGAATTTCCAGATTTCCCCAGTCGTGACGATGCCATAAATGGTATCAATATCGTTGTTTTCTAGTTCGTTAAATAATTGAGCCGCAACCATTTCCGCAATACATTGCCCAAGTCCTGATTTAATATCCTCATTTTTAGCTTCAACGATCGCAATTACTGGGGCGCTAATCCTGAGTTGTTGTTTGGATAGGCTGATGAGATAATCGCAATAACCTGTAAGTCCTTGTTCGGGACTAATGCTAAATTCTGTGCCAGAAAACAGGCTAATGGGAATTGGCGATCGCCGTCTTAGCTCCAACAAGGTTGGGGCAATCAAAAATTCTGATCGCGCTTTTTCGGTGTTAATGGCAAGCGCAAGAGGAATATTTTCAGCAAGAATCTTTTTAATATCGTCACTAGGGGCGATCGCTGCGATATAGTCAAACAAATCAATTTTTTCTTCAATTTGCAAATGAAAGTCTTTTTCGATCTGTCTTAGCGTGAAGTTGCTATATGCCATTGGATGCCCGCTTTTATTGCAAAGAAAAAACTAAGAAATGTGATCGCTCTATTTATTTAAGCCGATTTTAGGTGATGATGAGATAGCACCAATTGCTAACGAAACAACTACTCTGGATCTTCGCCAATTGGTTGCTGTGAGCCATGACGGATGTGGAGAATACGCGCTGTTGCTGTATCTTGCGTCTCTAAAATAGTGGCTCTTCTGAGTATAAGGGGATAAGCAAAATTAATGAGAAAGACAAGCAAGTAATCTAAATCTAAAGTTTGTAAAATTTATAAAACCATAAGCTTGCCGTTTAATTAGTTTGATGCGGTTATTAATACCCTCCATCACACCACTAGAAGTATGATTTAAGAAGTAGTTACAAATATTATCTAGATGTTTACGAATGGTATCTAAAACTGCTCCATAGACGACTTTAGCTTTTTGAAGCCAAAGTTGCAATTTTTCATAACCATCTTCAGGAGTTTTGCAAGTCTCAAAAATAGTTCTGAAATCTTCTTTTAGAATATAGGCTAATCGCAAACGCTTAGAATATTTCAATATATCTTCTAATTTAATCTTTTGTTCTTCAGTTAAGTCAATATTATTTTTTAGCAAAATAAATCGAGAGCCTTTAATTTTAATCCCAGTTGATTTACGCAGTTGATTTAACTCTTTAATCACTGGTTGCATAACATGAAATCGGTCAATGACAACTTTTGCATTTGGGAATACCTCTTTCACGACTTTTGGGAATCCTCCCCACATATCAACACTTACCTCCTCAACTTTTTGTCTTGTCTCAAGTGGCTGCTGTTTAAGGACTTCAATGATTTCATCTTGTTTGTGGCTATCAATTACTTCGAGTAATTCTCCCAAATCAATATCTGATACAACTGTGACAAAATCTCCATGTCCTTTGCGTTGACTTACTTCATCTATGCTGATTCGTTTGACACTTTCCCAGTTGTCTTTTTTTTTAGAGAAAACTGGTATTTAAAAATTCCTTGTATTTGATCCCAACTCAAAAATTCATCTCGGCTTACCTGCTCCATGCTC
>JBBRMK010000002.1:0-112346 GCA_038230875.1 Pseudanabaenales cyanobacterium
CCCCCCCCCACAACCACGGTAAAATTTTTCTAATAAATTGATCGCCTAAAACAAAAAAAGAGTGAGCTAAATAAGCTCACTCTTTTTTTGTACGTAAACTACTGGAAGACGATAGGGTCATCTAGATTTTTACAGAAGTCAATATATGATGGACTACTTTCGCTGCCGTCAGCAAATTGAGCTTTAATCCATTGTTTACATAACTGGTTGTTAGTAGAAGTATCCCAGACCATTTTGGTGTTTTCACCAGGAACGATTCCTGTGCCAATATCAAACGCTCCCCAAGTTGCATTTGGCTCACCTACCAATAGTTTTTTGATAGTAGTGTTGCTACTGTTTTTAACATAAAAATACCATTGCTCAGCAGAAGCGGAAGCGACATTTGCCACTAAACTAAAGGCAAGTAAGCTCGCAGAAATCAAAAAACCTTGCTTGATCATTATTCTAAACTTTCTAAATTAGTTCGTTCTTTGAATATAAACTATAAAATCTTATTTCCAACATACATCGAGAATCTTATAACTTTTTATAACTTTTGACTTGCATAAGCTATGACTTTTATTGTTCAATCTATTCAATATCGACCTTATCAGCTTGCTTTTCGCGAACCCTTTCAGACAGCTTTAGGAGCACTTTCCCATCGACAAGGATTTATGATTGAGATTAGCACTCGCCACTCTGATCGTGAAGTTCAGCATATTGGCTTAGGCGAAGCAGCACCACTTGATGGTTTTGGGATGGAATCTCTTATCGAAACTGAAAGAACTTTAAGAGAAGTGCAGCGATCGCTTATTAATGCAGAAATTCAAAATTTGAGCGATATTGAAAACTTACTCAAATATTATGAGCGCACACCTGCTGCTAAACATGGGATTGAACTAGGATTACTCAATCTGTTATCGCAAGATCAAGGGATCTCGCTTTCGCAATTGCTAGCAAATTTTGGTTCTGGCAAAGTTCGTGAGCGCGTTCTAGTTAATGCCGTAATTGGAGCGATCGCTCCTGAACAAGCGTCGATAAAAGCAAGAGAATATATACTACAAGGTTACCGCTGTCTCAAAATCAAAGTAGGAACTGACGATTTTGAAGCGGATTTGCGAAGAGTAGAAGCAGTGCGATCGCAGGTTGGAAGTTCTATCCAAATTCGCATTGATGCCAATCAAGCATGGTCAGTACCTGAGGCGATCGCCAATTTAAAAAAGCTGGAATTGCTCCAGATAGAATATGTTGAGCAACCCGTTGCGGCGGCTAATTTGTCAGGTATGGCAGAAGTTGGGCGATCGCAATCAATTCTGTTAGCTGCCGATGAATCGGTAAATAATATCGCGCAATTGCAGCAAGTGATTAATACTAAAGCCGCCGATATTATTATTCTCAAACCAATGGCGATCGGTGGAGTTTTAACTGCTTATCAGGCAGCGATGATTGCATTTCAGGCTGGGTTAGATGTTGTCGTAACCACCACAATCGATGGGGCGATCGCGCGTCAAGGAGCCTTTGCTTTAGCGGCATCCCTGCCAATAAAAAGAGCTTGCGGCTTAGCCACAGGGCATATGCTGGCAGAGAAACAACTAGAATCTACTTGAAAAGGTAATGAAAAATATGAAATAATATAGACTAATGTAAAACTTGATTTTATTTAAATTTAAGGTTGCAATTATCTCGTGCCAGAAGACCCTACTTTAGACTCGCAATCTCAAAACAATACTGAATTAATTACGTTTAATTATATTAAAAGCAACCTTTTTCGGGTTGTTACTGCTGACGGTGCTCACGCAAGTGTGACACCTCAAGGCAAAATATTTATTTCGCTTTACAATGAGAGAGTCCCAATTCCTAGTCAATTGAAATATGAGTTTTTACCTGACAATACCTTAGGCACACAAGTCGATAGTGTTGAGCGTGATGGGTATGTTCGTGAAGTAGAATTTGGAATAGTCATGGATATTGGTGCAGCCCGATCCATTGCCAATGTTTTATCTCAAAGTATCAATTTTTTAGAAGAAACTGAGAAATAGATCTAGTCTAATTGTCGCCTCTAATTTTTAGTAACTAATAGCCATGTTTTCTTCAAAGATTGACTCAAGACCTTTCATTAAATCCAACCCACCTATAACCTCAAAATCATCCTATCCTTCAGGACTCATCTCACGAAAAATTTTCAGACCTATCAATGATTACTACTTAAGTTTCTTAGAAACCAAAGAATTTAGCTCTCCAAGTTTTGGTTTTTATAAGACTAAAAATACTTCTTCTCGGCATCAGAATATCAAAAACTGGTATTCTCAAAAAATGTCTGAGCTAAACAAACTTGCTGAAAATTGGAAAGATCTTGAAATAGAGCCACCTAATAACCTATCTATATATTGGGCTTCAGAGTGTTTAGAATATCTCAGAAAACTTACTTTTCCTTGTGATCGAATTGCAGCTTCTGTTGATGAAGGAGTTTGTATTTCATTTCTTTCTAAAAAATATCAGAACAGATATGCTGATATTGAATTTTTCAATAATGGCGAAATTTTGGCTGCTAAATCTGATAGAGTCTCAACCCCAGAAATTTGGCAAATATCTACTCGTGACATCTTAAAGACTCTAAAAGAAATTCGTGAATATATCGAATCCTAAACGCCCTCAAAGAATGTTTCAAGGGCAGCGCAGCATTGAAAATAATTTCGGGTCAAATGAACTTTTATATAGACGATTTTGCCCTGACGAAGTGTTGGGAGATCGCTTAGCTCCTGACTCAATTAAGTTTCCAGATTGGTCAGTAAATAGGCAAAAATATAGTCAGCCAGAGGATGTTCAGTTTCCATCTGGTTCAGCGCTGGTTTATCTGTGTTGTGGAGTAGCGGGATTTTCTGTTTCTGATATTCCTTCTAAAATCGATCCACAAGGAGTATATACATTTGCAATAGAACATAAGCCTGAATCAGATAACTATGCTCATTCAGAACTTGTAACTTACAAGAATGGACGTGCTGGTAAAGAAATACCCAATTTTAAGATTGGTAAAAATAAAAGTGAAAAAGAAATAAAAAAGACTTTTAGAACAATGCTAAGTGACAAAACTAAAATTATTGTTCAGCCAAGTTCTACTTTTGATTGTATTAAAAATAATTAATTATCGAGCAGCTCATTTAGTTGTTTTAATTTCATTAGAGCTTCCTAAATATACTTTTAAGCAGCGTGCAAAGCACGCTGCTTAATTACTTCTCACGACGAGATGAGCCAGACTCTTGGAAAATTTGGATTGCGTTAAGTGGATCGCTGATGAAAGTACCCGATTTATTGACTTTTTGAGGCGAGGCGTTGGAATTGCCAGGTATGACTGGTTCGGTAGCGCCAACTTCAAAATTGACGCTTTGAATCTTGAGACTAGAATTAGGCAAGTCTTTGCTTGGTGAAAACTGATCAGTATTAGTTGGCAAAATTACTTGCCCCTGCGCTGGTCGCAATAGATCGGCATCACCCTTTTGAGGCTGGATCGATCCATTCTGCTGCGCCCATGCAGGACTGATCATAGTGCTAGCGATCGCCAAGATTGCGATTGTTGAAAATTCAGAAATGTATCGATAATGTCTGTTCATAAATCCCTCGCATTGGCAGCCAGCAAAGTTAACTACATAATTTCTCATTATATTCCTAGAGATTTAGATACTTTGAAGTGTCACCACTAATCTTTAGGTTTAATAACGTTTTTAAAACCTAATACCAGCAAAATATTCGTAATGGTTAAAAATGACTCAGCGCTACCATGTAGCCAATCAACATTTGCTAAAGCTTCGCCATAATGCAATTGGGCATATAGCCCTGCGGGAATTGTAATCGCCACAAAAACTAAGGTGCCATAAAATCCCCAAAGTCCCAATTTTGGAAATTGTCCCGATTTGGTTGCGAACCAAAGAAAGGCAAGGTAAGGAAATAAAGATAATCCGAATAAAGCTTCTTTTGGCATAATTGTATAAAATTGTCTTCGTAAATCGATTTACGTTATGCGTCACTGCTTTTAGGGGATTTCTTCCAAATGAGATAAGCCGCGATCGCTAGAGTGGTATTGCCGATTAAAGTCAAAAATGCTTGCACCGTTACTAGCCATTCCAATGAGTCAGCATTATCAAAAAAGTGCCAAGTAACAGCGCACATCGCACTGACTAAAGCAGGAAACATCGCCCATGCTAAACCACGCCAACCACGATTTGGATGCTGCTTGTCATATGCCCAAATCAGCCAAATCGCTAAAGCCCACTCGATCACGCTAGAAATATGAATTACCCATGTGGGCAGAGATAAAGAATGCATGATTAATGTTTTGCCTCTCGCATCGCTAAAAATTCGCGAATTTGCCGATCGCTTGGTTGTCCAGATATTGCGCCTACATCCAAAGTAGACAAAGCTCCTGCGGCGCAAGCATAGGTGATCGCTTGATTTACAAATTTAGGATCGAGCAAATTTGTAAGGGGACGATCATAAATCTTATGAATAAATGCAGCCAAAAAAGCATCGCCTGCACCAGTTGTATCGGTTGAGTAAACTGGAAAAGTTGCCTGTTTGCCCTGTTTCTCGCCTAAATAATAGCGACAATCTTGATCACCATTAGTAATCACAATCCCTTCGAGATGACTATAGGCTTGGGCGATCGCGGCAGGGCTAGTTAATCGAAACAGCAGCTTTGCCTCATCCTCAGTCATTTTCAGGAAATCAGTGTACTTTAACAAAACTGGCAACAGCTTAATCACTTGTTCAGGATTTGTCCAAAACATCGACCGCCAATTGATATCGACTACTACTTTTACAAAATACTGATCGGCAAGTTTGAGCGCTCGCCCGATCGCCCTTGAAGTTTGAGGACTAGACAAACCTAGCGTACCTAATACTAAAAACTTAGCATCAGCAAATAAATGCTCAGGCAGGTCTTTTGCAGACATCAAAGTGTCAGCAAATATGGTCTGATCATCACCATTAAAGCGATCAAAACTGCGATCGCCATTAGCGTCGCGAGTAACATATATCTCGCGAGTGGTGGACTCAGGATGCACTTGTACACCCGAAGTTTCTACACCTGATGCACCCAACTGCTTAAGCAAATTGTTCCCTGCATCATCTTGACCCACGCAGCTAATTAAGCTTACAGGTGTTCCTAACTTTGCTAAACCACAAGCAACATTGGCAGGCGCTCCACCAAAAAATGGTTTCCAAGAGCTAACTTGCTCATAGGGTACGCCTATGTCTTCAGCTATCTGATCGATTAGGACTTCGCCAAGGCAAATTACACGCGACATAAGCGGACTTTACAACATTTTCGACTTTCGCGCTTCAATAATAGCAATAGCCGAATCCACTTTGTCAGGAAATACGACAACTAAACTACTTTGAGGAGCGCTATCCAAGGCTGCTGTGAGAGCTTCTGTTTCATCAAGAATTGTAATACAAGGAATATCAGCATTTACCTCGGCGATTCCTTGACGCAAAAGGTTGGCTACGACACGAGGTGCGCGTCCCCGTAAATCTTTATCCTCTTTAATAAAAATCCGATCAAACATATTGGCCGCTAATTGTCCTAACTCAATAATGTCCTCATCGCGGCGATCGCCAGGTGCACCAATAATGCCGATGCTTTCACCTTCCCATTTTTGAATAAAATCCGCGATCGCCTTAAATCCCGCAGGATTATGAGCATAATCAACTAACGCATGAAACTTTCCTAGATCAAATAAATTCATCCGTCCTGGAGTTTGTTCACTAGAAGCGACAAAACTGGCTAAAGCTTCGCGAATCTGCTCGATTGGTACATCTTGAGTAAATGCGGCAAGACTTGCCGCTAGAGAATTTTGAATCATGAAAGCAGCGCGACCGCCGAGGGTCAAAGGTACGTTCACGGCTTCTTCAATCCGTAGTTTCCAATCGCCTTTCAAAATTGTTAAATAACCGCCTTCATATACAGATGCTAAGCCACCTTGCTCAAGGTGTGAGTGAATCAGAGGATTATCAGGATTCATACTGAAATAAGCAACCTTGACTTTCATGTCTGCCGCCATAGCAACAACCAAAGGATCATCAGCATTTAAAACTGCATAGCCATCTGGTAAAACAGTCTTAACGACTACACTTTTTAGTCGAGCCAAATCTTCGACTGTATCAATGTCACCAATGCCAAGGTGATCAGCTTGGACATTGATAACCACACCAACATCACTGCCATCAAAGCCTAACCCAGAGCGCAAAAGTCCGCCTCTTGCCGTTTCTAAGACAGCAACTTCAACGGTCGGATCTCGCAAGATTACTTGAGCGCTATGGGGACCAGTAGTATCGCCTTTTTCAACTAAACATTCACCGATATAAATGCCATCGGTGGTAGTGAATCCAACTCTCTTACCTGTCTGCTTAAAGATATGCGCGATTAAACGAGTAGTAGTGGTTTTGCCATTTGTGCCAGTAATAGCAACGATCGGGATGCGCGTTGGCGCCCCTGGGGGAAAGAGCATATCGATCACTGGAGCCGCAACGTTACGGGGTGTACCGATGCTAGGATCAGTATGCATTCTAAATCCAGGCGCCGCATTCACCTCCACGATCGCTCCATCGACTTGACGCACAGGTAGCGAAATATCCTTTGTGACCATATCGATGCCTGCAATATCCAGACCGATAATTCGGGCAACTCGTTCAGCTAACCAAATATTTTCGGGGTGAATCTCATCAGTACGATCAACGGACACGCCGCCTGTACTTAGATTAGCAGTTGCTTTGAGATAGCAAACTTGACCCGTTGGAGGTATTGACTCTAGCGTAAAGCCTTGTCTAACCAGGATATCAATGCTAGTACGATCAATTTCAATACGGGTTAAGACATTATCATGACCATCCCCACGACGCGAATCTTGGTTAGTAATTTCAATCAGTTGGGCAATCGATGAAACCCCATCGCCTGTGACATTAGCAGGAACGCGCTCAGCAACGGCGACAAATTTGCCATCGATCACCAATATGCGATGATCTCTTCCTGCATGAAATCTTTCAATAATTACTTCTTGAGATACCTCTTGAGCCATATCAAAGGCAATGATCGCCTCTTTGACAGTACGCACTTCAATGGTGATCCCACGTCCATGATTACCATCTAATGGCTTAATTACGATTGGAAATCCGCCAACTTCTGCGATCGCCTCTTCTAAATATTTAGGTGATCTGATTGTTGTTCCCCTTGGTACTGGCACACCCGAATCACGTAAAATCTGCTTTGTGCCATCTTTGTCACAGGCTAGCTCTACCGCTAAAATTCCCGTTTTATTCGATAAAGTCGCCTGAATTCGGTTTTGATTTACCCCATACCCAAGTTGAATCATGGCGCGGCTACCAAGTTCTAACCAAGGGATTTTTCTAGCTTTGGCTTCAGCAACAATCGACTCCGTACTCGGACCTAACTGACCTTCGAGGCGAAGATCTCTTAAATCTTTTAAATCCTCTTGCAACTCAGTAGTTGGATAGGTTTCTGTCTCCAAGATACTTGTACAAATCCGTACTGCTGCACGCGCAGCATAGCGCCCTGCTAGCTCGGCTTGATATTCAAATACAATTTGATAGACATTATTTTCGACCGTGGGTCTAATTGCCCCAAAATCCACCTTCATGCCGATATAGCCTTGGAGGGCGATCGCAATATCTTTAACTATCTCAGCCAAAAAATCAGCGTCATTTTTATCTGTCCGCTGAGCTATATCTTTCCCCGCTAAACTTGGCAAGACCTTGCATAGGTTTTGATAAAAGCTAGTGCGTTGTACTTGAAAATCCTCTAAATCTAATCGCAAGACAACAAGCTGATGTCGTTGGATACTCCAATAGTTTGGACCACGTAATGTCTGGATTTTGAGAATTTTCATAGTCGAGCTTTTTGAAAGTGCATCCGATGCCTAAATGTCCAGTGTCTAATCCTAACGATCTTGTGGATCATTGTTTTGTATAAATTAAACCAAAATCGGGTTGCTTAGTCACAATTAATATCGCTAATCCCAACATAAGATTTAGATACAGCGCTATGCGCTGTATCTAAATCTTAGATTTTAATGATGAGAAATATTTTTATAACGACTCATCGGTATGCTGATGTTGAGTTAGAGTTTCAATCCTTCCTGGAATCGGTTTTTGAGCGGGTTGTAAGCCTGACAACATTCGTGAAAGTTGTAAGCCATCAAGTACAGGTTTGGCTTCACGGATTTTGTGCCACACTGATCGCGCCATTAACAAAGAATGCCCTTGACGCTGCGCCTGAATGCTTTCCAAATAATCTTCGCGTTCAGGCTGATAATCCGCCGAAGATAGTTGCAGACTAACATTATCAAGAACTTGCTCAGCCGAATGCTTAGTCACAATCTTAGCAATCTGCGAAGTTAGTTCAGGATAAAGCCATGTGTAAGCAGGGTGAACTGTAAGTTGACAATGGTGAACTAGCTTTTCATTTTGCTGATTAGCGGTAGGACGCTGTAATAGTAAATAAAAGTAACCGATCGCAGCTTTGCGCTGTGGCTCATAGACATAGCCTGAAACATCTTGCAAATGGTTAATCAAGAGTGACCCATGATTAATCATTTTGTCGATCGTTTTAGATCGAAAATCGTCGATATTCAGATCATAAACTTGACGAATATGTGGAGGCATTGCGGCTGTATCAAGCTGATAGAGCAAGCTAGCGTCAGCATTGCTAACGGGCATCAAATTTGGTAGATCGGGAGAACGCTGAGCAAGTTCATGCAAACTTTCAGTACCAATTTCCCAATCTGTAAATTGGGCAAGGGGCTGAAATCCATTCTGACGATATAGAGCAATCGTGTCTTTCTGATTAATATCGACTTGCAATACCCATGTTCTTGCTTCCAAGCAAGATTCTAGACAATATCGAATCAGTTGAGTGCCAACATGATGCTGACCATTTTGGGCTTCAGGTAAAACAACAACCCGATCAATCTTCCAAGTACTACTGTTGTTGTTAAAAGGCGACACTCTGATAAAGCCTTGAATGATTCCATTGCATTCTGATACGTAGGCTCGTACATAAGGCTTGAGTAGAGTTTGTACAGGCGCAGGCAACCAACTAGCCAGCTGATGCAAGCTAACTTTTTGACGACTGCGACAACCGCTAAGATCGCTAACCGCGATTTGAGCCAGATCGCTTGGTGAAGCAAAGCGCTGAATGAACTCTAAATCTCGGTGTTGAAGTGGACGGATTGTATTACCAAGTACAGGAAAGGATTGCATAACCGCTCGTCCTAAAAAAGAATTTGATGGAATTTTAAGGATACTTAGATCTATCTTAAAAAATTAAAACTATTATCATGATGATCTTAATACATATTCATTAGGGGTAATCTTAAACTCTACAAGTCCTTAATTATTGCAAGGTTTTAGTAGAAATAAAAGCACAGCGGCGCTTTTTATTTCTGGATTTAGCAAGAAAAAGTACGATGTTGAAGAGATGGCATCTGACGACGAATTTGCTCTATGCGTGATGGTTGAATTTCCGCGATCGCTACACCAGTGCGATCGCCCGCATCAGCAAGTACAATTCCCCATGGATCAATGATCATTGCATGACCATGAGAGTGACGGCGTGGCGTGTGCATCCCCACTTGAGCGGGTGCAATTACATAGCTGGTATTTTCAATAGCCCTTGCTTGTAATAAAACTTGCCAATGATCTTTACCTGTAAAAGCTGTAAAAGCCGCAGGTACAAATAATACATTGGCGCCATTCTTTGACAGATGACGATATAGCTCTGGAAATCTCACGTCATAGCAAACTGACAACCCCAAATTGCCATATTTCTCTGAACAATATACTGGCGGAGCCTCTAAACCAGCAAGGACAGTTGCGGATTCGTGATAAATATTGCCATCAGGCAGATTTACATCAAATAGATGCATTTTCTGATAACGAGCGAGTTCTTCACCTGCACGACCAATCAGCAAGGCTGTATTGTACATCTTGATCGGAGATGAATTACTGGTAGTGGGTACAGGTACAGGAAACCCACCACCAAGAAGTAGAATTTGATAACGCTGAGCGATCGTAATTAGAAACTTTTCACTTTTTTCGGCAATTTCTGTAGACAGTCTTGTCTTTTCATTCTCATCACCCAAATATGAAAAGTTTTCAGGTAAGCAAACTAATTCTGCACCTCGATTCACGGCTAGTTGGATCAAATCTTCCGCTTGAGCAAGATTTTTGTCTATATCCGAAACACTGGTCATTTGTACGGCAGCAGCCAAATATGACTTCATTTCAATCCTTAAAACTTTCCCACATAAATTCAAATGTGCTATAAAGCACCCTCCTAGATTACCTTGCTAAAGCGCAAGCGTTCTAATAAAAGCCAATTAATTTTGACATCGGTCAAAAAGAGCTTTCGTAATTAGCCAAGTTTACCAGTGACAATATAAGCAACGCGTAGACCAACATTAGCTGCATGATCTGCCATGCGTTCTAAATGATGAATAGCTAACACCATTAACATTACAGGTTCCATTGGTTCCCCAAATAGTCTTTGAGCGGCAAGTAAGTCATAGATCTGCTTATAGTCATCGTCCACCGCATCATCTTTGGCTTTAATTTGTAAGCCGATCTTGGCATCAAGATTCGCTAACGATTCTAAACTCATGGCAAGCATAGCTCTGCTGCGATGAGACATAACCTGCAATTCACTGAGATAAGGTAAAGGCGGGTAAGAAAAAAGTTTAATGGCAATTTCGCCAAGGTTTTCGGCATAGTCGCCAATCCGTTCAATATCGCGGATTAGTTGCATCAAGGCACTTAGCAATCTTAGATCTCGAGCAACAGGTGATTGCAAAGCGATCATATTGATACAATCAATTTCAATTTGGTGGTAGATCTGATCGATTTGTCTGTCTTGGGCATTAATACGGGTAGCCGCTTCTAAATCTCGCTCAAATAGAGCTGTATGAGCGAGAAAAAATGAGTTCTCAACAAGAGCACCCATTCGCAGAGAATCTTGCTCTAAACGGTGCAATTGACGCTCAAATTCGCTCCTCGTGCGTCTTTGTCCTTGATACGAAGTTTGAACCATGGACTCCCCAAAAATTAAATGGGATAGAAAAAAATAATGTATATTTCACATATCTATCATACATAATCACATATGACAAAATGCTTGAACGTATTTCTAAATACTATTGTCAGGATCTTAAAACCGATTTAACAATTGCCGTTTAGAATGACAATTGCGGTCAAAAAACAACTTTTTATCTAGTCGCTAATTTGCTGTGCTAACCTTGAAGCAAAATTTTCATCCTCCTGACTGACCTTTTCCATACAAAATGGAAATAACATCCTTAGATACAAAAGATGTGAAGCCACTACCAATAGACTCAATTATAGATTCTAGTCCAAACTCAAATTTAACAATGAGTCGGTTAAGTTCAACTACTGAACAACTTGCTCTAAATCAAAGATTGGAATCAGCAAGCATTTTACCAGAAGGGCTAGCTGGACTAAAACTTTCGCATACAAAACAAAAGGGAGACTGTTTATATCTTTATAGTCAAGATCGGGATAGTCAAGATCGGGAAACAGGCTCCGCTACAAAAATTTTAGAGGCGATCGCCACAAGTACACAGGATCTGGAAAGTTCAGTTTTGTTCGCCGAGGGAATCCGTCGCCTCAAATTGCATGGGAATGCATGGGCTTTGGGGGTAGACTTGCCGATCGCACAGTCCGCAATCATCGCCGCCGAAATTATTGCTGCATTGCTTAATAATTTCCGTCAAGATCCAAAACTTGCTCAGACAAAGCTAAAGTTACTATTGCAAAATAACTGCCTAAACTTGTTATGCGAAACTCGCGTGGCGATCTTGCAAGCAGAGATGGCTTTACCAATGTTAGACACATTGCGAAGTGTTCATTCTGCGGAATATTTTCAATCGGTAACTGTATCAAGCCGCGTAATTGGTCAGAAAAATCCTAGCTGGTCATTTGAGATTGATTTGCTAGCGATCGGCGTAAAAAGTGCAAATTCTGAATTATCTTTTCTTAAAGAAGAGCAAAATGACAATATAGAAATTCTTGATCATGAAGATAACGATCAGCCAACTCATTGGCAAAAACTGGCTAGATTTGCGATCGCGCAGCTGATTATCTTTAGTAAAGATATTTTAAAGTTTAAATGGCTTGGTCAAACTTCTCCCAAAACTCTTTCTTTATCTACTGGTTTGCTCAGTTTCGCGATCGGCCTCGGTGCAACCATGGCAATTGATCGCACTCTTTACTATTCCGCCCAGCACTATTCCGCTCAGCCAAATGAGCCGACTAAGTTTGTAATAGCTGACCCAAAAATCAATCTTCAAGAAAATCTTCCTGAAAAGGAACTCACCAGTAAACCTGCCCTCAATTTTAATATCGCCTTATTTAACGAAAAATTAGCCCTTCTCGATTGGCAGATCACAAACAAACAGCGATCGCCAGAAGTTTTGATTGTTGGCAGTTCTCGAGCGTTACGAGGTATCGACCCAAGCATATTAGAAAAAACATTAATCAGTAAAGGATACAAAGATATCAGTGTTTTTAATCTCGGTATAGATGGCGCAACGGCTAAGGTTGTCAACCTTCAAATCACGCAGATCTTGTCACGTCCTCAACTCCCTCGCATAATTATTTGGGCAGATGGCTTAAGAGCTTTTAATAGTGGTCGCACTGACCTTACCTATGATGAAATTGCCGCATCAACTGGCTATAAGCAATTGCAAGAAACGCTTAAAAATAATGGCTCTCATCCTGAGCTTATATCTACCAATAATACAAATGATGCTAAAGCATTAAACCCAATAGCTCAAGCGATCAACACACTTTTTACTACTTCTACTAAGCGTCAAGAAATAAGAGCTTCTGTAGTTAAAAGTTTTGATCGCAATACGCATATGCTTAGCAATAGCGAGGCTCTGCTCGCCTCCACTATGCCCAGTACAGCCACAGCTCTTGATTCCAAAGGCTTTGTTGCTTTTGATGTCACTTTTGAGCCCAATATTTATTTCCAAAAATTTCCTCAAGTTCCTGGAGATTACGATCTCGACTATCGCAATTTTGAGCCCAGTGGCGCACAGTTTGATGCTTTTACTAATGTGGTAGATTTTTGCCGCCGCAATAATATCGAACTCTTAGTGGTGAATATGCCATTACATGCCACTTATTTAGATGGGATTCGTACTCGTTACGAATCCACTTTTAACCGACGGATGGAAGAGCTTGCCCTCCGTGAAGGTTTTACTTATCTTGATATTTCTCAAGCAATTCAAAATCAAGCAGAGCTTTTTTCTGACCCCAGCCATTTGAATAAACAAGGCGCGATCGCGATCGCGAAAATGTTAGCTCAAAATCCGAAAATTCGTTGGCAATCTCTCAAATTTTAAAAGTGTAAGCAAACAGTTGTGCTATTTTGCCCCATATAGTTGTACAAACAGCTATGATTGCCATACTTGGGTAATGAACTTAGGAAATCTTGGGCTATGAATACATCAGATCAAGCACCAACCACCGCCTCAGGCTTTAAAAATAAGACTAAAGCTCTTGCTAAACGAGGAGGTCGAACTCCCTTCGAGAGCAAACTGGTTCAAGCAGGACACGCCACCACCGACCAATTTGATCGCGCTGTCAAAGATAGCCAAGAACAAAACGTCCCCTTTCTTAATGCATTAGAGCAAATTCTAGGGCAGCAACTTGCCCCAGATATTACCCGCTACTACAAGCGCCAGCAATTATTTGAACTGCGTGTTCTCTATGGCATCGAACCCATCGATCCTGATGTTGAAATAGACAAGTTTGACATTGCTACTCTCAGCACCTTACTCGACTCAAACATTATCCCCATCTCTAGTTGTCGAGATTGCGAGATGCTACCTCTGGTAAAGACAGAAAACAGTATCACACTCGCCTTAGTTGCACCCGACAGCTTTAAGACCCAAAATGAAATCGCTCGACTGCTCAAAAATATAACTGTGATCAAGCGAGTGATTGCCCGTGAGGACTTTCATCGCACATTTGATAGTATCGTGCAGTTTCAAATTAACAAAAGCTCCAAAGCCGAGGGAGCGATCAGTGACGAAGATCTGCAAGTCAAGGATGATGTCTTTGGTGAAGATATTACTGACGGAAACCAAGGCGATGAACTCATGGTGGGTGGTGAAGACTCCGCCCCGATCATTAGCCTTGTTGATAAAATACTCGTTAAAGCTCTTAAAGAAGGCTGTTCAGACATTCATATCGAACCACAAGAAAAAGATCTCTGTGTACGTCTTCGCAAAGATGGCGTACTGCGCGAATACTTCTTCCTGAGCGAAGGCAAACGCTTGCCACGCAACATTGTTAATGCTGTAATCTCGCGTTTTAAAATTATCTCCAACCTGAATATTGCCGAAAAGCGCATTCCTCAAGATGGAAAGCTCAAACGTAACTTCCAAGGTCGCCGCGTAGATTTTAGGGTAAATACTTGCCCTACTCAAAACGGTGAAAAAGTAGTTTTACGGATTCTTGATAACTCCAACACCCAACTCGGGCTCAACAAACTGATCAGCGATCCAGAGAGTCTGGAACTGATGCAAAGTTTTGCTAAACGTCCTTATGGACTGATTTTAGTTACAGGTCCCACAGGTTCAGGCAAAACTACTACCCTATACTCAACTCTCGCTGAATGTAATGACCCTGGTATTAACATCAGTACTGCCGAAGATCCTGTTGAGTATAACCTCCCTGGTCTGACCCAATGCCAAGTGCTACGGGAAAAAGGGATGACCTTTGCCAGCATCTTGAGAGCATTTTTACGTCAAGATCCTGATGTAATCCTAGTTGGGGAAACGCGAGATGCAGAAACTGCGAAAACTGCGATCGAAGCCGCTTTAACTGGACACTTAGTTTTGACCACACTGCACACCAATGACGCTCCCAGCAGTATTGCTCGTCTTGAAGAAATGGGTGTAGAACCTTTCATGGCAAGCACCGCTATCATTGGGGTACTTGCCCAACGTCTGCTTCGCCGAGTTTGTGACAACTGCCGAATCCCCTACAACCCTAGTCAAGAAGAACTTGATCGCTTCGGCTTACCTAGTAGCGATCTTGAAAAGACCTTCTACCGTGCCAACATCGTCAACCGCGAAGCTATGCTTCCTGGTCAACGAGTATGCCCCAAATGTAGTGGTGCTGGATATAAAGGTCGGGCAGGTGTATACGAGATCATGAGAATGACCGAACGCTTGCAAAGTGCGATCAATAAGGGAGCGACTACGGAAGTGATCAAGGAAATTGCTGTGCAAGAGGGGATGAAAACCCTGATGGCATATGCTTTTCAGTTGGTAAGAGAAGGGGCTACAACTCTAGATGAAGTACTGCGAGTCGTCTATACCGATAAAGGTCGTGAAGCTGAAGAACGCGCCCGTCGAGGCAAAGGACTGGAATGTGAAAACTGTGACGCGATTCTCACACCCGAAACAGTTGAATGTCCATATTGCACAACACTTAGAACTTTCTAAATTATGTTTAAACACTGAGAACTTTTTAGATTGTTTTAAAAAATTGCGTGAATCGTAAGTTTCAAGCGCTATTTAGGCGTTATTTAGGGAAGTATACATTTATTTAGGATTTGATTAGGAGAATAGCCCGCTATGGTAATGGACTACATCATCGAAGACTTGATGGAAGAGGTTGTGGAACGAAAAGGTTCTGACCTGCATATCTCCGCAGGGCTTCCTCCCTACATTCGCATTAATGGACACCTCACCCGCACCGATCGCGATCCGCTTAGTCCTGAAGAATGTCAGCGCTTGATTTTTGCGATGCTCAATAACGGTCAGCGCAAGAACCTCGAACAAAATTGGGAGTTAGACTGCTCCTATGGCGTAAAAGGGCTAGCCAGATTTCGGGTCAATGTCTATAAAGATCGTGGCACCTATGCAGCCTGCTTGCGCGCGCTTTCTTCCAAAATTCCCGATATGGACGATCTTAACTTGCCACCGATTGTCCGCGAACTTACCGAAAAGCCGCGTGGACTAGTACTAGTTACAGGTCCAACAGGTTCTGGTAAGACTACTACCTTGGCAGCGATGATTCAAACAATCAATAAAACTCGTGCCGAGCATATTCTTACAGTCGAAGATCCGATTGAATTTGTATATGAATCGGTTAAAAGCGTTATCCACCAACGCCAAGTCGGAGAAGACACTAAGACCTTTGCTAATGCACTCAAAGCAGCTCTGAGAGAAGATCCTGATGTAATCTTAGTTGGTGAAATGCGGGACTTAGAAACCATTCAACTGGCTGTATCAGCAGCCGAAACAGGGCACCTTGTATTTGGAACATTGCACACTAGTTCTGCCTCTCAGACTGTAGATCGGATGGTAGATGTATTCCCTCCCGAGCAGCAAGGGCAGATTCGGGTGCAACTTTCTAACTCACTGGTTGCTGTGCTAAGCCAAACCCTTGTCCAACGTCATAATCCCCAGCCAGGACAATTTGGACGAGTGATGGCTCAAGAAATTATGATTGTTACGCCTGCGATTTCCAACCTGATCCGTGAGGGCAAAACTGCACAGATGTATGGCTTTATTCAAACCGGGGGTAAAGAATCGATGCAGACCCTTGAGTCAGTTTTGGCGAAGTTATATATGGAAGGCGACATCACCTTTGAATCAGCCATAGCTAAGACTTCGCGCCCCGAAGAATTATTGCGTGTAGTAGGACCAAACCCTGCTCCAGTAATGAAGCGAAAAGCGACTGGAGATCTGCGATCGCGAGATATGGTGCAATCTCGATCAATCAGTGGCTAACCTTTGATTTTTATACAATCCTACCTGTAATTTTTATAAAGAGGTGCAATCATGGCAAAGTTTTTAGGCAATTTAAAAGATATTAAAGGCAAGTCAGTGCAGCAGACAATGGTTGCGGTGACAGTCAAAGAAGCACGAGACACTTGGAGACAAAAAGGCTTTGTTATTCAAGATATCAAAGAGGTAAAGAGCGGTTTTGACTTTGCTGCCTTTACGATGAAAAAGGTAACCGTCAAAGATTTGGCTTTATTCTCAAGACAATTAGCGACCTTGGTTAATGCAGGTGTATCGATGGTACGTGGCTTGGGCGTAATGTGCGATCAATGCGCCAACCCAAGGCTCAAAATTGCTCTTACTGAAGTTCTTGATGATGTGCAACAAGGTACTAACTTTTCTGACGCTCTGCGTAAGCACCCTAAGATCTTTGACAAGTTATATTGCGCGATGGTGCAAGCTGGTGAAACAGGTGGTGTATTAGACGATGTTTTAGCTCGTTTAGCAACATTACTCGAAGATTCGGCGCGTTTAACTAATCAGATCAAGTCAGCGATGACTTATCCAATTGTGGTTTCGTCGGTCGCTGTTTTAATCTTTTTAGCGATGTGTATTTTTATCATCCCTGTATTTGATGGCGTATTTAAGAGCCTAGGTGGTGAATTACCCGCATTTACGCAAATACTGGTAAATATTAGTAACTTTTTAAAAAGTGAGAAGATCTTGATAATCCCAATATTGATCTTTGGGATTGCCTTTGCTTATAAGCGCGTCTATGCTACTCCTGCGGGGCAACTATATTTTGACGGTCTTTTCTTAAAATTACCTTTATTTGGCGATCTTGTAGTTAAAACTGCGGTGGCAAGATTTGCAAGGACTTTTGGTTCGCTATCGCGTGCAGGTGTACCAATTTTGAGTTCATTAGAAATTACAGCGGAGACGGCTGGTAATCTAGTGATTTCTAATGCGATCGACTCGGCTCGCAATGCAGTGAGAGAAGGTGGTCAAATTGCACCTGCGATGGAAAAGACGCAAGTATTTCCTGTAATGGCTTTGCAAATGGTCAGTATTGGCGAAGAAACTGGTGAAATTGACAAGATGCTTATGAAAGTGGCTGACTTTTATGAAAATGAAGTTGAAGAGGCAGTCAAAGCGTTGACAAGTTTGATGGAACCATTGATGATTTTAGTATTAGGCGGCATGGTCGGTTCGATTATTGTCGGCATGTACTTGCCGATTTTCTCAATTATGGACAAGATCAAGTAATTACAAAACTTTTTCCAAAAAATGAGAGGTCGTAAAGCGACCTCTCATTTTTTTATAGTATGCCGATCGCCCGCTCTAAACTACTTCCTGAGCGCAACCAATGAATAGGCAAATCGCCATTTCCTGAACCGCGAAACCATGTTCTCTGGCGCTTGGCAAATTGACAGGTGTGCGTCACTGTAAGCAATTTGGCAGTTTCCAGATCGTTTTTATTAGCTAAATAGTCAGACATCTCGCTATAGCCAAGAGTTTTTAAAAGCGGTAAATCTTTGCCATAACGAAGCTGTAAATTGCGAAGTTCATCTAGCCAACCGTTTTCTAACATTTTCTCAGTCCGATCGCTAACCAACTTACGATAAGCATCCAGATCATCACATTCCAACCCAATCTGTACAATTGGATAATCAGGACATTTTTCGCCCTGTTGTGCTGAAAGTGGTAGCCCCGTCACATAAAAAACCTCTAGAGATCGCATAGTCCTGACCTGATCATTAGCATGAATTTTAGTCGCACCATCAGGATCGACTTGTTGTAAAACTTGATAACAATAATTTTGTCCTAAGTCCTCAAATTGCGATCGTAAATCAGGTTGAGGCGATACACGCGGAATTTTTAATCCTGATACGATCGCCTTAATATACAATCCTGAACCACCGACTAAAATCGGTGTAAGGCTCTCAGCATGAAACTTTGCAATTAAATTTTGGGCTTGATCTTGATAATCTGCCAGAGTCAAAGTAGTATCAGGCTCGGCAATATCGATTAAATAATGGGGAACACCCTGACGCTCTTCTAAGGTTGGCTTGGCAGTGCCAATATCCAGATGACGATATACTTGCCGTGAATCTGCACTCAAAATTGGTGAATTTAAATGTTTGGCGAGGGCGATCGCCAAGCTGGTTTTGCCTGTTGCCGTTGCGCCCAAAATGACAATCAAACCTGCGGATTGCATGATTAGTTACCTAACTGGCGGCGAAAGTCTCTGGGACTTAGACGTAACGGATTTTGAGTGTCCCAAATACCTAACTCTTGCAATCTAGCTCTTGATTGAGCACGGCTAATCCTTGCGTCATACTTGGTATTGGGAGGATATGGGTCAGCGATCGCTAAACCTTCTGCCACTAAGTATTGATTGACTAATAGATTATCTTTCCAAATATAAGCAAGCAGTCGTTCAGAGTTATCTTTTTGCCGCACATCAAACTCTAAGATCACCTTCTGTTCTTTAATCAAATCTGACAGACGTTGACGTGCGCGATCGCCCCAAGGAGATTGTTCCTTCAGAGGCGCACTTAGTCCTAGCAAGCGTACACGTTGCACAGTCATGTTGGGATTATTTACAACCGAGGCTTCGACTGTTTGCCCACTAACAACGCGATTAATAATCCAAAGCTCTCCACTAAACTGCTCGCTTGGCTTCACAAAAGCGATCGCAATATTTGCAATTATCAAAAACATTATTAAGATCGCAATCAAAATTAATGGACGAGCTGGAACTTTGGAGAGCGATCGTTTTTGTTCAGTTTTAGAACTCATAAACTTTTGCTTATTGTGAAAGAGGAATCAGCTTTTTCTCCTTTTTACCTTGTGAGTTATGGATTTTAATCATGATCAAAATCGAGAAACAAACCTAACTGAAACCAAGAACGCTTGCGTTTTGCAAAAAATTGTCCGAACTGAATCTGGTAAACCTCATCTTCATCCTGAGTTTCAAGATCCAAATCTGACACTGCGTACCCCGAACAAATCAATGCATAGCCTTCTTCTTGCAGCGCCGTGGATAAACCGATCGCTTCATGTTGATCGATTTTGCCAGATTTGACTCTCATTGCACAAGCCGTACAAGCACCATTGCGACAAGCAAAAGGTAGCTCAATTCCTTGTTGTTCTAAAGATTCAAGAATATAGCGATCGCCTTCGATATCAGTTTCATAAACTTTATCGTTTTGGCGATCGCGAATGCGAATGTGGTAGGACATAAGAGCTATACGCGAGTAGGAATCATGCCCATCTGACGTGCATAATTAAATAATCCACCTGCATCAATTACAGGGCGTACATCTCCAAGAGATTTTAGCGAAAAAGTTTCACTCGTTGTCTCATTAATAATTAAATTATTGTCAAAATCAATCGTTGCTTCTTCTCCAGTTTTAAATCCATCACTCAATCGCTCAACTGATTCCCAAGGATATAACTCACCAGTGGATGTACAGTTACGGAAAAAGATGCGTGCATAAGACTGAGCGACTACTGCCTTAAGTCCTGCTGCACCAAGAGCGATTGGTGCATGTTCTCGTGAAGAACCGCAACCAAAGTTTTCACCTGCGATAATAATTGAATAAATCGTTTTGCTCTCACCGTTAGCAATAAAGCGATCGTACCGATCTGGTAACCCGATCATCGCATAGCTACCTAACTTCTCATACTCATCAGGCTTTGAAGGTACAAGCGTAAGATATTCCGCAGGAATAATTTGGTCAGTATCAATATTGTCATCTAAGACAAACACTTTGCCTTTAATCGTCTTACTCATAATTTTTACTTCTCGAAAAAACAATTATTTGCAGCACTTCGCGCTGCATTAAAACAATAGAAACAGTACTTTGCACTTTTTCGATTGTTTTAGTCAAAATAAAACAGAGTGACAACCTTGCGCTGCTCTTCGGCATCGTTGCAAGTTTGCAACAAAGTCTCGCTACCATGAAACGCGAAACAAATCAGCTGCTGGCACTTGGATATAATCTCTTGGTTACACATACCACTCGCCTCTGCTAATGACAAAGTATCATTCTCGCCATGCTCAATCAAATGAATGACATTTTCTAGCTGTTCACGAGACTCATAGGGCTGTCTATCTAAACTTTGAGGCAAAATCACGGTCAATAAATTTGGGTCAGCTCGCAACGCACCTCTTATCGCCGCAAAATTTGTACCTGTCGCCCCAGATGTAATAATGCTGTTGCCAGATAACACCAAAGCATAGCTGAGCAACTCGATCAGCAGTTGGTGGGTCAATGGCACATGACGGGAGCCTAAAAATGCGATTCGCTTCGAGCCTTGCTGCTGAATCGTCGCAAGCTCCTGTAAAAAGTCGTCTAGCTTGGGTAGATTAATTGACTGAGTCAAACAAATCCCTCTCGTTTACTACTTACTGATCGGATGCTTACACAATATCACTTAGACTCTAGCGACGCAAACTACAAGTCAAAAATCTCAAAAAATCGATCAAAAAGCCCCACTCCCTTCCTAGTAGAAAAATAGACATTAAAACCTAAGAATTAGCGTCGCGGAGCGCCGTACCGTCTAATCTTTCACTGGGAGGGGAGTAGTTACAGCCTATTGATGGTTTGAGTGATACAAATAATTTTTTGAAAGTGCCGCTTCGCGGCACTTTCAAAAAATTATCTGGGTTTTATGGCGGCGCAAGGCGCTGTAGTTAGTATTCTGATCGCCTAATACATTTCATAGTTACGCTGACGGGTAAAGCGCTCTAGATCGTAGATAATGTATTAGTAATCTACACACTTACACTCGTGTCATACTTTCGTCAGTACATTGCACCAATTATTATTTTTGCAGTCTTCTTATTTACGCTTGTGCTGGTTAGCTCCCGTGCTTTTTTGCCAAGTGACATGGTTGCCCCTGCACCAGTTGGCATGTTTTTTATCTCATAGCCTAGACCATGACTGAACTTACATGGCAGCGACGACATATTATTTCGCTTGCCGATTTTACAGCGAATGATTATGAAACAGTTTTACAGACATCGGTTAGTTTTTTAGAAGTGCTATCACGCCGCAATAAAAAAGTGCCAACTTTGCAGAGCAAAGTTGTGGCTAATTTATTTTTTGAATCTTCAACCCGTACTCGCAATAGTTTTGAACTTGCGGCTAAGCGGCTTTCTGCTGATACTCTTAACTTTTCTCCTGGTACTTCTTCGCTTTCAAAGGGCGAAACAATCCTCGATACGGCGCGGACTTTCCTTGCAATGGGGACTGACATTATGGTAATTCGTCATCAGTCGGCTGGTGTGCCTTTGGCGATCGCGAAGGATATGGATGCCCTTAGTGGTAAAGTCGCGATTCTCAATGCTGGGGATGGCAAGCACGAACATCCATCACAAGCATTGTTAGATTTGCTGACGCTATGCATGTATCTAAATCCCACTGCTCCCAGTGCCAAAAACCTCAAGGGCAAAAAAATAGCAATCGTAGGCGATATTTTACATTCACGGGTAGCCCGATCAAATCTTTGGAGCTTGATTACTAATGGTGCAGAAGTGCATCTCGCGGCGCCACCAACATTATTACCGCCAGAGTTTGCCGAATATGGGGCAAAAATCCATTATTCCCTTGAACCTGCCCTCGAAGATGCTGATTTTGTAATGACTTTGCGCTTGCAAATGGAACGCATGGGACAATTTCTGATTCCTAGCTTGCGTGAGTATCATGCGAGGTATGGAATTACTCGCGATCGCCTCTCTAAATGTGCGCCCAATGTCCAAGTGTTGCACCCAGGTCCCGTCAATCGTGGCGTAGAGATAAGCTCAGACTTGATGGATGATCCACGCTTGAGCTTAATTGACAAACAAGTTACTAATGGTGTCGCGATCCGTATGAGTTTGTTGTATTTGCTGGGAACCGCGATTTAGTAGAGGCAATTCATGAATTGCCTCCACTTGTTCTTTTGCGTAAGTCTTCACTTTATTAACAGCGATCGCTTTTCTCTCGAAACTGGTAGCTACTCTACTTGCATATTTTGACATTTTTTTTATTCGTAGCTACAATGTAATTACTTGTAGTTAGGAATTATCAAAATATGAGTACAGCTATAAGAACTCGAATAATTAGAATTGGGAACTCTCAGGGTATCCGTGTTCCTAAGATCTTATTAGAGCAAAGTGGTATTCATGCAGAAGTTGAAATTGAAGTAGAAGGTGATCATCTAACGATCCGACCAATGTCACAGTTACGGCTCGGTTGGGATAAAGCTTTTACTGACATGTCAGAGCAACAAGATGATGTGCTCTTAGATGACGTTAATACTACGGATTGGGATCAAGTTGAATGGGAATGGTAGCCAAGCGTTTTGATGTTTTTTTGGGTTTGCGATTGCGATATAATCCTTGGTTAAGATAGGCAACTAAATCATCATGCAAGAAACTTCACCCTCAAATCCATCAATGACTGAGCCAATGATTGTGGCTCAAAATCTGCATAAATGGTATGGCAGCTTTCATGTTCTTAAAGGTGTGAGTCTTACAGTTCATCGAGGTGAGGTGGTCGTCATTATGGGGCCATCAGGATCAGGGAAATCTACTTTTGCCAGAACATTTAATGCTTTAGAGGAATATCAACAGGGTAAAATCTTTATTGATGGATTTGAACTATCACCTGAAAATAATCGTAATATTGATGCGATTAGACGTGAAGTGGGAATGGTATTTCAGCAGTTCAATCTCTTTCCACATCTTACTGTTTTACAAAATATTACCCTTGCGCCTTCATGGGTGAGGAAGTGGTCGAAGACTAAATCTTTAGAAGTTGCTTCTCAATTGTTAGAGCGGGTTGGCATTTCGCAGCAAGCCCATAAATATCCATTACAGCTATCAGGTGGACAGCAACAACGGGTAGCGATCGCTAGAGCTTTAGCGATGCAACCCAAAATCATGCTTTTTGATGAGCCAACATCGGCGCTCGATCCTGAGATGGTACGCGAAGTTCTCGATGTCATGCGATCGCTTGCTGATTCAGGGATGACGATGGTTGTGGTTACTCACGAAGTTGGATTTGCACGCGAAGTCGCTGATCGAATTGTGTTTATGGATGGTGGTATGATCGTCGAAGAGTCAACTCCTGAAGAATTTTTCCAAAATCCTAAAGAAGAGCGCACCAAGAAATTCTTGTCACAGATTTTATAATACAAGATCATTAAATAGAATTAATTAAGAGTTTTTTGATTTTGAAGTATTTATTCTTTTAGAAATAAGTTGTGATGAAGCGAATTTTAATTATCGAAGACAACCCTCAAATTATAGATAATATTCAAAAGATTTTATCTTTAGAAGGTTTTTATGTGATCGCTGCTCAGAATGGAGCTATAGGGGTACAACTGGCAAAAGAAGAGCATCCTGACTTGATTTTGTGCGATGTGATGATGCCAGAACTAGATGGATTTGCAGTTTTAAAAATGTTGCGTCGGAATTCTCTAACTGCTACTATACCGATTATTTTTCTCACAGCAAAAACTAGCCATAATGATGTCCGGGAGGGGATGGAGCTAGGAGCTGATGATTATTTAACTAAACCATTCACAATTTTAGAATTACTAAAGACAATTTCCACCCGCCTTGAAAAGCAGGAAATAATTAAAAGAGAAAGTGCCGTAAAACTAGATAGCTTGAGGGGAAACATTGCCGGCTATTTACCCCATGAGTTATTAACTCCATTGAATGGCATTTTAGGAATGTCAGAATTATTACTCGATGACTACGAATCAATGACAACCAAAGAAGCTATAGATTCAATTCGTGTCATTTATAGTTGTGGGCAGCGTTTGCATAGATTAGCGCGAAACTTTATATTATTCTCAGAGCTAGAAACGGGCGCGGCAACTTCTAGTTCTGAGCTATGGAAAGACAATCCTGATCGTAGTGATACCAAAAATATCATTAGTATGGCAGCTTATAGCTGTGCTAAAAAAGTAGATAGAGAGAAGGATTTAGAACTAGATTTAGAAGATGCGATCGCCAAGATTTCATCTCAACATCTTACTAAAATAGTAGAAGAGATTGTCACTAATGCTTTTAAGTTTTCTACTACAGGTAATTCTGTCCGATTGGTCAGTAAAGTTGATGAAAACTTTTTCAGGCTGTACATTACTGATCAAGGCAGGGGTATGACATCCGAACAAATACTTAATATCGGCGCATATATGCAGTTTGAGCGCAAACATTATGAGCAGCAAGGGAGTGGGCTAGGTTTAATCATTTCTAAGCGAATTGTTGAACTATATGGGGGAGAATTTTCGGTTGAAAATATAACTAGTAACCAAACAGTGGTTTGTATTAAGTTACTCAAGTAAGTACTATTGTCTAAAGAAGGTTTACGCCGTGATTGATTGGGGGGATAGATTGCTGTTGAAATTCTAAAAATTCACGTATTCGTTTAATTTGAAAATCATGAGCATAATCGAGAACTTGATTGGCAAAGGAGCTAAAAGTGCGATCGCTTTCTTGGAGGAGGATGACTTCATCTTGAATCGCGAGTATATCGCCCATGCGAGCTAGGTGAATTAATTCTTCTAAGATGTCAATTGGTGGAAAGACGATAGGTTGTCCAGTTAATTCAGATTTGTCGTTAGAGATGTTTGTAGCAATATTTAAAGTTTCATATTCCCAATCAAGATTAAGTAATGATTGCATCGTATAGAATAAAGTATCAGGTTCAACGGGCTTAGCGATGAAAGCATTACATCCAACTTCGAGACTAAGATTACGATCTTGATTGAAGACACTCGCCGAAACCATGATGATCGCCGTTTTTTGGAACATTGGCAACTGCCTTAACTGCTTAGTGGTTTCATTTCCATCAAGATGTGGCATCACCATATCTAACAAGATTAAATCTGGATCAAATACTTGAGCTTGGATAAGACAATCCTCACCATCGATCGCTTCCGCCACAATAAAGCCAAGTGGAGTAAGCAAATCGCTAAGTACCATCCGATTTTCGGTCTTGTCATCGACAATCAAAATTTTGCGGCGATCTCCTGAATAACCCGAAATCGTGCGACTATCTATCGGTAAAGGAGTAGCGTGATTAGGAACTTCAGTTAGTTCAATCTCAAACCAGAAAATACTACCTTGATTTAAAGTGCTTTTGACTTGCAATTTTCCACCCATCATCTCAACAATTTTTTGACAAATAGGTAATCCTAAACCTGTGCCTGAATAACGACGAGCGCGATCGCCAACCTGTTGGAATGGCAAAAAGATATCCTCTAATTTATCAGAGTCAATGCCGACACCTGTATCCGCGATCGCAAAATGAACTTTGTAGATTTTACTCGCTTCGCAAGGCTGAGCGCTGACAGAGAGAGAAACATTACCGCGATCAGTAAATTTAACTGCATTCCCAAATAGATTAATTAGGACTTGGCGCAAGCGCTTTTCATCGCCATACATTGTGGTGGGTAACGAAGTAAGCGGTTGATAAACTAACTGCACATCCTTAGCGCGTACTTGTAACTGGAATATATCAATAATGCTTTGTAATAGTTTAGGAAGCTCAAATTCATTGGGATTTAGTTCTAACTTTTTAGCTTCAATTTTAGAAAGATCGAGAATATCATTTAATAAGGTCAGCAAATGTTCACCACTTCGCTGAATGATCTCTAAGCCTTCCATATGCTTATTTGGGTCATGGCTGCGTTTAAGGATTTGTGCATAGCCCAAAATACCATTTAAGGGAGTGCGTAACTCATGACTCATATTTGCTAGAAATTCACTCTTAGCGCGGTTTGCTGTATCAGCAGTTTCTTTAGCAGATTGCAATTCCTTCTCAGCAAGTTTGCGATCGCTGATATCTTTGATGGCATAAATGGCACCAATCTGACCACCAAATTCAATACTTTCGGAAGAAACTAACCCTGTAATTTTTCTACCATCTTTAGTCACAAAGTCCGCTTCATAGTTAACAACTTTTCCTTCTATATCTAAAACTGCTAACATGCGATCGCGATCTTCCAAATCAAACCAGAGATTTAAATCTGTCGGATTTGAACCAATTGCTTCTTCACGACTATAGCCAGTAATTTCTGTCCATTTATCGTTTACATCAATATGTTTGCGGGTTTCAGTCGAAAACAAAGCCATGCCGTCAGGGCTAGATCGAAATGCTTTGGCAAATTTTTCTTCTGATTCTCGCAAGGCAGCTTCCGTAAATTCATGTTCCAGAATTTCTTGTTGTAATGCTTGAGTCCGTTCATCCACTTTTTGCATTAATAGGTGCGAGTACTCTTCTAGTCTTGTATGCGATTTTTTCATCTGGTGGCTCATCTGATTAAAGGAGGTTGCCAGAATCGCTAACTCTTTGACTAGACATGAATATTCAACTTTTTGATCGAGATTTCCTGCAGCGATCGCTTGGCTTGCTTTACTTAATTGAGCGATCGGGCGACTAATTCTTCGTGCGGCAAAAATCCCAAATATAGTCGTCAAACCTAAAGCTAACAGACTTAGCAATACAGTTAATCGAGTATTTTCGATAATTTCTGCCATGAAATCAGATGCTGGTACAATAATTACAATTTGCCAACTTAATCCGTAAGCATCATTAAATTTACTAATCTGAAGGAAATGCGGCTCTCCATGAAAATTAATAATTGATTGCTGAATTTGATCTTTCCCTTGATTGGATAAATCTTTCAACCTTTTAGCAACACTACGCGTTAATTCGTCTTGGCTTTCAGTTGCTAAGATTCGTTCAGATTGATTGTTATTAGCATATATAGATGCATCAGGCTTGGAAGTTGCAATTAACTTGCCCGATGGTTCAACAATAAATGTTTGTCCGCGATCGCTAAATTTAGTCTTCTGCAAAAAAAGGTTGATTTCTCCTAAACGCATTGATGCACCTAGTACCCCTTGCAACTCTCCATTAGGTGTAAATAGCGGCTTGACTGCTGTGATTGCTGGCTCCCCTGTGATCAGGTCAGTATATACTTCGCTCCATGTATCTTGCTTAACAGCGATCACCTTAGAATACCAAGGGTGATCGCTTAATTTAAAGCCTTTTTTCGCTAATAGAATTATTTGCGGTCTTCCTATCTCATCAGTCATATAAGTAGTAGTAGAGTTCTCTACTGCTAACTTATCTTGGATACGTCTCGCTCCAAAATATTGACCTGATGTAGTCGCCACGTAGATATTACTGATCTGTGGAAAGCTTTGGAGTTGTTTCCAGAAATGCTTTTGGGTGTTCTGCTCGTTAATAGTATCGATTTCTCCTAAATCAAGACTATTAGCATTTAACTTGTTAAGTGTATAGGGAAGTTCTAAATATGAATGTAAGCGAGTTTGAACTAGCTCAGTGACTTTGCTAAGAAGTTGAATGGAATGCTGTTTCATCGCCGCACGTCCATTCTGAAAAGATAACCAACCAATTATTCCCACTATGCCAAAAGTGCTTGCTAAAAACGGCATAATAATTAGTAAGCTCAAAGGGATTTTAGACCCTTTAATACCCTGACTAATGTTGGAGTTGTCAGGAACGATCACTCCTGTTTTAGTTATGACTACAGTAGGAATTGAAGTGGTTGGTTGGGGTGTTGTCATAAAGTAAGTCAGCGAGCGTTAATTTTATTATCTCAAATTTATGATCTGTCCTAATGTGCCAATCTAAAGTTGCAATATCTCTTTAAACTTTGAGTGGTCTAAAGTCTTGCAATGTAACTTGTTTGCAATGCGATCGCTTCCCAACAACAATTTTTTAAGCTCGCAAAAAATTGTGCATCATTGGTGTAATAATCGTAAAGCGCAAAAAATTGCCCTCATGGCTCAGTGGTAGAGCATTCCCTTGGTAAGGGAAAGGTCACGGGTTCAAATCCCGTTGAGGGCTTAGGTTTAAAGGATTGGGTGTTACGCAAACTGCGCTAAAACGATCTAATTCGGGTTAGTGTGGACACGAAATGGGTGGGCATAGTCGCCTCTATCGTCTTGAATTTTAATTAGTAATTATTTTGCTTATAGCTATAACTTGTGATTCTATACGTAATTTTGGGTACGATATTAGATATGAAGTGAAAAGCCTAAAACTAGGTGTTTTTCAGGCATAATTTGGGAGTTTCTCATGAAGTTAGCTGAATTTCTTAAGCAAGGACAGCAATTGCGTCAGCAAGACCGAACATCGGCGATCGCTTATTTTGAACAATGTCTGCAAAATACAACTGTTAGCAATTCTGAAGCAGATTTAGGAACGACTGCAAGAGTTTTACTGGATCTAGCAGTGGAACTAATTGCTACAAAGCAGCCAGAAAGATTGCAAAGGGCGGCTGAACTTTTACAACAAGCGGGGAATGCTTTAAATCAAAATTTAGGAATTAGTGAAGAGCAGAAAGCCTATTTGCTTTACGTTCAGGCAGTTCTTGCGCTCGAATCGGGGAAATTGAGCAATGTTTTAAATATTTTGCAAGAAGCTCATGAAGCCTATGGCAATAATCTTGAGGGACAAGCTCTTACTGATGATGCGATCGCTCACTACTACATCAGAGTCAGTGATTTTCAATCTGCATTAATGAGTTTTGAACGCTCGCTATCAGTGCGCCTCGAATCTACAGATGAATGTGCAATCGGCAAAAGTTATGCCCATTTAGGACAATTGTATTTGTCTGCGGGAGATATTAACCAAGCCGCAAGTCTTTTTCAAAATACCCTCGATATTGCTCTAGCCAATTCTGACAGTTTTTTGCGATTACAAGTGCTTAAAGGGCTGGCTAAAGTCGCGATCGCTGAGTTTGAATATCAAACCGCGATCGCCTTAATTAAAGATGCAGTTACTTTACTTAAAGAGCCAGTTGATACGATTGAAATTGGCTCTTTATATTGCGATTTGGCGGAAGCCCTGCTAGGCGATCGCCAGATCAAAGAAAGCCTGATTTGCATTAAAGTCAACGCTTTGCCTCGTTTCCGTGATTTTCAATATCAAAAAGGAATCGCGATCGCTAAACATATCCGAGGTCGAATTTATATGCATCGCTTGCTTGAAGGGATAGATAGTCTAAGCGAGGATGCGATCGAAGCCGCGGAAGATTCATTACTTGATGCTTCTATCGGCTTTGAACAATTTGGGATGATGGCTGACTATGCCAAAGCACTATACGACTTAGCTTGTCTATATCAGTTATGTAGTAGTTCACAGTTTCACTATCAATATCAAGGTAAATCTTTGCGATCATTAGAGTTATCTCTTAGTGTTCTAGATCAACTCAATATGGGCAGTACCAAGCTTGCCTCTCAGGTTGAAGCCATGCTCAATCAAGTAATGCGTGGCAGTTTCTAGCTATTTGCTAATCCTCAGAAGAAAAGAACTCCCAATGCACGGCTTCTTTTTTAATTTGGTTTAATTAAGTGGATAAATCATCAGCAAGTTGCTCGGTTCTTTTTTGTAATAAATTTCTTTCTACTTACCGCTTATCTTTGCTTTATATCCTAAACCCAGTAAAAACTGTAAAATTTTCTGACTGCAATCTCCTTGAATCTCGATCACCTGATCTTTGCCTGTACCACCTGCACCACACTGATTTTTTAATTGCTTAGTTAGCTTTGCCAAATTCTCGGCTGTTGTCTGAAAGCCCGTCACCTCAGTTACTGTCTTTCCGCCCTTACCTCGGCGCGTTACTTGAATGCGGGGATTTTGCTGCTGTGGTGGCAAATCAATTGCTTTTTTTTCTGAATCTTCTTCTTCAGGTGTGCCGAATTCTCGATAAACAACACGATTTTTGGTCATTATTCCACCCAAGCAGCTCGCCATGCTGATTCTGCTTCAGCAATAGTCTTTTGCAAATATTTTTTCTCTAATTCCGTTTCCAAATGTAACATTCGGGCTGACAAAACTCGTAGTTCACCACGGTAGGACATTAACTGGCGATCGGTAAATTCAATTTCGGCAAGACGAATACTCATCTGTTGAGTTTTGTCATCGGCAACTAAAATTTGGCGATCGCTTAGCAGCTTGTTAAGCATATCCATACTTTCATTTAAACTGGTGCTAAGTAGAAGATCAAGATTTTCTTGATTAGTGCGACTGTTTTGATCGCATTCCTCTAAAGTTTTTTGCATGTTGTCGCTCAGCAACTGGATCGTCTGTCGCAAATCCTCTTGCAACTTTTGACGTGCCGAGAGGGAGAGAGCTAGAAATGCTTCAGGACATTTTTGAGTACAGAACTTGAATGTTGTCATCAAAATTTGCTGCTGCACGGCTATAGCGATCGCTTGTGCGTAATCAAGATGCAGTAAATCAATTCGACTGACGACATTAGCGATCGCCTGTTGGATATCATTAATATCTTTATCAATACGCACTAGCATCGTCATAGTTCACGGTATATATTTTTTGTGCTTCTAGAAATTTGATCTTTACTCAAAAACAAGTACTCCCTTCCCAGTATAAAAATAGACATTAAATTAAAGACCATGCATTAGCATTGCGGCGCGCCGCGCCGCAATGTCTAATCTTTCACTGGGAAGGGAGTAATTTGTTTAAAGCTCAGTAAAATAAAGCTCTAAACAAATTATTTGTTAATGGTTTATTCGCCGACTACAAAACGGACAAAGCGGCGAACCTTGACGTTTTCGTTGAGTTTAGTACCAGTTAGCTTTACTAACTCATCAACGGTAATACTTTGATCTTTGATAAAAGGCTGATCGAGCAAACACATCTCTTTCAAACGCTTTTCGATCCGACCTAGCACAATCTTGTCACGGATAGCTTCAGGTTTGCTTGCCAAATCATCTTTACCTGCTTCGATTTGCTTTTCGTTTTCAACAAAAGCCTCAGGGATATCAGCAACACTGACATATTCAACGTTAGGGCAAGCTGCGATTTGCTTTGCAACGCTGTCAGCTAATTGTTTGAGTTCTTCACGACGAGCTACAAAATCGGTTTCGCAGTTAACTTCAACTAGCACACCAATACGGCTACCAAAGTGAATATAACTATGCACAATTCCTTCAGATGCAGCACGGCTTGCTTTTTTGACAGCAGAGGCTAGCCCTTTTTGTCTAAGGTATTCAGTCGCCTTTGTAAAATCGCCACTAGAATCGACGAGAGCTGCCTTACAGTCTTTGATACCTGCACCAGTTCTCGCACGTAGCTCTTGAATTTGTTGGGTAGTAATTTCTGCCATATTAATAAACTTGTTTGGGATGTCTAAGGCAACATTTCAAGGAGCGAGATGTTTTGCTCGTTGCCGAAAATATTTCTAAAATGTTTGCAGTACACCAATTTATCATAATTTAGGGTACATAAGATTTCCCCAAGATTTCAAAATTTGGGGCGATGGACATCGTGCGTTCTCTTTTTTTTAGCTCAAATGCGAAGAGTTAGACTTATCTTTTTGCGATCGCAATTCTTGCGCTCTGATGCGTTGCCAGACTTTCCAACAGGCATAAGCCATCAATACTGTACTAATCGCTGCATATGTACCACCCGCAGGCATTCCTGAAACTGCCATCGCGATGCTACCGACCCAGAGAGTCAGGGCATAAATAAATAGAACCGTGAGCCGTTTCGATACCCCTGCTTTGACTAATCGATGGTGTAAGTGTTGATTACCAGCCGCCATAGGAGACTCACCTTTGCCAATGCGCTGCAAAATCACGGCTGTCGCATCGACGATCGGTACTGCCAAAATCATGTAAGGCATAATCAGAGCTACTGTGGCTACAGCCTTGACTAAACCGATTACGCTTACACCCGCAAGAGTAAATCCTAAAAAGTACGCGCCACCATCGCCCATAAAAATTTCGGCGGAGCTTTTGGGCTTAAAGTTGTAGCGTAAAAAGCCCAGACATCCGCCTGCTAGTGCAGCGGCAATCAAGGCTGCCGCAGGTTGCTGCATAAATAGACTGGTAATTAAAATTACAGCGGCGGCGATCGTGGTTACACCTGCGGCTAAACCATCAAGTCCATCTAGCCAATTGATGGCATTTGCCATGCCTGACAGCCACACCATTGTAATTGGCAAGCTGAACCAGCCAAATTTAATGATGCCGATAAATGGTACGGATATAAAATCAATTCTTACGCCGACTCGCCATGCGGCTGCAGATACTGCTAATTGAGCAATTAATCGAGGTAAGGGTGGTAGGTTAAAAAGATCATCAGCAAAGCCAATTAGGAAAAAGGCGGCTCCGCCAATTGTTACGCCCCAAACTTCGTATTCTCTAGTTTGCGGTAAAATCCCAAAGTATCCACCTGCCCAAACTAGCAGTAAGGCGCTGACACTTCCCAAAAAAATTGCTACGCCGCCAACTCGCACCACAGGCGTTGTATGCATCTTGCGACTATTGGGCTTGTCTACTAATCCTGCTTTGAGTCCAAAATGACGAATAATCGGGGTACTCAGCCACACTACGATCGCAGATACTGCAAAGGCGACCAAGTAAGGAATGGCAGTAGGATGCAGCATTACAAGAATAAAATTCCGTATTTGGATTGGGCAAATTTATGCTTGCAAGCATAGCATTGGATTGGCTAAACACAACTGTTTAAACCCAATTTAAATATGGATAATATAGATTACTTAGCGCCCTATTTATCTCCATTTAAACGCCATTTAAATTTATTGCCAAAAATCATGTTAGGCTTATAAGCCGTGTGAAAAAATTTCATCATCAATAAGTGTTAGGGATTAATCCATGAAAGTTGTTAGCTCCCTCAGATCAGCAAAAACTCGCCATAAAGACTGCAAAATCGTGCGTCGTCGCGGCAGAATATATGTGATTTGTAAATCAAACCCAAAGTTTAAAGCTCGTCAAGGATAATCAACGATTTTTCTTGGCAAACTCTTTATTAAAAAAGAGGGCTTTATTGACAAAGAGGGACAGTGCTACGCACCGTCCTTATTTTTTTTTGTAAAATAAATTTATGACTAGTACTACTCGTAAAGCAAATCTTTTCAATGCGATCGCGCCTGTGAATCGTGGTTTGAAAATGTCAGAAGAGCAACGTAAAGCGATTTTTTCGGCAGTTGTCTATCTCGAAGAGCTAAATCCTACTCCTGCACCGACTCAGACACCTGAATTGTTAGATGGTGATTGGTTACTAATATTTACTACTAGTCAAGAGCTTTTAGGTATTGATCGCTTTCCTCTTTATAAGTTAGGCAATATCTATCAATGCTTGCGTATGGCGGAAGGAAAAATTTTTAACGTTGCTGAAGTTAAAGGGTTGCCTTTGCTGGGCGGACTAGTGAGCGTCTGTGCAAATTTTACGGTCGAGTCCGATCAACGAGTCAAGGTTAACTTCGAGCGATTGGTGGCTGGCTCTCAAAGTTTGCTTGGTTATCACGATGTAAATAGCTTTATTAATATTTTGCGATCGCCCAAAAAATTATTAGCGATCGACTTCAAAATTAAGCGTGAAGATCAAAAGGGTTGGCTGGAAACGACCTATCTTGATCAGAGCTTGCGAATTGGTAGAGGAAACGAAGGTAATTTATTCATTTTGAGAAAGATATAACGAAGTTTGTTCCAAACTGCATCTCTATCTTCATCTTTATTACAGCCTGTTGAGGGTTTGAGTGATCCAGATAATTTTTTGAAAGTGCCGTTTCGCGGCGCTTTCAAAAAATTATCTGGATTTTATGTCAGCGCAAGGCGCTGTATAATACTCATTCAATCAGTTATTAAGAATTTCTGAAATTTTAGTAAGTATATTCTAAAGCAGAGTAACTTCTTCTAGTTAACTCTGTATCTTTAATTATTATTTTTAATCCTTAGGCGTTTTATTAGAAAGATTTTACCGTGGTTGTGCCGCGCTTCGCGCGGCACAACCAAATATTGGTTTTAATAAATCGGGTACTTTTATTGTTAGAGATCACCTTAATAAGAACAATAACTAGTTCTTGCTAAAAGCTACTGCTGCATGATAAACGCTACTAACCAGTTTCTGCTGATTACAGATTTAGACAACACACTTGTAGGTGACGATCTAGCTACCAAAAAATTAAATCAGTATCTTTGTAAGCATCGTCAAAATTATGTATTTGTTTATGCGACTGGACGTTCCTACGCATCTGCACAGCAGTTAAGACAAGAGCGTCAACTACTTGAACCAGATTATTGGGTAACAGGAGTGGGAACAGAAATATATATTCAAGAAACTTTAGATTTAAATTGGGCAAATAAAATTGATACAGACTGGGAAAGAGAGGTGATTTCGGCTCTGGTTAGGAAGCAACTTCCAGAACTTAAACCCCAGATTACCTCAGAGCAGAATCGGTGGAAATTAAGTTTTCATTTAAATGAAACTAATAATAAAACTAATAATGAAACTAATAATTCAATCTCAAAACTGCAAATTGATAATTTAGCTAATAGTTTGCGACAAATGAACTTAAATGCTCAGGTTGTATTTAGCAGTAATGTCGATGTTGACATTTTGCCTATGAATGCAAATAAAGGGAATGCTATTAAATATCTCCAAACAGAATTGGGAATTGCTAACCATAGAACTCTAGTATGTGGAGATTCAGGAAATGATATTAGTATGTTTCAACAGCAAACATTTGGAGTAATTGTAAGCAATGCTCAATCTGAATTAATCGAATGGTGTAAAGCTAATGCCGATGAACGCCACTATTTTGCTAATAGTTCTTATGCAAGCGGCATTTTAGAGGCATTTATAGAAGTTTGATTTTCTTTTGCAATAATTGCAATAATTGACTTAACTTAATAGGAATTTATAATGCTAGAACTAATTCAATCCATTTTAGAAACTGAAGAAAAAGTTGACCTTCGCCAATTTTTGCATCAATTGCATCAACAGGAGAATCACTACTTATTGCGTAATGACATTTTGAAAGAGTTTGCTAAATATTGTGATGTTCAACAAAAGGATGCCAATTCTTTAATGACAACCGCTCTCGGCAAGCTTTTGTATTACACCCAAGAAATCATTTTAGGAGATGGCAGTGCTTGTTTAGTGGTACGCCCTAAAATTGCTGATCAAGAAATGTTTCGGATTACGGATGATTTGATTGTACAGCGAATTGATATGACAGAACTATTAAATCTGCGCGATCGCCTAGTCAATCACTATTCGCCCGAAGAAGGCAACATTCTTGAAATTGATTTCCATCCTTTCTATGACTATTTACCGAATATTCGTGACCCTAAGAATATTGGCAAGGGAGTTCAGTTTCTCAATCGATATCTATCCAATCAACTATTTCAAGATGCCGAACAAGGACAGACCGCATTATTCGAGTTTCTCAGTTTACATGCCTACAATGGGA
The DNA here is from genome assembly GCA_038230875.1 of Pseudanabaenales cyanobacterium. Lineage (GTDB taxonomy): Bacteria > Cyanobacteriota > Cyanobacteriia > Pseudanabaenales > Pseudanabaenaceae > Pseudanabaena. The sequence continues at coordinate 36,093 of JBBRMK010000002.1, forward strand.
TGCAACTGCTAATCAATAAGCGAATCAGTTCTGCTAAACAGCTTTCAATTCATGTCAAACAGGCGATCGCTTTACTCGATCATCGCCAACCGCAAGTTCCCTTTAAAGATGTTTGCTTTGATTTGCAAAATCTAGGATTTGAACCAGGCTGGGGCAACAATGTAGGACGAATCAAAGAATCTTTAGAATTATTGGATAGTTTGATTGATTCTCCTGACTATCAGGCTCTAGAAGTTTTGCTATCAAGAATTCCGATGATTTTTCGGATCGCTTTGGTATCAGTGCATGGCTGGTTTGGACAGGAAGGGGTATTGGGTAGACCTGATACGGGCGGTCAAGTTGTCTATGTTTTAGATCAAGCCAAAAATCTGGAAATGCAATTGCAGCAAGATATTGCTCTTGCAGGCTTAGAAATTCAGCCCAAAGTGATCATTCTGACGCGGCTCATTCCTAATAGCGATGGCACAAGTTGCAATCAACGTCTAGAAAAAGTTTATGGGACTGATAATACTTGGATTTTGCGCGTTCCCTTTCGTGAACTAAAGCCAAATGTTACTCAAAACTGGATTTCGCGGTTTGATATTTGGCCATATTTAGAAACCTATGCGATCGATGCTCAAAAGGAACTTTTAGCGGAGTTTCAAGGTAAGCCAGATTTGATTGTAGGCAATTATTCTGATGGGAATCTAGTGGCTTTTTTACTGGCTCGACAACTTAAAGTCACCCATTGTACGATCGCTCATGCTTTAGAGAAGTCTAAATATTTATTTAGTAATCTTTATTGGCAAGATTCAGAAGATAAGTATCATTTTTCGCTTCAGTTTACAGTCGATTTATTAACGATGAACTCTGCTAATTTTGTCCTGAGCAGTAGTTACCAAGAAATCGTGGGAACAACTGATAGCGTTGGTCAGTATGAGTCTTATAAGTCATTTACAATGCCCGCTCTTTATCATGTTATGAGTGGGGTTGAACTGTTTAGCCCTAAATTTAATATTGTGCCACCAGGGGTAAATGAAGCGTACTTCTTTCCTTATACAAATACCCAAGAGCGATTATACGAGCAGCAATCTCGTTTGGAAGAATTACTATTTACTCTGGAAGATGATGGTCAGGTTTTTGGCAAACTTGATGATCCTCACAAACTTCCTTTATTCTCAATGGCAAGGTTGGATCACATTAAAAATCTTACAGGTTTAGCAGAATGCTTTGGCAAAAGTCCTGAACTCCAAGCTCACTGCAATTTGATTTTAATCGCGGGTAAATTGCGAGTAGAAGATACTAGCGATCGCGAAGAAGCTGCCGAGATCGTCAAACTTTATGAAGCGATCAATAAATATAATTTACATGGCAAAATCCGTTGGTTAGGTGTGCGCCTATCAAAAACCGATACGGGTGAAGTCTATCGATTGATTGCTGATCGTCAAGGTGTTTTTGTGCAGCCAGCTTTGTTCGAAGCCTTTGGCTTGACAGTACTAGAGTCAATGGTGACAGGGCTACCTACTTTTGCGACCAGATTTGGTGGACCGCTGGAAATCATTCAAGATGGAATCAATGGATTTCATATCAATCCTACCCAATTAGAAGAGATGGCAAAGACAATTTTGGATTTTATCATCAAATGTGAGAAAGATCCTAAAGCTTGGCAACTCATCTCTCAGCAAGCGATCGAGCGCGTACATAGTGCCTATACGTGGAAGATTCATACAACGCGATTACTTTCCCTAGCACGCATCTATGGATTTTGGAATCATACTTCTAAAGAAAAGCGTGAGGATTTGTTAAGTTATATTGACGTTCTCTTCCATTTATTATTTAAACCCAGAGCTAAACAGATGCTATAGCTACAAAGCTTTAATCGCATTCATCCTTTCGCCTCTAGAGGCGAAAGGATGATTTGCATGTTCTGTCACATACAGCGCTTTGCGATGAAACCAAACCCAGATTTTTTATAAAAGCCCCACGAAGCGGGGCTTTTATAAAAATATTGTGGTTCACTTGTTCGCAATCTGTGGTAATTAATAAGTGGGTTTCTACGTTCCTGCTAACGATCGCAAAGAAGCATCCATAAAACTGCGATCGCCTAAGACTTTGAGCATGGGACCAAGCGCGCCAAACTGAACAATGCTCAGCGAAGCAGCCGGCACATCAATGCGATCGCGATATCTTCCTAAATCGATTCCCAGTAGAGTGCAGAGAATCACCCGAATTGTGGCTTTGTGCGAAACCACTAATACATTGCCAGATAGATATTTCTCTTGGATTTCGGCAACCACTAACGATGCTCGACTTGCTAATTGCACAGCCGTTTCGCCGCCTGTGGGCGGATTCCATGCAGGCTCAGTTAGCCAGCGCACATAGTCATCGGTATAATTCGCTTTTACAAATTCATTGGTTTGTCCTTCCCATTTGCCATAACGCAATTCTCGCAGTCCATCAAGCAGTTTCATTTCTAAACCAACGGCTTCGCATAACGGAGTTGCTGTAGCGATCGTCCGTTTCATTGGGCTGACAAAAACTGCATCCCAAGCGATCGCGCTATGCGCTAATCCAAAGGCATCTGCCATTTTTTGACCTTCAGGAGTTAGATCAGGATCAAGATCGCCACAATATCCACCAGTACGACTATAGACAGTTTCGCCATGGCGGAGCAGATATAGTTTTAAGCTCACGATTTTCTCCAAATATAGCGCTTTGCTCTTTAACTTACAGCAAATCCCAAACAAACCTATCACTAGATTTTTTGTAAAAGCCCCGCGAAGCTGAGCTTTTACAAAAAATCTGGGTTTGGTTTGTTCTCAATCTGCTATAAGTTAAAGCTTATTAAAATTATTTAATGCGGATATCGCCAGTTCACGATTTCAGGTTTGTCAATACCATGCTCGTAAGCATATTGACGACAGTCGAGTTGCTGATTTTGTAAAGCTTCTTTCGCGTGAGCGCCGATGGTGTGGAGTTTAGGAACACGGTCGATCACGTCAATCGCTAGGCTAAAGCGATCAACTTGGTTATTAATTGCTAATTCCAATGGCGTATTGATACTGCCCTTTTCCTTATAGCCGCGCACATGCAGATTTTTGTGATTGGTACGACGATAGCAAAGGCGGTGAATCAACCAAGGATAGCCGTGGAAGTTGAAAATAATTGGTTTATCAGTAGTAAATAGTGAATCAAAATCGCGATCGCTTAAACCGTGAGGATGTTCAGTATTAGGTTGTAATTTAAATAGATCGACCACATTAATAAATCTGATCTTCAGTTCAGGAAAATGTCCCCAAAGTAGAGTCGTAGCCGCTAGAGATTCAAGAGTAAGGATATCGCCACAACCAACCATCACTACATCAGGTTCCACGCCTTGATCGTTACTTGCCCAATCCCAAATTCCTATCCCTTTAATACAATGCTTGATCGCTGTGTCCATATCCATAAATTGCAAATGCATTTGCTTATCACAGACGATCACATTCACATAATCAGTAGTTCGTAAACAGTGATCGGTTACTGATAGCAGACTATTCACATCAGGAGGTAAATAGATACGCGTTATCTCCGCACTTTTATTAACTATGACATCAAGAAATCCTGGATCTTGATGAGTAAAGCCATTATGATCTTGCCGCCATACTGTCGATGTGATTAACAAATTGAGAGAAGAGATCGGCGCTCGCCATGGAATCTTCTTACTGCTTTCCAACCATTTACAATGTTGATTGATCATTGAGTCAATCACATGCACAAAGGATTCATAAGTCGAAAAGAATCCATGCCTTCCTGTTAATAAATAACCTTCTAACCAACCCTCTAGAGTATGTTCGCTAAGGATTTCCATCACGCGCCCATCTTTTGCTAATTCACCACCATCAGCATCTTCAGGCAAATATTCTGCAATCCAGAATTTTTTGCTAACTTCATAAATTGCTTGGAGCTTATTAGATGTGTTCTCATCGGGACCAAAAACACGAAAACTTTCCATGTTTTGAAGCATTATATCGCGCAAGAAAACACCCAAAGGTCTGGTATTTTCGACTTCGGTTTGACCTGGATTCAGGATTTTGACACCGTACTGACGAAAGTCGGGCATCTTTAAAGCTTTGCGAACTAATCCGCCATTAGTGATCGGATTAGCACTCATGCGGCGATTACCTTTGGGAGCAAGTTCCTTTAACTCGGGAATGAGCTTACCTGAAGCTTCAAACAGTTCTTTAGGTTTATAACTTCGCATCCAATCTTCTAACATTTGTAAATGTTCGGGATTACTATGTATTCCTGAAAGTGGAACTTGGTGCGCTCTCCAGAATCCCTCGACCTTATGTCCATCTACTTCTGCAGGACCAGTCCAACCTTTAGGAGTCCGCAACACGATCATCGGGAACTTTGCCCGTTTAGGAATCCCTGTGCTCCGTGATTCTTGTTGAATTGCTCTAATCTCGTTAATACAATGCTCAAGAGTAGCCGCGATCGCCTGATGCATCGACTCAGGATCAGAACCTTCGACAAAGTAAGGCTGATAGCCATAGCCGATAAACAGGCTTTCTACCTCTTCATGGCTAATTCTTGCTAGCACCGTAGGATTATTAATCTTGTATCCATTCAGATGCAAAATTGGTAATACTGCGCCATCACGGATGGGATTGATAAACTTATTAGAGTGCCAAGCCGTAGCAAGTGGTCCTGTTTCCGACTCGCCATCACCAACCATCACGACAGAGATTAAATCAGGATTATCGAAAACACTCCCATAGGCATGAGAAACGCTATAACCTAATTCACCGCCTTCATGAATTGAGCCTGGTGTCTCAGGGGTACAGTGGCTACCAATCCCGCCTGGAAAGGAAAATTGCTTAAAGAAGTTCTCCATTCCTTCTTCATCTTCGCTAATATTTGAATAAATCTCAGAATAAGTTCCTTCGAGATAAACAGGACCTAAAACTCCTGGTGCGCCATGCCCAGGTCCAGCCAAGAAGATCGCATTTAGATCGTATTTCTGAATCAATCGATTGAGATGGATATACACAAAACTTAGCCCAGGACTTGATCCCCAATGTCCTAGCAAGCGATTTTTGACATGTTCTGCTTTTAAAGGTTCGCGTAAAAGTGGATTGTCACGTAAGTAAATCATTCCGATCGCGAGATAGTTGCAGGCTCGCCAATAGGCATCAATTTTACGGAGTTCTTCGTTACTGAGAGGAGCTTCGGCAATGGTGGAGCGTGCAGAGCCATAGCAACTAATTGACTTATTAGACAAGTCAGAATCAGCTATTTTGAAAGGAGTATTTACCATAAAACTACAGTTGGTTCCAGTCGCTAATTTGTGTTTTGACTTCTCACGTCACAATTTTAACAAGCGATCGCTACCTCTTTATAGTTTTATGCATATTTCTTTTAGGTTTCTACTACTAAACTCTACAAACCCGAATATTAAAAGAAAACGCTTGATATTTCAGTCTTTATATTTTGGATTTTATGCCCCATCAAAATTAGTTTTTGTTGACAAAAAAAGTTACCATAAAATCAATACCTTTATAGATTTTAGCAAGCCATCTTCCCAAAGCTTGAAAATTCAATTCTTACCGTAACTTAGTAATTCAAACCTTTTAAACTTAAAAATTCATGGCTCGACAACTCAAAAGTATTGCACCGCATGGTGGTCAACTAATTAATCGCATCGCCTCAGAAGCGCAAAAAGAAGTTTTTTATAGCAAAGCTGACCACTTGTCGATTGTGCAATTAACTGAGCGATCGCTGTCTGATCTTGAACTAATTGCGATCGGTGGGTTTAGCCCTCTTACAGGTTTTTTGGGCAAAGCCGACTATGAGTCCGTAGTTTTAAATATGCGTCTTGCCAATGGCTTGCCTTGGTCGATTTCAATTACTTTGCCAGTTACTGCCGAAGTTGCCGACACTTTAAGCATCGGCAGTCTTATTCGCCTCAATGATCCCAATGGTATTTTTATCGGTGTATTGGAACTGAGCGAAAAATATAATTACGACAAACTCAAAGAAGCGCTCCATGTCTATCGTACTAATGAAGATCGTCACCCTGGAGTAAAAGTTGTTTATGCTCAAGGTGATGTTTATCTTGCTGGCGATGTTTGGTTGCTAGAGCGCCGTCCTCATCCTCTGTTTCCTACTTATCAAATCGATCCTGTAGAATCTCGTGAGTTGTTTGCTCAGAAAGGTTGGCGGACTATTGTTGGTTTCCAAACCCGAAATCCAATCCATCGTGCCCACGAGTACATTCAGAAATGCGCCTTGGAAATCGTTGACGGTCTTTTTTTACATCCTCTAGTCGGTGCAACTAAGAGTGACGATGTCCCTGCCGATGTGCGGATGCGTTGCTATGAAATCATGCTTGAGCATTACTTCCCATTAGATCGAGTAACCTTGGCAATTAATCCTGCGGCAATGCGTTATGCAGGACCTCGTGAAGCAATTTTCCATGCTTTGATTCGCAAAAATTACGGTTGTACTCACTTCATAGTCGGGCGCGATCATGCGGGTGTTGGTGACTATTATGGAACCTATGACGCACAACATATTTTTGAAGAGTTTGAAGTTGGCGAACTTGGGATCATTCCATTAATGTTTGAACATGCTTTCTATTGTAAACGCGCTCAAGGTATGGCAACAACCAAAACAAGTGCGAGTCTTCCTGAAGAACGAGTACATCTGTCTGGCACAAAAGTACGCGAAATGCTCCGTCGCGGCGAATGCCCGCCTCCCGAGTTCTCGCGTCCCGAAGTTGCCGCCGAGTTAGCAAAAATTATGCATAAAATGGCGATCGAAGAAGCTTCAACAGGTTTTGAGATCTAACAAAAGAGCAGGTGCTTAGCACCTGCTCTTTTGTTTTAGAAACCATTTAAGAATTACTTTTTAAGGGTAAAAGTTCCAAAAGATCCCCTTCAATCCCCCTTCTCCCGCAGGCAGGGCTATTTCAAGAATGAGTTAATGAATCAAAGTAGCAAACAATGTGAGTATAAAAAGCTTTTAAGCGATAATTTACACAAACATAGTTAAAAAAGCTGGAAAATGAGTAAGAGTCTCGTTGATTATCTTAAAGAAATCCCAGATCCGCGCAAGCTCTAAGGAAGTACTCAGGATTTCTGGAAACTTGTGCTAATCATCATGGGAATAATGAGTGGATATCATGGTTGTCAGGGATTAGGGCGATTTGTGGAAAGACATAGACGTAGTTTAATCCAAAAACTAAAACTTAAGGATGGCAAAGCACCGTCATACTTAACCATGAGAAGAGTGATGATGAATGTAGACTACGAAAAGCTAAATAATGGCTTCAACAGTTGGGTAAGAGAGCAAGGAATCACAATAGGAGCCGCCATTGCAGGAGATGGGAAAAGTCTGCGAAACACAGTCAGTAATCATGGAAGACGGGGGTAAACAAAAGGCAGGAAAAGCACCGATCAACTTTTCGATTATGAAGACATGGGTACTTTCCCTATATAGGCTTCATGGATTTGACTCAATTAAAGGGGCTATTGAGCAATTTGCCCATGATTTAACAGCGTTGTTATCCTTGCTAACTTAATCTCCTATTTTCTCATTCTTGAAATAGCCCTACCCTTTTTAAGGGGGATTGCGGGGGATCTTTTGGAACTTTTACCCTTAAAAAGTAATTCTTAAATGGTTTCTTAGAGATTACCTTATGCTTTAGATATTTTAGATGCAGCTAGCAAAAGGTTGATAAATGGTGAACACATTACTGATGTGGCGATCGCCATAATCACCATAATCGTGAACAAAGTGGGCGTGATAATACCTTGCTCTAGACCAATATTCAAAATAATTAATTCCATCATCCCTCGTGTATTCATCAAAGCTCCCACTGTCATTGAGTCCCGCCAACTTTCACCCGACCATTTAGCGGCTAGCGTACAGGCAAGCCCTTTTCCAAGAATTGCAATCCCGATAATTAGAAAAGTAAGCGCCCATAACTGCGGTGTATTTAGTAAACCTATCTGTGTATTTAGTCCAGAAAATACAAAGAAAATGGGAACTAGTAATGCATTTGTAAAGTATTCCAGATGCTGGCGTACATACTCGGCAAAATGACCACGGGGCATCACAATTCCTAAAATAAATGCGCCAAATACAGCATGAACTCCGACAAAGTCAGTGTAATAAGCACATAACATTATGATGATAAAAATAAAAGTCAGGGTTTGTGGTGTGACTTCTCCATCGCGCCGCGTCCAATAAGCAAAGAATCGCAATATCCGTCGCCCCACCAGCCACATAAACACCACATATAAACAAGTACCGCCGATCGCAATCAGCGCGACATTAATTGAGTTTTTGATACTTGCTAGAACTAAGGCTAAGAGACACCACGAGATCGCATCATCTAATGCTCCGGCCGCTAAAACCAAAGTGCCAAGTTTTGTTTTGATTAATCCTGTTTCTTGCAAAATTCTAGCTAGCATCGGAAAAGCCGTAATCGACATCGATGCGCCCATATATAGTGCAGCTGCCCAAGGTGTAATATTGGGATTAAATAATTCGCCGCCGCTATACAAACCAAAAGCGGCGATCGCTCCCAATACAAATGGAGCAATAATCCCCGCAATCGATACAATTCCTGCACTTTTTGCGCGTTTTCTTACTAGATCGGTGTCGAGTTCTAAACCCACCAAAAACATATAGACAATAAGTCCAACTTGGCTCAGAGCATACAAAATCGACATTGAAGGGTAAGGAAATTTATTCGTTGCATCAACAATTATCGGAGCCTTAGGAAATAACCATTGTTGAAATCCTGGATCAATCATCCCAAATAATGACGGCCCAAGCATAATTCCCGCAATCATTTCACCTACTACATCGGTTTGCCCTAAGTACCGTTTACCAATATAAGAAACTAATCGGCAAACTGACAAAATTACAATCAATTGCAGTAGCAGCTTGAGAAGTAGGTCTGAGTTTGTCATAATTTTTTGTGGTTTAGTCCCGACTTCACAATTAAGCAATATCCTTAATAAAATGATACTTAGAACATAGTAATATCCACGATCTGTATGTATACAGCGTCTATTTTTTAATTCTTGGCTTTGGCACGATCGCTTCTATTGGCAAATCTTCGCTAAGCAAATAAGTGACCGCTTTGTCACTTATCAACATTGCTTTAGCGAGAAGCGATCGCGCTGTGCTACTGACTGGTGGATATAACTGGATAATTTTACGCTTGATCAGTGGAGACTGTGCGGCGAGAGTAAGTCGAGCATTGCGCCATTCCGCATCAGAGCGACAAAAGAGGCGGAGCGCCAGATCGACAGTGGGTTGTTTACAGTTATTCTCATCGTTATTGAGATAAGCATAGAGCTTTTCGTAACGGCGGCTGATTTCGGGAGCAAGAGCCAGAATTAACAGATCGCGCTCGAAATGACCTAGCTCTAGGCGATCGCACAAAGTAGGAATCGCTAGACGAATGTTATTTTCTCGATTGGCTTCAAGGCGATCGCCATAACGTCCGAGCGGATGATGGATCTGGGGCAGATTTTTAGGAGCGAGACTGCCGCCTTTAGAAGGGTCAATCGAAATAAAGCCTTTCCACCAATGACTAGTTGATCGATCAACAGGTGAGCGAGCAACACGATCAATTTCCTGATTGTTTAGGCGCTGCTTTGCCAGCGCTCTCATTAATATCCGATCTAGCCAAGCAAGTTCCGCTTTAAGATATGACCAGTTATCCGCAAATGGTTCAGGTAAAGAATAAACTTCGCCTGTTTCTGCGATCATGCTACGCCTCGACGCAAAGTACCACGGATTAGTAGACCTACCACTATACCGAAACTTAATAAGGCGATCACCGCATTAAAAATCGTCATATTTCCCCAAGGCGCAGTAAAAACTACGCTATCCCATGCCCATATACTGTGACTATATACATAACGAATTGGTTCGATCGCCCAAGATAGAGGATTGAGGCTAGCAATCCATTGCAACCAAGTCGGCATAAAGGCAAGCGGTGCAAGGGCAGTACTGGAAAACATCAATGGTAAATTAACTAAGAAAATAAATGCAAGCATCTCTTGATGCCCTGGCATAGCGAAGGCAAGTCCTAAGCTCAGCATTGTAAAATCGATAATTAGCAGAGTTAAGATTAGCGCCATCACGGTTAAGCCGCTTAAACTAGGTAGACCTGCGCCCATCAATCCACTAACGGTAACGATCGCGATCGTTTGTACCAAACTTAGGGAAATGATAAAAATTGCGGAAGCGGCAATAATCGAAAATCTCGAAACTAAAGGTGCGACTAAGATACGATTGAGAAAACCAAATTCTCGATCAAACAGCATCGGCAATCCCGAATTGAGCGCGCTACTAAACGCTGTAAACACAATAATTCCTGCCGCCAAAAATTGTACATAGGTCTGCCCATCACCAACTAAACCTTTAGGCAACCCACTAAATAAAGCTCCAAACAACAGCAACCACATCAATGGCTGCACCACTCCTGCGATCAAAGTAGTAGGACGGCGACGTAATTGAATAAATAGGCGTGTAGTCAAAGCCTCTACTTCTTGTCGAAAGTCAGCCGACAAAAAATTGGGCTTAGGGCTTTCAGGGGTAAATAATTGCTTGGGTTGTGGTTCTTGGGTTGGTAAAGGAGAAAGAGATGTTTGAGTCATAATAATTACAAATTAGCCACACTATCCATAATAACGTTAATCTCGGGAGAGACGGGGCAAAGTGTTGTCATTATTAGTGTTGACAGGCATATAGCTTAAAACATTTTCTGGTAAACTTCTGGATTTTTTAATTGTTATAACGATTGCTATATAGTGGTTAATATTGCGATCGCAGAATGAAAGGGTAAATATGTCAGGACATATCCTGCTTGTGGATGATGAACCGGGATTGAGAGAGGCTGTGCAAGCATATCTCGAAGATAGTGGCTTTGCCGTACAAGTTGCCAACAATGCCCGCGATGCATGGCAACTGCTAGAACAAACTACACCCGATCTCGTGATTTCGGACATCATGATGCCGCAAGTCAGTGGTTATGAATTTCTAAAGCAAATGCGCGAAGATGTGCGATTTTTGAATTTGCCTGTCGTCTTTCTCACCGCTAAAGGCATGACTAAAGATCGGATCGAAGGCTATAACGTTGGCTGTGATGCCTATTTGTCTAAGCCCTTTGATCCTGATGAATTAGTCGCGATCGCCGAAAATTTGATTGCACGGCGGACGATGCAAGCAGTTACCGCTAATAGCAATACCTCGGAAATGACTGATCTGGCAGGGCAACTTGCCGAAATCAAAGCCCTACTTAAGCAAAAGCCAGCGATTAATGTCACGCCGCCACCGATCAAGATCGAGTTTACACCGCGTGAACAGAGCGTCTTAGAACTAGTGGTTGAGGGCTTAATGAACAAAGAAATCGCTAAACGCCTTGGCACAACGATTCGCAATGTTGAAAAATATGTGAGTCGGTTATTTGGTAAAACTGGTACAAGCAGCCGCACTGAATTGGTTCGCTACGCGCTGCAACATGGCTTGATTGATGCGTATTTATAAAAATAAGGGCGGCACGAACTACTTCTCAATTAACTTCTTAGGGTTGCTTGGAACTTCTCTTCCAGCAAATCCCGTACTTTTTGATGCACGGGATTAATATCCCCATCTGTTAAGGTGCGATCGCTTGCACGATAAACTAATCGAAACGCAAGACTGCGTGAACCTTCAGAAACACCTTTCCCAATGTATTGATCAAATAGAGTCACCGAATCTAAGAGTTCGCCGCCGACACGGGTGATCGAGCGCTGAATATCAGCAACTGTAAATTTGAGTGGCGCAAAAAAGGCAATATCGCGATCGCTGGTGGGATAAGTGGAAAAAGCTTGAAAAATAGGAATCGACTTTTTCATCATTGCATCCAGCAATGTGTAGAAATCTAACTCAAAAGCATAAATTTCATCAGGCAGTTCTTTCTCGGCGCGTAGCTGAGGATGTAACTGTCCAAATGTGCCAAGGCGCTCACCTGAAATCCACAGCGACGCTGTGCGACCTGGATGTAACCGCGTGTCTTTTTGATCGGGTTGGTATTCTACGGTAACGCAGAGATTATGGAAAACTGAATCTAGCAAGCCTTTGGCTTCGTAGAAATCCATTGGCTTTGAGTTATGCTGCCAAGTACCCACCGTGGGATCGCCTCCGAAAATGCCGCCAATGCGATCGGTTTCATCACTGCCTGCTTCATCCAGCCAGAACACACGACCAATTTCAAATCCATTTAAAATTCCATTACCTTGATTGATATTAAAAGCACTTGCTTCGATCAAATTAGTAAGCAAATCACCTCTAAGCGCTCCATACTCGATCGCAACAGGATTAGTGATTTTTACTTGATCAGCATCGGCAGGACTACATAAAGACATGTGCATTACTTCTGTCAAGCCCACCGCCCGAAAAGCCGCTCGAATCATCCGACAACCTTCTTGATCTGCTGAGAGAAATCCAAACTCAGTTCTAGCAGGTAAAGTTTCTACGAATTTATCGTAACCATAAATCCGCGCGATTTCTTCGACTAGATCGATTTCGCGATCTATATCGGCATAGCGATAGGGAGGTACGGTGACTTTCCAAGTTGCATAGCTTCCTTCCTCTATAGATTGACGCTCTAACTCAAAGGACAATACACGTAAGGTTTGTTCAACTTCCGCTTCTGATAGTAATGGCAGCACACCTTCTTCTTCGCGCTCAACTTCACCCAATATTTGCCAAACCTTAGTCAATCGTAAGTCAATGATCCGAACTTCTTGAGAACGTGAATCAACGATGCTTTGCTCAACCACTTCACCGCCAGTAAGTTCGACAATCATCTGTATCGCTTTAGCACAAGCAGACTCGATCGCGGCTTGATTAACACCACGCTCATAACGAGCAGATGCTTCGGTGCGTAAACCCTGAGCGCGGGCCGATCGCCTAGTCGTGACTTGAGTAAATAGAGCCGCTTCTAAAACAATATTTTTAGTTTGGGCAGAAACTTCAGTCTCAACTCCGCCCATCACGCCTGCGATCGCGATCGGCTTGTCGCCTGATGTAATCAGCAAATTTTGGGTGGTGAGATTACGTTCTACATCGTCAAGGGTTTTGATTTTTTCCCCAGCCTTGGCAAAGCGCACGCCGATGTTGAGACTATCTTGCAAAGTATCCGCATCAAAAGCATGGAGTGGCTGTCCCCATTCCAGCAAAATGTAATTGGTAATATCAACAATATTATTGATCGAGCGCATTCCCGCCGCTTCGACTCGCCGCTTTAACCATTCAGGCGATCGCGAAACCTGAACACCTTTGATCAGCGTACCTATATAAGCAGGGCAAGATTTAGGATCTTCCACCGTGACCCAATTGGCTGTTTTAGGCTGAAAATCTTGAGTTGCTAGAGGTAAACGCACTTCTTTACCTAATAAAGCCGCCACTTCACGGGCTATGCCCACCATACTTAGGGCATCAGCACGGTTAGCAGTCGAAGTCACATCCAAAATCGCATCATCTAATCCCAGCAGTGGTCGAACATCGCTCCCGACCGATACACTTTCAGAAAACTCATGAATTCCACTTGATTCTTTCGCTAAGCCAATCTCGGCAAGTGAACAAATCATCCCCTCAGAACGTTCACCGCGCAGTTTAGTTGGGCGCAATTTTAAATCAATTGTTGGTAAATAAGTGCCAATCGTGGCAACAGGCACAAACAAACCCTGTCTAGCATTTGCCGCACCACAGACAATTTGTAATGGTTCAGATGTGCCGATATCTACTTTGCAAACTTGTAACTTATCAGCATTTGGATGACGCTCAGCAGTAAGGATATGACCAACTACAACTCCCTCTGCCCATGTTCTGCGGTCTTCGATTGATTCAACTTCAAAGCCCGCCATAGTCAGTTTTTCTTCTAGCTCTTGAGGCGAGAGATCGCAGTCTACGAGTTCACGAAGCCAATTCAAAGAGATACGCATTAGGAGATTATGGAGAAAGGAGTATTAAAAAATATTCAAGTTATAGTAGTTTACCAAAATCCGCACTCCAAACTAGCAAATTACATTTCATGTCTGAAGTCAATTCTGAAGTAATTAGCGATCGCATCTCTAACATCTGTGCCAATATCTCTAACATACGTGCCAATATCCCTACTAGCGTCAAGCTTGTTGCGGTCAGCAAATACACAACCACAGCCTCGATTCGTGCGGCTTACAATGCAGGAGTCAGAGACTTTGGCGAATCGCGAGTGCAAGAGTCAAAAATTAAACAAGACGAGTTAGCCGATCTATCTGATATTACTTGGCACATGATCGGTAGTTTACAAAGTAACAAAACTAGGCAGGCGATCGCTCAGTTTGATTGGATTCATTCTATTGATCGGCTGAGTCTCGCGCAGCAATGCGATCGCCTGATTTCTGAGCTAGGTAAATCTCCCAAACTTTTATTACAAGTCAAGCTAGCAGATGATCCCCAAAAATCTGGTTGGTCAGAATCAGAACTACTAACGGATTTACCAGAATTAGAAAAACTAGAAAATCTCGATATTATCGGTCTAATGACTATTTTACCGCTTGGCTTGGATGAATCCCAAGCTTATGCAATATTCAGCCGAGTGGGAGACTTAGCCGAAAAACTGCGATCGCTTGGTTGGAAAAATATCCATGAACTCTCAATGGGAATGTCGGCTGACTATGCGATCGCGATTAAAGCAGGGGCCTCGATAATTCGAGTTGGCACTCAGATTTTTGTAGCTTAGAATACTTTGTGTATAAAATCAGCAACTATATAAGAAATTGTTAGCAAATTTATGTTATTGTCTTGACCTTTTGCGATCATTAATATTTATAAATTTAATAGTTTTGATATTTAATCAAGCTTTTATTATGGTTGCACATTGCCCGATCATCATCATTTAGGCTCACATAGACACGCTTAATCGGAATAAATTGAATTTCGTCAATTCCTTATGAGTAAGCAGGTTTGCTCAATTATAAAAAACTTATTAAGAGTTAAAAACTTAGCCTCCTAAGTAATTGATTTTCCTAGTCAGTCAACTGCTATATATGACTAAGCTTTAAAAAATAAAAGTCGTATTTTGTCTTATTTAAAAAATTTAATAAGTTAATGTATCTTTTTTACCTGTTATCGGTTACAGTTTGCGGATAAATATCTGTCAATACTGTTTTGGACAGCGTAGACAATTAAATATAGCTAGACAAAGCAATTTTTTGCTTTATTAGATTAAACTCCTCATCTAGTCTAGACGTATGATATTTAGGTTTTTAAGCCAGAACTGAGGAGCAAACACTAGGAGTGAATTACTACAATGGGAATTTTTACTAAGCTTAAGGACTTTGTTGGTTTGTCTGAAGCTCAAGAGTACGAATATGAGTACGATGAAACTTCTGGTCGTGAATACCAAGATATTTATCAAGAAGATAATGGTGCGATCGCAGCAACAACAGAGCCAGAAGAACCTCAAGCTCGTCGTACCCGTGAACGCCCTACCGCTTCTTTAAGAGCAACTTCAGACACTATGAGCAATGTAATTGGTATGCCAGGTGCAGCAAATGGTTTGTCCCAAGTGATGGTGTTAGAGCCTCGTAGCTTTGAAGAAATGCCTCAAGCAATCCAAGCATTGCGCGAACGCAAATCTGTCGTCCTCAACCTCACCATGATGGAGCCTGACCAAGCTCAGCGTGCAGTTGACTTCGTTGCTGGTGGTACTTATGCCCTTGATGGACATCAAGAACGCATTGGGGACAGCATTTTCTTGTTTGCACCTTCTTGTGTTCAAGTTACATCGCAGTCTTCAGTATTAAATGAAGTACCGATGACTCAACCACGTGTGGTACGTCCAACCGCAGCACCTACTCCTGCATGGTCTGCTGAAGCACCCGTTAGTCGGTTCGCACAGTAATCATAGCCACAGTAATCATAACCACAGCTATCGCAGCCATGATTAAAACAAATCAAAAATAGAAGCAGTGCAAAGCGCTGCTTCTATCTGCTAGGTTTGTACTTATTAGTCATTAGTGAATTTGTGAAAGCTAAACTCAGTATTATCGGTGGCGGGGTAATGGGTGAGGCAATTTTGTCTCGTCTTGTCGCTAGTAATATCTATGTACCATCGGAAGTCTGTGTCAGCGATCCTAGTCAAGAGCGTCGCCAGCTTTTAACAAAAAAGTATGGCGTAAATGTTACGCCTAACAATTTAGTCGCTGCTGAAGCAGAAATTATGCTTCTCGCTGTTAAGCCTCAATCACTCAATGTAGCTGCGATCGGGCTTACAAATGCTCCTGCAAATTGCATTGTATCGATTTTAGCTGGGGTGACTTTGGCTCAATTAGAGGTAATGTTTCCCTCTAAGCCAATTATTCGAGCAATGCCAAATACGCCCGCACAAGTAGGGGCGGGGGTAACGGCGATCGCAGCTAATCCATTGGTGTCCACAGAGCATTTAGACTCAGTGCGAAAAATTTTTGAAGCGATCGGCACAATTGTCGAAGTATCCGAATCGCTAATGAATGCGGTCACAGGGCTATCTGGTTCGGGTCCCGCTTATGTAGCTTTGGTAGTTGAAGCAATGGCAGATGGTGGGGTTGCAGCTGGTTTGCCAAGGGCGATCGCTATGCAACTAGCAATCCAAACTGTATTAGGGACAGCGCAATTATTGAGCGAAGCGAAGATTCATCCTGCTCAGTTAAAAGATCAGGTCACTAGTCCCGCAGGAACTACAATCGCGGGGATCGTTCAGTTAGAAAAAGCGGGACTGCGTTCCGCTATGATAGAAGCCGTGCTTGCTGCAACCCTTCGTGCTGACGAGTTAGGTAAGCAGTGAATAGGTTTATAAATATATTTAAAAGCTTTGCTTTGCCAAGTAAGGCTATCAAGTAAGGCTATTAAGTGGTCTATCAGTTTAGGAGCTAGAGGCTTTGGATTATCGTCAAGCGGGTGTAAACATCGAAGCGGGTCACACTTTCGTTGAAAAAATTCGCGATTCTGTTGCGAGAACTCATCGCTTAGGTGTGTTAGGCGATCTTGGTGGTTTTGGTGGATGTTTTGAACTGCCTACAGGTTATCGACAACCCGTTCTAGTTTCAGGTACGGACGGCGTTGGCACAAAGCTAAGGATTGCTCAGGCAGCAAATAAACATGACACGATCGGTATTGATTTAGTCGCAATGTGCGTAAACGATGTACTGACATCTGGCGCAGAGCCATTATTTTTCTTAGATTATCTATCTACAGGCAAACTCGAACCTGATCAACTAGCTGAAGTCGTCAAGGGAATTGCCGATGGTTGTCAGATGGCAGGTTGTGCGCTGATCGGTGGCGAAACTGCCGAGATGCCAGGATTTTATAGTAGTGGCGAATATGATGCGGCGGGATTTTGCGTGGCGATCGCTGAAAAGTCAGAAATGCTCAATGGCAGTCAAGTAAATATCGGCGATGTAGTCATCGGTTTAGCGAGTTCAGGAGTTCATAGCAACGGCTATAGCCTAGTCCGTAAAATTATTGAAAGTAAGGGCTATCATTGGGGCGGTAAGTTAGAAATTTCCCCCGAAACCAAAGACTTAACTCTTGCCGAAGTATTTCTCACGCCAACCCAGATTTATGTAAAGCCAGTTTTAGCCGCGCTTAAGGAAAACTTGGGCATTCATGGAATTGCTCATATTACTGGCGGTGGGTTGCCTGAAAATTTACCGCGTTGTTTAGGAAATGGTCAATCGGTACAAATTTTCCGTAACAGCTGGCAAATTCCTGCTGTCTTTCAATGGTTGGCAAGTGAGGGTGAAGTTGCAGAATTAGACATGTTTAGTACTTTTAATATGGGTATTGGCATGGCTTTGGTAGTTGATGCGTTAAAAGTAGATCAGGCGATCGCTTGGTTTCAGTCTCAAGGTTTTAAGACTGATCGCATTGGCGAAGTAATTGCAGGAGAGCGATCGCTTATTTTTGTATAGAGATTAACTTTGAGCCAAATCTTTCCCAAATCTTTATACCTGCATATTCCATTTTGTAAGCGACGCTGTTTTTATTGTGACTTCGCAATTACAACTGGTGGCGAAAATCTTAGGCAGCAATATGTTGATGTTTTATGTCAAGAAATTAGGCTCACGATCGCCCAGATTCCACCAGTTGAGACATTGCAAACCATCTTTTTTGGCGGTGGCACGCCATCTTTGCTATCCGTAAACCAAATCGCCCAAATTTTAGAGACGATCTCTCAATATTTTGCGATCGCTCCTGATGCGGATATTTCGCTTGAAGTTAATCCAGGGACAGTAACTATTGACAGCTTGCTAGGTTATAGAAGTTTAGGTATAAATCGAATTAGTCTTGGTGCACAAGCTTTTCAGCAAGAGTTATTAGATGTTTGTGGACGTGGTCATAGTGTTACGGAAATTTATGAAGCAGTGGATGCGATTAAAAAGGCTGGATTTGAGAACTTCAGTTTAGATCTAATTTCAGGGCTACCAAATCAATCAATCACAGATTGGCAAGATTCTCTTAAGAGGGCGATCGCCTTGCAGCCTAATCATCTATCTATTTATGATCTGACTATTGAAGAAGGAACTGCCTTTAATAAACGCTATCAAGCAGGTGACAAGCCATTACCGACAGAAGCCCATACAGTCGCGATGTATCTGGACGCACATGAGTTACTTCCATCCGCAGGATATGAACATTACGAGATCTCAAATTATGCCCAGCCTTCCTATCAATCTCGTCATAATCTGACCTATTGGCACAATCAACCCTTTTATGGAATGGGCATGGGTGCAACTAGCTACATCAACCGTCAAAGAATTGATCGTCCTCAGAAAATGCGCGCCTATCTTGATGCGATCGCCTTATGGCAGACAGAAGGGAGCGGGTTCAGTGCGCCGATACTTGCTGATTCAGAAGAGCTAATGGACACTTTATTGCAAGGATTACGCTTAGCTGAGGGTTTGAGCTTAAAATCTTTGCAAAAGACCTATGGTATAGCGTTATGCGATCGCGCGATAAAATGCCTAGAGAAATATGTGGAAATAGGCTGGGTAAAGTTTATAGATTCACAAATATTTTTAACAGTTCCGAATGGATGGCTATTTTCAGATGTAGCGATCGCTGATTTGTATGAAACTCTTAGCCTGTAAAAAAGAATATAAAAAGAATTTAAGATGTCTAACCTCGGTATGCTAAGACACATTTACAAACTGAATTAATTCCCTTAGAATTAGATTTTAATAAAGTTTACAAAGTTCATAAAGTTAGATATACCGAGTTTAAGCTGAAATCCATAGTTATTTTAGAGGGTCGCAGGGCGAAGCCCCGCTTCAAGTTTCTTCTGCGTCCATGTTGAAAACTTCGTTTTCAACATGGACGAGGTATATAACTCAACGTTATGCAAAAGAATTTTTTCTCTTCACGTAAACAAAAAATGCAATTAAAAATACGTTCTTATTCAGTAGCTTTTGCGTTTATATCTGCGTCTTCATTACTATTTTTCTCATGCAGCAATTTTAATAAGCCTGAAAATACCAATGCGGGAATACAAATTAAACTCTTATTTGGTAGCGCTCTTGGGGATTTTTGCCAGCAAGCATCGATTAAGTTTAATCAACAAAAGCCAAAGCTTGATAATGGTCAAGAGTTTTATATTTCCTGCGAAGTTAAAGGAAGCGGTGATGTTGTTACCGATGTCGTGGCGCAAGCTCAACAATTTAAAACTGGCAAATTAGTTGCGGGAGCACCTGAATTACCCACCGTGATTTCTGTGGATGGAGAAATTTATCAAAATCAATTAATCTTTCAAATTAATCAAATCTATCCAGGTCAGAACTATATTCCCGCGATCGCTGATTCACCTTTGGTGGCGAGTAGCCCGATGGTATTTATGACCTCTCCAGAAGTGGCTCAGGGATTGAGTAAACTCAATACTCCATTTAAGACATTTGTAAATGCGAATGTTCTTAAAGATATCTCACCCAGCGCAGGAGTAGTTCCTTTTACTTATGTGCATACCGCACCGACTCGTTCCAATTCAGGATTACAAAGCTTAGTTGCTCAGTATGCCGAAGTCTCAGGCAAACGCCCAGAACAACTCACTGTTGCGGACATCCAAACTTATCAAAATCAGATCAAACAGATTCAGAGCAAAGTTACTCGTTACGGCGTTTCCACTAACGCTCTCGCAAAATCGATGGTCACTAATGGACAATTTTGGGCAGCGATCGGTTCGGTTTACGAGTCTTCCGTAATCGCGGCAAACTCTAGTTTGCAAGCAGGACAACCTCGCTATCAGGCGGTTTATCCTAAATCAACTTTCTCTTCAAATATGCGTTTGATTGTTCCCAACGCGCCTTGGATGGATGCGAACAAAAAAGCCGCCGCCCAGAAAGTAGTTACATACTTGCAATCTAATGAAGCTCAACAAATACTCACCGAGTTAGGCTTGCGACCTGGTACACCAGGGGTGGCTTTGGGATCTAAATTTACCGCCGATTTTGGAGTTGATCCACAAGCCAAGTATGATTCCTATCGCCCACCACAACCACAAGTTGTGGAAGCAATGGTGAAGAACTGGCAAGAGCAAGCTAAAAAACCATCTTTGGTGATGGTGGTAATTGATACTTCTGGATCAATGAAAGGAGCAAGAATTTCGGCGATGCAGAGTACCCTGCAATCCTACGTCAATAGCTTAACGCCCAAAGATACGATCGCGATGATGGATTTTAATTCGCAAATCAATCCGCCAGTTCTAATTGAAGGAACTCCAGAAGGTAAAGCCAAGGGGTTGCAATATGTTGCTTCACTAAAAGCAGCAGGACAGACAAAACTATATGATGCCACTTTGGCAGGTCGCAACTGGCTGCAACAAAATCTTAGAAAAGATAGTATTAATGCCGTACTAGTTTTAACCGATGGTGCTGACTCTGGTTCTAATACTAATATCGATCAATTGCTTGGAGAGCTAAAGAAAAGTGGATTTGAAACCGATCAACGAATTTCTATATTCACGATTGGCTATGGTGATGAGCAGGAGTTTAGTCCAAAAGCGTTACAGGATATCGCTCAACAAAATGCGGGTTACTATACAAAAGGTGAGCCTGAAACGATCGCGCGTCTTTTAGCGGACATCCAAGTGGAGTTTTAAGATGAAATTAGCAAATCCCCTACATTATCCTCTCGCTGTTGCCATTGGCGGCATTGTCTTAGTCTTAGGCGTTCGCTTAGTCAATATACCTGTAGCTGTCGCCTTACCGATCTCAGCGGCGATCGCTACTTCAGGAGCGATCTTCCTTAAACGCAACGAACCCGAATCTCTAGGATTTGATGATCCTGAATTGGAACTAGAAATCGTGGCTGTCAAGCAGCAAGCAATAGCGCTAAGCCAACAGGCGCAAATGCTCAGGGTTGAGTCTGGAAAATTGCTTACCGAGGCTGAACAAATGGATTTGTTAGTAGCAGTTCAATATGCTTGTGATCGCGCTTCTGAGTTTCCTAGCAAAATCGATTTATTAGTCCAAAAATTTAAGGGCGGCAATGCACTTCTATCTATTGAAGATCTAGAACAACAATTACTCAAGGTTAATCAAAAGCTGCGTAACAGTTCAGGCGTGGCGCTAACCCAATTACAAGCCCTTGCCTCAAGCTTACAGCGCAATATCGAGCTGGTACGTGGTGGTGAGAGCGCAAGACAAGCCCAAGTAGCAAGTTTAGCAACCTTAATCGTTGATGCATCAGGTGTATTACAGGAGTTACAAAATAAATTGCGCGTGGTAAATCTGACCGATTTGCAACAGACTACCGAACTGCAATCGCTAACCGATGAGTTAAGTTGCTTCCAAGAAAATGCTGAATTATTAATTGCAAAATAGAGAGAAACCTCATGACAACTACTCCTCTTAAATCTTTGTCTCTAAGCAATGCTCAAAAGCAAAAAAATCTGATTACCTCATTAGGTATTGCAGTATTTTCGATTGTCTTAGCGATCACACCTATTCCTGGGCTGACTAAAAAGATTGTGGTTGTGAGTGGTACTGAACTGCAAGAACCATTGCAAGCATTGCAAGAGAAGTTTAAACAAGCCCATCCAGATATTCAATTAGAACTAAAGTTTCAAGGTTCTCAAGATATTGTCAATCGTTATATCGATAATAAGAATGAATTTACGCCAACGGTTCTTATCCCTGCTAATGCTGAAAGCTTGAAAGAACTGCAAACCCGTTGGCAGTCGCAAAATGGCAGCGAAGCATTCTATGATCAGCCGAAAGCGATCGCTAAAACCTTGTTAGTAGGAATTTCATGGGTAGAGCGGGGCAAATCTATATTTCCTAAAGGCAGCTTTGAATGGAATCGGGTTGAACTTGCCATGCAAGCAGGTAATTGGCAAGCGATCGGCGGCAGTCCTAGCTGGGGAAGTTTTGACTTTATAACTACCGATCCGACTCGTTCCAATAGCGGACAACTGACCTTAGCGTTGTGGGCGCAATCTAAGCTGGGATCAACTCCAACTGCGGCTAATCTGAACAGTCCAAACATCACCGCTCTATTTGGATTAATAAAGCGCTCTATTTATCAGCCTCCATCATCGACAGATACTTTACTGAAAGAATTTATCACTAGAGGCTCAAATGATGCTGATGTGGGCGTTGTTTATGAGAGTGTGGCGCTCGCTCGCTGGCAGCAATCGGCAACTTCGCAGGGTAAGCCTTATCAGATTTATTACTTTAGCCCCACTATAGAAACGATCTCAACTGCGGCGATCGCTAAGCGTGATATTGATAATAGCCAAGCTGATGCAGCACGTAAATTTATCGATTTTATGGCTCAACCCGAACAGCAAGCAGTGTTTGTGCAGTATGGATTTCGACCAATTAACAGCAACCTCGATTTAAAAACTGTTCCTAACAGTCCTTGGAATCAGAATATTCCTGGTGTAGAAATTAAGCCGAATGTCCAAACTATTACTTCACCTAACGCAGAAGTTCTATCTGAAATCAAACGACTCTGGGAACGCGCTAATTAAATCGCCAGTTTTCGGCTTAAACTTTGTGAGTTTGACCTGTTTGCAAATTCCATAAGCCAGTATAAATTCCATTCTCGGCAACTAACTGGTCATGAGTGCCAGTCTCAACCACTTTACCCTGATCCATTACATAAATGCGATCAGAATTCCGAATCGTGGATAGACGATGGGCGATCGCGATCGTGGTGCGATTTTTGGTAATTCGCTCTAAGGATTTTTGAATCGCTGCTTCTGTCTCATTATCGACCGCAGAAGTTGCTTCATCAAGAATTAAAATAGGCGGATTGCGTAACACCGCACGGGCGATCGCAATTCTTTGTCTTTGACCACCTGATAGCTTTTGACCGCGTTCACCGACAATCGTATCGTAACCATTTGGCAAAGATTTGATAAATTCATGGGCTTCGGCAATTCTCGCCGCTTCGACAATTTGCTCGACTGTCGCATCAAAAGAGCCGTAAGCAATGTTTTCTAAAACAGAGCCGTGAAATAGAAATACATCTTGACTGACCCAGCCTATACAAGAACGTAGCGATCGCAAATCTAAGTCACGAATATCAATGCGATCAAGGAAAATATTTCCCGACTGAATTTCGTATAAACGTAAAAGCAACTTCACTAATGTACTTTTGCCAGAACCAGTTGCGCCGACGACCGCAGTAGTTTTATTGGCAGCAATTTCTAAAGAGAGATTCTCGATAATTGGAAAATTAGTAACATAGCCAAAAGTAACATTCTTTAATTGAATCTCGCCTTGAATCTGAGCTTGCGGTGGTAGAACTTGTGAACCTGAATGAATAGAGATCGGCGTATCGAGCAAATCGAGAATACGATTAGTGGAAGCCATTGCTCTTTGATATTGATCAAGAGTATCCCCTAAGCGTGTCAGCGGCCATAACAAGCGCTGAATCAAATAAACCATCACGGAATAATTACCAACTGATAGTCTTTGCGCTTGCACTTCCAATCCGCCATAATACAAAATCGCAATAAATCCTCCAAAGATCAGAATGCGGATTAAAGGAACAAAAGCAGCACTATAAGCGATCGCCTGACGGTTACTTTGACGATAGCGATTACTTTCTTTCTCAATTCGTTTTCGCTCATAATCCTCGGTTACAAATGCTTTAATTGTCGTAATTCCGCCGATGTTATTAGACAGTTGACTATTGAGCAAACCCACATTTTCGCGAACCGTAGCATAACGAGGCGCAAGAAATTTCTGGAACCAAATGGAACCCCACAAAATAAATGGCATTGGCAACATTGCTAACCAAGCGACACTGGGCGTAATTACAAAAAACGCACCACCAATCAAAATGATCGTGGCAGTAACTTGAATCACTTCATTTGCGCCACTATCAAGAAAGCGTTCTAATTGATTGACATCATCACTCAATATCGACATTAATCCGCCTGAATTACGCTCCTCAAAAAATGCTAATTCCAATTCTTGTAAATGTTGATAAGTATCAAGGCGCAGGTCATGCTGTACGGTTTGAGCAAGATTGCGCCATTGCAGTGCATAAGCATATTCAAAAATTGACTCCAATCCCCAAATCAACCCACTGATTGCGGACAAGACAAACAACTGTGCTGCTAGTCCCTGCACTCCTAAAGGATTAGCCCAAAAGTTTTCTTTTTGGAGTACCAGATCGATCGCCGCCCCAATTAAAACTGGGGGAGCGAGATCGAAGAACTTATTCAGAATTGAGCAAGTTGTCGCAATCCAAATTTGTTGACGATAATTACGCGCATATTTAAGAAGACGCATAAAGGGGGGAACATTAGACATTTGTATGATTAGCTCTAGAGTAGAAATAGGTACAGAATTTTTTCTGGGTTTACTAATTGAGTAAGTAGCTGAATATAATTAAAGAGTCGCTGGTCGAAGCCCCACTTTGAGCTTTACATATTATGATGCAACTAACGAAGAGGCATCTTAGCGTTCTGGATTTTATGCCTTAACTGTCTTAGTGGTTGCTATACTTAAGTATTTTCGTTCGTATACATAGCTTGTCATATGCCCATAACTAGCGACATCTCGCCGACAACTACCCTGATTATCCAAATTAGCGCTGTA
The DNA here is from genome assembly GCA_038230875.1 of Pseudanabaenales cyanobacterium. GTDB lineage: Bacteria > Cyanobacteriota > Cyanobacteriia > Pseudanabaenales > Pseudanabaenaceae > Pseudanabaena. The sequence goes on from JBBRMK010000002.1 coordinate 61,196, forward strand.
GCAATTTGGCTTGGCATAGTATTTATGGCGTCACAAATCTTACATCGTTTTAAACAAGATCCCGAGCTAGTTCGTAAAGTTGTGCATATTGGTACTGGGCACGTATTACTGATTGCATGGTGGTTACACGTACCAGTATGGCTCTGTGTGACCGCAGGAATATTATTTAGTGCGATCGCCTTATTTTCTCATTACACCAGCATTTTTCCAATGCTCAATAACGTAGGACGCAAAACCTACGGCATATTTTATTACGCGCTCAGCATCACGATTTTAGTCGCGTTCCTGTGGGATAGCCATCCACAATATGCTGTGATTGGAGTAATGGTAATGTCTTGGGGCGATGGAATGGCGGCGTTAATTGGCAAGCGCTTTGGCAAACATACTTTTATTTATATGGGCAATCAGCGTAGTCTGGAAGGTTCGTTTGCCATGTTTGCCACTAGTCTGCTAGTGATGCTTTGCATTTTTGGATTTACTCATGGGATTCGTCTCAACGATCTCAAAGTTGCCATGCCTGTTGCCGCGATCGCTGCATTACTAGAAGCTTTCTCTCCAGGTGGAACAGATAATCTCTCTGTTCCACTCTCTAGTGCTTTTTTGAGTTATGCATTGCAATCAATATTTTAAAGAAGAAAAGAGCGCCTGCTTTGTTTGATGGGAATATAATCAGTAATCTCTAAAAAATTAGCAATATTTGGCATTGCTAACCAGTTCTGTAAGGGCTGGATAAGACGTTAGCTAATCTTTTCTCCTAGCCAGAGCAAGGGTTCCCATAGATAGTTATGGAAGGAAATAATAATTTTTGCATGTGGTTGACAAAAAACTTGCAATTTTTTAAGAACTGTTTGAATATCACTAAAATACCCTAATACTCCAGAAAGAATAATATAGTCAAAATGTTCTAGTTCAATTTGCAGGGAAATGAAGCACTTCTTCATTTCTTTGGATTTCACTGAGTAGGTATATGTGCAGTAAATATAACTTTTTCATTTAAGGTATAAGTTAATATCGCACCAAGCCCAATTCCAATAGTTATATTTAAAGCAGGGTCTATACCAATCCAATCCATTAATGGAAATAGTAATAAAGACCGAACAGCAATCACTGAAGCAATAGATACATGATAAGCTGGCAACTCATTTTGCATAATTATTTGCCATTCATATCTCTCTACTTCCCATACAAACTGCCGATATACAAAAAAACTAATTACTAAACAAATCTCTGTCGCGACTATATTGGCAAGCGATCGCAAAATAAGTGTATCCCAATGCAAAACATTAACCAAAGCAGTCACAAGTAAAATATTTGCGATCGCGCCAAGGATGCCAACAAATAGAAATCGCAAACTGCGTGGCTCTAAAAGTTTGTTCCAAAGTAGATGTAAAAAATTTTGCATTTTTGTGAAAGCTTAGAAATACTTTCCGTATAGTTGTAAGCAGCGCTCAAAAAATAGTGAGGTATGTTCAGCACTTCTCACTATTTTTTAAGTTTTACCAACGAAGTAAATTAAATTGTTCCATATCAACAGTATCGCGACTGCGATAAATCGATAGCACGATCGCTAGACCAACCGCAGCTTCTGCCGCAGCGATCGAGATTACAAATATCGTAAATACTTGACCACGAATACTAGCCGAGTCTAGAAAGTTTGAGAATGCCATGAGATTGAGATTAACGGCATTTAACATTAATTCCACAGACATTAATACTCGCACTGCATTACGACTAGTAATTAATCCATAGATGCCAATACAAAAAAGAGCGGCGGCAATAACCAAAAAGGGTTCTAAAGACATATTTGTTTACTCCAATAAAATCCTTGCAATAAATTGCAAAATAAAAGCTTTAAACTAAGAAACTTGTCTCTTGGTAATTTACTAAGCTACTTAGAAGCAACAAGTTGCTCTTTAGGTTTTTCTAATAACTCAAGCGAATCTTCAGAAGAAGTTTGACCAGCTATTACTATGTCAGGGACAAGCTCACGGCGAGCAAGCACGATCGCACCAATTAGTGAAACTAACAGCAAAATTGATGCTAATTCAAATGGCAGTAAATAATCACTAAAGAAATGCAGCCCGATTACCACCATTGTCGATGGTAGCTTCGCGATCGCAGGAGCGATTGCCCAATTAGTTGAAGTCACAGTTACACCTAACAAAGCGAAAAGCCCTAGACAAACAACTCCTGTGACAACACTGCGTAAAACGCTATATTTAACCTCTTGATAGTCTTGACGCTTATTGACCAGCATGATTGCAAATAGAATTAAGATGTTAACTGCACCTACGTAGATCAATACTTGAGCCGCCGCTACAAAATCCGCATTAAGTAACAGATATAAACCCGCCACACTGATAAAAGTTGCACCAAGTAAAAACGCCGCATAGACGATATTTGATAATAGCACCACTCCCATCGCTGAAGCTATTAGCATTGCCGTCAAAACAATTAGGGATACAGTTTGTGAACCATCACCTAAACCAATATTGTTCATCATAAATTTTCTTGTCGGTTATTTATTTTCAGGTGTGGTTTCCGCAATTTCTTCTGGGCGCAAGCCTGCACGCTTAGCAGTATGTGGAACTTCATGTCCCTCGATCACACCCTTAGGCAAATATGCAAGCTCTCGGATCGGAGTTACAAAAGGATCTTCAGTAACTTTAGTTGGCATCCGTCCAAGGGCAATGCTATCAAAGTTCAGCTCATGACGATCATATGTAGATAGATCATATTCTTCAGTCATTGATAAGGCATTGGTGGGGCAATATTCTACGCAGTTACCGCAAAAAATACATACGCCAAAGTCAATGCTGTAACTCTTAAGTTCCTTCTTTTTCATCTCTGAGTTAAATGTCCAGTCGACTACAGGCAAGTTAATTGGACATACGCGCACACAGACTTCGCAGGAAATACACTTGTCAAACTCGAAGTGAATCCGTCCACGAAAACGTTCAGAAGGAATCAGCTTTTCATAGGGGTATTGCACAGTGATCGGACGGCGGCGCATATGGTCAAAAGTTACCGACATACCTTGTCCGATATACCTGGCTGCTTGAATAGCATCTTTGGTATAGTCACCAACTTTATTGAGAAATTTCAGCATAGTAATTGTCACTCTTTTAAAAAATCTTGTCCCCCTCTCCTTTTGGGAGACGGGGCTAGGGTGAGGGGATTTTATCCACCAAAAGCAGAAGGAAAAGCTAGTTTTAAAGCTGCGGTAATCAGCAAATTAGCTAGTCCTATCGGTAATAGAAATTTCCAGCCGAGGTCAAGAAGTTGGTCGATCCGCACACGGGGAACTGTCCAACGGAGGAGAATTGCAAAGAAGATAAAGGCATAGGTTTTCACAAGAGTGGCAGTTAGTCCAATGAAAGCGGCCAGAATTTGCCACCATGCAGTGTTGGATTCGATACCTAACGCCTCGCTAACCCTGTCAATAGGAAATGGTAATTCCCAACCACCGAGATAGAGGATTGATGCTAACAAACCAGCTAACAAAAGGTTTGCATAAGAACCACCATAAAAGAAAGCAAATCTGATTCCTGAATATTCAGTTTGATAGCCCGCAACTAGTTCTTCTTCCGCTTCTGGCAAGTCAAAAGGTAAGCGTTCACATTCAGCAAGGGCTGCAATGATAAAGATGACAAAGCCGATTGGCTGCCGCCAAATATTCCAAGAGAGAATGCCATATTCTGCTTGCTGGTTAACGATGTCAATGGTACTAAGTCCATTCGTCATCAGAGCTATGGCTAGCACTGCCAAGGCTAGCGGAATTTCATAACTAATTGATTGTGCGGCGGCGCGTAATCCACCTAAAAGCGAATATTTATTATTGGAAGAATAACCTGCCATCAGCAAACCGATTGGGGCAATACTGGAAATGGCAATAATAAAAAATACACCTGTACCTATGTCAGAAATGATCAGATTTTGACCAAAGGGAATGACAAGATAGCAGAAAAATACAGAGGTAAATACAAGGGCAGGACCAATTGTATAAAGCAAAGGATCGGCTTTTGCAGGAATTGTCCCTTGCTTGATTACCAGTTTGGCGACGTCAGCGATCGGGATTAATAGCCCAAATGGTCCTGCATATTCTGGTCCAATCCGTTGTTGAGCAGCAGCGGAAATTTTTCGCTCTAGCCAAGTACAGACTAGTGCGCCAACCGTTACGCCTAAGACCATTACGACCATTGGCAATAACATCCAAATTACCTTGGCAACATCCGCAGGTAATCCTAGTCCTGTCAAGACTTCGATTAAAGATCGTTGTAAATCAATTCCACCGTACATTAGCGATCAACCTCACCCATAATAATGTCCACACTTCCAAGTATTGCCATGATGTCAGCAAGCTTCATCCCTCGAACCAATTGAGGCAAAATTTGTAAATTAATAAATCCTGGGGGACGAACTTTGAAACGCCAAGGGAAGACGCTATCTTCACCAATGATATATACACCTAGCTCGCCTTTTGGTGCTTCAACACGAACATAATGCTCGCCCGAAGCAACTTTGAATGTGGGTGATGGCTTTTTACTAATGAACTGATAGTCCATCGAAGTCCATTCACTCTTTGGTCCTGCCAGAACTCTTTGTGCTTCAAGGTTTTCAAAGGAGCCGCCGGGGATTTGCTTGAGACATTGCAGCACCATTTTCGTAGATTCACGCATTTCGCGCACTCGCACTAAGTAACGAGCAAGGCAATCGCCGCCATTGTCCCACTGCACATCCCAATCAAGTTCATCGTAGAGTTCGTAATGATCGATTTTACGCAAATCGAGCTTTACGCCTGAACCACGTAACATTGGTCCCGATAAGCCCCAATTAATCGCTTCATCGCGACCAATTGTGCCTAGCCCTTCAACGCGCTTACGGAAAATAGGATTATTGGTGATTAATTTTTCGTATTCGTCAATGACAGGCGTGAAGTAATTGCAAAAGTCTTCGCATTTCTCGATCCAGCCGTAAGGTAGATCAGCAGCAACTCCCCCGATGCGGAAATAGTTGTGCATCATCCGCATTCCTGTAGCTGCCTCAAACAGGTCATAGATCATTTCTCGTTCGCGGAAAACATAGAAAAATGGGGTTTGAGCACCAATGTCGGCGACAAATGTGCCGAGCCACAATAGGTGAGAGGCGATGCGGCTAAGTTCTAGCATGATCATGCGAATGTAGCTGGCGCGTCTGGGAACAGGCACGTTGGCTAACTTTTCAGGTGCATTGACAGTGATCGCCTCAGTGAACATGGTTGCGAGATAATCCCACCTTGTCACATAGGGCAAGTATTGAATAATCGTACGATTTTCAGCGATTTTTTCCATACCCCGATGCAAATACCCTAAAACAGGTTCGCAATCGACTACGTTTTCGCCATCTAGCGTGACAATAAGTCTGAGAACGCCGTGCATGGATGGGTGGTGAGGTCCCATATTTATGACCATGCGTTCGGCTTTGGTTTCAATCATCACCATGATTTGCGATCGCCTCTTTACTCTGTAAACTGTTGCTCTGGATTAAGTAGTGCTAGTTTTTGCTACTTGTTTAGAATATGCAGCACATCCTAAACGTTTGCTATTTTAAGTCACGTCTTGGGCTATTGCTTTAGCAAATGACTCTATTAGTTAGGTTATTTAAGTAGATATAACTTGATGCTTCTCAGTATATCGTCATGTTGAGGCGGGATTATGTGTTAAAAAGTAGCTAAGTGATAATTTTGGCTTTAAGTTATCTTATTAAAACCATAGACAAAAAGCTATCTCTTAGTAAAAAATCATTACTCTAAGATTATAATATCCTCTGGCACTTTGTAGTAGTAAGATCGATATAGAATAAACTTAGCTAAACCTAACCATAAGATCACCAACCAGAGGAGTTTCAAGAAAATATGCAGCCAATCATTTTTCCAGGTTCTGCGGTGCGGGTTGTGAATGAGGGCGATACCTATTACGGGTTTCAGGGACAGGTGCAGCGCGTGACTGATGGTCGCGTTGCCGTGATCTTTAGCGGTGGCAACTGGGAAAAGATGGTATCATTTCGCGCGTCAGAGTTAGAACTGATCGATACGACTGTAAGCGCTAAGGCTAAGAAAAAATGATACTAGTGAGCAGGAAGTTGGAGCAGTTGTAGTGACAAATTCACCGACTCCAGATAAGTCATTAGGTAAATCTTCAGGCAAGCCGTCTGATAACTTTAGTCCAACATCTCGCCCTGTTGTGACATTTATCGTTCGCAGTTTGGTTTTGAGTGCGAGTGCGATCGCAGGGCTTGGCATAGGCCTAGCGATCGCGTTTGTACGCCCAGATTTAGTTTGGCAACCATCATTTAACTTTTTAAATTATAAAAAACAGCAGTTTACACTCTCATCGGAGGCTTTATTTGAGGCAGATAAAACTAGTATTCGACCTGAAAGTTTTCGTTTGCTAGATGAAGTGGCCGCGCAGTTGCCATTAGCAAAAGGAAAAAGGGTTAGAATTACGGGACATATGGATTCAATGAATACGGGGGATGCGCTATCTCTTTCCTATTTGCGCGCATCTGCGGTTAAGGAATATTTGGCAAGGCTGCGCGGCGAACAAACTTATTATTGGACAGTGATCGGTTATGGCGCTAGTCGTCCTCTTGCTAGCAGCGCTGGTGACAGTAACAGCAAAACTAACCGCCGCATTGAGATTTTTGTAGATGATTAGATATGCAAATCACTTTTCTCGGCACTAGTTCGGGCGTTCCCACACGTGGACGCAATGTTTCCAGTGTGGCGGTGCGGTTACCTCAACGCGCTGAAGTTTGGCTGCTTGATTGTGGAGAAGCAACACAGCACCAATTGCTACGAAGTGATGTGAAAATTAGCCAAATCACCAAGATCTTCGTTACGCACATGCATGGAGATCATATTTTTGGGTTGCCAGGGCTACTGGCGAGTTGTGGAATGGCAGGAAATGTTAGCCATATCGATATTTATGGTCCAACAGGGTTGGGTGAATATCTGGATGCTTGTTTGCGCTATAGCGAGACGCGGCTCTCCTATTCGATTAAGGTACACAAGGTCAAAGCGGGGCTGGTATGCGAAGATTCAGAATTTTATATGATCGCAGCTCCCCTAAAACATAAAGTTACGGCGCATGGCTATCGCTTGGTTGAACGCGATCGCGCGGGTAAGTTTGATATTGATAAAGCGATCGCAATGAACATTCCCGCAGGTCCAATTTTCGGCGAATTAAAGCAGGGGAAAATGGTAACGCTGAAAGATGGACGCAAAATTGATGGTAAAGAATTTTGTGGCGCTCCGCAGATTGGCAGAAAGATTGCTTATTGTACAGATACGATTTTTTGTGATAGCTCAGTGGAGCTAGCTCAAAATGCTGATGTGTTAATTCACGAGTCAACTTTTGCCCATCAAGATTCAGACATGGCTTTTCAGAGATTGCATTCTACTAGCACAATGGCGGCGCAGGTGGCGCTCTTGGCAAATGTAAAGCAGCTGATTATGACGCATTTTAGTCCGCGCTATGCTCCTGGAAATCCGATTTTGTTAGAAGATCTGGTTAACGAAGCGAGGATGATTTTTGCAAATACAATTCCTGCTTACGATTTCATGACCTACGAGATTTCTCCTTCTCATATTTGACATACTCCCTTCCCAGTATAAGAATAGACATTAAAAACCAAGAATTAGACGTTGCGGCGCTCCGCGCCGCAACGTCTAATCTTTCGTTGAGAAGGGAGTATGTAAAAGTAAGAGCGGCGCTCTTAGTTTTTTTTTCTGGATTTTAACAACAAAAGTTTATTCTCTTTCTGGTTCTAACGGAATGGAATGATTTCCGCTCTTAGCCCTGACTGGGCTAACTTTTGAACTAAGTCATTGGCGGCGGGGCGATCGCTATAGGCACCAACTTGCAGCATGATTCGGCCGCTACGCGAAAAGCGAAAAGCTGATGGAACAATCATTTTGACCTGTTGGGTAACTGATGTAGAAGTTGCAGTAACAATCACGCGATATTGGAATGGCTTACCCGTCGTAGGATCGAGCATAGCTGGTGGTAGAGCCGCAACTTGATTAGGAAATCTTGGGATATTTGAAGGAGTGCTATAGTCACGCTCGATTATAATCGTCGTTGGTGAATTATTGTTGTTAGAGCTTGGATTGGTGGAAATAACTGGATTGGGTAAGGACTGACTGGGGGGCTTGGCGGGAACAAATATTGTTGTCGGTGCAGGGATTACTTTGGGTTGAATAGGAATCGCCGTTCCTATATTTGCAGGTGGGATAGAATTTGCAGGTGGAATAAAAATAGATGGAAGTGATCGAGGATTAGAAGCGATCGCATTATTAATCGGCGATCGCGATGCGCTGAGATCGAGTAGCCCTTTGACCCGAGATCGATTGATTTGATTGCCAACAGCCGCTAACGGTATAGTTGTCGCATTATTAATGTCATATTCGCGATTGTTTGTAAAGGTGTTATTTCCTTGGGAAATCGTTGTGCCTAGATCAGGGCGAGGAGAACCATTGGCGCTACTGAGAATGACTAAGCCATTACGTTGATTATCAGCGATCGCATTTCCTCTTAAAGTTGGTTGAGCAGTGTTAGAAATAACAATCCCATCAACATTTCGCGAAATATTATTGTTAGTTAAAATAACCTGAGATTGTTGTCCAATCGACAATCCAAAGCCTGTATTCTCGAACTTGTTATCACGAATTTCGCCTGTACTTGTACCAAGAGCGGAAATTCCACTCCCTGTATTACCAGTAAATAGATTATTGCCAATATAAGCGTTAGCACTACCAGTCAAGAAAATACCATCATGGGTATTGCGAGTAAAACTATTGCGAGCCACGACCACATTGCGACTGGACTCTAGCCATAGTCCATAACCGCGGGGATTATTATTGGTGATCGTAATTCCTTCAATGCGTGAGTTATTTGCTGCCACGATCGCAATATTTTGGCTAGCAAAGGTGGAACTGACAAAACGACCACCACCATTAATCACTACATTCGTTCCATTTACATCAGGATTGCCGCGTAAAATTGCACCTTTAGGAAGACGAATTGGAAAGCTTTCCCCAGTTGCTGCGCTATAAGTACCTGCCCCTAATTGAAAGATAGTGCCTTCTTGAGGATATGCAGCGATCGCGGCGCTAAGAGTCCGAAAGGCTTGTGTCTCTGAGCCTACACCGACTGCATCAACGCCTTCTGGTGATACAAAAATTATTTTTTGTTGAATATTTTGTTGGATATTTGGCTGCGCCCAAGCGCTTGATGGCGTAGCTAGTGCTAATACAAAAATTGCATTAATAAAATAAGGAAGTTTATTCATATTTAGGACATCATCAAGAATATCTTGCAAACATGAATAAACAGACTAGCAGTAAGTTGCTTTTGTTTCTACATTTATTTAAAAATGCATAGATCTAGATTTTTAGGTGTAGATTAACCAAGCGAATTTTCCAATACCTAAGCCAAAATATAAGGCGATCGCAATTACAAATAGTGAAATAGAACCAATCATTAATAGATAATCAGATGTTGTTAATGCAGACTCATGAAGATAAGTACGATTAGAACTGCCCGAAAAGCCTTTTGATTGCAAAACAATCTCTAACTTTTGTGATTTTGCGAGAGAATTTAGAATTAAAGGTACGGCTACTTTGGCATAAACTCGGACCCGCTTTAACCATCCCATCTTCTCAAAATTCAAACCGCGCAATCGCTGAGACTCAATAATAGATTGGACTTCCTCTAACAACAGAGGTACAAATCGTAAAGTTGATGAAAAGATAAATACAATTTTGTAAGGAATTTTGGCGCGTACCATGCCCACAGTTATTTGATTTACATCAGTGGTAAAAATCGCTAATGGAATTACCAAAATCATCGTTAGAGTCTTAAATACAATGTTCAAACCATAAAGCGTTCCTTCCAAACTCATTTTTGCGCCGCCCAAAAACCACCATGAAGGTGGCAAGCTCAAGAGTGGGGTTAGTTCTGATTTATTAGTCAGTAATTTAACTTGTTCTATATTAAAAAATCCCATACTCAAAATCAGAAAAATATAAAAAGGAACCATCACTTTTAAAATAGTTCCTAAATAGTTAAGTCTGACTCCAGCGAGAATACAGGAAGCCATTACGCTCAACATCAAGATTCCGCCAGCGATCGGGCTTTCCCATAAGAAGGCAAGAATTGTAATTGTCAGCATTACGACTAACTTAGATCGAAAATCTAAGCGTGTGAAGATGGAATCATATTTAACTGTTTGGAATTTCATATTTACTATAGAGTTCTTAGCTGATTAACGTACTACAGCGCCTTGCGCTGCCATAAAACCCAAATAATTTTTGAAAGTGCCGCGAAGCGGCACTTTCAAAAATTATCTGCATCACTCAAACCCTCAATGAGCTGTATACAGTGAAACAATTAGCGAATTCTTTTGGGGTAATTAGAGGATATTCTTGACCGCTAATTTCGCTAAGTTTTTGTGATAAAACGACTGATTGCGGTGGAGTGAGATAGGTAGACTCTAGCAAATCAGTTTGATGATAGACTTGGCGTAACGGTGCATCTAACAAAATCGTGCCTTTTCCCATCACGATCGCGCGATCGGCATAGTCTGGCATTAGATACAAATGATGGGTGATCACAATTACAGTTTTACCCATTTGGTGCAATTGGCGACTGACATCTAAAATAGAAGAAGCACCTTGATAGTCCTGTCCTGTGGTTGGTTCATCGAAAATGATGATCTCAGGATTCATCGCTAGTAGGGCCGCAATCACAATGCGACCACGTTCGCCTTTAGGTAAAGACAAGGGATGCGAATTACGATATTCCCATAGTTGCATTGCTTTAAGACTGAGAGATGTTTCCTGTCTCACCGCTTCAGAATCGTAACCAAGAAAGGGCAAGGCAAAAGCAACTTCTTTCTCAACAGTTGTATTAAAGATTTGGTTATCAGGATTTTGAGCAAGATATCCAATGGATTGTGCGAGCTCGCTCACAGATAAGTTTCTAGTATCCCGATCGCGTACTAATACTTTGCCAGATGTAGGCTTCAGCAAATTGAGAAAATGTTTAACAAGGGTGCTTTTACCAGCACCATTCTGTCCAACGATGAGAACATATTCACCTTCATAAATATCTAGCGATATGTTTTTGAGCGCTTCCGTACTGTCATCATAAGTATGGCTGAGATTCTTAACTGAGAGAACAGGAAGCTTATTTGAATCAGGACTATTTAAATTTGGACTATTTAAATTTGGCAAGCTAAATTCTGGGGAGGGGAGCAGGTGATTTTGCGATCGCAGTAAACTTAAAGCTGCAATTCCTACTTGCAAAGTAACGGGAATTTTAGAAATATCAATTCCCTTCTGCTTAATCAGACTAAACGCTTGAGCAACTTCGGGAGGACGCAGTTTATTTTGTTGCAACAAATCGACCTGTGCATAAATCTCCTCAGGAGTGCCAACAGCAATCAATTTACCCTCTGACAGTAAAGCAATGCGATCGCAAAATTCGGCCATTTCTTCAGCAGCATGGGAAACCATCACGATCGTGACACCAAGTTCTTGCTTTAGCTCTCTGACTGTGGCAAAGACCTCTTGCGAACCGATCGGATCAAGTTGCGAAGTTGGTTCATCAAGAATCAATAAATCTGGTTGCAGCGCAAGGGCGGCGGCGATCGCTAATCTTTGCTTTTGACCACCAGAAAGTTCTTGAGGATTCTTTTTCTCAAATCCTTCCAGACGTACTGATTTTAAAACAATAGGAATCCGTCGCAGGATTTCTTCACGCGGTACACAGAGATTTTCTAAAGCGAAGGCAATCTCATTTTCGACAGATGTCGCTGTAATTTGCACTTCAGGATCTTCAAAAACTATTCCCACATGACGCGCTAATTGACTTACAGGATGTTCGAGACTATCTAAACCTGTGATCGCTATTTTCCCAAAAAAACGTCCTCCATAAAACTGCGGCACAATACCTGTAAGAGCCAGACATAGCGTGGTTTTGCCTGCCCCAGTTGCGCCAATTATGCCTAAAAACTCTCCTTTATTAATCGTTAAGGAAATATCTTTTAATACTGTTTCCTTAGCATTAGGATAAATATAAGAAACTTTTTCTAAGACAGCGATCGCTTCCATCGTTTACTACTAGCATAATGGTTATCAACAATCCTATAGCGAAAAGCCTAATACTATAGCAAATCCCAAACAAACCCACCACTAGATTTTTTGTAAAAGCCCCGCGAAGCGGGGCTTTTACAAAAAATCTGGGTTTGGATTGTTCCCAATCTGCTGTAAGATTTTGATCACCATAAAGTTGGTTAAACTTGCGCTCACTGCAAAGCTCTTAATTAAGGCGATATCTAACAATAAAAGTACCCGATTTATTAAAACCAAAATGTGGGTGTGCCGCGCTTCGCGCGGCACACCCACGGTAAAATCTTTTCAAGAAATCGCCTAATTATCTGAGAATGAGGAAATTGCTGTCATTGCGCGATCGCAGATTTGTTGCTTGTCTACCATTTCCTGAAGTTGGCGAGCATCATATTGACCTTCATTTACTTCTAGAGATGCTTGGTTAATAGCTTGACGGAAGCCACTTTCAAGAGATTCTCTAAGCTCTTGATCGTTTAAATAATTCCCTTTTGAATATGGTCTTGCGTTCAAGTCTTGAATTTCTAAGACTGAGTTGCGAATTGATACATCCCAAGAACGAGTCGTGCGATTTTCAGCTTTTTGTTTGATGAGATGGAGAAGTAAAATTATGCCATAGCTACGAATTTTGTTGAGGATATCCTTTTTACTCATTTCTTCCATTTCATCAATCATCAAGAGCGCATTGGAGACGTTGCCTTTTTGCAAGAGTTCGCGTAATGCTATTAGTTCTTCCATTATGACTTAAAGCCCTTGCTGCATAAGCGTTAATTAGATATGTTAGAAAATAAAGAATAGCGTCGAATTTCTGGAAAAGTTTCTAGAAGTCAACGAAATACAGCAATTTGCTTCCCAACCTGCCACAAACGATAATATAAAACCCGTTCGGGGCTTCGCCCTGCGAACATTTGTGTGGTGGATTTGATCGACAAATGCTGTAATCTCCCTTATTTTCCAACAAGTCTATTTTAATTTCTAAGATGGAAGCAGTTCTTCCTTAACTTGCTAGATCGAGAGCGCGATCGCTACTTACTTCTTGCAATTCTTGCTTAATCTCCACAGTTTGTACCTTTGGTTGAAGTATCGGAGGATGAGCTAGATAATCGGCAAGCTGAGCTTCGATTTGTTCGCGAACAATCGCGCGATACTCAAGGAAATGTTCGCCTTGAGCGCAAACAGATAAATAGCTAGTGACAACGTTAGGATAACGCTTCATCAGGTCAAAGAGATTAATCCAGAATTGGAAACGGGTTTTGCGAAGGAAACCTTGTCTCCAACATAGGGTTAATAATGCACGAATTGCAATCCAATCGGTCTTTTTCTTTGTGTCAGTCTTCTCACGCTTGATTCGCTTATATTGTGATTCGCCGAGAATCACGAAATGGCGATAAGTACGATTGAGAAAAACTAATGGATCGTAGAGAGTCCAGAAGGCATGAACATATTCGTTGGCAATGTCTTCCAGAGGACGAGTCGGCATGAAGTTCATTAAGGTGGCTTGATGCCCATTACTATTTTGGGTGATCATCCGTCCTTCTCTATTCAAGCGATGCCATAGCCCTGTATCAGGTAAAGCTTGCAGCATACTAAATAGAGCTGTGGGAACAGCGGTCTCTTCTACAAATTGGACAATGCGATCGCCTGCGCCTTTTTTCTCACCATCAAAGCCAATGATAAATCCTGCCATAACGCGAATCCCTGCTCTAGCGATATTAATCACTGATTCCGAAAGCGGATCGCGATTGTTTTGGAACTTCTTAGTGAGGGCAAGACTTTCAGTATCAGGAGTTTCAATGCCAAGGAAGACAGAACCGAAGTTGCATTCCACCATCATCTGCATCATTTCTGCATCTTGAGCCAAATCAACTGATGCTTCGGTTGCAAAAGAGAATGGGAAGTTACGCTCTTTCATCCAAGGTTTCAGTTCTTGAAGCATAACTTTCACATTACGCTTGTTGCCGATGAAGTTGTCATCAACCATGAAGATACTGCGTCTCCAACCAAGATCGTAGAGACATTGCAACTCGGCAAGGATTTGAGCGGGAGTTTTCGTACGAGGCTTACGTCCATAAAGAACGATGATGTCGCAAAATTCACATTGGAAAGGGCAGCCGCGTGAAAACTGTACCGACATTTCCGCGTATGAGTTCATTTGCAACAAGTCAAAGCGAGGAATTGGCGTTTCTGTTACCGCAGGTCTTTCGCCATTTGCTCTCAAGATACCAGCGCGATCGCCTCTTTTGATCGCTTCGACAAACATCGGTAAAGTGATTTCGCCTTCATCAAGGATTAGGAAATCTGCACCCGAAACTTTCGCTTCTTCTGGTAAAGCCGTAGGATAAGGGCCACCAACCGCAACTAATTTACCACGACCCTTAGCTTCTTTAATTTGAGCTAGGAAATCTTCTTTTTGGACGATCATCGCCGAAAGAATTACTATTTCTGCCCATTCCCATTCAGTTTCGGTAATATCGCGGACATTGCGATCAACTAATTTAAATTCCCAAGTTTGCGGCAAAATTGCGGCAACCGTAACCATACCAAGAGGTGGTAGTTGAGCTTTATAACCAACTAATTCAAGGGTTTTCTCAAATGACCAGAAGCTCTTAGGAAATAAAGGATAAACAAGTAAAACGCGCATTTTTTAAGTTTGGGGGTTGTTCTTAAGTATTTGTACTGTGAATATTATAGAGTGCGGCGCGAAGCACCGCCCTTTATGAGCCCAGCTATAAGTCTAGCTGGCTAGATCTAGCTCTCGTTCAGAAACAATAACAGTTTGAACTTTTTTTAGCCGTTCTTCTTCTGCCCAATAAGCAGCCAGTTGCCCTTCAATTTCGTTCCGCACAATGTCGCGATACTCCATAAAGTGTTCATTGTGAGCGCAGACAATCAGGTAATGTTCCCAAACCGCAGGATTTTTTTGGATCATGCTAAATAAATGATGCCAGAACTTAAAACGGGTGTCGCGCTTAATTCCTTGTCGCCAAACGATGATCGCAAGAGCTTTGAGATCGAGCAAGCTAGGCAACTTGGGCGGGAGTTTAATTCTTGGTGCGCCAAGCTTTAGGAAATAGCTATAAACACGATCTAGGTAGGCGTGTGGCTCATACAACGCACAGAAAGCCTCGACATACTCACGAGCAATTTCCTCAACGGGGCGAGTCGGCACAAAGTTCATCAGTGTAGTCTGATTTAGGTTCCCATCTAGACTCTGTAAACGTCCTTCTTTTTCGAGACGATGCCAGAGTCCAGTATGGGGTAGTGCTTGCAACATCGCGAAGGTGGTAGTAGGAATACCTGTTAGTTCGGCAAAACGGACAATGCGATCGCCTGCTCCCGATTTTTCACCATCAAAGCCAATGATAAAACCAGCCATGACACGAATACCAGTCTTGGTAATCGCTTCAACGGATTCTACGAGAGAAGTTCGCGTATTTTGGAATTTTTTCGTCATTTGCAAGCTATCTTCATCGGGCGTTTCAATACCGAGAAATACTGCATCAAAATAGCAATCAACCATCAAATCCATTAATTCTTGATCGGCGGCTAAATCAATCGAAGCTTCGGTATTAAAACGGAAAGGATACTCATGTTCTTGTTGCCAAGTCTTCAGCTCTAACAACAGCAATCTCACATTTCGCTTATTACCAATGAAGTTGTCATCGACCATAAACACGCCCCGCCGCCAACCTAGTTCATATAAATAATCAAGTTCGGCTAGTAACTGAGCAGGGGCTTTAGTGCGCGGTTTGCGTCCATACAGCACGATAATGTCACAAAATTCACATTGAAAGGGGCATCCCCGCGAAAACTGTACCGACATCGAGTCATAGGCGTCAAATTCTAAAAGATCGAAACGAGGTACAGGGGTGATCGTCACATCGGGCTTTTCAGTCGTGCGGAAAATGCCACTTTGTTCACCTTTAGCGATCGCCTCAACAAACATGGGCAAGGTGATTTCGCCTTCATCCAAAATCAGATAATCAACACCTGCGCTTTGGGGAATTTCAGGCATCGAGGTAGGATAGGGGCCACCGCAAGCAACTTTTTTGTGACGACGTTTTGCTTCTTTAATTAAATATAACAAGTCATCTTTTTGGACAATCATCGCTGACAAAATCACCAAATCCGCCCATTGCCACTCTGCCTCGCTAATCGCGCGAACATTGCGATCAACTAGTTTAAAGTTCCATTCTTGAGGCAAGATCGCCGCAACAGTAATCAAGCCTAAAGGCGGTAGTAACACTTTACGATTTACTAGCTCTAGGATTTTTTCGTAAGACCAAAATGTTTTTGGAAACAGTGGGTAAACCAGTAGAACGTTCATGCTTTTTAGGGTTTAAATGGGCGGATACAAAAATATTTGCGACTTTGCACCGCAAATATTTTAATTAGACAGCAGGGAAACCTGTACGGATATCTTCGATAATGCCATCGCGCAAGATGATTTCTACACGCATTTGGGCAATCAAGTTGTCGCCTTTGCCAGCAGGGAAGTAGCTATCAAGCTGTCCTTGGGAAACTTCTTGCTCTAGTTCGAGATTTTGGACTTGGGTTAGTTGAGTCAGCAATTGATTCTTTTGTTCTAATAATTCTGCCTTGACCCGATTCATCTCGGCGCGAATACCTTCGATCGCATTGGAGACTTCAGCTGAAAATGGTTTGATGCTTTGGCGTTCAATTTCATTGATTTGGCGAGAGCCTTGAGCATCTACTTGCTGGACTTGAGCATCGAGTTGAGCAATTTGTTGTTGCAGTTGTTGCTGCATTTCCTCTTTCCAGCGTTGCGTCACAATTACTTGGATATTGGCGGTACGACGCAATAAAAGCTGATTAGAAAAATCCATCGAATTCACACTTATCTCCAGTTTTGTATAGTTTAAGGTTAGGTTGCAGGGCTAATGTTTAATTTATAAACATTTTGACAATAATATCTTGATAACGCTCAAATACTATGTTGCGCCGAATCTTGAATGTTTGGGTTAAGAACCCATTATCGATTGTAAATGGCTCAGGCAAGAACTCAAAAACACCAATGCGATCGTTAATGCTATATCCTGGGCGATTTTGGACTTCGCGATTGATTTCTTCGCGATAGAGATTACGGATTTTCGGATTATTCAACTTAGGCAAAATGCTTGCCAAGTTAGAGTCGGCAGGAATCAAACCTGCAGCTTCGAGAGCCGATAAATTAGGAACGATTAAAACACCCAATTGTTTTTGGTCTTGCCCTACCAGCACTACCTGATCGATATAGGCGCTACGAATGCAAGTATCTTCAATGGGCTGTGGTTCAATGTTTTCGCCATTGGTTAAGACAATTGTATCCTTAGCACGCCCTGTGATTACCAAATCATCCCATTTGCTGACCATACCTAAATCACCTGTGTCAAACCAGCCTTGCGGATCGATCGCCTTAGCAGTTGCTTCTGGATTTTTGTAATAGCCCTGCATCACCTGCGAACCGCGAATTAGCACTAAACCTTTCTTTCCAACAGGGACGTCAACTCTCGTATCAGGATTAACAATTCGAGTTTCAGTGTTGAGTACAGGCTGTCCATCACCACCACGAATATTGCGATCGGGACGACGCACATGGGTGATCGGTGAGGTTTCAGTTAAACCATAGCCACCCAAAATTTCAATGCCGACAATTTCATAAAAGTCTTCAAGGTGTTCAGCGATCGAGCCGCCGCCACTGACGATATATTTAAAATTGCCGCCAGTTGCTTCCCGTACTTTTTGATAAACCAATTTATGACCAAGTTGGTGAATTCCCCATAGTCCGAAAACTACCAACATGGCTCGGAATTTATCCCCTAGAGAAGGAGAAAGATTTTCAACATTTAAACCCTGAACGACTCGTTTAGCAGTGATGTATTTTTGGCTAGTCTTTAAAAAGAAATTTACTAATTTTTGTTTACTAGCAGGTTGTTCGCGAAATTGTTTTTGGACCCCTTCATAAATCGATTCCCAGAGGCGCGGTACTGCCACCATGTAATCGGGCTTATGTTCTTTGAGATCTTTTTTAATAGTGCGGAGATTGGTATAAATCTGGGTGCAGCCTTGAGAAAAGATGAAATATTCAAAAGCGCGCTCATAGGAATGCCATGTTGGCAGAATACTCAGTACTTTTTCATTGACCTTCAATTGCAAAACCGATTGTGCTGCTTCGACTTCAAATAAGAAATTCCCATGAGTTAACATTACGCCTTTAGGTCGAGCAGTTGTGCCTGATGTATATATCAGGGTGGCTAGAGTATCGCGCTGGATCTGAACATTTCCCAAATCTTTACTACTGCTTTTAACAAGCAATTGCTGAAAGTTATACGCGCCTTCGGGCGGTGTTTCATCAGACAATAAAATAATATTTTTAACTGGTAATGAATGCAGCTCAGGTTCTAACTTTTTGAGCGTAGCAAGATTTTCAACTATGATCGCGACACTATCACTATGCTCGATGATATAAAGCAATTCGCTACGATCCGCTTGGGAACTACGTGTAGCATTAGCAGCGCCGATCGCTAAAATCCCCTGATCAGCAATCAACCAACGCGGCGAGTTATCAGCAATCAGAGCCACTTTGTCCCCAAACTGTAAACCTAGCGATCGCAACCCCGCCCCAAATCTATTAATTTGCTCAAATGTATCACGATAGGAAATTCTTACTGGCGGCTTGGCATGAGGATCGTAGAGAGCGATCGCATCAGAATATTTTTGTGCAGATTGTTGCCACATTTGCCAGAGGCTAGTTGCGGAAGACAGCGAAAAATTGTTTTTTGTTTGCATGGTTTTAAAAATATCTTTTTAAAAGAAAAAATGGTTGTTTAATGTCAAAAGTGAATTAAACAACCGCTTTCACAATTAGCCTTTTGACGCAACCTTATAACTCAAACTTAAACTTAACCTTTAATAAAGGCGATCGCGTGTTGCCAGATCACTACCTTATGTCCAGATGCGTCCATGCAAATGCACTGATCGTCAATCCAAAGAATCTTGCCGCGTAACTCATCGCCTGTGAGTAGTTTGATTTGAACTTCGTTCTTATCGCGAATAATGCCATGAATGCGGCGAATACTTGGCAGAGAAGAATTGAGTCCGATTTTTGTGGCTGTTGGTGCGCTCATCGTCTTACCTGTAGCAGTTTTACGAATATTATCATCATAGTTTGAGAGAAAGCACTCTCTGAAAGTTTTCTCTCAAATTAAATTAACGCAAAACCCAAACATAATTAAGAGCAGTGCCAAGCTGTACTCTCAATCATATTTGGGTTTTATGATGAACAGTCTTTTACAGCGCTTTGCGCTTTTGTAAAACTCGGAGAAATTTTTGAAAGTGCCGCGAAGCGGCACTTTCAAAAATTTCTCTATACCTTTTAGAGACTCAATAGGCTGTACAGAAATTTATGTTCAAATTTACTATAGATAAGACCCATTAAGGGGGCTTCGCCCTATAACCTTTTTTGTGGCACTAATAAACCTTTATTTGGCACTTTTGAAATAACAAATATAATTAGAATCTAAAGCCTAAGCCAGTTTGCAAAGAAGTTGCTGTGGTGCCAGCGGAATTACGATAAGCATCAAAGGCAAAAATAACGTTGCCGAATAGTACTAGGTTGCTATTCGGTACTGTATAGTCAATCCCCGGTTGGATAACAAAGCTATTTCTGTTACCGACTGGAGTGGTATCAACAGTGTTAGATAGTGCAACACCTGCACCTATATAAAGATCCGTATCAAAATTTAATGGCACATCAAAAGAAACTGTCGGAACTACTGCGGTACTATTGCCAATCAAAATTTGAGTGCGTATAGAAACGGGGAATTCTAGAAACTTATAACGAGCTGCAACTAAACCCGAAGTACGTGAGCTTTCACCTGCACTATTATTACCTGTAGTAAAGCCAAAACTTGCACCCGCACCCAAATAACTGCCATAGGCAGGCTGAGCATTGACTGAGGGAGTTGCGATCGCTGACATGCATCCCAGTGCAGTCAAGCCAAGAAAAAATTTAGTTAGATTTTTCACAGATATCACTTCCTTGTGTGAGAAACGATTTATTTACTCGTTTGTTTAGGTGTAACCCCGTCAGCCAGACAGACTATCACAACTTGGAGAGTTTAGCGAAAAAAAATTATCATAAGATTTAGATAGGATGCTCTGCCCCTCATCTAGTTTTTCTAAAACCTCGTGATAACTTAACCCAAATGGAGATAGCGAAGAAATAGATAAAGTTGTATATTTATAAGTCTGCTATATGACATTTGTTGCAAATAAAAAAATTTCTCTTTAAAATTATGTCTATTAACTTATGGCACAATTATTAGTCTATTTTATTTTGAGTTTTGGAGTTCCTTACGCATTTTGGAAAATCGTGACCATCTTTACTGATAGTTAACAACTTAGATTTAAAGATAGAGATATGCTTTGTTCCTTATTTTTTTCGGCTCTAATTTTTTAGATTTGCTAACCCAAGATATGTAATTTTTGTTGGTTCAATCTGAAATCGGCAAGGCAATACTTTGACTCCCTTTGCGATCGCCTCTTCGAGCAACCTGCCATATTCGGGATCAGCTTGTGCTCCTGCAGCAAAGCGATCGCAATCACCACGATTGATGAAAAAAATTAAAGCGGCGGCTGTATCTTCTTGAATGACGGACATGAGTTCGCGTAAATGTTTTTGCCCCCGCGTTGTCACTGTGTCAGGAAATAAAGCCAAATTACCGATACTCCAAGTTGTATTTTTGACTTCTACATAGGTTCTTTTCACGCCAATTCCATCAATGTTATTAGTCAATAAAAAATCAATTCGACTTTTTTCATTTCCATAAGCAACTTCACCCTTAATCGTTGTATATGGCTCTAATTCTGGAAGCAAATGACGCTCAAGCATATTCCCAATCACACGATTAGGAAGACTAGTATTTATACCTATCCATTGCTCATCTATATAAATCGCTTCCCAACTATAAGCAAGTTTGCGCTTAGGACTTGGATGATAGGAAACTAAGATAGGGCTGCCGATTTTGCATACGCCCGTCATTGGGCCCGTATTGGCACAATGTGCAGTAATCATTTCACCATTGTCCAGTTCTATGTCAGCAAAAAAGCGTTTGTAACGACTGACAAGGCGACCTGCGAGTAAATCAGAATAAGTATGGACTTGTAGCATTCTAAGTTTAGCATGAGCGACACGAAGCGCCGTTCATACTAACATTAAATAGAAAGATACTGTAAAGGCAAGTCTTAATATGGTAATCAAACGTAAGCTTCGTCATCCTCTCATCAAGTTTGAACAACGCGATGGAGTGCTTCAAGTTATCGGCAGCAATTCTTGGTATTCCTATTTGCGAGATCCGTATCATCTTCTATTAACGATTCCTTGGATCGGATTTTTAGCGATCGTGATGATTTTCGATATATTTCTCAATGCCGTTTTTGCTTGTCTCTATCTACTTGATCCAAATGCGATCGGTGGAGTGAAAGACGGAGGTTTTTTGGAAGCTTTTTTCTTTAGTGTACAAACCCTAGCTTCCATTGGTTATGGGGTGATGCATCCAGATACACTCTACTCAAATCTTATTGTCACACTTGAATCAATCTTCAGTTTGATGTTATTTGCCGTAATTACAGGAATTGCCTTTACCAGATTTGCTAAATCAACAAGTCGAGTGATGTTTAGCCGTGTTGCTACCATTCACAACTACAACGGTATGCCCACTCTTATCTTTCGAGCAGCCAACGAAAGACGAAATAACATTCTCGAAGCGAAATTGAGTGTTTATCTAATGATCGATGAGGTCACTGATGAAGGTCAATTGATGCGGCGGTTACATGAAGTGAAATTAGTTCGCGATCATTCTCCTGTCTTTTTACTATCATGGACTGTAATGCATACGATTGATGAAAGCAGCCCACTCCATCAAATGACACCAGAGACGATGGAAAGATTGAACGCTCAAGTACTCGTGTCGCTTACTGGTGTTGATGAAACAGTAGAAGGGACAATCCATGCTCGACATATATATGCTGCACGGTATCTCCTATGTGATCGCCGTTTTGTTGATGTTATTTATATAGGAAGCGATGGACATCGCTATCTTGATTACACTCATTTTCATGAGACTATTGCAATTTAGTTCAAAGGGATTAATTAAAGATTTAGCAGAAATATAACTATTAGGAAGATTTGACGCTCCGAGGGAATGTGCAGCTAAAGATAAAGTTGTCTCTCTAGTATCAATTTCCCCATAAGTTCCTGATTTATCTAAAAACTTTTTGCTAAACCCAAACGCGGTTTCAAAAAAAGTCAATAAATTTAATACTTTAGTGACATAAATAATTGTGTATCCAAATTCTATAGGTCTATTGGTACGATTAAAGTCTAATCTTGATTTATGAGTTTGTTGATTTCTGGAGGTAAGATCGATCTTAATATTTTCTTCTTTCATTTGTCGTTTCTAAATGCTCATGTTTGGCTGATCTTTTTGTGACGCTGAAACATCAGATAGCTAATTCCTATAAAAACTACTGATGCTAATAGATTCATAGAATGAACGGCAGCTAATCCCATTGTAAATGCCAGCCATAACTCAATTACTAGTAAAACAATGCCTGGAATTAAAAATGCTAGTCCGAGCAACTTAGGAAATGATCCATACAGAATGAGAAATATGCCAGTATATAGAGGGACTTCATAGGTTGAGACAATCGGAAGATTCCATTTGTATTTCAATGTGAATCCACCAATTGTCGTGAGAAATATTCCTAGACCAACATATCCATTTTGCCAAATATAGGCTGTGCGTGCGGCTCCACAGGCGAACAAGAAAAATGCTGTAGCGAATGCATCTCCATAGGATTTAAAAAAGGGTAGTGACCATGAGTTAGCACTGGCAAATTGCACTACCAAAGCCATAATAATCCCGATGTAGATTAAGTAAGAGATTGAGCGAATAAGTGAAGTGTCGGCAGGAGCTTTCTTCCGTGATTCTGAAACGTCGAATTTGGATTTTATTGATTCTAATTGTGATGTTAGATTTGCTGCGAAAGAGTTCTCTGGATTTTCTAGCTTACTTAGCAGCATCTCTTTAGCGTCACTACAATCTGTGAAGAAACGATCACGATCATCAAATTTAAATGTTGATGGCGAATGAGCAGCTTCATTACGAATTCTGGCAATATGACCAATTTTTTTAACTGCATCAGAACCTATCTTGTACTTAACAGAATTGGCTAGTTCTTTTAATCCATTGCCTTGTGCCTTGAAATCTTTTTTGAAAATGTTCTCAAGTGCTTCAGCACGTATAAGTACTGAAATTATGTTTTCTTTCTGCTCTTGCTGCATATGTTTACTTTGATATATTTAGGATGAATTTTTGATCGGGTGACAATACACGAAAGTTGAACTAAATGACTCTTTTGCGGGAACCACTTAGTTTAACTTTTCTGTGTTTACCGATTAAGTATCATAAATACCCTTCGTTAGAAACGTTTACACACAACCGACAAAAGGTAGACAAACTCTGGGCTTGACCTGCTGAATTACGCGATCGACGGCTTGCTCTGGGGTCGGGATGTTTAAACTGGGGAATAGTTGGTTGACGATGCCGATGTAACCACTGATTTCGGCGGTGGCACGGGCAAAATCAGAATATCCCGAAAATCCGACATCATAGATGCAGCCTTCCATCAAATCTTGGGTTACTTTTGCCTCTGTACAGGCGTTACGTGCTTTTTGGATCTGATCGGTTGACAGCATATTTAGGGTCAAGTATTTGTCTGGGAAACTAGGATCGGTATAGTTTTTGGTGGTTTTGCCTGTTGGATAATCAAACAGAGATTCTTCTGGTTTGACGCGCCAGCTATTGCCAAAATCCTTATAAAGTTGATCGAAATAAAGTTTTTCGGCTACGTTTAGCGCTCCAGGAACTCTCAACCCTGCAAAGTTTAAAACTTGGTTGATGTCACCATAGGTTGAACGAATCTCAGAAATATTTCCGCCACCGCGAATCTGTAAATCATCATTCGGATTGCCATTGACATTCCCCAGTAAACCGCTGTATGTATCTACTAGAGTATAGACAAAAGGTGCAATGTTGAGGAAAGGGTTGTTACCAGAACTGGAGAGGCTAACTAAAACTTTCTCCCCAATAGGCGAACTAATCACATAGCTACTTCCCTGCTTCAAAATCTCACCACCACCTTTGAGAGTTAGCTTATCTCCTTGAATTGTTACAGGTTTACCATTTACTCTTAAGGGAGTACTGGAATTGCCATCAGGAAATTCTTTCGCGTACAATGCAACTCTGTCACTACCAACTTTCACGGCTACAGCGCTATTGATTGCCATAGAAGAACCGAAAGGCTCTTGTCGTGCCTGAACTTCAAAAGTATCATCATCTGATTTGGTGAGGATAACTTCTCCTATTGAATGTAGGTCATATTTCAAGCCATCAAATGTAACTAGATGTGGGTCATTATGACTGCTGCTACGAGCAATAGATGGACAATTTGTAGTAGCGTAATCTGTAACAGGAAAATTTGCTAATTGTTTAAGCTTATCAACTGACAATTTAAGAGCTGCCGATGCTGCTTCGGGATATTTGGAATTAATAGGATCAAGATAGTTTTGAAGGGAATGAGAATCTAATGGTGCCCCTAGCCTATAACATTCATTCGATTTGTTACAGACTAAACCAGGAATATTATTAGGTATAGCGCCAATTTTTGCTGTCATCCAAGCTGTTTCCAAGTCCGCCACTTTCTTTACAGGTAAGGCTTCGAGGTTAGGTTGGAGTTCTCTAAAGGGTGCGTATACTGCAAAGTCATCTGCACGAAGAATATGCCCAAAATGAACTCCATTAAGATTATTAGAATCTCTTATGAAAGGAGAAAAAGCTAATATCACAGTCCTTTTTGCGATTTCTGGAGGTAGACTTCTCGCAATTTGGCTAGCATACATTGTTCCTTGAGAGTGAGCGATGATTATGAACTTTGGCTTGAGACGCTCTTTTCGTTTACCGTCAATGCACCCCGCTACATCATCAAAATGGTTGATTTGTTTAATTATTCTTGCTGTAAATCGAGCATTGTTTGTGACGTATTGTCCAAGCATATTATCAATGGAATCAGTCCATGCGTTTCTATAAAGCTGATATACATATTGCCTAGGTGTTTCAGTAAGCACATCAAGATAATGGATAGCACGTATTGGTGAAGTGACTATTTGTACTAATCCACGCCCTAAAGAACTATTAATATTTAACAAAAGAGAGTCCGTTAACTTCTCCTCAAAAGATTTAAAAGTCTCTAATGTTGTGGGGTTGTATGTATTGGATGGAAAAATTGCTTTAATACCAGCGTCAGACATCATTTTCTGCACTAGCTCTAGACCTTGACTGTAGTCATTGGGAGAGTTTTGTATCCCATTGATAAAAAATGCGTAAACTGGTGGAGATGCTTCAGAAGAACTGCTAGGTTGATTCTGAGCCAATACTTCTTTAGACTGAATAGAAGACGATTTTAATATGCTATCAGCATTAGAAGATACAAATTTAGAAGAATTGGCTGCTATAACTTGCTCAGATGAAGACAATAAATTCACAGCACAAAAAGTAGAGTTAATGCTAATAAGCGTACAAAAAATGGCTGAGAAAACACGATTTAAAAATGAGCCTGAAACAAAAATAGTACCTACAGCAACGACAAAAAAGCTAACAAAACTGATAATTCCAAATTTAATTCCGCGCATAAACTGATCTACCTAATATATTTTTTAGCTTGTATAGTCACGCATAAATTTATTCATTACTACTTCACAATTAGACTCCAAAATAACAATCAAATTGTGAAGCAGTAACTCTAAATTGTTCAAAGGATAATAGACAGTCATTACCTATTGGTTAGATCTTGATAAAACAAGAAAACCAGCTTAAAAAGCCACTCGAAATACACGAGCATCCGTACTACCTTCCTTAAGTTCAAGGATCAAATCTTGCTTACCATCATTACTCCAACGATATTTGAAAACTTGCAAATCCGCCTCGATCGCACGACCAGCTTGAACCGTCGATTGTCCATTTTTTAGAGTTAAATGAGAACTTAATTCATCACCACTACCCTTAAGGACTTTCAGAAATCCTGGCACAAAAGTAAAAGCGCGATCGCTATCATTTTGGATTCGCAACTTGACCGTCACCGAAGAGCAACTATTCGCCACAACCGCACCATCCAAACTCACCGTCACCATGTCACGCTGAATCCTCGCCGCCAGAGGCACTTTTCCAGCCTGACATCCCGCAGCATTGACCACAGGAGCATTAGGTTTAGCAGATGTATCTGGCTGATTCGTAGTAGGTGTAGAACTTTTACTTGCGATCGGCTCATCACCCTGCAAGCGCTTTTGCAGATCCCGAAAATTTGCCACACCCTCAAAGGCATAGCGATTGAAATTATTGAGATTAATAAACTCCTCTAAATAGGCAATGCGATCGCTACTCGGAGGATGCGCCGTGAAATAGCTGATCGACCTACCGCCGCTTTGAGCAGACTTCAGTAACCGCATTACATTCCATAAGCCATCAGATGAGTAACCCGCAGTCGCTAATGCGCGAGTAGCCAGAATATCCGCTTGTTTTTCTTCCAAGGGTGAGTTTTCATTTGACTGCGCTTGTTGGAGAAATCCAATCCCAAAAATGTTGTTAGTCACAACGCCCCTGAGCAATTGGTCAACCTGCTTGATATAAGCATGAGATAGAACCGCATGACCAACCTCATGACCGAGCAAACCAGCTAACTCAGCTTCAGTTCCTATCAAATTCAACAAGCCCGTAGAAAGAAATACCTTCCCACCTGGCAAGGTGAAAACATTAGCATCATCTTCTTTATAAACATAAAAACCGTACTGAAAGTCATCTCTGCCCATCGGCTTCGCAATCTTTTGCCCAACCCGATTGACATAAGCCAAAACTTCAGGATCGGCAACAAGTTGCTTGTCATTAATGATTTGTGCAGCTTGTTGATTTCCATAATCTGTCTCAGATTGCGAAAGTATACCGACAATCTGAATCACTGACCCAAGACCACCAAACACCGCACCTGCTGTAGCCATACCCACGATTTTCTCTTGGATACCCCTGCGGTACTGCGCCAAATATTCCTCAGCCAGCTTGCGGTATTTACCACTATCAGGATCGTTAGGAAAAATCACCGAGAATTGACGAGCGGTGACTGACGCTTCGATAAACTTCTCATAACTAGCAAAAGCTTTAATACGAGCATCTAAAAGATCTTTACGTTCAGGAAAGAGCGATGAACCTCTTTCTAGAGCTTCTAGCTCAACATCTATCTTGGGCTTTTTGAGTGTTACCTTGACATTCTCATCGCTAAATTTGCGTGCGGCTTCCGCTAACATCAAATGCCCAGGAATGAACTCAGGATAGTCTTCTGATAAACGTTGCAAAGGAATTAATGCTTTAGTTACCAATCCCTCTTCTAAGCCAGACTTGCCATTCCGATAATAGCTCAGTGCTCCGCCTGAAAGCTTTTCGGGATCGTCAATGGGCTTGCGTCTGCCAGAACCAGTATTGGTAAAAGGTTCTTTGACCTCTTTTTGGATTTTCAAAGTATTCGCGAGATCACCTTTTTGATAATAGCGATCAGCTTCTTCGAGTTGTTGAAGATATTTCTGCCGAGAGCTAGATTGTTGAAACGCAATAATCTCAGAGTTATCAAAATTAGTTGGTTCTGCTACTGATCTCAAATTTACAGAATTAAGAGACCAAACTGAATTTGCAAATAGCAGTGAAGTAAATATACTCGCTAAAAACAAAGAAACAAATGATAGTACCAGATTCTTATGTCTCATGAAAAAGCCTCAAACTATGACTTGTAAATATCATAGATAAATCTATTAGAGCAAGACTCGCAACAAAAAGTTAAACCAAGTTGGGAAAACCGAGGGATTCGGGAAAATTTGTACGCTAAGACTAGAAATGACTCACCACAAGGATTCTGCTCAATAGAATCTACATACTTTAATTTAATTCAACCAAAGTATTAACGAAAACAACAATCTAGAAAATTCTTGTAGGAGAGTGAAGAAAGTATACTTTCCGCACTACAGGTATGACAACGATTCGTGCTTTTGTATCATCCTCTAATTTCAGAGGAATCAAACCATTATTCTCGTGTTCTAACAGTGTAAATTTATAGGATTTACGCATTTTGACTAAACATCGTTGTTTCAGAGTTGAGTTCTTAACGGAAAATCAAAGATTTTCGCCTCAATTGCTTAAGCTGTAAGGTTAATTGATTAGTCAGTTAAGGCTGGGAAATAATTTCCTCTAACTAAAAATCTCCAACCTCTGCTAAGATTTAAAACTACAGTATCTGCTCCCAGTTATTGATACTGCGTATACGTTAAATTCTCCTGTCTCTGCTCCTTCTGACACCAATTTCAAAAATGGCTTTACCATCTTTGAAGCTTTAAAATCCCTCTGGGTAAGGTTTTAGATTCTTAGAAATGTCGCAACTATCTAAGAATTGGTATTAATAAAAATCGCAAAGTTAGCGGCGACAGGCTGATAAAAATTTGGAGTTCTATGTCTTTTTTAAACCTTGGCTTATCCGAGCAAATTGTCCGCGCCGTTACTGCACGCGGCTACACTAAGCCCACCCCGATTCAGTCGCAAGCGATCCCCATTGTCCTCTCAGGTCGAGATTTACTGGCGGGTGCTCAAACTGGGACAGGCAAAACCGCAGGATTTACGCTGCCAATTTTACATTTACTATCCAATAAAATTGTTAAGAGATCCGCGACTGGAAAAATTCCGATTCGTGCACTGATTCTGACTCCTACCCGCGAGCTTGCTGCCCAAGTCGAAGAAAGCGTACGTATGTATGGTCGTCATCTGCCACTGACTTCGATGGTGATCTATGGCGGCGTGAACATCAATCCTCAAATCAATCGCCTGAGAGGTGGTGTCGAAATCTTGGTGGCGACTCCTGGCCGACTTTTAGATCATGTACAGCAAGGGAGATTGGATCTATCTCAAGTCGAAATCTTGGTATTAGATGAAGCCGATCGCATGTTAGATATGGGCTTCATTCGTGACATAAGACGGATTCTTGCATTATTGCCAAAACAGCGCCAAAATCTCTTGTTTTCAGCAACTTTCTCTAATGAGATTAAATCGTTTGCGAGTACCTTACTAAATCAACCCGTAATGGTTGAAGTCGCAGGTCAAAATGCGACCGCTGATTTAGTTAATCAGAGAATTTTCCCTGTTGACCGCAACCGCAAACAGGAATTGCTCACTCATTTGATCAAGACTAATAACTGGTATCAGGTGTTGGTGTTTACTCGAACAAAACATGGAGCCGATCGCCTTGTCAAACAACTGCATCAAGACGACATTGTGGCGATGGCGATTCATGGAAATAAGAGCCAAGCCGCCCGTACTCGTGCTCTTGGCAAATTTAAAGATGGCAGTTTACAAGTATTAGTTGCCACTGATATTGCGGCCCGAGGTTTAGATATTAACGAACTGCCTCATGTCGTCAACTATGAGTTACCAAATGTGCCTGAGGACTATGTACATCGAATTGGACGCACAGGACGAGCTGGATCTTCGGGAGAGGCAATCTCGCTCGTATGTGTCGATGAGCGCAAGTTCTTGGCAGATATCGAGAAGTTGATCAAGCGATCGCTACCTCAAGAAATCATTGCTGGATTCGATCCCGATCCGCGCGCTAAACCTGAGCCAATCCAAGTTGGACGACAACAGAAGCATCAACCGTCTAGACGAGGACAAAGGGA
The DNA here is from genome assembly GCA_038230875.1 of Pseudanabaenales cyanobacterium. Classification (GTDB taxonomy): domain Bacteria; phylum Cyanobacteriota; class Cyanobacteriia; order Pseudanabaenales; family Pseudanabaenaceae; genus Pseudanabaena. Next base: position 91,186 of record JBBRMK010000002.1, read on the forward strand.
TGCTAATCCTGCCAAGCCTTTGTCAATGTCAGCACCAAGCAAATCACCAAGTAAACCGCAAAAAAAACAAGCTGGTAGAAGTGCTACCTCCGTTCAGTCACCAAGATCGGAACGAGCAGACTATCCGCAAATCCGAAATCGTTAGATCTTGTTACCCGAAGTCGTTAGATTTTGTTAAAACTATAGGAAAGCAATATTTTTAACAAAATCTTGGATTTTACTTAGTACAAATCGCTGTAGAGCGATTGCTATACTAGATAAGTCTTAATGAAGATTGATTAAACCTATGGATCGTATATGGGAATGCATCTTTCTCTCGAATTGCTCGAATTGATAGAAACCTCGATTCAGCAATTGCATGAATTAGAGTATATTGCTGCATCACCCGTATCGTCTTCTATCGAAATTGAAACCAGAAATCTGAATCTAGAAGATGCTGTTAATGTTTTGAGATCTAGCTTGACAGAATTAGAAGTTGGTCAGCGATCGCTAGGGGGCGAACTAGATCGATATCGTGAACTTTTTGATTTTGCCCCCGATGGCTATTTTGTTACCGATGCTAATGGGGATATAACTGAAGCAAATCGTGCGGCTGCTTTAATGTTTAGTTCGGATCCAATCGGCAAAAATTTAGAAAACTTTGTCTATCCTTCTTACAAGGAGCAATTTCAAAGACTGATAGGGCAGCTTCAAAGAGGACAAAACATTAAAAGTTTGGACTTTCGGATGCAGTTTTCGACTGGGCAACCTTTTGATGCTAGTTTCACAATCATCAGCATTCGTACTCCAATAGATGGAAGAGTGACAGGAATGCGTTGGTGGATTCAAGATATCACTCAACGGAAACAAGAAGCTGATAAATTGCATCAGTCTCATCAGCGCTTAGAGATTCGAGTTGCGGAAATGAATGCCAAGCTTAATCTCATGGATCGCCAAATTCGGGTAGAGAGAGAAGAACAACGTCGCATTTCGCGCAATCTTAATCGTAACGAAGCGAAACTGCGGGCGATGATGCAGCACTCCTCCGATATTGTGAATATTCTCGATATCGATACAACAATTCATTATTGCAGCCCCGCACTCTTTAAAACTTTAGGTTATATGCCTGAAGATATGATCGGTAAAAAGTTTATCAAGTTTGTCCATCCTGAAGACTTACCAGTATTTCAAAATTTTCTTGCTCAATCGGTAGATACTTTATCTATATCTACTCCAATTGTGATGCGTCATCAACATATCAATGGCGATTGGATTTATCTAGAATCAGTTTGTTGCAATCTTTTGCAAGATCCTAATGTGCAAGGATTGGTGATTAACTCCCGTGATATTACCGAACGGAAGCGGACTGAGGAGGCTTTGCAAGATAGCGAACTACGGTTAGCCGCGATCGCGTCGAGTATGCCCGCCACTCTCTATCGTTTAGCAATAACCCCTGAGGGGAAGATTTCGATACCATTTATCAGCGATGGACTTATCGATTTAGTCGGTATTTCGCCTAAACAGGTGATCGCTTCTCCTTATCAACTACTAGATCTAATTCATCCTGAAGATCTCGATCAATTTAAAGCCTTAATTAAAGCTGGTTTTGATAAACTTGCCACTTTCCGTCATGAGTTTCGGATCATTGCTATCTCTGGCGAAGTCAAGTGGGTGCAAAATATCACTCGTTATTATTACACTGATTTGGGAAAGGTGTTTGCCGATGGAGTCTGTATTGATATTAGTGAAAAAGGAGAAGCTGAATCTAATCTTCAACGCACTAATGAACTATTAAGAGCAGTAATCAAGGCTGTACCTGTCGCGATCGACATTATTAGCCCTGATGGAAAAGTTTTATTATGGAACAAGTCAGCAGAACAACTATTTGCATGGAATACTTCGGCAATATTAGGTTATCCAGTACTAAGCATTCCAGAATCTCAAGCTTTGGAATTACAAGCTGCGATCTCCGAAACCTTGGCAGGTAGACCGCTTAATGGGGTTCAGATGGCTTTCCATCTAAATGATGGCAATTCGACTAATGTCAGTCTCTCTACTGTCCTAGTTAATGATCATAATGGGAAAATAATCGGTGTATTACGGATTATCGATCAACTTGGCGATCAACTTGGCGATCAACTTGGCGATCAACTTGGCGATCGCATTTCTATTGAGACGAGTCAAAGTAATCCTTTGCAGTTTGCTCAATCCAATAGTTCGGCGCTGGTTCCTTCTAGTACGGAAGCGATCGCTAATTTTGAATCTATTAAGTCAAATACTCTGCTCAATCAATACAAAATCGGGCAACGCAATTTTGCGGGTTTAAACTTGCGTGGTGCTTATTTTACAGAAGCTGATTTACAAGAAGTTGATTTTAGTGGTGTTGCGCTCAATGGGAGTAATTGTAGTCACGCTAATTTGCAGTCTGCAAGTTTGCGCGGTGCAGATTTACGAGGTGCTAACTTTCAATATGCGGATCTGCAAAATGTAGATCTTCGCGGTGCAGATCTGCGGGGTGCTGACTTAAGTAATGCAAATACTACAGGCGCAATATTTGATGATAAATAGTTAGACAAAAGAGAACTCAAAACTCACAATAGAAAGTAGAAAATCCATTGCCGCTATGTACTTTGTATAAAAGTTGACTTGACAAAATCAAATACTGTTCTCAATCTACTGTAGTTTAACGCCTTGAAATCACTCTTTGTCCTGTGATTCTCCTAAGAAAATACTGAAGTAATTATTAAAAGTTCCTAACTTTATTTGACAGCAAATTTGCTTACATCTAAAGATGTTGAATCATGGTCACTATAAGCTAATCTTAAGATTGAGTGGTGTGAGTTTAAATTGCTTGTCTTAAAAACAAGTAAATCTTTAATTAGTGATAGCGAGCTATGAGCGATCAACCAAAGAAAATAGAAAATATTCGTGGTCACATAGAAAAAACCGAAGATATTCAACCAAAGTCATCCTTTCGCCCTAAATTGCGGCATGTTTTGATGTTGTTGTTTGTGGGCATCGTAATAAGTGGGGCAACAGTACGAACTTTACAGATTATTGGTAAACAGAAAACATCAATAGAACCAATCGCTCAAGACCCAAATACACCTTTACCGTTATTAGATCGTAATGGTTTTCCCAATTTAAATCCACAGCCACCTGCTGATGCGGAAGTTTGGGAATGTGATGTAGCAATTGTCGGTGGGTCGTTGGGTGGTGTTGCCGCAGCCTACCACTCTATGAAAACTGGGGCAACAACTTGTTTAATTGAACTTACGCCAATGTTAGGTGGTCAGGTAAGTTCGCAGGGAGTTAGTGCAATCGATGAGTCATTGTTGATGCGCTATCGTCAACAATTTCCATTAAGTTGGACGCATTTTAAAAATATTATTGCCAGTCAGCCCGCCTTGCCAGAAAAATATTCTTATCTGAAACCAGGTGGTGTCGTCGCAGACACTAATAGTTGCTGGGTTGGTAATCTGTGCTTTACGCCGTATTCAGGCGAACTTGCTGCTGAAGAATTTCTGCGCGAGTCGCAGCGCTCAGCACCTAAAAGCCGATGGCAAACTGAAATCGCATTTAAGGGAGCGAGTTTTAATGAAAAGGGCGATCGCATTACAGCCATTCATGGAGTGAAGCGGATTCCTCGCGATCCAAATTACTTAGTTCAAGGTCGTCTATCGCGCGAACTTAAGAGCTGGTTTAACTGGAACTCAGACGAAACTTTTAACAAAAAGCCAATCCGTTTACAACCTCCTGCAGGTAAACAGATGATCGTGATCGATTCAACTGATACAGGTGAACTGATCGCTTGGGCAAATCTTCCTCATCGTGTTGGAGCCGAAGGATTTACCACAACAGGCGAAGTTCACGCGGTTGCCGATAATCCTGAATGCACTCAAGCTTTTACTTTTCCGTTTGTACTTAAAATTGCTGATGATGAAGGGCGATCGCTGAAGGAGCTTAACAAAGTTCAGCCAGGTTACTCCCGTGAAGAGCATCGCAAAGATTATGACTTGGGAAGATTTCCTATGTTTGAGGGCAATAGCGTATTTAATTACCGCCGTATCATTAGCATTAAGCGTGATGACCCATTTAAGGCCTCTCCTGCTAAGGGCGATATGACTGTAATTAATTGGAATCGCGGCAATGACTGGGGCATTATGAACCCACCGCTGATTTTGACTGATAAACAAATCCGTGAGTCAGGACAACAACAAAACTGGTTAGGGGGTTTAAATACTTCGGCTCTCAAAGATGGTGAAAATCATGCGCTGTTATTTGGTGAATGGCTGATGGAAAAATATGGATCTACACAGTTTCCATTGCGGCTGATGTCAGGTGCGGATAGCCCAATGCCAACTGAGTCGGGCTTAAGTATGTATCCCTATATTCGCGAAGGTCGCCGAATTGTGGGTCGATCTGCTTATGGTCAACCAGAATTTTTTATGCGCGAACAAGATATTCGTAGGGACATGGAAAATGGACGCAGTTTTACAGCGACTTCGATTGGATTGACGCATTATGCGATCGATATGCACGGCTGTCGCTATCGCAATTGGGAACCATCCAAATCAGCAAGTGCAGCGCCTGCTAATGAGGACAAAGTTCGCCCGATTATTATGCCATTTGAGAGTTTGATTCCTCAACGCATTGATAATTTATTGATAGGTGGTAAGGCGATCGCAGTTAGTCATATTGTGAACGGTGCTACTCGAATCCATGTTGGTGAATGGTCAGCAGGTGCAGCCGCAGGGGCGGCGGCGGCTTGGATAGTATTACAAGATGATCCTTCTTTGACTCCCCAAGCAATTCTTGAGCGCGGTCAGATTCGTGATTTACAAACACACTTGCGATCGCAAGGTTTATTACTAGATTGGTAATTCAATCTATCAAACAGAAAGGAGAGTGTAAGCGCTCTCCTTTCTGTTTAGTAGGTTTGGAAAAAGCGCAGCTTTTGAGATGTTTCCCTATAGTTTAAGATTGAGGTCTGCTAAAGATAGCGACAAATATCTGCTTGATGGTAAGTAATACTAAGCCAACTGCAATTACCGCAAAAATCATCGTTGCCCCTGTCCCGATCGCCAATAATAAAGTGCGGACAAGCGAAGCGAGGCGATTAGCAAGAGTATTCGTAGTTTGTAAAGGTGAAGCCGCAAGTTTGTGTGCCACCATGTTGGTAAATGAGTAAAGTCCTGTGGCAAGGGTTGCCGCGATCGCCGCTCCTGTGAGATTTTTAAAAGGAGATGCTGGTACTTCTGATGGAGATGATAGTTTTACTTCTTCAGGCATATCGAAAATCTATAATTGAACAGAAATAAGTAGCAGCACATTGCACCGCTACTTGTTTTCTAAATATTGCGACTTGATATCGCAAAAAATTCACAAAAGAAGGCAAAAAACTTAATATCTTTGACCAAAAAATGATTTAAGATATCCGCACTCAACACAAAATGCTCGGCTCACTGGAAGCAGTGAGCTTTCTTTTATCATTGCACATATGTTTGTACGGTGCGACAACAAATTTTTATGTTGAAGCATTATCTCGTTGGGTAATCATAGTTTGATTTTTAGTAGCAACCTGAACCTTCAGCCAAACGCATTGAACCAAGAACTGTGGAAACAATTACGCATTTACGGCGATCACCTAGTCTTGGAGCAAATGTGATTTTTCCTAATTCATTAATACCATTAGGGTTTCCTTTGGAATTAAATTGCACCCGATAAATATCTGGCTCAGGAATTGCTGAAACTTTTGTGAATGTTATATAAGATAAACTTGCGGTATCTTCAACGATCTGAACTCCACTATCAAAACTTTCCCAAGGTAAACTATTCCAGTATCCTACGGTTGTTGTGCTTAAAATCGGAGTTTTATGTACTGCATATTGAGAGCGATCACCAAAATTTCTAAAACTAGCTTGCCAATCCAGTTGATCGCGTTTAGCGTTACTCTGAGCTAGTCGTAAAGCACTAAAAGCACGACTCTGTGCTGAGTTAAGCTTTTGATTAATACTAAATCCTAACCATGAAGGCGACGCGATCGCGGTAAGTATCCCCAACATTCCCATAACGACTAAAACTTCAAGAAGCGTAAAGCCGATTGTTGTAAAGCGATCGCGATTAGTCTTTTTACGGAAGTGCTTTTTTATGATTTTCAGCACGGTGTTCTTTAATTTTTAACAAGTTTTAGATATAAGCTTTGATTATAACGAACTGTTGTTTCAAAAAGATAAAGATCAATACAAAAGCATAAAAATAAAGGAAACATTTTATGTTTCCTTTATTTTTATGCTTTTTCTACTTAAACATTAGACAAGCAGGTTTAAATCAATTTCTAAATCATGCAATTTGTGAGACTTGCAGCGTTAAGTGATTGAGAATTGCAAGTAACCATCATTTAGCATTTTAAAGCCTATAAAACAATTCTTTAATAATCTCTAATAATCATCTCTCACAGCAAACGTTATAGTTTGCTTAGTAACTATATTAATTATCGTACTTAGTTCAATTACAGTTACTTGTGGTGCAGTAACATTTCCGACTAGTACAGACGCAGCAGCTCCGCCGAGAATATCGATAATCTGAACATTACCACGCAATACTCCACCAAGAACTGCGCCTGCGGCTCCGCCAATCCCAGCATCAGTTAAGATTGCGCCTACGCCAGTTTCACGAGGATCTTTAACGTCGTTAATCAATGCAGAGTCAGCTTGCAATTTGACCGTTGCGCCACGACTGGTAAACTTTTGAGCAATAAACTTAGATCCACCTTCCACAGGTACAAATTGCCCCTCAATAATTGCTCCCGCAGGGACTAAAACCGTACCATTATTAGCAGCGATATCTTGAGCAACTAAAAGACTAGCGTTTACAGTTTCACCTTTGGCAATGTAGAGAGTATCTTGACGATTAATTTTGGTCGCGATCGCCTGACCCACGGGCAAATTTAGCGTTGAGCGAAATACTTGAGCCAATGTTTGATTTTTTTGAGACTGATTTTGTAAGGCTTGATTTTGAGTTACTTGTGCCTTCCCATTGGCTCGATTACGCGAAAAGGCATAGCTAGGACTTGCCATCAAGGAAGTTACAGCTATGCTTAGAGCCATACTGATCGACGAAACAACTGCCAATTTTGAAGTGTGTTGAGCGCTCATATACGCCTGTGGGGATACCAGTAGATTGCTATCTAAATTATGACTAACAATGGTTTGACTTTGTTCCTATGGCGATCACTCTAGTCCACCAAATCAAAACAGCGATCGCATGTTCCTGTTATGAAGGTGAGAGCGTCAATAAGTAGGAAAGTGAAGCGGCAATAAAAAAGCCGCTCAATGCGCGGCTTTTTTATAATGTATTGAGAAGGTTATACGCTAACTTCAGCAGGTTTAACTTGAGCTAGCAAACTAGTGAGAAATTCACCTTCGATTACTTCCGTTTCTAATAGCTTCTCAGAGATCGACTCTAGCAAATCACGATTAGCATTGAGAATCGCTAGGGCTTTCGCATGAGCATTTTCGACAATAGTTTTGATTTCATTGTCGATCGCTTCCGAAGTTGCAGGGCTGACATTGCGTGCCATCTCCATACCGCCAAGGAATTGATTTTGTTGCTTTTGGTAAGCTAGAGGACCTAAGACCTTGCTCATGCCGTAGCTAGTCACCATTTTATCGGCGAGATCAGTAGCGCGTTGGAGATCGTTCGATGCACCCGTGGTAATGCTACCGAAGATGATTTCTTCAGCCGATCGTCCACCGAGAAGAGTCGCAATTTGCGCTTCGATCTCTTCCTTACTTAATAGGAAACGATCTTCCGTTGGTAATTGTAAGGTGTAACCAAGAGCTGCCATACCGCGAGGTACAATCGAAATTTTCTCAACTTTGCCGCTACTAGAGTTAAGCGCTCCGACTAGAGCATGACCAACTTCGTGATAGGCGACAATGCGCTTTTCATTCTCATTGAGAACACGGCTTTTCTTTTCTAGACCAGCAACTACACGTTCTACTGCTTCAGCAAAGTCTTCAAGAAGAACAGTTTCGCGTCCAGCGCGGGCAGCAAGGAGAGCAGCTTCGTTAACAAGGTTAGCAAGGTCAGCACCTGCAAAACCTGAGGTGCGAGTAGCGATCGTCTCTAGGTCAACACTCTTGTCGAGAGAGACTTTGACTGCATGAATTTTGAGAATGGCTAAGCGTCCAATCTTGTCAGGGCGATCAACTAGTACTTGGCGATCAAATCTACCTGGACGTAATAGAGCTTGGTCAAGCGTCTCAGGTCGGTTAGTTGCCGCTAAGACGATTACAGTAGTTCCATCAACTCCAAAACCATCCATTTCAGTCAGCAATTGATTGAGGGTTTGTTCTCTTTCATCATTACCGCCATACATACCGCCGCTAGAGCGAGCTTTACCGATCGCATCAAGTTCATCAATAAAGATGATACATGGCGACTGCTTTTTGGCTTGTTCGAATAGATCGCGTACTCGGGAAGAACCAACACCGACAAAGAGTTCGACAAATTCAGAACCAGAGATGCTGAAAAATGGAACTCCTGCTTCACCTGCAACGGCTTTAGCTAATAAAGTTTTACCAGTACCTGGGGGGCCAACTAGCAATACACCTTTGGGAATCTTGGCGCCAATTTTGGTATATTTTTCGGGGGTTTTGAGGAACTGAACAATTTCTTGAAGTTCTTGTTTTGCTTCATCGACACCAGCTACATCGACAAACATTGTCTTGGTGGATTCACCTTCGACATAAACTTTGGCTTTACTTTTGCCAATCTGCAAGCCACCTGGTGCGCCGCCACCACTGTTACGGCTAAACAGTTGGAATATACCAACAAAAATTAATGGTGGAATTACCCAGCTAAGTAATGTTCCAAACCAGCCAGCTTTTTGGACAGGAGCGGCGGCAAATTCAACATTCTCTTTTTCTAAACGTTCAGGTAGGTTCAAGTCAAAGATTGGTGTTGTGGAGATCACCTCGCCTTGAATCTCAGGACTAACGCCTTTTAATTGATAAGTAATCTGGTCTTGTCCAATATATACTCGCGCTACATGACCTTCTTCAACTTCATGCACGAAGAGACTATAAGGAACACGAGGTAAAGCAGGAGCAAATAAGTTAGGTAAAAAGATATTGATTATTAATAATCCTGCACCGATCAGCAATAAGACATTGCCAATTAGTCGAGAGCGCGATCGCTTTGGGTCTTCTTTTTTAACAGCCATTTTTTTAAATTTACAATTTGTTACTTAAAGCATTATAGAAACGTTGTTTTACTCGCGCTAGCCCGTAAACGTAGTGATAGCCGTCTGTATCGTTAGGAAGAGCTGACTTAATTAGATAAGCTATGCTTTTCCAAGAAAGGTAAAAGGCAAGTTGAGTTTAGGCAACTTGATAACTAAAACTGAAAGTTGCCCATTGCTGGACATCTAACATCCATGTATCGCTGACATTTTCTGCAGAGCCAAAATCTGGAGGTTTGCCTGCGCGATCAAGATCGGCAAGTAGGGCTTGGGCAACTTGTAATGGATTGGGAATAGCAATCAGTCCATTAAGCGATGAAGCCTGACGTTGAGAAGTTTCTAGGGTTTTGACAACTTGTAAAAGCGGTGAGCGACTAATTACAACTTGGACATCAACCATTCCTTTAGGTGCAGAGATAGCCCAATTTATTGGTGCTTTGGGGTAGGGAATGATTAAAGTTTCCGAGGGTGAAATTATGCCGTCGTTAGCATAGGGTATGACGATAAAGTTGGGGGTAAGGATTTTACTACGCGGATCGAGACAAAAAATTCGTACATAAAGGGGTTGATCGCTAAAGTTTTCGAGATGACATTCAAGGCGATCGCCTATATTAATTGGTTTAGTGCGAACTGTATTGCTAATGGTGCTACTGGCAGGAATTAGAGACGCCCGAGCAGAAGATTTGCTAGCAATAGTGATTGAGCGTTCATCAACTCCGATAATTGCTTTGAGAGTAACGCGGACATCGAGATGAGAGGCGGCTTGATTTTCAGTGATGCGGATGAGTTTTGCAGCGAGCAGACTTTCGAGAAAGGGTTGTAGACGTTTGATTGCTACACCCACTGACTCGCCAACCGAGCCAAAGGAGCCAAGGATTGGCGTATGCCCAACTGTAAATAGACCATAGCTTGCCGATTGCACTCCAAATAGACAGTCAGCGCATTGCTCATTAACATTTACGCCAAACATATTCGGTAAGGTCGAAAAGGCGCTAGTAGCATCAACGCGCTCGATTTTACTCAATCCTAGGTCAAGGGCGATCGCTAATTTGACATTGTAAGAAATTGCCCGAATCACTTCTTGGAGTAACTGACCTGCTTTCAGCTTTTGATCTAACTTTTGATTGCTAGAGGGATCGCCTAAAACTTCAACTTTGCCATTAAAGCCATTACGAGATTTTAGTTGGACGCTAGTTTGTTGATCTGTTTGAAGGATTGACCCAGCCATGTAATTGCTTAAAACAGCAATCGGTAACCCTGCCAAACATACATCAGCGCGATCGCCTGTGCTGTTAATAATTGCTCCATCGGAGCCAAGTGTCGAAACTGGTAGAGATGTTGCAAAAGTATTGGCATCAACCGACTTTTGCTGAACCGACTTAATTTCTACCATCTCGGCAATTTGCTTGTCGATCGTGAGATTGTCATTATGTAAAGCTTTCCGATCAAGCTCAGTTGCTACATTGCCCATGACCACATAAATAGTGGTAGCAGAAGTTATCTGCCACATTTGTTGTACTAAAGCGTAGGTAAATGCACCGCTACTAAATCCTGACCATTGAGCATCAGCACAAAGCATATCGCCTGATACAGCCCGTAAAGTTGTACCAATTGGCGATTTCTCAAGTGATTTCTGAGGCGATTTCTCAACTGGATGTTTCTCAATCTGGTCTATTTCTGTCGGTGGTAGCCATTTTTTAAGTCCAACCCGCGATCGCAATCGAAAATTACCAATCGCTGACACATTTGGATAATAAAATCCAGCATCAATCACGCTCAAAATCCGATCTGTAGCGATCGCTTGCAGCCATCTACGCCATTCTTGTTCAGTAATATCTTTTATGTTTTCAAGATTTTGGGGTAACCCACTATCAACGGGAACAAGCGTATTGTAATTACCTAACCGCGAACCATGTCCGCTAAAATGCACCACTACTAAATCATCGGGCAAAGTTTGGGCGACTAAATGGGTAGTGATTGCCTCAAAGATATTATTGCGCGTGGCTTCACGATCAGTCAGAGTGACAATATCTTGCGGCGCAAAGCCAAAGCGATGAATCAGCAATTCCTTTTGCAATTCCACATCATTAACGCACCCATGTAAAGGCAACCATTCATTTGATGCAAAATTTTGTGAAATTTCTTCTTTAACATTGTATTGATTAATCCCAATCAATAGAGCTCGTTTGCGTTGCGTTGATGTACTCGCTTGTTGGATATATTGCTCTGCTGCAAAAGCTAGGCGATCGCCAGACAGAAATTGCCATCCGATCAAACTGGTCAGCCCCGCCTGTAAGAATTGTCGCCGTGCAATCCCCATATCTATGCCATGAATTCCTTTGTTTTATGACGATTGCTCTTTTAATTAAACCCGATTAACTACATCCCATTTTAATTTTTTTGTAAAATTTTTAGCTTGATTTTTTAATAAAAAAAAGACGGTAGTTTTTGAGCACAATGAAGGGAATAATAATTTATTTTTAGTTGATTTTAGATGGCTAATCTAACTAAAGTTACAGTAATTTGCTTTCAAACTTACCATAAACAATAATATAAAACCCTGTGCGGGGCTTCGCCCTGCGACCCTCGTTGTGGTGGTTTTGATCGACAACTGCTGTAAAGGAGTTAGTCTTTATCGGCTTTACCTGTCAGACGTTGATCAAACTCCTTTTCATAATTACAATCTTGAGTGCCAAGTAGTTTGTCCCAAAAGGTGAAATATAGTCCGTAGTGCAAAGTGTACTTAAGATGATGAATGGAATGATGTGCAGGACCAATAAACCATTTACCTAGCCAATGGTGAGGAAATGATAGTGGAAAGCGATCAACACCAAGATGATTTAACACAGCACAAACCGTCATTGTCGTGAGTACGGCAATTAAGGTAATGAAATGTAGTGGCACGATAAAAACAATGCCAATTAGGAACAGAGAACTAATTATTGCCTCTAAGGGATCGAAAGCAAATGAAGTCCAAGGTGTGGGGTAGCGCGATCGATGATGCCCTTGATGTAACCAATGAAAAAGTGATGGATGATGAAACAATCGATGCGTGAAATAGAAGTATGCATCCTGAAGAATCAGCACAGCAACGTAACTAGCGCCTAAATACCACAGTCCATACTGTTGAGGATCATCATATATACGGGTAATACCCCAACCGTATATTGACAAGACAAATGCAGCAGCGATCGCAAACACTGCTGCTGAGAAAACTGAAAGTTTAATATCGCGTTGAATCGATTGCCAAGTGGGTGCTGGATGTTGCGAATTTTGACTAGCAAAAGACTGCCCCAAATTTGAATAAAAAAACCAATACGTTCCTCCTGCTACCAGAAAATACCGTGCCAGAATAATTCCAAAGAACGCGAATCCATAAAACCCAAATGAGTGATCTAGCAATTTCCTCTCCTTATCATTTATGCTCTGCGATAAAAAATGAATCTGATTAACGAAACTGTAAGATAGCTCAAGAGCGCATAAGCAATAATCGCGATCACAATATTCACATCAAATATATTTGCCCCACGATCTGACGTAGGACTAATAAACAAAGTAGAAAATGGAGCAACAAACGGGGCTGATAGATTATTAATAAATCGAGCAAATTCATTTTGGGGGTTAGCACCAAACAAACGTAAAATGAACCGCAACCCAAGCAATATTTCTAACAATCCTGTCAGCCAGTAAATACCATTAACTAGTGAGATATAGGTATTAGTTTTTTTAGCTGTTTCTAAGTGGTGCTCCTCTTGCCGAAGTCGAAAAGCTTCTTCTTCATTTAGCAGTTCTTTTCGCCGCTCACGATTGTTTTCATCAGGTTGTTTAGGATTCATTCTTAGACCATTAAATATTTTTGAATGTCTTGAAATTTAGCAATTAATTACCTAAGTCAATCTAACAACAATAGCTTATCGCCATACAAAGAACGATTTAACAGAAATCTAACTAAACGCAAATTGCGGTACTCCAACAAGTTGCGCTACTTGCATTGCTGAAGAGACTGCACCTTCATGCAAACCATCACCGAGGTAAGCGCCTACATGATAAGTGTTGTAATCGCCATTGGTGGCAATCACTTCATCTCGATACTTAAAAGATTCAGTGGTATATAACGGCGTGTGATGTTCTTGAATGTGAATAATGCGATCGCGTGGGATTAACTCTTCTAGTTGGAACGATAGAAAATAATTTTGTGGCGATGTAATATCACAGAGCTGATTTAGGCAACTGTTGTAACCCCAACGGCTGTCTGTCTCGAAGAAATCAAATTCAGAGGGTTGTGTAATGCCATAGCGATTATAAATCGCACTCTCTTTATGAAGTAAAGTAGTCGCATAATTAGCTCTCCAAGCTGAAAATCGTCTAATTTCATCATTAGTAGGGTCTACTAATAGCGCCATCACCTGATCGGGTGGAGTGGCAAACACGACCTTATCAAACTCCTGTATTTCACCAAGCGATCGCTTGATTTTAACTGTATTTGAGCTTCTCACAATATACTCAACATCAGCATTCAAGACTACTTCGCCCTTAAATCGCGCGAGGATTTTTTCGATATAAGTGTATACCCCACCCTTGATTCTGACCCATTTGACAGCCACATCGTCACGTAAAACAGGTAACGCCAACTCGGCGGGAAAATCATCAATCAGCTCTAATGGCATAGAGTAGCTGTACATCACTAGCAATTTTAGCCAAGTATTACGAATACAGGGACGTTTTAAATACGCTGATAGCGGCTGGTTATAAAGATCTTGTGGCTTAGCAGACTTTGTGCGCAACCATAATCTAATCGAGTTGGCATAAAGACTATCGAGGCGCAAATGTTCCATCCACTTTCTGAAACCAGTGAGATTTTTTTGAATCATTTCATTTGATAGAAAGTGACTGCCATTTTTGAGAAACATAGCTGAACCAATTTTAACTGGCTCTAGTTCCACTTCTAGCTCTTGCATGAGAGCCATAAAATTACGAAATACAGTTGGAAATTCAAGTACTCCATTTTCTAAAATCTGATCACAATCGGATTGGTTCGGCTGCACATTTTTGTTCAATGTCCGAATATGTCCACCTAAAGTAGATTGTCGCTCAAAAACAGTGACATGATGTCCTTGCTTATCCAGAAGATAAGCGACAACCATACCGCTAGCGCCGCCGCCAATAATCGCGATTCTCATGATGATTAATCTCCAGATTAATAGAATAGATTTAGCCTAAAATCACATCACCCGATAATCTCTGATATAGCAAAGCCCCTGTCCAAACAGTGGGAGCAAACCCTGGATAACCAGATGAGGCATTACAAAAATAAAATTGCTTGAGTGAAGTCTCGTGGTTTAGTCGTCCTAATCCCATATTGCGAGGTGTCAAACTAGAGCCGTAGGAGTTTCCATGGGGGCACCAACAATAACGCTCATTCGTTGTCGGGCTACCTGTGACATGGAAAACCATATACTTTCTAAAGTTGGGTACATATTTTTCTTCCACAACATCAAGGATCGAATCGAAAATTTCTCGTTTTTTGTAGTTATAAACTTTGCGATCGCTTTCTCGTAATTGCTTGAAGTAGTTGTAATTTGCAACCGTGAGAAATTCGACAAGCTGGCAATCTTCTGGACAGTCGCGGTTTGCTTGTGTCAATAAAGTAGGCGTGGTAATTGCAAAACTTGGATTAGAAAAATCATGGCGATCATACATTTGGGCAAAGGCTTCATTCAGATCTTGATGCCCTGTATGAAAGAGATTCCACTTTCCAAATCCATAATCGCGAAGGTCAATATTTTTAACAGCACAATACGCCATGTAGTTAGATGCTGAATATTCATAGTCGAGTTTTCGACGTATAGCTTTAGAAAACTGCAATTCGCCAATCATCTTGGCAGCTTTTTTTGGGTCAATATTGCAAATTACGGTATCACCTGTAAATTCGCAGGTTTGGTGAGTAGAGGTATCGATCGCCTCGACTCCTGTAACCGTTCTATCAGTGACTTTAAAATTTATAACTTCATGATTGAGCCATACCTTTCCACCATGTGATTCAATTACTTGAACTAAAGAATTAATTACGCTCTCAAAATGATTAGTTGGGTAAAATGCACCTGCTTGATAACCCCGAAACAAAGCAACCCAAGCATAGAACGAGAGTTGATCTGGTGGCAGCAAAAAATCTGGCCATTGCAGAGCTAGTAAAGTTTGAACGGCTTGAGGTAACTGAAACTTGTCAAAGACATCCTGAAGCGTGCTATTAAGATATTGAGCCGTACTGAACACTAAATTGGGATGCTTTAGTAGTTCGATCGGTTTGATTGGTGGCGAGAGTCTTTTCATGCCTGCGCCAACCTTTTCTACTTCGTTAATAAAGCGGCGAATGCGATCACTAGATTCAGGGAAAAGTTTAGACAATCGCTGGATTAGTTCTTCTGGGTCGGATGGAATATCCACTGCATAGTCTGGCATTCGCATATGATCGAAGCCATTTGGGTCGTATCTTTCAAAGGTTACTTCTTGATCTAAACCCAACTTTTTGAGTACCCGATTGACAGTTTGCCCTTCTCCACAATCCCATACATAATGAAATTGAGCATTAAACGTATAGTTTTTAGCCATCGTAAAAGTATGCCCAAATCCACCTGGATGCTCGTGAGCTTCTAGTACTTGTACAGTCTTGCCAGAGTTTGCCATCAAAGCACCGAAGGTTAATGCAGATAACCCGCTGCCAATTATCAGGTAATCAGACAGGTAGTCAGAGTTCATAAGAATCTCCTTATTTACAGACCTATGTACTAAATCTAGAAACTGAGTTTCGTTAATAGTATCGCTCAGCAACACTATTAACGAAATTTAACAATGAAATTTAATAATGAAATTTAATAATGAAATTTAATTCTTTACAGCCCAGTCTCTTTGTCATGTGGGCTAGAGATAGGGTCAACTCCCATGCCTGAAACCCAACTCCGTAAAACTGTGATCTGCTCAGAAAATTCAAGTTGTTGAAGCTGTTGCATAGCTTGAGTAGCTGCAGACTCCAGAGTATAATCTTCTGGCATCGGAATGATTACTGTTGTGTCCATTCCTTGAGCTAGTAAGTACCAAAACAACAATTTTGTTGTGTCACTCAATGCACCATATTCTCGACTGATCAAGCAATTTGTGCGCTCTATTAAATCACGCTGGATTTGTAACTGTTCTTCATGAGACATCTCCTTTACTTGATTGAATAATCCTTCTGCTACAGCAGGTGCGGCGGTGCTAGCTCCAGGAGCAGCAGGTGTAATGGATTTTCCAACTTCTTTATAAATAAACCAAAATACAGCAAGCTGCTGATCTGTCGATAGAGCTTGAAATGCTGAAATCAATTCGGGATGTAGCTCTTTACTGATTGTTTGCATAATAATCTCCTAACTAATTTTTTGAGTGGGGGTTTTCTGATTTCTAACATTTATATTACTAACGTTTTTATCTAATAAGTACTTACTTTAGAAAGACTTTAGAAAGACGATAGAATCAACCAAAAGACAGGTTGTAATCTACAACTATTTATACTTTTACATAAACGTTTTAAAGTTTATGATTCAGATGTGAAGTCAGCACAAAAACTGACAATTTACTTTAAATTTTAAGCTGTGTTAAAAGTTTTATTAAGTTATTCATGTAATGATTTATTTAACTCTGTAAAACTCAAAAGATCCTTTAACTATAATTATGAATAATATCCCCTCCACTAACATATCAGCTAGCAAAGATACAGGTGTTGATATTGATGGTATTGATGAATCAACCCTTTATGAATACTTTGACACCTTGAATAAGCATGAATTTATTGTAACTTCTAAGTTATTTGCCGAGCAAGGATGTTTAAATCCACCCTTTGAAAAAACTGTGTGTGGCAGAGATGCGATCGCACAATATTTAGAGAGAGAAGCCAAAGGAATAGAATTTTGTCCCGAATATGGACAAGTGATTAAGAGTGATAACATATTCACTCACTATCAAATACAAGGCAAAGTAAAAACAAATCAATTTACAGTTAATGTAAATTGGTTAATACAATTAAATCCTACTAAGGAAATTATTCTTGTAGAAGTAAAATTAGTAGCTTCTTTAATTGAATTATTAAACTTTAGTAAATAAACTTTAGTAGATAGGCAAGATATCTCACCTATTTACTAAAGTTTATTTGAAATTTACTCGTCTAGAGCTTCAGAACTTCTTTCAGCTGTATCTGAATACATTGAACCAAAATCTTTGACTGCTTCGGCTGATTGCTCTCCAATTCGCTTCAAACGTTCTACAGGGCGACCCTCTACTTCACGAGCTTGTTGTTCCCATTCTCCAGTTGTTTTAGGTCTAATAGAATCCTCTTGATGAACCGTCTGGTCAAGTTTTTTGATCGCTTGTTGAGTTTCAAGGCGACTAGGCTCAGCACTGATAGTAAGTAGCAGAAAACCAATTAAAACAATTGGCAAAAATGGCTTCACTTGTAGACTCTTAAAGAAAGAAAAGAATTTAGCGATCGCTTGAGAAATGAAATTTAGCATGATTGTCTCCTTTGGTAAAAACCTAATACTTTTAATAAAACTTACTTGCAGAGTTCTGCATTCCAAGATCATGAATGTGCTTTAGATTAGGCAAGCTGCCCTGGCTTGAGCACAATCTTGATACAGTTATCCTTCTTTTCATTGAAGATTTCGTAACCGTGTGCGGCTTTTTCGAGAGATAGACTATGGGTAATCACGAATGATGGATCGATTTTGCCATTTTGAATGTGTTCCAGTAAGGGACGCAAGTACCGATGAACATGGGTTTGTCCTGTTTTCATAGTTAAACCCTTGTTCATAAAAGCACCCATAGGTATTTTGTCCACTAACCCAGTGTAAACACCAGGAACAGAGACGGTACCACCTTTACGACAAGCCACGATCGCTTGACGCAAGACATTTGGGCGATCAGTTTCTAACTTTACAGCTTGCATTGCTCTATCGTAAAAACCTTCTAATCCCATGCCATGAGCTTCCATTCCCACTGCATCCATAACTGCATCAGGACCACGTCCACCTGTCATATCTTTTAAAGCTTCGACTAGTCGAACTTCTTTATGTTCAACTTCTTCATAATTGATGGCGTCTGCGCCGCCATCTTTTGCCATCTGAAGACGTTCGGGAACGCTATCGATCGCAATAACGCGATCAGCTCCCAGCATAAAAGCGCTGCGAATGGCAAATTGTCCCACTGGCCCACAACCCCAAATGGCGACTGTATCTCCAGGCTGAATTTGACAGTTTTCAGCTGCCATGTAGCCAGTGGGGAAGATATCAGTCAAAAACACAACTTGTTCGTCTGTGAGTCCATCGGGAATCTTGAATAAGCCAGTATCGGCAAAGGGAACACGGGCATACTCAGCTTGACCACCTGCATAGCCACCTGTCATATGAGAATAGCCAAACAGCCCTGAAGGAGAAGTACCCATTGCTTTTTCTACCATTCCAGCATTGGGATTAGAGTTATCGCACAACGAGGTTAAATCTCGACTACAGAAAAAACATGATCCGCAAGAAATAGTGAAAGGAACAACCACGCGATCGCCAATTTCTACATTTTTAACTGCGTGCCCTAGTTCAACGACCTCACCCATAAACTCATGACCAAGGATGTCACCCTTCTGCATGGTGGGATTATAGCCGTTATAAAGATGTAAATCAGAACCACAAATTGCGGTAGTGGTGATTTTAACAATCGCATCACGCGGATTAAGAATTTTTGGATCAGGTACAGTTTCAACCTGTATATCTCTGGTTCCTTGCCAGCACACTGCTCTCATAGTAAATACTCCTTACTTAGTATTTAGTGATTATTTTGTAATTACTTAAGCTGATATTTGATTAAAAGCGAACCTTCGCTTTTAATCGAAATTACTTATGTCCCGTAGGTTGACCTTCGGTAGTGGCAATTTCACCTGACTCCATTAACATTTTGAAATGGCGCAAATCCTCTCCAACTTGCTCTTCAGGTTCCTCACCAAACAGTTTAGCGATCGCGGATGTTAATCCACCACCTGGTAGGTTATATTCCATCACTACTTTCACTTCAGTGCCTCGGTCTACAGGTGCAGATTTGAACTGCACAAAGCCAGAGTTGTCAATATCAGCACCTGCCACAGATTTCCAACTAATCAACTGATTTTCTTGATCAGTAATGATGTCTGCATCCCACTCTACGCTCTTGCCTAATGGGGCGTTAGCGATCCAATGCGATCGCGTTTTATTAATAACAGTCACTGATTTGAGATGTTGCATAAATGTGGGTAAGTTTTCAAAATCATGCCAAAAGCGATACAGCTCTTCAGCAGACTTATTTTGAATTGTGACAGTCTTTTCAACTTTCATTGCTTTTAGTCCTTTTTTATCTACTTTTAATTCCATATCGACTACCGATAGATTTAAAGTTGAGTCCGCCTAACTAACTCATTCAAATTCCCACATCCTTTAAAATATGGTTAGCGAGTAGAATAGTTAACACACTTAGTCCTGCAACAGAACCCCATTTAATCTTAGGATGGAAGTCTAACCAATCTAGGAAACTTGGGATAGTCTTGTCACTAAAATCTTAAGTTGTATCCTATGAAAATATCCATTAGCAAATCAATCGGTTGACCGTATGCTTGCTAAAGTAACTTCCTTAGAAAAAGACTCGTATACAAGTCTTATATACAAGCCTTTGGGTTAGACACTTCGCCCGACAAATAAGTTGTAAACAATACCTACTACTGCCAAAACCAAAAGTATATGAATTAATCCGCCGACAATATTAATTGAGAAGCCTATTGCCCAGAGAACCAAAAGAACGACGATGCCAGTCCAAATTAAATTCATATACTGCTCTTTTTTAATTCAAATAAAACTGACAAATATTTTTTCCACTTTAGAAAAGTAATTCCTAAAGCCAAATTAAAAGAGTACTTACAGCAATTTGCTTTCAAACCTACTACAAACAATAATATAAAACCCTTTGTGGGGCTTCGCCCTGCGACCCTTGCCGTGGTGGGTTTGATCAATAACTGCTATAACTCTAATTACAAATAAGGTAAATGCTTCTATAACTCAACATTTGTAACGAAAAGCGCCTAAAACAAAACTAAATTTTGTTAGAAGCATAGTCTAAGCACTCTTCCAACAAAAATTTAGTAGGTTATCTAGTTGCAAATTGCCACAAAGGATATACTAGTCAATGATTTTTTTGACTTCATCTTTTACATTTTCTGTAGTGTGACGAATGTTTGCCTCGGCTTGCTTGGCTTTACCCTCAACCTTATCTTCAGGATCGCCAGTCACATTACCTACGGCTTCTTGAACCTTACCTTCAATATTTTTAGCTGTTGCTTTAACTCTATCTTCTAAGCTCATGATGCACTCCTTAAAATTATTGATTTTTTGTACTTAACTGATAATTACATTGACATGCAAATGTTTGAAATCATGTTTGAACATTGTATAAGTTGAATGGATTGCCCTAAAATCATACAAATGTTTACATTAGAGCCTAAGCGAGACTTGACTACATAGATAACGATAGATCAAAAATAATTGAGAATTAAGTTAACCGAAAAAACAATTAGTTATCCTACTCCCTTCCCAGTAGAAAAATAGACATTAAAACCCAAGAATTAGCGGTGCGGCGCTCCGCGCCGCACCGTCTAATCTTTCACTAGGAAGGGAGTAGTTATCACAGCAAATCCTGAACAAACCCATCACTAGATTTTTTATAAAAGCGCCGCTTCGCGGGATTTTTATAAAAATAGAACTTACGCAATAGCCCTGCAATAAATTGCGGGCTGAAAGCTTAAACCTGTTGAAACAGGTTGATTTGAGGCTTTTTTTAGTCAGTTTTAACTGACTTTAGCTTTGAGCCAAGAACTAAAGTTCTTGGTTAATTTGCG
>JBBRMK010000003.1:0-94959 GCA_038230875.1 Pseudanabaenales cyanobacterium
TAATAAACAACTGCTCAGGTTATCGAGTAGCTATCATTAAAATGAGAGATATCTTTAACTTAAAAAATATGCAACTTGCTTCTGAACAACGGACAAAGCTGGATAACGCTGATGATGCTCTGTTTTACGACTATCCGCGCTTTGTCAACCATGTAGACGATCGCTTTATTGAGCAATTAACTAATCTTTATCGTCAACGTTTACAGCCCAATACACGCATCCTTGACCTCATGAGCAGTTGGGTATCACACCTGCCTCAGGAAATAGAATTTGCTCATGTCGAAGGGCATGGACTGAATGCAGAAGAGCTAGCAAAAAATCTGCGCTTAAATCATTACTTTGTCCAAAACCTGAATAAGCAACAACTATTACCATTTGCCGATCAATCCTTTGATGCAGTTTTAAATACGGTCTCAGTCCAATATTTGCAATATCCAGAAGCGATATTTGCAGAGATTCATCGTATTCTCAAAGTTGGTGGAATCGCAATTATTAGCTTCTCTAATCGAATGTTTTATCAAAAAGCAATTCAAGGATGGCGCGATGGCTCAGAAAGCGATCGCACTAAGTTAGTGTTTAAATATTTTGCCTCTGTTCCTAAAGGTTTTACTCATCCTGAGTTAGTGGCAAATATAAGACCAAGTTCTCCTTTTTTGTCAATGATAGGTATGGCTAGCAGCGATCCGTTTTATGCTGTAGTAGCAACTCGTTGTGAAATTAATAATTAATAACTGATGTTACGTGGAGCGAAAATTACCCCTCATCCCCCAACCCCTTGTCCCGCAGGAGAAGGGGAGCAAAACCCAAATTATTTTCTTGTTCGCCTCTCCTGCGGGAGAGGGGCTAGGGGTAGGGGCTTTAGAAACTTCCACGTAACATCAGTTATCAAAACCAAATTGGATGAAGTGGAATGACTGATGTTTTGGTGATTGGTGGTGGCATTATCGGTTTGGCGACAGCAATCGCCCTTTCGCAAAAGGGGGCAAGTGTCACTGTGGTTGAGCGTGATATTTGCGGACATGGCGCAACATGGGCGGCTGCAGGAATGCTCGCGCCTGAAGCAGAACGTCTTGAAGGTAATCTATTAGAGTTTGGGATTCGTAGTCGAGAAATGTATCCACAATGGATTGCTAACCTGATGCGATTGTCTGGACAAGACTGCGGCTATTGGTGCTGCGGCATAGTTGCGCCAATTTTATCTAGTTCATCGGAGCCTGATCGCCTAGCTTTATCACAGCACCCTAAATATATCAATCGAGCAGAGTCTCACAAGCGTCAATCTGGTTTAGGGGAATCGATTTTAGGTTCACTTTGGCTGCCAGAAGAGGGACAAGTTCATAATCGTAAACTCGCTCAAGCATTATTAGCAGCGGCGCGATCGCTATCGATCAAAATTTTGGAAGGAACAACGGTCTATCAAATTGTGCGCGATCGCGAACACGTTCTCCATCTTGATACTAGTGCTGGCAAATTACAAGGCGATCGCTATATATTAGCAACAGGTGCATGGACAAAGGCTTTATGGCCTTTGCCAGTGAAGCCAATTAAAGGACAAATGCTGTCAGTATGCGATCGCGATCGTAAATTGCAAAGGGTGATTTATGCGCCAAACTGCTATATTGTGCCACGGCACGATGGCACGATTGTGATTGGTGCAACAGTTGAGGATACTGGCTTTACGCAAGGAAATACGGCAACAGGAATTGCTCAATTACTAAATAATGCGATCGCTGTTTATCCTGCGATCGCTAATATGCAAATCACCGAAACATGGTGGGGATTTCGTCCCTATGCTCCTAATGAAGTTCCGATTCTTGGAACTAGTGATTATGAAAATCTCATTTTAGCAACAGGGCATTATCGAAATGGGATTCTCTTTGCACCAATTACCGCCAAACTTCTCACTGATCTTATTGTTGATGGCATACCCATAAAGCCGTAATTCAAAAGGTGACGCGCTTATATAAATCCCGCAAACTAATTTCAAAGCTCACTGATTCTAGTTTGAGAACTGCATCTTCTTCTAAGTATTCAGTCAATATCCATCGACCATCATCCCGTTTGGTATACTGCTCCACGCAATAATTATTTTGATAAACTAAAACATATTCTCTAAAACTTAAAATAGAACGATATAATTTAAACTTGCTGGCGCGATCATACTCGTGTGTTGAATTGGATAGAATCTCTACAATTAAGCAAGGATTAGTAATCGCAATTTGCTTTTCATCAGTAAAAATCGGCTGTTCCACAACTACCATTACGTCAGGATAAGTGTAACGATTGTAGTCTGGCATCCATAGGCGCATATCGCTCATAAAAATATCGTAATCCTGTCCAGTTATAGAGATAGGAAACAAACGACAAAAGTTTAGTGCGATTTTATTATGATTTGCTGTCGCTCCTGCCATCGATATAATATCTCCGTCCACAAATTCGCTTTTGAATTCAGCTTGTTCTTCTAATTCCAGATATTCTGCTACTGTGTAGCGCTTGGTTGTGGCGATTACCATGATTTATCAGCCTCTCAATTAAGCCTCTCAATGCTAAACTCAATTATATCCTAAGAATTTAGAAATTACGATCGCAGCTTTCGATGACTTTATTCCAGATTGCAAAATGTAGTTCTTTATTGCGTTGGCGATCGCTTTTTATTTCTAAAACTTGAGTTCCCTTTTCCGAGAGCGAACTAAGTAAAGCCTGATGAAAATGTGGCCAGTCTTGAATCAAAATATGTTCGCAATCATAAGCCGAGACAATTGGCGCAAAGTCTAAACCATGTGAAGTACCAAAAAATTCTTCAAAAGTGTTCTCAAACTTAGAGATTGGCAGCAAATTAAAAAGGCCGCCTCCATCATTATTTAAGAGAATCACTGTAAGAGAAATATTATATTTTTTAGCCGCTAACAATCCATTTAAGTCATGATAAAATGCCAAATCACCACAGATCAGAACCATTGACTGATCATCGCATCCCCAGGCTGCACCGAGCGCACTAGAGAGAGTCCCATCAATACCATTTGCACCCCGATTTGCTAAGACTGTAATCGGGCGATCGCTATGAAAAAATGTATCCAAATCGCGAATAGGAGTACTGCTTGCCACATAAATATAACTATTCGCAGGCAGGATCTGAGCTAGTTCTGCATAAACTTTTCCATCGAATAATTCATCAATTGCTTCAAGAGAATTAGCGATCGCCTCTTCCGCAATATTTTCTGCTAATTCAAAATCTAAGCGCCATTGTTTATCTTGCCAAATAGTTTGAGCATAATTTTCTAAATAATTTGCCAATTGTTCGCAAAAGCTAACAGGATATACATTCAAAGCTTTAGTAATCCCATGTGTGGGATCACTGTTGGTGCTGCCGACCACGATTTGCTGACAGCCAATATATTTTTGGAGCCAGAGCAAATAACTTTTGGAAGTTGGCATTGCGCCAAAGCGAATCACGATTTCGGGAGCATGGGTTTTGCAGAAGTTTGGCGATCGCAAAAAACTATCATAATGTCCAATCTGTTCATGGCGATGCCCTCCTGTCGCTTCGATCAACAAGGGATAGCCAGTTGCCCTTGCCAATCGACTCACGGCTGCTAGAAACTCAGGCGGAGCGTCATATACACCAACTACGATCACGCCTTTGGGATAACTAATGATTTGATTGGCAATTGTCGCGATCGCATTAGTATCGAGCGATCGCATTCCTGCAATCACCTGACTATATGCCCCGCCTGATGGGTTGCCAAACATCGCTTCTGGACTAATAAGTTCTAAATCATCTGGCACATCATCTGGTACATCAATAGGTGGCATCGGATCGGCAAATGGGAAGTTAAGATGGATCGCTCCTGTAGGAGTATCGCCTTTACCGACCGCAATATTGACACTACGACTAATTAGCGATCGCAAATAGCGCAGTCGAAAACCAATAATCTCGGGAGTTCCCACTTCAAAAAAGTAACGAACGTACTTTCCATAAATATTAATCTGATCGATAGTTTGTCCAGATCCACAATCGCGCATTTCTGGGGGACGATCGGCAGTCAATATCACCAGTGGAATCCGACTATAATAAGCTTCAATAATTGCAGGATAATAATTTGCCGCAGCAGTTCCCGATGTGCAGAGTAAAGCCACGGGAGCCATCTGTACTTTCGCTAAACCAAGCGCAAAAAAACTACTTGAGCGTTCATCAATATGCACTAAAATCTGAAAGTCAGGAAAGCGATCGCGCAACTCTGCAAAGGCAATTACCAAAGGCGTAGACCGAGAGCCTGGTGAAATGCAAACTGCACGCACACCTGAGCGATAAAGTTCTTCAGCGACAATGCTTGCCCAGAGGGTATTACGATTTGCAGTATTCATTTGTTTAGCTCGGTGATCGCTGTTCCATTGGCGCTAAATTGAATTCCGTAGTTGAGTTCTTTCAACATTTGTCGCAAAATAGGAAGACTCAAACCCAACACATTAGTATGACATCCTTCTATCTTCTCAATTAGCAATCCACCAAGTTTTTCTAAAGTAAAGCACCCTGCACAGCACAATGGCTCACCAGACTCAGCATAACTATTAATTTCCGCATCAGTCGCGTCGGCGAAATACACTTTAGTCACACCATAGCGCATGATCGTTCGCTGAGTTTTGATATCAATCAAACAATGTCCTGTATAAAGTTCGCAATAATTGCCACGCATTTTTTGCCATGTGGCAATCGCTATTTGTTTAGAGTCAGGCTTGCCGTAAATCATGCCATTTAGATACATGATCGAGTCACAACCCATGATTAACGCATTTTGTCCTGCGAATTCCTGAGCGACTACTGGTAAAACCACCTTAGCTTTGCACTGTGCTAAGGTCAGCACCAAAGCGATCGGATCATAAACCTGAATCGCATCTTCATCAAAGTGACTCACCCTAACAATTGGCTGAATTCCTGCATTTTCTAAAATTTTCTTACGGGTTGGGGATGCTGAAGCAAGTACAAAAATGGGATTGGAATTCATGTTAAAAAATCTGGGTCTAGAGATTTGATCAACCTTGTAGAGACATATGGTTGAAAATAATTTTAGTGGCTAGCGATCGCTATATCATACTTATATTGAATTATGGTGACGATATTTAGAGCGATCGCGCCGATATCATCACAACACGGGGCTAATACTCAATAATTTTAGAGAGGGTTGTATGTCCATACCAGAATCAGAATTTCCGCAAAAGGCAGGTCGCTCCGATCAAGCTGGCGCAAGTCTTGTAACAGCCAAGATCGCAGGCAATCTTGCCCTTGCTTCAAGTATTACGATCGCTTTACTTGTGGGGATTGTATTTTCGCTAGTTACCGCAACAATTTTTATTGTTAACAGCCCCAATCCGATCCTCGGTTTTGGCGTTGCGGTAGTCGTCACACTGATCATCAACGCGCTCATTTTCTTTGTATCGCCTTGGCTCATGGACTTGACTCAAGGCTGGCTCTATCACACTCGCTGGGTAAAGATCGAAGAGATCGAACGCCTCAGCCCCGAATCTGCTCGGGTGATTCAGCGCATCTGTAGTCTAAAAAAGATTACTCAGCCTCGCCTTGGCATCATTGACGACAATAATCCCACAGCTTTTACTTATGGGGCTTTGCCAAATAGCGCTCGCCTCGTTGTCAGCGCAGGTTTGTTTAAATATTTGGATGATGATGAAGCTGCAACTGTTTATGCCCATGAACTTGGACATATTGTGCATTGGGATTTTGCCGTAATGACGGTTGCTTCGACACTCGTGCAGATCACTTATCTACTCTATGTCACTATTCGCGAAATCGGCAGAAAAGTGAATGATAGTCGCGCCGAAAATGCAGCGATGATCGCCGCATTCACTGCCTATGCTTTTTATATTATTGGCACATATTTGGTGCTGTACTTATCACGTACTAGGGAATATTTTGCTGACCATTTCGCAGCCGAGCAAACGGGCAATCCCAATGCTTTATCGCGCGCACTGGTCAAAATCGCCTATGGCATTGTCCAAGAAACCGAAAAATCAAAGGAGCCAAGCCGTTTGATGCAAGGCACTCGCGCTCTTGGTATCTACGATGCAAAAGCTGCAGTAAGTACTGGTACGGCTTATCAAATTTCTTCCTCCCCAGAAAAAGTTGGTCGCCTCTTTCTCTGGGATTTATTTAATCCTTGGGCATGGTGGGTAGAGTTAAATTCTACACATCCACTCACGGGTAAGCGAGTTCGCGCGCTCAGTAACTATGCTGAGCAACTAGGATTAGCGATGGAGTTTGATATGGGTCGTGTGGTTGCAGAGGGTAAACAACTCGACAAAAAACGACTTTACGCAACTTTCTATCAAGATATATTTCTACTCGGTGCAGAATTTTTGGCGATCGCGATTGGTTTAGCGATCGGTGCAGTTCTATTTAATAGCGGACTGAGTGGAGTAAAGGCATTTGTAGCAATTCCTCTGCTATTACTTGGCGGTGTAATGATCTTTAAGCGATCAATCATGTATCCAAGCTCCAAGAATGCACCAACTAGCGATGTTATTACTTTGATGTCCGATGCCTATGCTAGTCCTATGCGCGGTCAGCCAGTACAGCTAGAAGGAACCTTAATTGGTCGTGGTGATGCGGGTTATGCGTTTGGTTCTGACCTAAAATTACAGGACAAATCAGGGCTGATGTATCTCCTCTATGCTTCACGTTGGGGGCCTTTGGGCAATTTCTTTTTCGGCATGAAGCGAGTACAAGGTTTGATTGGTATGGAAACCACTGCTAAAGGTTGGTTTCGTCGTGGTGTTGCCTCTTGGATGGATTTAGAATTCCTATCTACAACCAATGGAAACAAGGTTTCCAGTCATCCTGCCTTTTGGGGGCTTTTATTGTCAATTATCTTTCTAGTTATAGGTGCGTTACTATTGCTTACCTAAATAGTTTTTAATTTATACTAAACAGAGAAAGAGAGGGCGATTCGTCCTCTCTTTTTAGTAAGAAGTAGTTGCAGTGTGTAGTCTAATTGTCTCAATGTAGCTCTTTTCCACGGTTTGTAACAATATCAAGAAGGCTTTTTAGTTAGGCGATTGCATTTCAATTAACGCACCCTAATAAATATGTGATCGCACTTGGCAAAATTAAATGGAAGTTGATGTAATTAGTAATAGCGATCGCATTTCCATGAGTCAAAATAATCTGTGCGATCGGCGGTCACATAAGTTGTAAATATTGTTATCATACTTTAGGTATCCAAATAAAAAACTACCATGAAATGGCGAGTCGTTCTTGAATTTGATCCTAAAACAAAAGACTGGGCGGTTTGGTGTCCAGAGTTGTCGGGTTGCGTCTCCGCAGGAGAGACTGAAACAGAAGCGTTAGAAAATATTCGCGAGGCGATCGCTCTTTATCTAGAACCCGACCCTATCAAATTAAAATCGGGCGCATTTTTGCGAGAGGTTTTGGTCGGATGACTCGCGATCGCCGCATGAATGCAGATGAAGTTGAAAAAATATTAGAGAAATATGGATTTCAGTTTATTTCTCAAAAAGGAAGTCATCGCAAGTGGCGAAATTCTGATCGTCAGCTTCAGGTGATTGTTCCGTATCACAAGAGTCGTGATTTGCCAATTGGAACTTTTCGCAACATTATGAAAGGCGCAAATATTCCAGAAAATGAATGGAAAACTGAGTAAGGCGCGATCGCCCTTCACGAGATTAGAGAGAAGTTTACGCGATTAGTAATAGAGATCGCATTTCCATGAGTCAAAATAATCTGTGCGATCGGCGATCGCGCTTTGGATCACAATCTTTGCAGAAACTCATCATATTCTGTATGTGTTCCAATCCAAAACCAGTAAATATGGTCGCCTTCCAATAATCCAAGCACACGATAGTTTAAACTCACACGCGCTGAATAAATCGGCTGGCGTTGGCTAACTCTTTTGAACTGAAGACTATTATGATAAGGATCTGAAAACCAGAGAGTGTAAGACTTCGCAGCCTGTTCTTGGACTGAGATGGGTAGCCCGTCAAGTTTTTTCCGAAAAGCTTTTGTAACGCTTGATTTCATGGATAAGCCTACAAGTTAAAGGCTTCCACTAAAGGAGTGACATCGCCGATCGCTATTTCTTGGCGTACCATTTCAGCTATACAATCCCACTGATGATTTGTAGTAGATGCAAACTGGGATTGCCATCTTATATCATCTGCCATTTCAGATAGAATACGAGATGCGATCGCATTTTGTTCATCATCAGGTAAGTTTTTTAATTGGGCGATCGCCTGTTCAAGCAATTGAGTCATTGTAATATTTCTCTAAAGGTTACTATTTCACACCATTATACCCAAAGCTAAAATAGCGACAAAAAGAAGATTAAATAAAATAGAGTGCGTTAATCAAAATTAGCGCACTCTATTTTATTTATGATCGCACTTCACAAGATTAGACAGAAGTAAATGCGATTAGTAATAGTGATCGCATTTACTTGATTCAAAATAATCTGTGCGATCGGCGATGTAGCTTAACCACCAGTAAAGAGAACGCACTTCGCCCCAGTCTCTCGTTTGATCTTTTCTTTATAATCACCAAATGACATTCCCTTGGGAACGGATGATTCAGCTACATATAAACAATTTGGGTCTTTAGTCTGTGTTGCTGCTGGTTGAGTTGGAGAACTTGATTTTTGAGTAGAATCCGTACAACCAGATATTAAACTAAAACAAAGAAATGCAACTGCTAAATACTTACTCATTTTTTCTTTTTTTGAGATATTTTTCAAATAAATTAGCGATTAGATTATTCATCTAGTGTAAATATCGTTTTTAATAGTATGGTAAGAAATTATTCTCGATAATTTCAAAATCTATATTTTTCGCCGTATTTTACATCTAATTTATTTGGTTAACAATCGGATCGTATCTATGTTTTCTCAATCTGCAAAGCGGAAAAAGGCGGATGAGTTAAATATTTTTTATTGAGACGGAGAAAAGCGGATAAAGACGGCTATAATTTGTGGTGTTTACTCGTTATCCTAAATATGGACATTAGTGAGTTGTTGAAAGTTGTGGATGAAACTATGTTTGCTAAGACGGGCAAGCGACTCAATGATTTACAAAAAACGGTGATTGAAGGGGCTTTGAATCATCAAAAATATGTTGATATTGCTGATACTTTCGATCGCAGTGAAGGTCATGTTAAGGATGTTGGTTATGAACTCTTACAAAAGTTATCAGATATCTTTGAAGAGCCAGTTAGTAAAGGGAATCTCAAATCTGTTTTAGAAAGACAGAGCAGTATAAATTTTAATGTTAGCGATGGAAGTATTGGAAATGTTGGTGATGTGATTAGTTGCGTAAACTTCAATTCTAATCAGCTTAAACCCGAATCAGATAAAGTTCCATTAGAAAAAACTGATGCTGAGAGAGATAAGCAAATATCCAAAATCAAGAAATTGCGCGAAGTTGGTTTGACTGATGATGCGATATCTGAATTATTAGAAATCCCTTTAGAATTAGTTGAAAGTACAGATTTAGAAGAACCAGCTTAATATTGAATTATCACCCTTACAAATAGGCAATCAAAGTAATGCTGACTATTGAAAAATCTCAAGTTTTGCAAGCCATCAGGCAAATGCCTAATCGCGATCGCCTAGAGATAATGGAATTTGTTGTGACACTATTGCGCGAAGACATAAACAGGACAGAAAAGCTCAGTTTAAGAGATGCTGCCGAAATAATGCGCCCGTTCTATGCAGAAGGTAGTAGCCTGACCGAATTTGTGGATACTAACACTGAAGATTTCTATGATAATTAATGGTTATAAAGTTAACCGTGTAATTAGATGGTATGAGAAAGATGATAATGCTTTGATCGGCGAAACTTTA
Organism: Pseudanabaenales cyanobacterium; assembly: GCA_038230875.1. Taxonomy (GTDB): domain Bacteria; phylum Cyanobacteriota; class Cyanobacteriia; order Pseudanabaenales; family Pseudanabaenaceae; genus Pseudanabaena. The sequence continues at coordinate 9,864 of JBBRMK010000003.1, forward strand.
CTGAAAGGATTTTCGTTGGAAGAATTACGAGATATTTTTAAAGAGCCAACTGATTCACCGATGTTCTTTTCATATCAATTAACAGAGACGCAAGTTAGTTATTTTCACCGCAAACTTAAATTTGGTTTTGACTTAGATGCCTACGAATATTTTTTAGAATGTGATGCAATCTAGTTGCGATCGCTAATTCAGAATGGCTTAGCTATTTGCATTCCTTCTTTCAATAAAAGGAAACCGTTTAGGATTTGGCATCTTGTAATAGACTCATCAATTTTTGAGAAGCATCATTATAGTCATAGGGCGACCAAAGGCGATAAGCAGTAATGTTATCTAATGCTTGTAAACTTTCTTCTTTAGCTAATTCAGTCATCAAAAACTGCACCATCTCGAATTTTTCGATGCGTGACAGATCTTTTATACGGCTCAGTAGCTCAATGTTAGACATAGTGCATCACTGTTTTTATCTGATTATCTTACAGTAAACTTGGAAACTTGGATGACCAACTGCAATAGAAAAATAAGCAAACAAGGAACACAATGGTCGCTATTGAAAAGTCTCAAGTTTTACAAGCAATCAAGCAAATGCCTAACCGCGATCGCCTAGAAGTAATGGAATTTGTTGTGACACTATTGCGTGAAGAGATAAATGGGAGAGAAAAGCTCAGTTTAAGAGATGCTGCGGAAATAATGCGCCCCTTCTATGCAGAAGGTAGTAGCCTGACCGAATTTGTAGATACTAATACTGAAGATTTCTATGATAATTAATGGTTATAAAGTTAACCGTGTAATTAGATGGTATGAGAAAAATGGCGATGCTTTGATCGGCGATACTTTACCTAAAGGATTCTCACTAAGCGAATTGCAACATATTTTTGACGAGCCAACTGACTGCCCGATGTTCTTTTCCTATCAACTAACAGAGAAGCAAATTAATTGTTTCCAATGCAAACTTAAATTTGATTTTGACTTAGAAGTGTACGAATATTTTTTAGAATGTGATGCGATTTAAAGGTTTAAACTTATGACTAAAGTTGTTACCCTAGAAGAAGTTTTAGAATTAGCCAAGCAGCTTTCGCTGGTCGATAAGGTTAATTTGATTGAGAAAGTCACTCCTCAAATTAAGCGCGAATTAAACATACAACCTAAGCCTCATAGATCTCTACGTGGTTTATGGCGCGGAGCTAACATTAGCGCTCAAGACATTACTGAAGCAAGAAAAGAACTATGGGCAAACTTTCCGCGTGAGAATATTTGATGAATGACGTTGTTACTGATACTCATGCTTTAATTTGATATTTGGAAGATAGCCCAAAATTAAGCGCTTCAGCCAATGAAATTTTTGAACAGGGCGATCGCGGTGAAATTGCAATCTACATCCCGACTATCTGTTTAGTTGAGATTGTCTATTTACAAGAAAAAGCGCGTATTTCCCTTGACTTCAAAGTGCAACTAGAATCGAGAAATTGCGCGAAGTTGGTTTGACTGATCCTTGATCGGCTATTTTCAAAAAAGAAATAAGCTTTAGAGAAATCATTCAAAAAGATATTTCTGATTTCTAATATTTGTATTGTTTTACTCTCGCTATATTGAGATTTTACCTTTCTTGAGCATATCGATTACCGCAGTATTTCGTTTCAGCTCGTTTTGGACTTGTTCGTAAATTGTGCGATCGCCACCTTTCAGCCCAATCACACCATATAGCCGTACGTTGCCAACTCGACCTTTGAGACTATGTTCACCAAAGTCCACAACATCGATCTCATCTTTGACAATTTCGTAGAGAGAACCAGTAATCACAATGTCTGTACCAAGCTCTTTAGTCATACCTTCAACTCGACTTGCCACATTGACTGTATCCCCGATTACCGCGTATTCAAGGCGACGTGCAGAGCCGATATTGCCGACCGTGACTTCTCCATAGTTAATCCCAATGCCATTCGAGAAAGGGATTTTATTTTCGGATTTCCATACTTCGCGAAGTTCCATTAGAGTTGAGCGCATATTTAGAGCAGCATGAATAGCATTGAGCGCATCTGCTTTTTCACCACGAGATACAGGCGAACCAAACTCCGCCATGATTGCATCACCGATAAACTTATCAATTGTGCCTTGATGTTCCAAAATCGAGTCAACCATACCGCCAAGATAGGTATTGAGTTGTTGAATTAACAATTTGGCAGGTAAACGACTAGAGAGCGTAGTAAAGCCGCGAATATCAGAAAATAGAACCGCCGCTTTGATGGTACGTCCTTCTAATAGATCGCGAAAACCTTCGGGCTGATTAACAATCTCTTCGACAATTGGCGCAGCGACGTAACGCTCTAGAGTGCGACGGAGTAGGAGTTTATCGAGTTGGGCACTGATCGAACCTGTAGTTAAAAGGGTTATGCCACTTAAGCCGATCGCGATCGCAGGAATCGCCACAGGTAAGATCGTACTCGTATAGATAAAGCATATATAACCAATCCCAAGCCATGCGATCGCAATGCCGAGAGCCGTTAATATTTGAATATTGGGACGTTTGAACAGGCAGAGCAGCCCGCCCGAAATTCCTACTAGGAAAAATGTAAAGATAGACTGCTGTAAAGGGTTGGCAAATAGTTCCACCATGGTTTTGCCTTGCATGAGCGTAGCGATCGCATTGGCATGAATCTCGATCCCTGACATTCTCCCCATCGCGGAGTTTTGGATATCTTGTTTTGATGCGGCTGTTGCGCCAATCAAGACGATCTTATCTTTAAAAAATTTACCACCCTGAATCTGTTCATTATTCCAATTCTCAGGATCGATAACATAGTAAAATGGAATCTGCTGCCGATTATTTGACCATGTATCTACGCCATCAAAAAAATAAACTTCGTTACCTTTTGCTTTGGGATAATTGAATTTAGCGACATTAAGAATAGAAGCGGCAAAAGTCGGCACAATTGGCAACCCGCTATCAGCTGGAGGCTGAATTCCTAAACGATGGATATTACCTGTAACTTCAGGTCTGAAATTAATCAGTCCTAATGTATTTGGTTTTAATTTAAAAATTGATTCAGGTGAGGCAAGCTGCATGATGTTGGCTTCACCTGTTTGCGTAATTTCATAACTAGCCGCAAATACTGCCCGATCACCATATTTAGCGATCACTTTTTGGAGTTTGTCATCATCGGCAGCCCCATGATCGCTTAAAGAATCAAATAAAATATCGAATGCGACTACCTTTGCACCAGCTTTGACCAATTTTTCTAAAACTTGGGCATATACTACGCGCTTCCATGTCGTAGTCCGAAAGGGTTCTAAAAAAGGATGAGTTTTTGGATCATAAAATTCGCCTTGACGAAGAGAAAGATCATCAATTGCCAAAATCACAATATCTTTGGGCGGGGTGATTGGACCACGCCAATAAAAAAAGGTGGATTGGGTTTGACGTTCGAGAGTCTGAACTTCATTTAGTTCAAAGCCAGTCGCGATCGCACTAAGCGCAGCGATCACCCCCACCATTGCATAGCCAATAAATTTAGGGCTGGCTAGAGCTTTAAATTTTCGTTTGAAGTTGGCTAGCATGGTTCTCTTTCCCAAAAACTTGATATCGCAATCACTAATTTAGCATCGGCGGCTTAAGCCCCTTGCCTTTCATAACTGTAATGACGGTTGCTATACTATAACAATCGCCATAAAGCTTAGGATATAGATCATCGAAGCAGACAAAGGGCATATTACAGCAGTTGTCGATCAAATCCACTACAATAATGGTCGCAGGGCGAAGCCCCGCAAAGGGTTTTATATTATTGTTTGTGGTAGGTTTGAAAGCAAATTGCTGTATGACTCTTCTCTGTTTTGAATTCTAGGTATTAACTTTCTTAAAACTTTCCCAGAACTTTCCCAAAACATTAGGCAGTATGCCCCATCCTATTTATCTGACGAAATCTGATCTGAAGACTGCTCGCAGTTGTACAACAAAACTTTACTACAAAAAGTTGGGCTATCCAACTGTTGATCGAGTAGATTCATATACCAGAATATTAGCAGATGGGAATTTCATTATCAGCAAGATTGCCCACCTTCTCTACCCTGAAGGTATATATATTTCCGCAAATCTCAACTCCGATGAAAGTATTGCCAATGCTGTCCAAGAAACGATCGCGCAATTACAAAAAGAGAATGTAATTCTTTTTGAACCCGTTCTCTATCATCAGCATAAACTAGCTCGTGCGGATATTCTCGTTAAACAAGGTGATCGCATTGAAATTATCGAAATTAGGTCTAAGGGCTTTGATAGTCAAGCTCATGAAGACTTAGTTAAATATCGTAATCTTTCCCTTTTTCGTAACAAGCGTACTGGTCATGTGGGCGGCGAATGGAAGTATATAATCGAAGATATTGCTTATCAAGTCGGAATTTTGCAAGAAATGCTCGCTGAACATCGGCCCGATTTTGAAGCACAAATTTTTCCTTACTTGCTTGTACCTGATCGCGCCAAAACTACAGCCATTGATAATCTTACATCTTATTTCCAGATTGAGCGTTTATCGACTCATCGCAATTCTTTTTCTAAGTTTAATGGTATTAGGATTAACTTTACAGGCGATATTAATGAAATAGAACGCGATCGCTTTCTCACTAAAGTTAGCATCGAAACCGAAGTCACCGAATTAATTGAGCCAACAATCGCCTCAGCTCAAAAATATATCGATTATCTCATCGAGCGATCGCCTGACATATTTGCACCAATCAGCAAAAGCTGCAAGGGCTGCGAATATCGCGCCAGCGATCGCGATCCCCGAGATGGGTTTAAAGAATGTTGGGGCGATCTTGCAGAGCGAGAACATCATGTGTTAGACCTTTATCAAATGGGAAGAATTGGGGGCAATGAAACGCCTTTAGTTAATGAATTAATCAAGCAAAAAAAAGTGAGTATGTTTGATGTTCCTTTAGAAGAACTCAATGATTATACTTATAGCTATCGTCAACTAGTTCAGATTGAACATACGCAAAAAAATAAAGAGTGGATTTCTGAGTATCTTCCCAAAATTGTCCAACAGGCTGAATATCCAATTCATTTTATTGATTTTGAAACCTCGCGCATGGCAATTCCTTATCGGGCAGGGATGCAGCCTTACGAGCAAGTCGCGTTTCAATGGAGTTGTCATACAATCACGGAGCCAGAGGCTTTACCAATTCAAAGAGAATGGCTCGATCTCGATAATACTTTTCCAAATTTTCAATTTGCAGAATCCCTAATGGAATGCTTAGGCGATCGCGGCACTATTTTGACGTGGGCAACTCACGAGAATAGTGTTTTACGGGATATTTACTATCAAATGCAAGCATATGACTATCAAAATCCGCAACTGCAAACATGGCTTGCTAATACTGCAAAACTTGGCAACAAGGGCAAATCGAATTTAGTCGATATGAATGCGCTTACCCTTAAGCATTACTTCCATCCATTAATGAAAAGTCGCACTTCTCTCAAATGTGTCTTACCTGCGGTCTGGAAAACTAATCACTACCTGCATGAAATTCCTTGGTTTAAAGAATATTATCGCGATATTGATGGTAAAGTCCTCAGTCCTTATGATGTTTTACCTCAATTACAAATAGGCGATCGCGTCCAAGTTGTAAATGAAGGTGCAGGCGCGATGCTAGCTTATCAAGATTTAATGTATGGTGAAAATCGAGATCTTGGACTTAATAATGGACTTGATAAGGGACTTGGCAATCAAGCCGCGCGATCGCAGTGGAAAGAACTGCTCTATCAATATTGCCGACTTGATACGATGGCAATGGTAATTATTTGGACACATTGGCAAAATTTGTGCGGTAAGTCTTGATATAAATAAGACTTACGCGAAACAGCCAAAAGTAGGGTCAATTCATGAATTGCCCCTACGATAGAATCAGGGTTTCAAGTCCTTTTGCATAAGTCCTAATAAAGCTTTATTCTAAAAAGTCTGCTAATAGCATCATCTGCATGAATGTATCTTAAATCTCTCCACATCAAGCAATTTCGCAATTATATCGATCAAGAAGTTACCTTCACAGCACCCAAGACTGTAATCGTCGGTAATAATGCTCAAGGTAAATCGAACTTGCTCGAAGCCGTTTTGCTTCTGGCAACTTTGCGATCTCATCGTGTCAGTAAAGATCGCGACTTGGTGCGGAATGGTGAAGCGATCGCCGAAATTCAGGCTATCTGTCAGCGCTCAAGATCACCTGAAAGCTATCCTATGGAATTAGTGATGCGGATGCGAGCTAGCGGCAAGCGGACATTGAATGTGAACAGTGTGAATCAAGCAAGGCATCTAGATTTTTTAGGAAATCTGAATGCAGTCATGTTTTCTAGTTTAGATTTAGATCTAGTGCGCGGTAGTCCTGAAAGTAGGCGCAATTGGTTGGATACAGTTTTGATTCAACTAGAGCCGATTTATATCAATCTTTTGCAACAATATAACCAAGTTTTGCGGCAGCGTAATGCTTTGCTAAAGTCCATAAAACAAGGACAAATCCAATATGAACCGCAACAAATGTCGCTCTGGGATGCTCAACTTGTGACCGCAGGGACACGCTTGATTAGGAGGCGATCGCGTTTGTTGACACGCTTAACTCCGATTGCACGTACTTGGCATCAAGCGATTAGTGGCGGTAGTGAATATTTAGAAATTACTTATGTTCCTAAGTTTTCTTTTTTACCAACTGATTCAGTTGAAAATATTCATCAAGCTTTTTTTGATGCAATTTTACAAAAAGCAATTATTGAACAACATCAAGGAATAAGTTTAGTAGGACCACATCGTGACGAAGTTGCCTTAACAATTAATGACACTCCTGCGCGTGAGTATGGTTCACAAGGTCAACAACGTACTTTAGTACTTGCTCTGAAATTAGCGGAGCTAGAGTTGCTCGAATCTGTAATTGGAGAACCGCCATTGTTATTATTGGATGATGTGCTTGCCGAACTCGATCTCCAACGTCAAGATCATTTATTAAATGCGATTGGCGATCGCGTTCAAACAATAATTACGACAACTCATCTTGGTTCGTTTGATGCTCAGTGGCTAAATTCTGCCAGAATTTTTAAAGTCGAAAATGGCAAAATTTCATTTTAAAATAAACAAAAAACAAGGGGCTTAAGCCCCTTGTTTGATTTGATATTAATTATCTTCTACTCAATATCGTCGGCACCAACTTGACGTAGATGAATGTGTTTACGTCCGAGGCGAATTTCTAACTCATCACCAGCCTGTAAACCCATCAATTGTGTATAGGCTGAACCAATTAATAGGTTGCCATTTTTTTGAACGCTAACGCGGTAACTCGCGCTGCGTCCGCCTTTACCAGTACCTTTTGCTTCAAGTTCAACCCCATCAGCTGCCATTAAGGCATTATAAAACTTCATCAAGTTAACGCGAGCTTTATTGTTTTTTGTAATGGTTGCATATCCGCAAGCTTTAGCTTTTTCTTCCTTTGACAGATGTTCTAATTCTTTAACTTTCTGTAATAACGCTTCGCCAGAGAGTTGGACTGGTTGTTTTACTTTTGCCATTTGTTTCTAATAGTTTCTAATCTAATAACTGTATTTCAGTATCCAAGATAAATGTACTATTAGTCAAATTTTTTCAACTATAGCTGTCGCCAAGTGTATCAGGACATAAAACCCAAAAGAGAGTTGCGGCGCTCCGCGCCGCAACTCTCTTTTGGGTTTTGATTTTGTCCTAACATAGCTGACGACAGCTATAAATTAATTAACTATTTATTTTTGTCAGTAACTATTATCTATATCGAATTACTTATAATAATCGCCAGTTAAATGAAAATCCAAAAAATAAGCGTTAATATTTCACTACATCCCAAATTTTTAGTTTTTAATTTAACCAACTAATTGGATAGTTGAGCCTTCATCTGTTTTAGATACTTCGATTAAAGTATTAAATGCTTCTTTCATTTGTGGCATATGTGTAATTACCAAAATACATTTAAAATCAGGGGCGATCGCATTAATAGCACTGACAAGGCGATCGCAACCTAATTGATCTTGACTGCCGAAGCCTTCATCAATAATAAGGGTTTGTAAGGTGCTGCCTTTGCGCTGAGCAAGGACGCGGGAGAGAGCAAGACGCACTGCAAAATTAATCCGAAAAGCTTCGCCGCCTGAATAAGTTTCGTAGGGTCTTGTACCTCTGGTATCAGCAATTTCAATATCAAGAGTTTCAATAATCCGATCGCTTTTTTTGCCAGATTTTTGCGTAATAAATCGGACATTTAAATGGCGATCGCTAAGTTGAGCAAGAATTTGATTGGCTTCAACTTCAATTTGAGGTAATACATTTTCAAGCATCAAGGCTTGGATACCATTTTTGCCAAAGGCTTGATAAAGCTCGGTATGAATGCGTTGACGATGACGGGCTAGTTCGATTTGGGTGAGAGTTTCGCATTCGCGTTTGCGGCTTTGTTCAAGTTGTAGTTGTGATTGTTGAAGGCTACCAATTTGAGCTAATAAACTATCCATTTGCGATCGCCAATCTTGGAGATTTCGCCTTAAAGATTGAATTTCCTGTGCATGATTACCATGCAGATTTTTGGATTGTTCCTGCAATTGAGTGATTTGAGCCGTGATAGTTTGCAGTTCTTGTTGCTGATCAATTTGAGTTTTTTGTAAATGCTTTACCTGTTGCTGAAGTTCAGGATGTTCTTGTTCAGCGCGAGTGAGTTCTTGATATCGCAACAGTGATCTGGTTAATTCTTGTTTTTGGGTACGGAGTTGTTGATGGCGATCAGGGTCGTAGGCAAGTTGATTAAGGGCGCGATCGCATTGTTCAAGTTCATGTTGTACTTCTAAATCAATGAGATTTTTCGCGAGGCGATCATGCAATTGCTGGGTTTTAGTCTGCAAATCAGGAATTTTTTGAGCAAGGTGATCAGCTTGGCGTTGGGCATTTTTTAGTTCTGATTGTTTTACCTCAGCCCAGCGCCATCGCTCGACATCGCCGCGAGCAAGGGCATGATTTTTTTCATCGTAGGCAAATTTCTTAACATTCTTATCAATTAACTCCATCTCATCCCATGCTTCACGGCTATAGTTTTGGGACTGGAGACAATCGCGCAATTCTCCGATCTCTGCATCAATTAACACCAGACGCTGTTGAGCCTCGGCGATCGCTTTCAAGCGCTCTTGCAAAGTTCCCTTACGTTGGATCAGATCATTGAGAGGAGCGAGTTCCTTCATCAAACTACGATATTCTTCACGCAAAATCTGAATTTCACAATTAGAAGCCGCCTGTTGCTCCTTTACCACCCACATATCGGCTTGCAAATCACGAGATTCCTGTTTATGCTTTTTCTGTACCAATTGCCAGTGTGCTTGATCAAGAGGGCGATCGCATAATGGACAGGGCGCATTTGGTACAGTCAATTGGCGCATTTTCGACTCTAACTTATTAAAGGCGGTTTCACTATCAGCAAGTCGAGTTTTTAAGCGTTCTAAGAAATCACGTCGTTCCAATCCCTTTTCGTGAACTCGTTGTTGATAGATTTGTTTTTTTTGTAACATTACAATTTGCCGATCTAGCTCCTCAGCATGGCTGACCAATTGTGCGTGCTTCTGCACTTGTAAATTCAATTGCCCTCTTTTAGCGATTAACTCGTCTAACTTTGCCGACAATTTTGTCTGCTCTCGTTCTAATTGATGTTGCAAAACTTGATGACGATGGATCAAGGGCGTTGATTGACCATGAAGACGATCAAATTCTTGTAAAATCGCTCTTGCTTGATGTAATTGGGCGATCGCTGCTTCGATTTCTGGTGCTCGTTTGAGAACTGATTGCAAGTCGCTTTCTTGCTGCACTAGCGCCTCTAACTGCGCTTGATAATGCCTTAACTGCCCCTTGAGGTCACTTTGTAAACTTGCGAGTTTATGACTAAATTCGCCTCGGCGATCGCTAAGCTTTTGAAATTTTTGAAATTTTTGTTCTAACTCTGTTTCCTGACTAGATAGCGATTGATAGCGATCATAATCTTGCAAAATTTGCGATCGCTGACCAAGATGAGCTTCTACTTGATCTAATTGCTTTTGTTGACTAACCAGCTGTCTCGATAATTGCGACAAATTTTCGGTGATTGAAGTTTGCTGTTGCTGCTGCCAAGTTATTTGCTGACAGAGCGTTTGATAGGTTTTCTGAGTCTCTTCAACAATTTGTAATCTTTGTTGATCGCGGTTTTCCCAAGCTTGCAAGTCTGTTAACTGCGATCGCAAAATCTCTAACTGTGGTGCGATCGCCTCTCCTGTGATTATTTGTTCGCGCAGATGTACCAGCATGTTCTCCAAAACTACGGACTCAGCACGGCTATTTCTGGCTATTTCTTTGGCTCGTTCAGCAAGCTCGTCATACTGCGACAACGAGAGCATATCCGCTAAAATCTGTTTGCGATCGCTAGGACGCTTCAGCATAAATTCATCAGCCCGACCCTGACGCAAATAAGCTGAATTAACAAAAGTTTCATAATCCATTTTTAGATGTGAAACAATTGTTTGCTGGGTTGACCGTACCTTTCGCTCAGTCAATGATTTAAATTTGCTTTCACCCTGTACTTGACTCTGTACTTGAAATTCTAAAGAAGTTGAGCTATTGCGCGATCGCGTCCGAATTACTCGATAAACCTCACTGCCTGCAATAAAAGTAAAGTCTACCTGAGCTTCTTTAGCACCCATATGAATTACATCATCTTCACTTCCAGCCCGACTTGCACCCCAAACTGCCCAAGTGATTGCTTCTAGTAATGAAGACTTCCCCGCACCGTTCGCACCACAAATACAAGCAACATGTAGCCCACTAAAATTTAAGGCTAATTGTTGGTAGCTCAAGAAATTTTTTAATCTTAATTTCTGAGGGATCATTTTAATGTGTAAGAATCTTTCTTAACCAGTTATACTAATTATTAGATAATTATCATAATAATGCATTGCTTAACAAAAGTTTAGATTTTAATTGGCATTGTATAGCTAATAAAAGCCGAGAGCCTTATGGAAGCATGGGAACAAATTAGTCGCCAAAGAGTAAAGTACATCGTCGATAGCTATCAGTTATATGGCTCTGATGATGAATATTTTGATGAATATTTAGAAGATTTATTACAAGCCTACGCACCTCCACAAATTGAATTAGCGCTTGTTGAAATTTTGATCGATAGTTGGCGGATCATGCCTCTTGTTCGCGGGGTTGCATTCTTGGAGCGATCGCATGATCTTTTAAAGTCTTGGGAAAACACTTTAATTAGCCCAAATATTTCTCCGACGCATTTCCGTTTGATTACAGGCTTAGATCCAACCCCCATATTTGGGATTGGAATCAGTCAAAAAATAAAAAATCCTGCCATAAATTCCAGATTAAAATCTTAAACTTTTTAGATTGGTTAATTTTGATTAGTAAATCAGCTTTAACAAGCTTTAGCTTGAAATCAAAAAATAAAGCTTTTGATAACAGTATTTTTATATAAATTCAGTATTAATAGGGGACTATGTCTAGGGTTAAGGTTTGGGGGGTGATAACCAAGGGCTTCTTGCAAGATTAGAATAAATGTCGTAAAGTATGCTCTTCAAAGCCTTTGGACACAATAAGATATCCTTGTCAATCGCCAGCTAGGATGATATAGATAATGACAGTTGCCTTATGGATTTTTCTTTACTAATTTCAAAGTTTTTTCATCCGTCTTTTAAAAGTAAATTTAAAAGTAAATTTAAAGGGCTATTTGCACTTTTATTATTTGCAAGCTTGGGATATTTGGGAAATTATTTTCGGTTGTCCCTATTTTTTGGGGTTGACTTTTTATTTGGCAGCATTTTTGTTTTGATCGCTACTTATTTCTATGGGATAAGAATAGGAGTGATGGTTTCCGCGATCGCCAGTATTTGTACATACTTTCTTTGGCAGCATCCCTACGGTGCAATTCTGTTGGTTTTAGAAACACTTTGGGTAGGGGTTAGATTAAATTACGAAAACAAGCAAAAGCGATCGCACAATTTAGTTGTAATAGTACTTTCTTACTGGTTATGCTTAGGCGCTCCTTTATCGGCTTGTTTTTATTACTTTTTTCTTAAATTAAAAATTAGCACAGTTATCTTAATTGTTCTGAAACAAGCAATTAATGGCACATTTAATGCCCTCATTGCCCACTTAGGCCTTGATTACTTACCATTATGGAAATGGTTTCAGCAAAGAAAAAGTGAGTGGCATCATTTGACCATTCAGCAAGTGTTATTTAAATTGTTATTAGCATTTGTATTTTTTTCTGTACTTTCTATTGCTGTAGTCACAGGCTATGAATCACAACACAACATTGAGAATGAAATTAGTAGCCAATTACGTTCAAGCACGTCTTCTATCTCTGCCAATCTAAAAGTTTGGAATCGCACTAATTTGCGAACTTTACAAGAATTAGCAACTTTAGCATCTGACAATAATAATTGGGATCAATTGCCATTTGCCACTACTGCCCTGGGTAAAGTCACGCCGTCGCTTTTAAGTATCTATATCGCAGATGCTCAGGGCAATATTTTATCCGCGTTTCCTAGTATTCCTGATGCAAACAAAGCCAGTCTAAATGAATACATAAGTAATAGAGAGATTTTTCAAAAGGTACGCTCTAGCTTAGATATAGTTTTTAGCGATATTTATAATGTTAAGGGAGCATCTACTTCACATATTGATGTAGCTATGCCAATTCTCAAAAACAATCGTTTTAATGGCATTGTTATTGGTTCCCTAAATATCATTCAGCTTAAAGACTTTTTAATAGAAAACTCAACAAAAGGGAATGTTGAAGCATTTCTAATAGATCGCTATAAAGAAGTAATTTCTAGCACTTCCTTAAGTTTAATATCAGGACAGATTTTTGATTTGCAACAGCAAGGAGAAATCCGCGCTTTTAAACCAGATCAAATCCAATGGAGTCCACAAATGAATGGATATTCAATAATGACTCGGTGGCGCAAAGCATATTATGTACAGCAGGTTGCTATTGGTGAGAAAAATCCTTGGACTCTAGTTGTGCGATTATCACCAGTTCCATACATCAATGCGCTAGAGAATCTGTATACATATATTCTAGTGACTGTAATGGCGATTATTCTATTAGCAACAATAGTGGCAAATTTACTTAGTCGTCTTTTGCTAAAGCCGATTGCCAAGCTAATGCGCATTACCACCGATCTCCAGCAAAATCTCTCAGTTGAGTCTGATTTTGAATGGGAATCGGAAAGCTTTAAAGAAATTGATACGCTTGGCTACAACTTTCAGGTAATGGCGATCGCTTTACAAGAAAAGTTTCAAGAAATCCAACAAGTTAATTTCAATTTAGAAGAAAGAGTACTAGAACGTAGTGAAGCTCTTCTCAAAAGTGAAGAACGCTGGCAACTTGCTATTCAAGCTTCTGACAATGGTATTTGGGACTGTAATATGGAAACTGGTATAGTATTTCGCTCAGCACGTTGGCGAACAATGTTGGGCTTGGAGCCTAATCCCGATAGTGAAGAACCGATTAATTGGATAGACTTAATTCATCCTGAAGATCGCGATCGCGTCTTTAAAGAACAGAAAAAATATTTCGCTCGTGAAATCCCTTGCTGTATAACTGAATATAGAATGCGTTGTCAGGATGGAAGCTATAAATGGATATTAACTCACTCAATGGCATTGTGGAATGACAAAGGTATACCTACTCGGATGATTGGCTCAAACAAAGATATTACTGATCGCAAGTTAGCCCATATCGAAATGTTACAAGCAATGGAATCAGCCCAAGCCGCTAATCGAGCCAAGAGTGAATTTCTCGCCACAATGAGCCATGAGATTCGTACTCCTATGAATGCAGTGATTGGTATGGCAAGTTTGCTATTAGATACACCTCTTAACTCCGAACAACAAGAATTTACGGAAATTATTAGGTCAAGTGGTAATAATTTACTGACGATTATCAATGATATTCTTGACTTCTCAAAAATTGAATCAGGACAATTTAGTCTAGATATTCAGTCTTTTAATTTACGAGATTGTATTCAAGAATCTTTAGATCTTTTAGCAGTTAACGCATCCTCTAAAAATGTCGAGTTAGCTTACAGCATGGCTACTAATGTGCCTGAATGGATTAGGAGCGATATAACTCGGTTGCGACAGATATTAGTCAATTTATTGAGTAATGCGATTAAATTTACACCTAAAGGTTCTGTGAATCTGCAAGTGTCTGTTATTGAGATTCCCGTCGAAGCTAAAAATATTAATAGTTCAGAAATTAATAGTTTAGAAACCTCATGTAAGTTGTTATTTGCGATTAAAGATACTGGCATTGGCATTCCCAAAGATCGCTACGATCGCTTATTTAAACCATTTAGCCAAGTAGATTCTTCCACCACTCGTCAATATGGCGGTACTGGACTAGGACTAGCGATCTCCAATCGGCTAACTCAACTTATGGGTGGTGAGATGTGGGCTGATAGTAAAGTGGGAGTTGGTTCTACTTTCTCATTTACGATCTCTACATCTGCTGTGGAAATTAAGCTATCTCAAGTTGAAACGCCGATAGAACCGAAAAATCATTTAATCTTTGATCCAAATTTTGCAATCAAATTCCCTTTGAAGATTTTACTAGCCGAAGATAATGTCGTTAACCAAAAAGTTGCCATTCGTTATCTTGAGCGCTTGGGCTATCAAATTGATGTGGTTGCCAATGGTATCGAAGCTCTAGAATCAATGTATCGCAAAACCTATGATGTGATTCTGATGGATATAAATATGCCAGAAATGGATGGAATAACCGCTACCAAGAGAATCATTCTAGAATTTTCTCAAAGCCCTTGGATTATTGCCTTAACGGCCAGTGCTTTTAAAGGCGATCGCGATATATGTCTACAAGCGGGAATGCAAGACTATGTAAGTAAACCTATTCAAGTGCAAAATTTAATTCAGGTCCTAGAGCGAGCATATACTAATAAAAAACAGCATTAAAAAAGCGGTACTTTGCACCGCTTTTTTGCTTTTCTAATTTCGGGATTAAGAATCACTACTAGGTTCAGCAGCTACATCAGTAGCGACAATAGTTGTTGCCGATTCTTTTTGAGCACGTTTTTTCCGTTCGGCTTCCACCATGTCCGCAATCATCTGGCGTGCTTGCTCAATCTTATCGAGGTTAGATCGATATAGATCAATATCCTTAAGTAAGCGATCGCTGCCAAACTTGAGAGTCTCGCCCACTAATTTGACGGCTGAGTCACGTTTAGCATGATCAGCAATCGTTTCAGGATCACTAATTTCGAGTAATGCGTATAGTCCTACGCCTAGCAAACGGCTATATTTAAAATTTTCTTTGGTAGCAATTACTTGTAACTGACCTGAGAGCGGCTCAAGGTTGATCCCAGAATCTAGATTAGTTAATAAAGTCTTGACCTGATCAGGCGATCGCGTGGCGAGATCACTCAAAGTTACTGCATCTTGGCGAATCCGATCAGACTCAAACTGAAGCGCTGAACATAACGCATGAAATACAGCAAAGCGATCAGTTTCAGGCTTATAACCGACCGTAAAGCGATCAAAAGCTGTGACCACACCGAGTGCAAAAATTGAGTCGTACACAAATGTTTGATTGACTTTCAGTAGATGAATTTCCACCAAAAGCTCATCTACAACCCGCCGATAAACTTGGTTGACTGGCTTGGGGAAGGCTAAATAGAAGTCTTTTTTGGTATCAGAAACAGTACGGACGGTATTCACAGTCAACAAAACCTAACGACAAGATAGTTAGATAATCATCGCACATATAGCCAAAGCATCAGTCTATCTACGCAGATAAATTATAAGTAAGTTTTATAAATGGCTTTGGTCTAAATTAAAAATCAAGTTTTAATTTCGTGTGTTTCGTCTGTTTTTTTGTAGGCAAGCTCTCATTTCAATCTCAAAAATGCGATCGCCACCACTCATTTAGGCGTTAGTTATTGAGTTTAGGCGATTTCTTGAAAAGATTTTACCGTGGGTGTGCCGCGCTTCGCGCGGCACACCCACATTTTGATTTTAATAAATCACGTACTTTTATTGTTAGATATCGCCTTGATTAAACCGATTTAAAGAACCAAGTTCCATTAATAATCAACTTAATCTCACTAATAATATATTCGTAATTATAAAGATCTTGTGATGATCGCGAAGCAATCTTTTAACCTACGTATAATTCCTGAAAAGTCTTGCTGCAAAAACTTAGCTGAAACCTAAACTTAACTGCTTCTTTAACATTCCTTAACCTTTGGTTGACAGATGCAGATTAGTATCAATCTCGTCTAGTTTGAATGCTCAGCCAACCGTAATAGATACAATCGCAGTAAGATTTTTATGATGTCTAAGAAGAATATCAATCGTAATGTTCTAACTTTTGTCGCAGGTGTTACATTAGCCGTAACATTAGCATCCTGTGCAGGTGGCAGCGACACCAAAGCCCCTACAACCAGTGCAACTAGCCCCGCAGCGACAACAACAACAGCGATGAAAGATCCTGCACCAGCAGCATCTAAACTATCTGGCAACATCACCGTTGATGGTTCTAGTACAGTTGCACCGATCAGCAAAGCTGTTGCTGAAGACTTCGCAAAAGCTAATCCTGGAGTAAAAGTTCCTGTCGGCACAAGCGGAACTGGCGGCGGATTTAAGAAATTCTGTGCTGGTGATACCGATATTTCTAATGCTTCTCGCCCAATCAAGAAGAAAGAAGCTGAAGATTGCACGAAGAATGGGGTAGAGTTTGTTGAACTTCCCATCGCCGTTGATGGCTTGACCGTAGTTGTTAACAAAGAAAATACTTGGGCAAAGTGCCTAACCGTTCCTGAACTCAAAAAAATGTGGGAACCAGCTGCTGAAGGTACAGTCACATCTTGGGATCAAATTCGACCTGATTTCCCCAAAGAACCTCTTGCCCTATTTGGTGCTGGTGCTGACTCAGGTACATTTGACTACTTCACCGAAGCTATCAATGGCAAGTCAAAAGTAATCCGCAAAGATTACCAACCTAGCGAAGATGACAACATCACCGTGAAAGGTGTTCAAGGTGGCAAGGGTGCTGTTGGCTTCTTTGGTGTAGCTTACTTTGAAGAAAATGCCAAGAAACTTACGGCTATTGAAGTTGATGGCGGCAAGGGTTGCGTAGCTCCAACTGCTGAGAATATTAACACTGGCAAGTATTCTCCTTTGTCACGTCCTCTATTTATCTACGTGAGCAAAAAAGCTCTAGCTCGTCCTGAAGTAAAGGCTTTCGCTGACTTCTACTTTAAGGATATCAAGGTCGTTAAAGAAGTAGGTTATGTACCTCTTCCTAGCGATGCTGTTCCTAAGATCTTGGATCGTCTTGCCAAAGCTACGACAGGTTCAACCTTTATGGATGCTCCTGCTGGTGTCTCAGTTGCAGAACTTATGGCAAAGGACTTGAAATAATTTTGAGTTAGTTTTGAGCTAAGCCCTCCTAATCTAGGGAGGGCTTTGACTTTTGATGTACTTGATTTAGGAAGCTTTATGACAAGTCCCATGGATTCTAAAAAGGTCGAAGATTTTGACCTTTATCAACGTCGCGATCGCAATATTCGTGAAAGTGCGATCGGCTACGCTTTATTGTTTTGCGCTTTTATTTCCGTACTGACCACGGTAGCGATCGTTTATGTACTTGCCTCGGAAACCGTTAGCTTTTTTGGTAAGGCTAACATTGGCGAGTTTTTATTTGGTAAAACCTTAGAGAATGGTAGCTATAGCTGTAGCTGGACACCTCAGTTTGCCGATAAAAGTTTTTGTGTTTGGCCGACGGTAAACGGCACATTGATGGTAGCGCTAATCGCAATGATTGTCGCCACACCTTTAGGGCTGGCTACAGCAATTTACCTATCAGAATACGCATCACCAAGATTGAGTAAGTTTTTACGTCCAGTCATTGAGCTGCTAGCTGGTATACCAACGGTTGTGTATGGCTACTTTGCGCTAACATTTATTACCCCAATTCTTAGTAAATTAATTCCAGGATTACAAGGTTTTAACGCTCTTAGTGCAGGGCTGATCATGGGTGTAATGATTATCCCCACGATCGCCTCAATCAGTACTGACGCGATGCTTGCAGTGCCAAAATCTTTGCGTGAAGCAGCCTATGGGCTTGGTTCAACAAAAAAGGAAGTTGCCACTAGTATTGTCTTTCCAGCCGCCTTGTCTGGGATCTCCGCTGCAATCATCTTGGGAGTATCTCGCGCTGTTGGGGAAACGATGATTGTAGCGATCGCCGCAGGTCAGCGTCCAATTCTAACCCTCGATCCTCGACAAACCGTAGGCACGATGACTGCCTATATAGCTCAAGTCGCCAAGGGCGACTCGCGAGTTGGCAGCGTCGAATATGAAGCCCTTTTTGCCGTTGGGATGACGTTATTTCTGATCACGCTTCTTCTCAACATTATCAGTAAGCAAATTAGCAAACGTTTCCAAGAAACTTATGAGTAACGGGATCGATATATTAGATACGCTCGACGGGCAATCTAGCGAATCAAAATTTGAACCAAAGCTCGAATCAAGACAGCTATGGGGAAAAATATTTGCCGCATTTTGCATCTTTGCCACTTCCCTTGGGCTGATTGTCCTCGCATTCTTGATTTATCAGGTAGTTAGTGACGGTTCTAGCCGTCTTAATTGGGATTTATTTAAATTTTACCCATCGCGCCGTGCTGAAGAGTCTGGATACAAAGCAGCCATTTTGGGATCTATTGCTATGCTCTCTTATGTGTTGCTGTTAGTAATTCCTCTCGGAGTTTCCTCGGCAATTTACTTAGAAGAATATGCCAGGAAAAATTGGTTTACTGAGCTAATTGAGCTAAATATCTACAACTTAGCTGGTATTCCTTCAATTATCTACGGTCTATTGGGATTAGGGCTATTTGTACGCGGCATATATAGCGGACGAGCCGTATTGGTTACAGGGATTTTAACGATTACCTTGCTAATTTTGCCGCCCGTAATCGTTATCTCTAGAGAAGCAATTCGAGCCGTTCCACAATCTGTGCGTCAGGCTTCGTATGGAGTTGGTGCAACTAAATGGCAGACAATTCGCCATCACGTGTTACCTGCGGCCCTACCAGGAATTTTGACAGCCGTGATTATCTCTACTTCTAGAGGAATTGGAGAGACTGCGCCAATTGTCGTCCTTGGTGCTGGTACGGTTCTATTTGACCCTAAAGCTTCACCTGTCAACTTTGGAGCTTTGTTCAGTGGTAAACTAGGAGATGTATTCACTGATACATTATGGTCAAACGACAACTTCTTCTCCGTATTGCCATACCAAATTTACGAATGGGTTGGCGATCCTAAGGCAGAATTTCAGGTGTTGGCTTCGGCTGGTATCGTTGTGCTTCTGCTCTTGGTTTTAAGCATGAATTTAATCGCAATCTTTCTACGCAGTCGGGCTAAGTAATTCGGGGCAGTAATTCAAAGTATTTGATGAAAGATAATAATCACGAATTTGGTTTTCTATAATGAATTTAAGCAGCAAATCTCCCGAAAATCAGGCTATTTTAAAAGTTAAAGACGTTAATGTTTTTTACAGTTCAAACTCACCAGCAGTAGCGGACGTTAACTTAGAAGTTTTCAAAAATCAAATCACTGCATTTATTGGACCTTCAGGTTGCGGTAAAAGCACGATATTGAGATGTTTTAATCGTCTTAACGATCTTATTGAAGGAGCAAAAGTTAGAGGCGAAATCACTTTTAACGGTCACAATCTTTATGATCCTAAGATTGACCCTGTAGCTGTACGTCGTCATATTGGGATGGTGTTCCAACGCCCTAACCCGTTTCCAAAATCAATTTACGAAAATATTGCATTTGGTCCCCGAATTAATGGATTTAAAGGATCGAAGTCCGCTATGGATGAATTGGTCGAAAAGTCATTGCGATCAGCGGCTATTTGGGATGAGGTAAAAGACAAACTTAAAGAGAGTGGTTTAGCGCTTTCTGGTGGACAACAACAACGTCTTTGTATCGCTCGTGCGATCGCTGTTGAGCCACAGGTAATCTTGATGGACGAGCCATGTTCAGCACTTGATCCTATATCTACGCTTCGCATTGAAGAGTTAATGCAGGAGTTAAAACAAAAGTTTACGCTGATAATTGTGACTCACAATATGCAGCAGGCTTCGAGATCAGCTGACATGACTGCGTTTTTTAATACTGAACTTAGCGAAACTGGTAAGCGCACAGGCAAACTAGTGGAGATTGATCGCACATCAGTGATTTTTAGCAGCCCTAAGCAAACTGCAACTGAAGAATATATCAGTGGTAGATTTGGATAAATCCAAGTAAAAAACCAAAAAAGAAAAGGGCGCAAAGCGCCCTTTTCTTTTTTGGTTTTTTGGGAAATTTTCTGAAAAGATGTTAGTTTTTTGTAAAGTGATTTTTCTTAATCAGTAATAAATACCGATGGAGCAAGTTAGATCTCTGATCAAAAACAGTAAAAATGTCATTACACCTTTGCTTGAACTACGCGGAGTTCATAAGAGTTTTGGATCAAATACTGTCCTCAATGGTGTCGATTTAACTCTACATACTGGTGAAGCGATCGCTATAATTGGACCTTCTGGTACTGGCAAATCGACGATTTTACGGCTTGTTTGTGGTTTGATTGCGCCAGAAGTAGGCGAAATTTATATTAATGGCAATCTTGTTGCAACTGATGATATTCAAGAAGCGAGCTACGGTCTAAGCATCGGTATGGTGTTTCAAAATGCAGCGTTATTTGACTCACTTACAGTTGCCGAAAATATTGGTTTCTCGTTATTTGAGCATTCGCGTTTATCGAGGCGCGAGATTTACCGACTCGTTGAACATAAACTTGCGCTAGTGGGGTTAGAAAATATCTGCGATCGCTATCCGAGTGAGCTTTCAGGTGGGATGCGAAAGCGAGTTAGTTTTGCGCGTGCGATTATGGATGACCCTACCGCCAAAACTCATAACAAAAAAGTGCTGCTCTATGACGAACCCACCGCCGGACTCGATCCTGTCGCTTCGACGATTATTGAGGACTTGATGCGATCGCTGAGAGAGCAAAATGTTTGTGATAGTTATATTGTCGTCACCCACCAAGACAGCACAATTCGCCGTACTGCTGATCGATTGATTGTTCTTTATCGCGGATCGGTGCGCTATGCAGGAAACGTTAGTACAATTGATACGACTGACAATCCGTATGTCAAGCAATTTTTTAGTGGCAGTACGGATGGTCCAATTCAACTTTTGACTAAGGAGGTATGAGACTCGTGCAGCGAAGAACATTACGTGACGGTGCGCTTGGCTTATTTATCATCGGTGGAGTAGTTGCCCTAGGGGGCGCCTTGCTATGGTTGCGTGGATTGCAACTAAATAGTTCCAAGTTTACTTTTATGATCCAGATGCCCGATGCCAGTGGACTAAATACTGGCTCAGTTGTGAGGTTTCGTGGCGTAGAAGTCGGACGTGTAATTGGGCTTACTGCCCAAACTGAGGGGGTTGATGTGCAAGTAAGCATCGAAAACTCGAAATTAATTATTCCTAAGCAATCAATTGCCGAAACTAATCAAAGTGGTTTTTTAGGAAATACTAATATTGATATTTTTCCACCTAAAGATAAACAGATGATTGATCCGACGCTCAGCCCTTTGGCAAAGGATTGCAATAGCGAATTAATTATTTGTCAAGGTGGAGTAGTAGCAGGATCTCAAGGCGTTAGCTTTATTGCTTTACTCAAGGATTCAAGTACCACTTTACGCAAAATCAACGACCAAAATTTAATTGATAGCCTGAAGGAAACTTTAGTATCTACAAAAACTACGGCTCGAAGCGTCCAAAAATTGGCTGAGTCGGCTAATCGTTTAGTTGGCAATTTTGAAAATCAACTTACTAAGTTTGGAGATACGGCTGATGCAATTAGTGGCGCGGCGACTAAAGTTGGCAATGTCGCAAACAGCGCTCAAGACTTGATTGAGATGAATCGGGAAAAATTAGCTCAAACTCTAGATGGCATTTCGGCAACTTCTAAAGAGGCGCGATCGCTCCTTGCTACTGCCCAACCTTTGTTAGGCGATGGCAAGTTTATTGCCAATCTCCAAAAGCTATCAGAAAATGCTGCTGAGACATCGGCAAATCTTCGCAAAGCATCAGGTGAGCTAAATGATCCAGCGACGATGGCATCTTTACGCGAAACCCTTGACTCAGCTCGGGCTACTTTTGCAAATGCTAAGAAAATTACGGCTGATCTTGATGAATTAACAGGCGATCCAAAAATTCGTAGCAATATTCGCAATTTGATTAATGGTTTAGGTGGTTTGCTGTCCACCGCTCCCAATCTGGACATCACAACATCAACAGCTAGTAATACATCTCCTAGTGAGCCAGCACCCGCTGTAGAGATTGCCCGTAATAAAATATTGCCTACACAGGATCGCCCAAAACGCGAAAAATCGCTTGATTCGCAAAAAGTTAAAATCAATAGCCCCACACCGAGTAGCACAATTAGTAAATCGGAGAGTAAATCGGAAACAGGTGCTTTGATAGAAATTCCCAATTCTAATAGCTCCAATTCTAACAGCTCCAATTCTAATAGTTCAATTGATCAATGAATTTACCACCTAGTCAAGTCTGGTTAATCATTGGTATTGCACTATGTGTGATTGAGTTGCTAATCCCCCTACCCACTTTTTTGATTGCAGGTGCGATGGGAATTGCCGCAATATTTGTCGCAGCGATCGCGCTAATCTTGCCTATTCCTGCGTTGCAAATATTAGGTTGGATGTTGATATCAGGGCTGTTGGTGAGGTTCTCGCGCCGTTTTATTCCCAGAGACTCACATCAGCTTAAAGAGGCAAGTGAAGGCTTCACGCTTACAGAAATTCCCGCAGGCCAAACTGGGCGAGTTCAACATGAAGGGGTTTCATGGAAAGCAAAATGTGATGATCCACAAATTGAGATTGCCGCTCAACAAAGAGTCATAGTTTTGAGGCGACAAGGCACGACATTAATAGTTGTTCCTGAAAATTGGCTAAATAATTAAACATTTTCAAAAGAAATCGTACTTCGCGCTGTCTTTTTTGAAGATTGGATGGGTTAAAAATATTAATTAAAAATAATTTTCAAGTAAAAAAACTAAAAAGTTATCCACAGAGTTATCCACAGATACAACCACTTTTTCCCCAGATTAGCAGTAGTTTTCCACAGGACATTTTATAGAACAAGATGTCATTACCTTACTGGTTAAGGATTAGTTAATAAGCTAGGTACTTGACTTGGGAAAACTTTTTAAGCCCTGCCTATTGTAAACATATGTAAACGGGATCAGTCTAAAACATTGATCTATCCAATCTGTATTCAGTTATTTGTCACCCATTCTTAACTTTTCGTTACGTTGACAATAATGGCAAGTTGAACGCACAATTGAATCCCGACCGCTGAAAAATGGTTGCGGCACATTCATAAAAACTGTTTAAAAGATTGAGGCTTCAGCATGACTATGACCATCAGCATACTTGCCGAAATTCCTGAAGAATTGCATGAAACCCTCCAAAATTACTTAGGGTCACATCCTGACTGGGATCAGGATCGCGTGTTTGCAGCGGCTTTGTCTTTATTTCTATTGCAAAATGGTGGCTGCGATCGCATGGGAGCATCGCTTAGTTACCGCAGCACCGCCAAAGTGTATTTAAATGCATTGTTTCAGCATTCGGTTTAAACTGTAATGTTGAATAATTGAATTAAATAATCGACTCAAACCTCTTAAGTTATGACCGACTCCCAACGATCGCAAGCAAATCAACTCTTAGATGTTCTTGTCGTTGGTGCAGGAATTTCAGGTTTAACGATCGCCCATGAATTAGCGATCGCTAAACAACATAGCGTCTTGGTTGCCGAAGCACAGGATCGGTTAGGAGGAGCGATTACCACCGCTAGCAATGACGAAGGTTATCTTTGGGAAGAAGGTCCAAATAGTTTTCAACCTGCTCCTGAGCTGTTGCGTCTTGCCGTTGCAGTAGGACTTAAAGATGAGTTGGTACTTGCCGATGGTAAATTACCGCGTTTTGTATTTTTCAACGGTAAGTTAAACGCTTTGCCAATGAGTCCACCAAAGGCGATCGCTTCCAAATTATTATCTTGGGGCGGTAAAATTCGTCTAGCTTTAGGTGCGATCGGCTTTGCGCGTCCAGCTATGGCTGGAGAAGAATCCGTTGATCAATTCTTTTCACGTTTGCTTGGCAGACAAGCAGTAGAAAGATTAGTTGCACCCTTCATCTCAGGGGTCTATGCAGGCGATCCGAAGCGACTTAGTGCAAGAGCCGCTTTTTCCAAAATTGCCCGTCTAGAAACTAACTACGGTGGCTTACTGGCAGGAGCTTTGTTATCTAGTAAAGAACGCAAAGCCCAAAAGCTTAAAGATCTAAATATTCCCAAAACCAAAGCTGGTGAACTTGGTTCGTTTCGGCAAGGAATTAAAATGTTGCCTGAAGCGATCGCCGCTAAATTAAGGGCGCAAGGCACACCAGTTAAACAACAATGGACTTTGCGATCGCTTCAAAAGCAGGGCAATATTTACATCGCCAGTTTCGACACGCCAACAGGTGAAGAGATTGTAAAATCACGCTCCGTAGTCCTCACCACACCTGCCTATGTCACGGCAAAACTGTTACAAGATTATTTACCAGTCGCCAGCCAAGCCTTAAGTGAGATTTTTTATCCGACTGTTGCCTGTGTGGTTTTAGCTTATCCCAAAAGCGAATTTGCCTATGACATGAAAGGCTTTGGCAACCTAATTCCGCGTACACAAGGGGTGCGAACTTTAGGAACGATTTGGTCATCAAGTCTGTTTGCAGGACGCGCCCCCGCAGGCTGGCAACTATTACTAAACTTTATCGGTGGTACGCTCGATCCTGCATTATCAAAACTTTCTGAGCCTGAGATTATCCAAGCGGTGCATCAAGATCTCAAGAGAACTATTCTTCGTCCAGAAACTAAAGCTGAACCAAAGGCGATCGCTGTTCATGTATGGGATAAAGCAATTCCTCAGTACGAAATCGGACATCTGCAACGTCTCGCTACGGTCGAGACCGAGTTGCAAAAAGCTCAAGGACTTTATATAAGTGCCAATTTTATTGGTGGTGTGGCGCTAGGTGACTGCATCAAGCGCAGCTTACAAGATGCAATTAAAATTGATGATTTTTTAAAATAAAAGGTTATTAAGGAACTAGAGAGAAGAAAACCTAACACGTAGCGTCTAGGATCCGCGACTTTTTTGTAAATTTGCAAATTCATTTTGATTGCCTAGAAAAAGCCCAAGATTTGTAGATTTCAATTTTCTTTTGATAGCCTAGTTCTACTAGCTAATCGAGTTTTTTGACTAAGATCCCTCTATTATGCGATTTGAATATCTCGCAAATAATTTTTGTGCAGCTTCTTGATGTATTTGAACTAGTTTACTTGGCTCCATAACCTGTGCGTGATTCATGTGACGAAATACCCACAGACTAAATTCTTTAAAAGATCTCTCAGGTAGCTTGATAATGTAGTCTACGTAAGCTGGCTGACCCGTTTCTTTGTCTTTATAACCTTTAATAATTTTGTGCTTAGCATGGCGAAGATCGCCTTCCATAATAAAATCCGTTGCTGGCGGGAAAAATCTTACCTTCACGGTTTCAAATGGCAAAGTCTGTTCTAACTCTTGTTTCTGCTCTTCAATCGAGCCTAAATAGAGTCCCCACCCATTTTCACGTAATTTATGAGCATCTTGTAATCTTTCATGTTGAGCTGATAGTTCGCGAGTTTTGTTTTCTAAAAGCTTGCAATAATTGGTAAAACGATTAACTCTTCTAATAGCTAAGTGATTATTGTCACAATATTCATAAATGAGATACCAAGCAATATCGTAATAAATTAACTGCAACGGAAAAACTTGTAGATATCCAACTCGACCAGTACCATATGAATCTTTGCCACGATATATTTCAATTGCTTGTCCTTGCCTGATTGCTGATTCTACAGTATTTATCTGGTGAAATAGATTGTTTTGATTCTCATCAAGCCTTATCATCTCTTCGGGATCGGTGTGAATCACTGCCCGATTAAGTAGTTGTCTAACTGGATATAGAAATTCACTATTCTTTTCTAAGTTAATCCCTCTTAGCCTTTTGCTTAAGGATGCATAAATACGTCTAGATTGCGCATCTCCCTGATATTTCGCTTGAGAAGATAATGCATTTAAAACTAATTGGAGTTCTTCTAGGTTCATAACTCCAGTACCTAGATAATAACCCCAGCGATACATTCGTTTATCTAAAATGCCACATTGTTTAAGATACTCAATATCTTTACGAATAGTTGGTAATGATGGATATCCTTCAAGAAAGAAGATGTTATGAGATTTAGCCAAGTCAAGAAGTTTAGTTTGTACTTCTTGAAGAGCGTTATGGTGCTTTTTTTGCTCCCTATCAAATGTCTCTGAGGCAAAATATCCCACTCCTGGATAGTGTACCAATGTAGCAATTAGCAATATTAATCGGTCAAAAGCTTGGCGATCACTATATGGAAAACTAGTATCTTTTTTCACCATAATGTGATGTCAAGCAATAAAAAATAATATATTTAAATTAGTTTTAGCGCTGAAAAGCTTTATAAATAATGATATCTGAATATCAATCAATTTATATATCATATTTTCTTTTTGTGGAATATTAAAGATTTTATTGTTAATATTTAGAGATGCAAATTATTTAAGTAATCGATAACATAATCACAACTAAAGGAAAATTGCTGGGGGGAATATGGATTTTGATTTTACTAGTTCTGAAGATACACACACTTTATGGGAAGGAATTATTTTGCGCGGATGGAGACAGGCAAAACTTCTAGAAGGCAAAAGATTCTTGGGAAGTTTGGTTATAGAGAAAGATACCTCAAATCAACTTTTAAGAATTGTTGGTGAAAATCTGCGATCACATTTAAAACAAGAAGGCAATATAACCTATTCATCTCTATGCACTAGTTTTGATGTTAGACAAAATTGGGTCAAAATCATTACAGCTGCTCTTTCTGAATATGCTTACTATTATTCCAGTTCAGAGCAAGGCTTTTGGGAAGGATTTTGCGATTGTCAATATGAGTTGAACGGCAAAAAATATCAGTTGATTAAAATTCCTTACAACCAAGGTATCGCAAATACACTTCGAGAGATTTCTAAAGAGGGAAGCAAGCTTTTAGGTCTAGTTAAAGCTAAGCGCAAACTTGGATATCCCTATGTGTCAACCTTATGGCTTCAAAGTGGAATCCCCAAAAAGAATCTACACCACTTTGCTGTACTCGTACAAGAAATCGCTAATGAATATGGATGGTGGGAATTGTCTCATACTAATGAAAGGCTCTTGTCGCAAGAATTACTAGATTTTTGTATAGAAAGGCATCACCAATGGAGTACATTAATCGGATTTCTCAAAATTAGTTGTTCTGATATTGAGAAAGTAGAACCAATTTCGGGGCAGTTGGTTCAGGGTATTGCCTCTGTTGCGCTTGAACTTGAACGCAATCAAGAAAGTCCAGAAATACTGAGAGATGCTAATCAAAGAGAGAGTAGGCTCAGTAATTATTATTTGCCCAAGCATTTCTTTTTGAGGGATTGGGATAATTTAATCCAAGTTCTCACTCATACACAGCCTTCTAGAAATTCTTATCTCAAGACTATTAAACCTCGCAAGAAACCATTATCGATGGTTTTGGATGTTTTTGATACTGGGAATACTCAGCTTGTGTTACCAGAGCAAAATCTGCGAGAGCCGAAATGGTCAGCTATGCTTGGTCGTTATTGTCGTATTTTAAATCCACTATCAGATATTATATGGGAAGGACAAATACCTAGTTCTATTTCAGGTTTTTTGGAGATTCCTGAGCGAATCATTGATGTTAAGAGTGAAGAAAATCAATGGAGGTTACGGCTATTAGCTCATGATAATAGTGAATTAGCTAATTGGTCTCAAGAAGGAATTACAGACGCTTTACCCTGCTTAATATTTGATGCAAATATAGGTACGCACATTTCTCTAGATGCTACTAATCCAGTAATTTCCAGAACTAATGAAATAATTTGTTTCGTTCCAAAGGATGTCAAGCTGAAACTGAATAATGAGATAGATATATTGAGTAGCTATGTTCCATGCAGTATTTCTAATTGGTATGGTCAGCACATTCAACTACTCAGTCATAGTTCTGAAGTCATTCTTATTCGCTCTGGGCAATATCCTCCAGTAACAATTAAGTGGCAAATTTTTAATAGCCAGCAGCCAGTTTTGCGCGGACTAAAAATCAAAGGAAGAAAGGAAGTTTACTTAGAAGCCCCTACTTTGTGGCATCCCCCCACACCTCAAAATCTATCTTTTAATATTTCAGTTGAAAATCTTACTAGTCAGGAAATAACTGCTAGAACTTCGGTGGAGATTTTGGCAAGCGATCGCTGGCAGATTATTTCGCTTGAGCAGATGATTTCAACTTCAGGCAAGTATCTAGTTCGTTTTTGGAATGAGAATCTACGATATTCATATAGTTTTGAGCTAAAATCTCTTCATCTGATGTCTGAAGCATCTAGCTTTGCTGATTTACAGGTTTTTAAGGGGCAAAGAGATATTGTTGAAAGTCTACCGATTCAATGCGATCGCTTAGAGCAATTTTGGGCAGACACTATTACGATACGAGGGCTTTGGACTCTCGAAAAGGTCACGCTTACTCTGTCTAACGGCGAAAGCCAAATCTCTTATGTTATCTATGCTGACAAGTCTGGGAATATCATGATTAGTCTAGCAACTCTACATGGAAAACTATTTGATTCAGATTGGTATGCTCTAGACTTTCAGCGTTCAGGAATGGAAATCCAAAGATTGGTTGAGTTAGTTTCGAGCCAGCTAATCATTTGTACTTGGGATAATCAAGCTATTTATCTTTCTGGACTTCAATCAAAGCAAAATTATTCATTGATTTGTTGGAATCTTTTAACACCTCATCATGAACCTGAAAAGATTAGAGTAAAAAATCATGAGCAAGATGTGATCGCTGTTCCCTTGAATTTAAATGCTGGAATTTATCACATTCAAATTCAAGGGCGATCGCTCCAAGATTTAGGTTGCTGGTGTGGTAGCGATCAAAATGATTTGCCTGATTTAGCTAACGAAGATGATAATTTAGCCAATTACTGTTACACAATTCTTGATAATGAGTCTATTGAAAATTTTGTTGCTGCAAGTGAAGATTTAGAAATTGCTCGCCAAAAAATTAATTCAATAGTTTCTAGTTTGCGAGAAAGTCCTTATTACTTTCCTGAATGGCTAAATCGAGAATCTCTATTAGAAAAATTAGAAGCATATATCAACATTCTAATTTCTCCAATCGATATTATTACGCCACCTGTTGATCCTCCACCTATACCAATAGATATAATTGCTGTTGAAAACATTCTCATTGGAAATTGGTATTTGGTTGAGACGCAACCTTGGCGAAGAGATATAGTTTCTACTCGGCTTAGTCTTCCCAATCTGCAAGATACAATTTTAGAAGTAGGAATCCCTGCATCACCAGAGTATAGAGACTATATCCTAGTACGATTAAATAATTATGCACAAGGATTTAATTGTATAAGCAGAATTGATGGCTTTAACACAATCCAACGCAGACCATTGCCTGTGGCTCAAGTAAATCAAATGTTAGGGCGATAATAGAAATGAAAGATCAAATTATTTTGCTGCTAAGTCAGCATCGACATCCGACAAATCAGGCTTTGCCTCTAGCTTTAACTGCCAGCCAAATCACTGCATTACTAAAGTCAGCGATCGCACCCGATCAAAATCTAAATACAGAAGCGCTTCGACCAGACCTAAATGAATTAGAAGCAATGGGCGAAATCTTAGCAGGTGATCGTAATCAATACTGTATAGCGCCGCCCACACTATTAGCACTTGATGAGGACAATCTAACCAGTTTGCTATTTACAGGTGATCGCACTTATCTATCTTTAGTTCATAAAACTCTTGAAAGCGATCCAGCAGATCTTGATAATTTACGAATTCGCCCTAAAAAACAGAACCTTTCATGGATTAAGTCTCATTTAGAACAAATTGATGTGAGGCTTTGGACTGTTGCAGATAGCTTGACAAACTTACCAATTCCTCAAAAGCCTGATCGAGTAGTTTTACGATCGCCTTTGACTCGCAATCCCTTTGAAAATGACAATTGGAGAACAGATCAAAACATTCAGCAATATATACCTCGTCCTAATTTGTCACAAACAGCGCGATGGCAACCTGCCAACTATACCCAAATCTTGACTCAAAACTTATCCCCATTAATACGATTGCCAACGGGAGAGTATATCTGGATGGATGGCACAGAATTTTATGAAATCGAGCCAGATGTAGCCATGCTCACGATGTTTGCTTTGGATAAAGAAGCAAATGTAAATCTCGAAATTATTTGGGATGAATCGCAGGGCAGATTGAATTTGCAATGGATAAGCCTCCCTAGTGACTATGCAAGATGGTTATGGCGAATTTCAGAACCAGTTGTTGATATTTATCGAACTCGATACTTTGAGCCAATCAAACGCCCACTTATGAAAAAAGCTTTTAATAAATTAGGATGTGAACTCGTATGAAATACCTCGACCCCATTAAGGCAATTACTAACCCTCGTGAAGACTTTATTCGCTACTTACTCACGGCTTATCCACTGCGCGATCGCAACCTACGCGAAAAGCTAAAAGAAAAACTCGAAGAACCAGGAATCGTCTGGCAACATCCTTATCTTGAAGGTTCACAGCCTTATCAATCTGCTGGCAGTGTTAAAGATTTAGTCAAACAATCGATTTTACATTCTCGGATGATGGAGCTATCTGTACCAAGCGATCGTCGTCTTTATGAACATCAGCAAAAGGCAATTGAAGCAGTCAATAATGGCGAAAATATCATCGTAGCGACAGGAACTGGTTCTGGCAAAACAGAATGCTTTCTAATCCCCATGTTGGATATGTTGCTAAAGGAGGGAAATGATTTACGCGATCGCGGAGTTAGAGCATTAATACTTTACCCAATGAATGCTCTGGTAAACGATCAGGTGAAACGCTTACGTCAGTTACTTTGTCGGCAAAATCCGCAGCAGCCATTGATTAAGTTTGGTTTCTATACCAGCCGTACTGAAACTGAGCATAAAGATGCAGAAGAATCGTTGCGGAAGGAACTAGAAACTTATGAGAGTTCAGAATTACAAGATTTGTTTACAAGATTTGACAAAGTAAATCTGAGTACACGCGATCAATTGATTGAAGAAGCAGTCAAGAAGATCCAGACAATTCAAGCCATTTCTCGTGAAGATATTTGGGAGAGTCCGCCCCATATTCTCGTTACCAACTATTCGATGCTTGAGCATATGTTGATTCGTCCTACTGAGCGAAATCGGGTGTTTGTGGCTTCGAGTGCAAAATTTAAAATGTTAGTTCTGGATGAAGCGCATACTTACAATGGCTCTACAGGGTCAGAAGTATCTATGCTGCTCAAACGTTTGAAAGCATCTATGTCAATATCCGATGGCAATATTCGTTGCATTGCCACCAGTGCCAGTTTAGGAGAGGCGGCGGTCGATGGACAGGTGAAGACTTTTGCAGGTGAACTGTTTGGCGAAACATTTAGTCAAGTCATTCGTGGTAATCGCGTTACAGCTTTAGAGCGTTTAGGTACTCCCTACGATTTGGCTCCCGATCACAGTGATGCTGACGTTTTGGAATATCTAAGTACGATGAACTTACCCGAAACTGAATTGATCGCTGACTGGCACGATCTACTGCTGCTCATCGTACCAACAAACCATCTTGAGATTGCTGAATCTAAAGCACAGAATGATTTTCATCGCTTACTTTGGTTTGCACTCAAAGGGCATCCACTTATCCATCGTTTGATCAATATTCTTAGAAATGCTCCTCAACCTTGGGATGATATTGCCAAATCGGCACAACTATGGAATATCGATCTACCAACTTCCTTAGATGGAAGCCTGGACGTAAATATTGTGGAAAAAGCTAAAGAAGCTCTTGCTCGTCTTTTGCAACTGGGTACATTAGCTCGTGAGAATCCTGATGATTTGCCCTTACTTCCCGTGAGATTACATCTGTTATTTCGCAGTCTAGAAGGAATTTATAGCTGTATTAATCCAACTTGTCGCAAACTCTATTTAAACGAAAAGCAAATTTGCGATGATTGCCAATCACCTGTTTTAGAGTTGGGTAGCTGCTCTCAGTGCGGTCAAGATTACGCTTTTACTCAATGTGATAGTAATTCAGGAGAGCTAAAACCACTACCGCGAAGCAATCAAGGGGTAAAAGATAATACTAAGATTTATACACTGACCCTTGATCCTTTGCGAAGTGCAACCGAAGATGAAGATGATGATGAAACTGGGGAAGATGACACTCAGTCATCGGGTACATTTAAATTCTTAAATAATCATCATGGTTGGTTAGGTATTCCGTCTGAAAATGTGATCGCTACAAGTTCTACAAGTACGAGATCATCAGAAAAGGAATTTCTGCTTCAGTGGCATTGGAATAAAGGAAAAGCCGAGGGATGCTATTTACCTAAATGTGCTGCCTGTGGTGCTAGACCAAACCGATCGCTTGCCATTAACCGCTTTGTTGCCTATACAGATGCGCCTCTAGAGGCAATGGTAGATAGCTTGTTTGATTTACTGCCCGAACCTACGAGATCGGATGAAAGTTTATCAAAACGAAAACTCTTGACATTCTCAGATGGTCGTCAAGATGCAGCTTTCTTTGCTTCTGACTATCAACGCAGTCATACAGAGATGCTCTATCGTCACTCGGTTTATCAAGCTTTCAAGACAGTTAAAAACTGTGATGGTATTGCCGATATGACGGGGCTTACTGAACAACTAAAACAAATTTTCTTAGAGCGTTCTATCCCACACCCAGATCGAGACTCAAAGGAAAACTATAAAAGCTATCGTCCAGACGATCCAATAGATGGAATTCAAAATGCCATAACTTGTAGCGATCGCGCCCAAAAAAGAGCAAAAGAGCTATTACTAAGAGAATTTGCTATTCCCTTTGCTCGGCGAAATTCGTTAGAAGCATTTGCTATTCTTGCTTGTCATATCCAACTTTCTACAGACAGTCATTTAGTTGATTCAGTAGCAAACTTGTTCAATATCACCAGTGGAGAAGCCTATATTTTTCTAATTGGACTTACAGACATTATTCGCCGTACTGGGATTGTCAACATTGATGGAGCATCAAGATACTTCCCTGAAACAGGGGGAGTTGATGGCGGTCGTCGAGAAATGGTAGATTTGCAAGGCAGATCAAGAAATTATCTTTTTCTTAAAAAAGATCCTAAAGAAACGAAAAGCTTTCCTGATTCACCATCTTTTCTTCCAAAATTAAAAAATTCTGGTGAGGTGAGCAAGGCTCAAAACCGTTTAGGCTGGTATTACTACCAAATGTTTAAAGAACCACCTAGTCAAGAAAATTTAATTACGCTATTTCGCCAGCTTGAGGCTGATAGTCTGCTTGTCAAAGCTACGAATGGCTATCAACTTAAATGGGATTTGCTAAATGTGATGGAAACAGCAGATAACTGGCATCAGTGCGATCGCTGTCAGCAAGTCATTCATGTCCCAAATCTAAACGAGCTTAAAGCTACAACTCCTAACCCTAGTTTAAATGTCTATTCGTGTCGTGCTTTCAAATGTGAAGGAAAACTGCACCCTTACAAACCAGAACAACTACAGCAAGCAGAATCTGAACACTATCAACAGTATTTGATTAAAAATCGAGAGCCATTGGCATTGCGATCGCAAGAACATACTGCCCAACTTGGTACAGAAGAACTAGCAAAGCGGGAAAATGGCTTTCGGCGCGGACAGATCAACCTGCTCAGTTGTTCGACAACCCTAGAAATGGGTGTGGATATTGGTGAATTGCAAGCAGTGGTTCTCCGTAACTTTCCACCCCATGTGAGCAACTATCAACAACGAGCAGGACGAGCAGGACGACGTACCGATGGCGTAGCGATTACGCTGATGTATGGACAACGCCGCCCCCATGATCGCTTTTATTTTGAGCAACCCGATAAGCTGATTGCAGGTTCTAATCAAATCCCCAAAGTAGACGCTGGCAACTGGCAAATCCAACAGCGACATATTCGCGCTGAGTTATTAGCTACATTTTTGGGCATCTATTCTTTAGGCGTTGAAAAAGTCGATATTCAAAGCTTTTTAGAGCTACCTACGAATTCTTTTACAGTATTTGCTCCACCACCAACTGCTATGGTTTGCACTTTAAAAGAGTGGTTACATACAGATAAAGCTAACGAGTTAGCTCAGTACTGGATTGAGCGATTAAAAGCTTTGGGAACTTCTAGCGGTTTATTAAATGATTTTTTTCAAAAAATTGATGAGTTTCAGCAAGAGCAATGTCAAGACTGGAACGATCTCATATATCCGTTAGAAGAAACGAACAAACAGATTGATGCTGAGAGTGATCGCAAAAAACGTAAAGGCTTAGAGCGTCGGCGCGATGGACTTGAGTTTGAGCTAGTGAAAGTCGCCAAGCGTAAATTGCATGATGAATTAGTTCAGTCAAGTATCTTACCTATCTATGGGTTTCCTATTGATGTTGTCCGCTTGCTCACGGGCGAAAGCAATGAATATAAATCATCCCAAGGTAAACATCGACTAGAACGAGATCGCCGTCTTGCATTAGGTGAATACGCCCCTGGTCAAGATGTAGTTGTTGATGATCGCGTATTTCACAGCGTTGGTATCCATAGCCCCAAAAATCTAGAGAAAAAATATTACTGGGTTTGTAAAAATTGCAATCATTTCATTGAGTTTAAGACTAAACCCTCAGACTCCTCAAACAATGGAATCGATCAATGTCCTGTATGTCAACACACACCCTCAACATTTGACAAAGCAATTAACGAATATAAAGTTCCTAAAGCCTTTGTAACCGATTGGGCGGCAACGGCAAAAGTCACACCATATCTCAAACCAATTCGTCAACTTACATCACAAGTTTTTCTAGCCCATTCAGGAGATCCTCAAAAAGATTTATCTGTAGAAAATATTTGCCAACTTACTGTAAGTCAAAATGGAACTTTTTTCTTGGCTAATAAAGGACAAAGAAATATTAATTTCACCAAGCAAGGATTTCATACTTGTGAGAGTTGTGGATTAGATGTAAGCGAACAAGTGCGTAAATGGGAAGAAGAAAAGCGGAAACTAGCACGTAGTAAAAAAGTTGGTATCACAACCCCTCCGAGACCTACACATCTGCATCCTCTAAATGGTAAAACTTGCTCGGGACGTTGGGATCTGATTCATTTGGGTCATGAATTTAAAACTGATTTTCTCAAAATTCAATTCGATCTCGGTACCCAACCATTACCATTATTCGGTGCTGATGCGGTACAGCATACGGTTGAAGATAGAGTAATCGCTTCAGATGCTGAAACTTCAAATAATCGTGTTAATTTTTGGCGATCGCTCACTTATGCCTTACTTGCTGGTGCTGCTCAAGTGATTGATATACGCCGAGAAGAACTTGATGGCTTATTCAGACCATTAGACAATGGACAAGCAGAAATCGTCATCTATGATAATGTCCCAGGTGGAGCAGGCTACAGCCAACGTATTGCTGATGATTTTCAGGAAATTCTGATCGAGGCTTATCGGTTAACAGATTCTTGTAGCTGCGAAAGTAGTTGTTATGACTGCCTAAGAACCTATTCCAATCAAATATTTCATCACGAACTAGATCGAAAAGAGGTCGTCAAATTTCTACGTCCAATTGTCGAAATTGTTGAACCTGACAAGGTATTACAGAATTTTGCCCCTAGTTCTAGTCGTGTTCGATTGGAGATAGTGGCTAATGACTTAACCGCTCACTGTCGGATGGCTACAACTGGCAGCATGATTTACTTGCCAACCCTAAGTGATCGCTTTTGTCTAGATCGTGGTGAGCCAATGTCTTGGCTAAATAAAATTACCAATATGGTCAGAAGATGTAATCCTCTAACCCTAATCTTTCACGAATTGCCACAACCCGATTGTGATCAAAATTTGGTTTTACGCAAGCGTCTATCACAATGGATGGATCAAGGTTTAATCAATCTCTATCAAACAGATGTAGATAAGTTGCCAACCCTCTATTTCCAAACCTCACCCCAAAATCGCATTGCACTTGGATTACATCAAGAATCCGACGATCAACTGGTATGGCTACAAACTCGCAGCGAGGAAGGTGTTCAAATTGTTCAATATCGGCTAAATAATTGGTTAGCGAATGCCAGAGAGGTCACATCAAATGAACTAGAAGATGTAAATACGCAGGTAATATTCCCAGAGCCATCTTGGGGGTATCTCAGCTTATCGGAGTTACGCCAAAAACTAGGACTAGAAACAGTTTTAATGGGTAGCCGAGTTACAAGCATTACTTATCGAGATCGTTATCTCGATTCCAAAGGAGCAAAAAATCTGGTAAGTCTCTTACAAGGCGAGTGGTTAGATGAAAGCGCTCAATTGACTGTAAATATTCTTGAAGCTCCAGACAAACCTGATCGCTTGTCAAAAATTGAAGAACAGCTAAATATCGTTTCTGGTCGCGTCATACAAGAAGCCTATAGATCGGGTGTAAGTTCTAGTGATCGCTTTATTCATGCGCGCTCCTTAGAAATTCAAAAACAAGATGGACAACACTTTAAAATCTTGTTTGATAAAGGGATGGACTTTCTGAAAAAGTCGATAGATCCCAAATTTACTATGTCATATGAAATTAAAGAACAAACTTATGTGGTAATCACTCGTCAAGCTTTATAAATAAAGAAGATTGGCAAAATACTCCAACATTGAAGATCTACGATAACTTCACGAATCTTCAAAGGGTAATTTGCCTTAAAGAAAGTTTTGGAATTAGGAAATTAGTGGATTTTTAAAGACTGACTAAATTATCTCGATGGATTACTGTTTCTTCACCATCAAAGCCAAGTAGACGTGGGATATCCTCCGATTGAGAACCGAGAATACGAATGATGTCGTTACTGCTGTAATTGGTGATGCCTCTGGCAATCTCTTTACCATCGCGATCGCATAGACTTACTGACTCATTTGCATCAAACTTGCCATTCACTTCAGTAATTCCCGCAGGTAAGAGCGATCGCCCTTTGCGAATAACAGCCTGTACGGCTCCATCGTCTAAAAAGAGCTTACCTACAGGAACCATTCCATAAGCAATCCACCGCTTACGCGCATTTACGGTTTTGGGTTGAGCCGCAAATTGTGTACCGAAATTCTCTCCATTAAGAATTGCTGATATGCGATCAGGAAATGCGCCTCGCGTGATCACAGTCCGAACTCCTGCCGCCGAAGCAATTCTGGCGGCATCAAGTTTGGTGGTCATACCACCAGTTCCCCATTGAGTACCACCACTTTGAGCTCCTAAGGCTTGCTTCTCACCGATCGCTTGTCTAAGTCCTTGAAGTTGTTGATATTCGACAAACTCAATTGGCTTCGCATCAGGATTTTGGCGTGGATCATCGGCATAAAGACGATCAACATCAGTTAGTAAAAATAACCAATCAGCTTCGATCAGGCTAGCAACTAAAGCTGAAAGCGTATCATTGTCTCCAAATTTCAACTCATCGACTGCAACGGTATCATTTTCATTCACAATTGGCACAACCCCCAGTTCTAGCAACTCACGAAAAGTCGCATGAACATTCATATAATGCGATCGCTGAATGAGATTCCCGCGTGTCAATAAAACCTGCGCGACAGGTTGTTGCAAAGAACCAAAAAAGTCATCATAAATCCTGATTAAACGTCCTTGTCCCACAGCTGCAACTGCTTGCTTCATAGAGATTTTGGTTGGACGCTGCTTTAGTCCTAAACGACCACAGCCAATCCCTACCGCCCCCGAAGAAACCAAAATCACTCTATGCCCCTCCCGCCGCAGATGTACGATCGCTTCAACTAATTTGGCGATCGTGGCTAGCTGTAAATCTCCCGATTCAGGATGACTGAGGCTAGACGTGCCAATTTTGATCACAATAATCTGCGGTTGCATTTGCTTTATAAAATTAGGAAAAAATCACCAAGAGACTTTTAATCCTAACAGGAAATGAAGTTTCAATAACCGATCGCGGCGAGATCAGGATAGAAGCTACCAACTTGGAGACGATGGACTTCCGTTTCCATTGAGCCATCAGCATAAAGACGTAAATGTCGAAATCCAGGTGGTTGACTATCGATTTGGAACTTTTGATTTTGCGGTTGAAACTGAATGCAAGTTGAAGGAGTCACCAGACAGCGGACAGAATTATGAGATGTTTCATAGATTTGATCAAATGCTTGATGGGCGTGACCATTTAAGACAACTTCTATTTGCGGATAGCGATCGCAGATTGACCAAAATTCATCTTGATTTTCTAAGCAAATATCATCGATCCATTGCGAACCGAGTGGTCCAGCAGGATGGTGAAAAGCGATTAAAGTGGGGCGATCGGAATGTGTTTTTAAAGTTTCTTCTAGCCATATTAATTCTGAAGCTGCTAGATATCCATGCACCGCACCAATAACAACGGAGTTAAGTAGTAAAATTCTCCATTTACCAACATCTAGCGATCGGGTGAGGTGAATATACTCGCTAGGTAAATGAGTTTGCATAAGTTGGAAATCATCATGATTACCCGCTATGCAATAAGCAGGAATACCAAAGTTATTTAGAGATCGCCTTAAACGCACATACGAATTAGAACTTCCATCTTGCGTTAAATCGCCAGTTATGAGTAAAAAGTCAAGCTGTGGTAGAGTTCGCTTAATTTCGCTTAAAATCGCTTGAAAAGAAGCTTCAGTCTGAATCCCTAATAAATAACCTTCGACATCTTCAAATAAATGAATATCGGTTAATTGGGCAATTGAGAGATAACTACCGCAATTCATTTTGCTTTTCATACTACCTATGCCTGAATAAATAAGCTTTAAGTAGCAACTAGTTATTTCTTTAAGACTTTTTTCAAAGTTCTTTTGTTAGTTTAAAGAATTAGCGATCGCTCAGCCCATTGAGCAAACAGCTAGATATTCATATTGACTTACTTTGAACCAAGAAAATATGTTTTAAGATATTTTTTGAGATAAAGATTTTTAATTTATTTATTAATTTACGATAACTGTGATCTATGCGATGTGATTTGTGTCACAGCACAACTAGTAAAGTGAAGACAGTAAAGTGAAGAAAGTCCGTTACACTCTATTAAATTTTTAATTATATGCTCCTTGGCAAGTCTCGTACATATCACGATCCAATTCATGGCGCGATTACTCTTGATAGCAACGATCATACTGAGTCATTACTGATTAAGTTAATCGATACACCTGAATTTCAACGATTGAGACGAATTCGCCAACTCGATATTGCTTACTTTACATTTCATGGTGCTGAGGGTTCGCGGTTTACGCATTCTCTAGGCGTAATGGC
The DNA here is from genome assembly GCA_038230875.1 of Pseudanabaenales cyanobacterium. Classification (GTDB taxonomy): domain Bacteria; phylum Cyanobacteriota; class Cyanobacteriia; order Pseudanabaenales; family Pseudanabaenaceae; genus Pseudanabaena. The sequence goes on from JBBRMK010000003.1 coordinate 49,437, forward strand.
TCTGACCCGTCGGGTTTTTGATGCGATCGTCATTAAGTATCCTCACCTTGCGTCTCACCGTACTGTTGTTTTAGTCGCCGCCCTGCTGCATGATCTGGGTCATGGACCATATAGCCATGCATCGGAAGAAGTTTTTGGTAGTAATCACGAAAAATGGACTTTGAAATTACTAAAGTTCGGCAAAATTGCTGAGGTTTTAAATGGCTTTTCACCTAATTTAATTTCTGAGTTAGAAAGAGTATTTACTAAACAATATTCTGTGCCATTTATTAATCAATTAGTATCTAGCCAAATCGACTGCGATCGCCTTGATTATTTACAGAGAGATGGTTATTTTACTGGTGCAAAATATGGGCAGTTAGACATTGACCGAATTGTCCTAGCGCTTCGGTTTGATCCGATATCTCAAAGTTTAGTAATCAGTCGCAAAGGAATGGTGGCAATTGAGCATTATTTGACGGTGAGATATTTTATGTATTTGCAGGTTTATAACCATGCCAAAAATTTAGCAGCTCGTTTTTTGCTGGAGAGAATTTTTTTTCGTGCCAAAGTTCTAATTTCTACAGCAGAAATATTCACTGATCGCACGATTACGGCTTGGCTGACTCAGGATCCGCAAACTCTGACCTGCGAAGAATATTTTGCTTCGGATGATATCGTTTTTGCTTATCACATTCATCGATGGCGTGATAGTAAAGATCATATTCTTGCTGATTTATGCCGACGCTTTTTAGATCGCGACTTATTTCGGGTTACTGATATCTCTAATCTTGATGACATCCAGCAGCAAGAAAGCCTCGTTAGTTGGCAAGAAAAACTGATCTCCCACGATCTAGCTCCAAAATACTATTGCGGGATTAGAGTCGCTCGCACCAAAGGTTATAGCATTTACAAGCAAGGAATTAACATTCAAACAGAAGAAGGATTGCAAGATATTGCGCGACTTTCGCCGCTAGTTCAAGCGATCGTCCAACCAATTCAAAGAGCTTGGCTAATTCATCCTTAAATTAGTCCATTCTTAAATTAGTCCATTCTTAAAGAGGCTACACCCAAAATCAGTTAGTCGCGCAAAGCTCCACATACAGCAGTTATTGATCAAATCCACCACGATAAGGGTCGCAGAGCAAAGCCCCGCAAAGGGTTTTATATTATTATTTGTGGTAGGTTTGAAAGCAAATTGCTGTAATGATCCACATAATGATTAGAGGTAGATTCAAAATCTTTTTTGCCACTTAGCCAATAGGTCATCATATCGCCTTTGCCTTTGACAGGAATCATCCCTCGTTGCTCAAAATTAAATTTATCGCGTATCCGCAAATATGTCGCTTCAGTAACCTGAATTGCTTCCGCTATTCCTAAAGATTCCATGCGACTGGCGACATTTACAGTATCACCCCAGAGATCATAAATAAATTTTTTCGTGCCAATTACGCCAGCAACTACAGGACCTGAGTTAATGCCAATCCGCATCGAAATTTGAGTGCCTTCGATCGCCTTAATTTGAGCAACGGCTGCTTGCATATCCAGAGCCATACTGGCGATCGCTAAGGCATGATCGGCTCTTGGTTGAGGCAATCCACTAACCACCATATAGGCATCACCAATGGTTTTAATTTTTTCGAGTTTATGGTGATCACACAAATTGTCAAATATAGAAAAAATTTGATTGAGCAACCCAACGACTTGGGTTGGGGACATGCGACTAGAAAGTTCGGTAAAACCGACAATATCGGCAAACAAAACTGATACTTCTTCAAAGCCATCAGCCATGGAGGCTCGGCTATGTTTAAGCTTTTTGGCGATCGTCGCAGGCAGCATATTAAGTAATAAACTTTCAGAACGTTCTTTCTCAACTTGAAGTTCTTGTTGGATCCGAATCCGCTCTGTCACATCGCGGAAATACCATACCATTCCATAAAATTTACCTTCAGGAGAATGAACTTGTCCCGAATGGCAATCAATCACGCGCTGATCGGCAAGATAAAGCTCTTGTTGAGTAAACATTTCCGAAGAATCATAGGCATTCTCAAGCGCCTCAACCAGTCCTTCTGGTAATTGGAGATGGTGTTGCAATAGGCTAAGTAATCCGCCATATTCTACAGATTGCAGCACTGTTTCAGGAATTTGCCATAAATTACAAAATCTACTGTTATAACTAACAATCCGTCCTTGCTCATCTACTGCCAAAACCCCATCAACTGAGGCTTCACGCTGACATTTTAAAAGTGAATTACAGCGTTTTAGAGCTTCTTCTACTTCCTTTCGCTGGGTTATATCTGCTAATTCACGCGATCGCATCAGCGAAATCGCTACTTGTTGGCATAGCGATCGCACAACTTGTAATCGCTCAGATTGGAGTAAAGTTTCACTATGTTTATTTTCTAAATAAATTGCTCCAAATAATTCACCAGCCTCGCATAAAGGTAAGCATAGTGCTGCTTGGGGGCAATGAGCCAACCAATACGAATCTTCGGCAAAACATAGATCAGGATTGTGTTGATTCCAGATTGATTCTGTCCGTTTGTCCAAAGTATGACGCAACATCAATATCGGTAAACTTGCAGCTTCATCACCAATACAAATTTTTCTCTGCGCCATTTCTAAGTTTTGCGATCGCTTTTGTGATCGGTCTAAGCTCGTAGCCGCAATGATAAATTCTTTACCGTCCGCTAAAATCACCGCGCCCGACTGTGCTTCCGATAGCTCTATTAGTATTGAGAGGCTTAAATTAGCTAGCTTGTCAACATTTAACTCTCGCGAGATATCTTGTGCTGCTTGGAGTGCTGCGACAAGATTTAAGTTGGACTGATTGGTATTGTTCGTAGCGCTCATCAATTTCATCGCTGATTTTGAGGGCAAAGAATTGGTCTGAGATCGCAATGGTAACAATTGGATACCTCAATCAGAGACTAAAAAACTCCCCAATCCTACCCAAATTTATTAACTGATGCATCAGACATTTTACTGAACTTTTTGTACGCCCTCTAAATCTTAGGTTTTGATTTGTCTTAATACAATTAGTTATACTCCCTTCCCAGTGAAAAATTAGACGTTGCGGCGCTTTGCGCCGCAACGCTAATCCTTGGTTTTGTATGTCTATTTCTATAGTGGGAAGGGAGTAGGTATTTAGTTACGAGTATATTTTCCTGATTGTTTATTGCAGTGAATACAATCGCGATCGCGAAAGGCGCTTTAACCAAGGGACAAGAAATTTGTTGTTTGCTTGCTTTTGTTGAGCATCTTCTGTTTCTAAAGGATAGGGCGCTAAACCACGTAAGGTGGCTGTCGTCACGCAAAACATTGACTTTTGAAAAGAGAGACAAATTTTGACAAGCAAATCTTCTTCACCGCGATCGCTTTTTTGGTAAAGTTCTTGCAAATATTTTGGAATAAAATGCCGCATATCTTGCATTAACAACGTGGGCGGAATGCCTGCACCGCCTACTGGCAATGGGTCGGCATAAAGTATGCCGTAATTAAACCGTGAAATTTCTGAAGAAATTTGATGCTCTTGAGCGTTATAAGAAACTGTGCCACGAAACGGGAAGGAGCGGAAAAATACCGCCTCCACATATGGCACAGCCGTATCCATTAAAAATGTCAAATTAGCCGAAGCAGGAACAATCTCGTAATCATTACCATTAATCTCTACTTTGTAGATATAAGGCACGCTAGCGTTGGTAACTAGACCATCTTGAATATGCTTAACTAAATCGGCAATGCTGGTAATTTCGCCACGATCATAGCGATCGCTAAGTTCTAAAAACATGGGCGACATAAATGACCAAAAATATCCGAGAGCACTGTAATAAGTCATCAGACGTACTTGCTCTGGCAAAAAATCAGGAAACAAACTATTCATGCTAGCCATCAACGGATTGCGCTTAAGCTTTGCCGCGATCGCTTGTTTAGCAAGTTTTTTAAAGTCTTCTGAGTCTAAATAAACATCTAGCCCACCGCCGCCATGCCAAAACATTGCTTTCATACAATATTCAGCGAACTCAAGGTTGAGGCGATCGTGCCACCAATGACGACCAAGCTTGCTCAATGAGAAATCACCATTAAAAAATTTAAAAAATGGCAGAATCTCTAGAAATTGATGCTCAGAAATATAGGTGAGATTCCGATAATATTCACCTAGTACGACACCATAGCTTTTGAGAATGCCAACTACTTCTAGCAAATTTTCATGGGTATCTGGAAGTAAAGCACCGCCTTCTTCCAATCGCTGTTTGACTACAGCTAACTCTGGCTCAATAGTTTTATTTTTAGTAATTACACTCATAATCAAATTTTACAACGCCTGATGTTGATTAAACAATAACGATTTACAGCAACGATTTACAGCAATGATTTGGAAGAAAAGCTATAGCATTTTGTAATTCTTGCGGCTCCTCGCAACTGGGTGCTATACCATTGCGAAACTTTGTCTAATCCCGCGATCGCACTGACCGCAATTCCATTATGTCCATACTCATTTCCAGAACTATGAATATATTCGTCATTACCGATATAGATGCCTACATGAGTCGCTTTTGTTGGTGATACATGTGGTGATCCAAAGAAGATTAAATCACCGATTTTGATTTTATCTAAAGGTACTGAAGATCCAAAAGCTTCTTGTTGATAGGCATCACGAGGAATCCATACCCCAATCGCCGCAAAGGCAGATTGCATTAGCCCTGAACAATCGTAGTTTGGCGCAACTGTTCCCCCCCAGAGATATTCGTTAGGAGTTGCCATTGCTTTTTGAATATAGGTAATTACTTGGGGGAGGCGATCGCTTATTTCCGCAGCACTTAAAAGGGATGGAAAATTAGTTAAATAATTCTGGCGATCGCTTGGCTCTAACTTATCGAAATCTGGGCGAGCAAGCAAACCTTCATAACCATCTTCAAGTAACTGAACTTTTAGGAAATCAGGTTGAGAGTTAATAACTTGTAAATATCTGCCTTTTGCCATCTGAGTCGCAAGGCGATCAAGTTTTGGGGAATCATAAATATTAATGTCAGCCCCACTGCGATAAATCATCATTATTTTTACTTTGCCAAAATTAGCTATTAAAAACAACTTGGACGAAAGTCTTACGCTGACTAGCTTTTGCCAAAATTGTTTTTTATAATGAGCACTGATCGATTATTTAGTATGAACTACGGGTTGCAATATCATACTTTGCTGCTAGTATGTGTGCATCAAATTGGAAAACTTAGAAAGTGAGCTAGCAATAGCCGTGACCGTGCAGCTTCCCCCCCTTCCCGAAATTCATCACCCTAAGATTCAGGCGCTTTTCCAAAAGAGCGATCGCGAACTCGTGACGCTATTTCAACGCCATCCTGAAGAGGGTCAATATTTTGCAGCAATTTTTTGTCGCTATGGACAAGTGCTATATACCCTGATAGGCACTGCCACGCGATCGCCTGTGCAATCAGACTATTTATTTGTAAAGACTTGGGAATATATCTACCATGAAATGCGAGTGCTAGATTTGCGGGTGACCAATCCACGTCTATCCTTGCAAAGCTGGCTAATTAATATTGCGGCGATGATGATTAATCGTGCCGAAGTGCCACCCGTTGAAGACATTCAATATTCTCTCAAAGACACACCACCCGTATTTTGGTGCTACCTTAATCAAGCCCTAAATCAAATGGCTGGCAACCTACGTCTGATACTATTGTTGTCTCAAACTTTTCAGTGGAGCCATACGCGCATCGCTGCCTATTTACATGCTGAAGGCGAAAACATCTCGGCTAGTGATGTTAAGCAACTCTTAATTAAGGCTTACCACGCCCTAGAAGAGTGCCTTCCTGAAGACATTCGAGACATTTACCTAGCTCAAACCGCCGTTACTGCCTGAGGTAAATATCATGCAAACATTGAGTCCCACCATTTCCGCCACAATCTCCCCAGCGATCGCAATCTCCCCAGCGATCGCGAAAACAGTTAATCCAAGAGTTTCTAACGTAGAGGCTGATTTTTTGCCCGCTCTCTCTCAATCTTTGGTCTTGCAAACATCGTTAACTGGCATGGATGCGAGTCTCAATGATGAACTAGATCGCTATCGCCATTGGCAAGCAAACGGTCAAAACATTTCTTATCTCAATCCCTTTAGACCACGGGCTATTTCTACGCAGTCGATTTGGACATCGCCTAGTCTGTCTGATGCGCTAGCACCGATCGCTCCACCCACTGATAACAACAGTGATAAGCGTACGATTCAAATGCCTGTGATGCCTCCTTTAGCAATGACTGCGTCACCATCGATAAATATTTCTGCGGCAGAGTTACATAAATATAAAGGTTTAGATAGTTTTAATAACCTAGAAAATACAGGTTTAGAGGAAACTCCAGCTTATGCTCAAAATCTGAACGATTATGCTGGTACAGGGATGGACTTTAATTCGCCGACTATGGCACAAGTTCCAGCACCTGATGATGATGAAATTTTACAAAGCTTTGCTAATGACTATTCTGAAAGCTATCAAGACTCAATTAATCAAGAGTCGCAAGTTCCAATTCCTCATACTGAGAAGAGTTTAGTCCGCAGTTTGATGAATCCTGTTGGGATTATTTCATTATTATTATTGCTATTTTCTAGTGCCGCGATCGGCTATTTATTGGTTGATCCGTCTGGTGTAATGAAAATTTTCAAGCCTGATTCACGCCCTAAAGCAGCTCAAACAAATAGTGCGAATCCAGACTTAGGTAGCGATATTAACTTGCAAAATCAGCAAAAATCTCAAGATTCTTCATTATCTTTTGTGCCTTTTGCTGGTGATAAATCTCAATCTAGTCAAACCGTTGATAGTTTAACTAAAAACAATAAAACGTTAACTAATCCTTTCTCGAAGCCATCAAATTTATTTGTACCGAGTAATACTTCTGTTCCAAATGCACCATTACGAACAGTGCCCTCAGCTTCATTCCCTGCGATTTCCGTAGCACCACTATCCCCTGCTTTAGTGCCTTTCGAGAGAAGCTCTAATCCGCCTGAAAGCAGAAATTATGAGGCTCCAGCTCCATCCTATCGTGAGCCAGCTCCACGCAATATAGTACGCCCTGCTGCTGCATCTAACCGTGCGACTAGCTCATCAACGACACCAACGACTGTCTATGTAACTCCCGTTACTCCTGCTTATGTTGCGCCGCGCAATAATTCTTTAGTTAAATACGCTGCTCCATTGACATCTGCTCCTGAAAGCTCTGCACCTGTAAATTCTGGTACAGCAAGTATCAGTTATCGTGTAGTTGTCGAAAATAACTATGCAGCTAGTGCTCAAAAAGTTGAGCGTGATGCTTATGTTCGTCCTAGCGATGGACAAGTGCAAGTTGGTTCTTATCGCGATGCCAATGCGGCTCAACAACGGATCGAGCAATTGCGTCGTCAGGGTATTCCTGCCAGAATTGAGTAAATCAAAATATCAAGCAGAAGTTACTTTCGAGACTCGAAATTATATGCACTTTCTTTACGATGCGATCGCCTGTGGTTTTTTAGCAGCCTTGACATGGATGGGACTCGTATGGGTGTCACCTAATCGCCCGATTGAGTCTGGGAAAGGATGGATGCAGGGTGTTGGTATTGTGGCGATCGCTAATACTTTTGTATGGATTGTGCTAGCAAGTTTAAATTTGCGTTTGCTGCCTCTATGGGTAATTATGTTTTTGCTTGTCAATGCAGCGATCGCGCGTTTACTATTTCCACTTTGCGAAGGAATTAAAATTCCTGATATTTGGGCTTTAGGGCTTCATCCTGTCGCGATCGCGGGAATGAGTGTTTTACTAGGCGGTGCTATTGGCTCTTTGTAACTTACAGCAATTTGCTTTTAAACCTACCCCAAACAATAATTTAAACCCGTTGCGGGGATTCGCCCTGCCACCCTTGCCATGTTAGGTTTGATCAATAACTGGTATAAAAAGCAAAAAAGCAAAAAGGTGAGCGAAATTCACTCACCTTTTGCTTTTTAAGGGTGTAAGGATCTAAAAAATCTTCCTGTCTATTTTTATTGTGGGTCACGAGTCGCTTTGACAGCGTAGTAGCCTAACAATGTAGCAACTGTAAAACCTGTGAAGAATAAAGCAAATAAAACGCTGATACCGCCAGTGATCCCAACTTGAGCAAGAATGCCTTTGCCTGTCAATACCTCATTCGCTAATCCAGCTACGAAGCCGATCATTGCCATACGTCCGTTCCAAGTTTCAGCAAAGTTGCTAAACCCAAATATACCTGCGCCTGTAGGATTTACATTAAGTCCAACAGTTTTAATAGTTTCGACAGGGTTATTATCAATTGGTTGAGATTTGGTGGGTGTTGATACCATGACTAGTTACTTTCCTGCAAAAGTTTTATATTAATTAGCATAACTTTACATTTAATGTAAACAAGTGTAAATCTGTCGTCAGAAATATGCCCTATTGCCTAAACCCAAGCTGTCAGAAGCCCAACAATCCACCAGGTGGAAGATTTTGTGCAAATTGTGGTAGAAATTTGCAGCTTAAAGGTTTGTATGAGGCGATCGCTCTCATCGGTCAAGGCGGTATGGGGCGAACTTTTCGAGCGAGAGATTGGGGACGACTAGGACAACCGTGCGCGATTAAGCAATTCTTGCCACAATTTAGAAACTTGGAGTTAATGAATAAAGCGATCGCTTTATTTGAAAGTGAAGCCGTTCAACTCAAAGCCCTTGGTTCGCATCCGCAGATTCCTGAATTAGTCGCTTATTTTGAAGAAGATGGATGTCTATATTTAGTTCAAGAACTTATCGAAGGCGATAATCTATATGTAGAATTACAGCGCAATGGTGTATTTAACGAAGCTCAAATCTATCAACTACTCGAAAATATTTTGCCAGTTCTGCAATTTATCCACGACCGTCAAGTCATCCATCGCGACATCAAGCCTGAAAACATTATTCGCCGATCTGCAAATACTCCCTTCGTTAACAAGCCATTAAGTGAAGATGAAAATTCTTTTGTACTTATAGATTTTGGAGCAGCCAAAATATCTATATCAAATACAAATCTTACAGGTACATTTCTTACAGGCACATTGATCGGTAGTGCTGAGTATATTGCGCCTGAGCAATCGCGGGGAAAAGCAGTCACCCAAAGCGATCTTTATAGTTTAGGAGTGACTTGCATTTATTTACTAACAGGAATTTCTCCTTTTGACTTATATGACGACGCTAGCGATCGCTGGATTTGGCGAGAAAAACTGCAAACTTCTATCTCTAATCATTTAGCAATGATTCTTGATTGTCTTTTAGAAAGAGCGATCGCCAATCGTTATAGTTCCGCTAACGAAGTACTAAATGCATTGCGATCGCCTATAAATGTGATAAATGGAGCTTTGTACCACTCATCGCATTTAGAGGAATTAAAAGAAGCATTAAATTTAGGGCAATGGCAAGAAGGCGATCGCCTAACTAATAAAATCATTTTAGAACTAGCCAATAAATCTAAAATTGCTGAACTAACTGCCGATGATATTAATCAGATATCTTGTGATATCTGGATAGCGATTAATCAAGTTTGGATGAAAACTAGTAATAATCGCTTTGGTTGGAGCGCTCAGCAACAAATTTGGAAAAGGTTGGGTGGAAGATTGATTTATGAAAAAGATACATATTGGGAATTTGCGAATATCTATGAGAAGTTTGCCGATCGCTTAGGATGGCGCAAACCTCGCTGGTTAAATCTTGGCTTTTCACCAAAGATATGGTGCAAATATGAGAATCTGACTTTCGCGATTGCTGCACCGATTGGTCATTTACCAAGCCTATTCTTTTGGGAAGGATTTAATTTAGTCGATATTGTTTTCTATCGCCTCGAGATTTGTCAGCAAAGCGATCGTGTCATAGGTTAGACACTAAAAGCTATAGACTGATATATGCTTTTTGAGGCTGATTAATCAATGAAAAAATCGATAAAAAAACTTTTTGGCTATGCGATCGCCACTTTTGTGTCTTGTTTGCTAATTGTCGCCTGTGGACAAACAAGCTCTAATCCCGCTAGCTCAAGCGCAATTCCAATCGGAATTGCTGTCGCCCAAACCAGCAATGTCGCTTTACTAGGACAAGAAGAAGTCACAGGTGCAAAAATTGCTGAGGCATACTTTAACAAGCAAGGTGGCATTAATGGCACACCGATTCGGCTGGTTTTCCAAGATACGGCAGGGGATGAACAAGGTGCGATTAACGCTTTTAATACGTTAATTTCCCAAGATAAAGTTGTTGGCATTGTTGGTCCTACGCTCTCCCAACAAGCATTTAGTGCTGACCCGATCGCCGAACGTGCAGGCGTACCCGTAATTGCCCCATCGAATACAGCCAAGGGTATTCCTCAAATTGGTAAATACATTTCTCGGGTATCCGCTCCTGTCGCTGTAGTGGCGCCAAATGCGATCGAGGCAGCTCTCAAAATCAATCCCCAGATTAAGAAAGTTGCTGTATTTTTTGCCCAAAACGATGCGTTTAGTAAATCTGAAACAGGTACTTTTCAAGAAACAGTTAAACAAAAAGGGTTAGAGCTAGCCACTGTACAGACTTTCCAAACTACTGATACAGATTTTCAATCACAAGTAACTAATGCCATTAATATCAAACCTGATCTGATTATTATTTCAGGCTTATCTGCTGATGGCGGTAACTTAGTCAAGCAATTACGAGAACTTGGTTACAAAGGTCTAATTATCGGTGGTAATGGCTTAAACACTTCTAATATTTTGCCTGTATGCAAAGCTCTCTGTGATGGCATCATCATTGCTCAAGCCTACAGTCCTGAACTTAAAAATGAAGTAAATACGGCTTTTCGTCAACTTTATACAGAGCTAAATAAGAAAGAACCACCTCAGTTCACCGCTCAAACATTTACTGCAGTACAAGTGTTTGTCGAAGCTCTTCGCACGCTTGATAAAACGACTAAATTAAATACCCTGACTTTGCCTCAACTTCGCACTCAGCTAAATGACACTTTGCTAAATGGTAAATACGAAACTCCTCTTGGTGAAATTTCTTTTACGCCTGAAGGTGAAATCAATCAGAAGAACTTTTTTGTAGCTCAAATAAAAATGGAAGCTGACGGTAGTAGCGGTAAGTTTACATTTATCAAATAGATAAATAAAAAATAAAAGCCTCGCAATGCGAGGCTTTTATTTTTTTGGTAAACAAGTAAAATTAATTTGTAGGGCGTACAGTTTGTATAGGAGTAGCTGTGTTTTGTGGCTGACCTGTTGTTGCCGCAGGTGTGGGTACTAGAATAACAGAAGGCTGAGCTTGCACTGTTACCGTAGGCGCAGGAGCTGGAGCCGCTGCAGGAGGAACATTAACTTGTACCCTAGGTGCGGGTTGTTGTTGTGCAGGAGGAACATTAATTAGCACAGTAGGCGTAGGTTGACTGGTGGCAGGTGCAACTTCTTTAATAACTGTATTATTACGTTCAATCACTGTAGATTTATTATCCTTAACATTATTATCAATCGGACTCGGTACTGCTACTGGAGTTATGATCTGCGTCTGAGATGTACGGTTGTAAAAGAAGTATGAAGCGATCGCAGCACCTAAAGCCAACGGTATCAAAATAATAAGTATCAATCCGACTGCATTATCGTTATTGTTACGAACTTTAGTTGTACGTTGTTCAGAGACGTTATATCCCTCTACAGAAGTATGGGGATTTAAAGGTGTAATGGGATTAGAGGTAACCTTTTTACTTGTAATTTCTCTGTCAATTTCTTCATTCATGATCTTTAAATAGAACTCAATTTATTTGTTAACTAATTAGACTTTTATCAAAAAAAATTAAAACTCAAAAAGTAGATATGCTTACTTTTTAGGCATTCTACTTTCTGAGATTTACGTCTTAACTACATAAGCGATCGCTAAACGATTAATTTGTAGGACGTGGAGATACAGTCGTTTGAGGCTGAGCAGTTGCAGCAGGCGAAGAAGTTGTCGCAGGCTGAGGCTGCGTTGTTACCGCAGGAGCAGGAGGGACGTTAATCTCAACTCTAGGAGCTGGTTGTGGTGCCGACGAAGGAACGTTAATTTCTACCCTAGGTGTTGGTTGAGTTGTTGCAGGTGCGACCTCTCTTATAGTCGTGTTATTGCGTTCGATTACAGTCGATTTGTTTTCTTTAACATTATTATTGGCTGGAACCAAAATTTGTGTGGGGGCTGGGCGATTATTCATGAAATATACAGCAGCCCCTGCACCCACTGCCAAAACGAGCAAAATGCCCAGTATTAATCCATTAGAATTATCGTCGTTTCTCACTTGAGAAGTGCGTTGTTCAGATACTCTATATTCATTTACAGGCGTGTTTGAATTAGAAGTAACTTTTCTAGTCGTAATTTCTCTATCAATTTCATCAGACATAACAATCCACCTTTACTTAATTTTAATTATTGAACATAGCTAGACTTAATCCAACATTAAGCTGACTTAATCAAACGTATACCAAACAGAAGAACGACTGCACCAATTGTGGCAACAATCAAACTTCCTAACAATCCACCGCCTGTAGATACACCAAAAGTACTAAACAAGAAGCCACCAAGCAATGCCCCGATTACACCGACAACAATGTCTCCAACTAGTCCAAATCCACCACCCTTAACCAATTGTCCTGCTAGCCAGCCAGCAGCCAAACCGATCAAAATAAACCAGAGAAAATCCATAATAATTACATCCTTCGGGAAACTAAATTTGCAAGCTTTATATCATGAGATATCATAGTAACCAGAACATTTAGAACATCTGATAACAAGTTAAAAATGACTAAATGTTCTTAACCATTAACTATCTAATCAATCGCATTTTTGATGTCTTTGGCTTTGCTTTTCACAGCATTACCAACCTCTTTAGCTTTATTTTTCATATCTTCAGCTGTATTCCGAGAACTTGCTTCAGCTTGCTTTGCCTTGCCCTCAACTTGGTTTGGCACACTTCCAGTAACCTTGCCGATCGCTTCTTGAGCTTTACCTTCAAGGTCTTTAGTAACAGCCTTGATTCCGTTTGTTACGGCAATCTGAGGATGTACGAAACTCGCTACTTGAGTTGAAGCCCAACCATTTTCAATATTGCCAAAAATTATGGCAAATGAGAAAAATGAAATCAAGCCAATCGTTAACAAAGATTTGTAAATTTGTGAAATCATTTTAAGCTCTAAAAGTTAATAAACATTGCAATAAGATTGGGAATTTTTTAGCTACTTAATTAAAATTAAGTAGCTAAAAAATTCTAAAATATCAATTATCTAGTCAATAATTAATCGATAGCATTTTTGACATCTCTAGCCTTATCTTTTACAGTGTCAGCTGCATCTTTAGCTTTAGATTTTACATCTTCGGCTGCATTACGAACATCTGCTTCAGCTTGTTTAGCTTTGCCTGCAGCTTTCTGTTCAGGGTTGTCAGTAATGTTGCCAAGTGCTTCTTGAGCTTTGCCTTCAACATTTTTAGCAGCTGCTTTAGCGCGATCTTCTAAACTCATGATTGTTATCCTTAATATTATTAATAAATTTGGCTAAGTGGTTAAAAATAAATTCATTTATGACTTATTTTCTAACAAATTAATTATGCTTTATTTAAATATTTTATTCATCCGCCTAAAGAAATAAGTTATACATATATAATTCGACATATGTATTTAGAAATAAGTGCAACTAAATGCTTTTAATTTGTTTGTTCTATTTTATATTCTATAAATAAGTAGCTATTCACGTACTGCAAAAGCTGTATCTTTAACTTCCCGAACTTAAGATTCGAAAATATACTTTTCGTTGCTCTTGATTCAATACTTTGACAGAAGAGTGATTGATTTCTTGAATGAATTGATTAACTACGACATAAAATGTAATAAAGATAATTTATCTAACAAAATTTATTTTTAGACATTTTTGAGATCATATGGAAAATCTTGTGCTAATTTGTTTATAACCTTTACACAGCAAGCAACCGATGTCTTACAAAAATGGCGTGATGATGCAGTACTTTCACTGGTATTTGCCAGAGGATGGTAGTCTTTGGAAGCAAGTAGCTGAGAAAGTCGAAGAATTAGCGAAAGTCGGCATTACTTCTCTTTGGTTACCGCCTGCCTACAAAGGTACAGGTGGAGGTATGGATGTAGGTTATGGCGTGTATGATTTGTTTGACTTAGGCGAGTTTGATCAAAAAGGATCAGTGCGGACAAAGTACGGCACTAAAGACGAATACCTTCACGCAATTAAAGCGGCTCAGAAGGCAGGAATCAGCATCTATGCGGATGTGGTATTTAATCACAAAATGGGTGCAGATCAAGAAGAAGAAGCAGAAGCGACACCCATGAGTATGGACGATCGCAATAAGGTAATCGGTGAATATCAAAAAATCAAAGCTTGGACTCACTTCACCTTTCCAGGACGTAAGGGTAAATACTCCACTATGGAATGGCATTGGTGGCATTTTGCAGCGATCGATTACAACGCCTATAACGAAGGAGAGGATGCAGTTTACTTACTTAAAGGCAAGTCATTTGATGACAACGTTGATTTAGAGAAAGGTAATTTTGATTATCTAATGGGTTGTGACCTTGATGTAAGAAATTCTGAAGTGCAAGGAGAACTCAAATATTGGGGAGAATGGCATCATGATACGACCAATGTTGATGGATTTCGATTTGATGCTGTTAAGCATGTGTCAGGCGAGTTCTTTCAAGAATGGTTAGATCATGTAAATCACTATGCAAAACGCGATTTCTTCGCGGTGGGAGAGTATTGGTCTTACGAAGTAGAAGCTTTACACCACTTTATTGAGGTTACTGATGGCAAAGTTGATTTGTTTGATGCGCCTTTGCATTACAACTTTCATGTAGCAAGTCAAGCTGGTCAAGATTATGACCTAACTAAAATTTTTGATAATACGTTGCTTCAGCAACAGCCTACGCTTGCCGTTACCTTGGTAGACAATCATGACTCACAGCCTTTGCAGTCACTAGAGTCAATCGTCGAAGCTTGGTTTAAGCCTCTAGCTTATGCACTCATTTTATTGCGACAAGAAGGATATCCTTGTATTTTTTACGCTGATTACTATGGTGCACATTACAAGGACTATGGCAAAGATGGCAATGAATATGAAATCTGGATCGAAAGTCACCAATGGTTGCTTGATAAGTTTCTTTATGCTCGGCAAACCTATGCCTATGGTGAACAGTACGATTATTTTGACCATCCCAACACAATTGGCTGGACGAGATTGGGCGATGAGGAGCATCCCGCTGGTATGGCAGTGGTGTTGACTAATGGTGAAGACGGTAGAAAGTCAATGCAAACTGGGCATCCCAACTGCACTTACATAGATCTCACAGAGCATGTGGATGAATCGATCACCACCAATGATGAAGGATGGGCAGAATTCCGTTGCAATGCTGGCTCTGTTTCGGTGTGGATACAAGGCGAGAAGAGCGAGAATTAATCTTTTCTAATTATTAAATTCACCAATAAGAGGGGAATGCAAAGCGCTCCCCTCTTATTTTTCTTGGCAATGCCTTTATGGAGCAAGATATCACTACAGCGCTTTACGCTGTCATAAAAACCACAGAAATTTTTAAAAGTGCCGCGAAGCGGCACTTTTAAAAATTTCGATGTACTCCTTAAAGCCTCAATAGGCTGTAAAGATCTGATCATACAGATTAAATTTGGTCTTTCATGGCGCAGGTTAGAATGTCAAGATGGAAAATGCTATCTTTAGGAATAGAAACAAACTTTATTTAGAAATAATTTTTTAATGATCGAACATTGGGAAGAACAAACTTTAGGACATGCATTAGAAAAAGCATTAGAAGAAGCATTAGAAGAAGCTTTTTATAAACTTGCCGATCGCTTGATTGATAGTCTTGCCCATGGTGAACATCTGACGATTAATTTGGACAGTGAACGTAGCCAATTTACAAGATTTAATAACGCTAAGGTTAGACAGTCAGGATTAGTCGCTGATGGGAATGTGACAATTTCGTTGATTTCTAATCAACGAGAATCTTTTGCTGAGTTTCCATTTACAGGCGATCGCCAAATAGATATTAGTTGTGCTTTAGAAAATCTTGATTATTTACGACAAGAAGTCGCCCAAATTCCTGAAAATCCTTACTTAGTCATACCTGAAAATCAAGGTTCGAGTCGCGAAGTTTATCAGGGTAATTTGTTAGAGCCAACTGAAGCGATCGCCACAATTCTTGATCCAGTCAATAACGTTGATTTTACAGGGTTCTACGCATCAGGTTCAGTTATCCGCGCCAATGCTAACTCCGCAGGTCAAAGGCACTGGTTCGCAACAGATTCTTTTTTTGTCGATTATTCGATGTTTGTGCAGACCAGTTCAGGGGAAAAAGCTGTCAAAGGCATTTATGCAGGACAAGAATGGCAACCCCAAGCTTATGGTTTACAGATTGAGCGTTCTAAACAACAATTAGTAGCCTTGCAAAGACCAAACAAAACTGTGGAACGTGGACAATATCATACTTATTTTGCACCTGTAGCTGCATCAGATTTATTAAGTTTTTTAGCGGGAAGTGTTGGAGAGTCTAGTTTACAGCAGGGGAGCAGCTCTCTTATAAAATTGAAGAATCAAGAACGTGCTCTTTCTCCATTACTATCTCTCAACGAAAATTTTACATATGGAAATGTACCTCGTTTTAATAGATTAGGAGAAGTGGCTCCCGAATATTTATCAGTGATTGCCAATGGAAAGCTAATTAATACTCTAGTCAGTTCTCGCAGTGCCAAAGAATATGGCAAAATTGCTAATGGGGCAAATGGCAGTGAATCAATGCGATCACCTGAAGTCGCAGTAGGGAATTTGGCAGAAGCTGATATTCTCAAACGATTAGATACAGGACTTTATCTTTCAAATTTACATTATCTAAACTGGAGCGATCGCAGTGGCGGTAGAATTACAGGAATGACGCGCTATGCTTGCTTCTGGGTCGAAAATGGCGAATTTATTGCCCCAATTACGAATCTTCGATTTGACGATAGTATTTACAACTTTTTAGGTGAAAATCTCGAAGCTTTAACTAACTTTCGTGAATTTATTCCTAATACAGGCACTTATGACAAGCGATCGCTGGGAGGCATTCTCGGACCTGGCATATTAGCAAAAGACTTCACCTTCACGCTGTAAATAAAGCGCAAAGCGCTGTTATAAAAACCAGAGAGATTTATGAAAGTGCCGCGAGGCGGCACTTTCACAAATCTCTCTGCACCCTTTTAAAGCCTCACTAGACTGTGTATAGCGATCGCGAAATATCTTATCTAATTTTTGGTTTCTGACTTTTGTACGGAATGCTAAAATCTAAGTCTTTGAACAATATATTTGTGGCATGAGAAAATCTCCAACGCGATCACTAATATTAACTCTAACAGCTATGATAGCCGCCGTCATCGCTGTAGCAAATCCTGTGAGAACCCAGCCTATGCAAAACACAACGCCAAAAGCCGAGATTTCACCGAAAATTTTAAGCCAAGCGAAACCAGAAATTAGTTCAGGCAAAAAAGCTAGTATTGTTCGCATGTTTGAAGATATTGCAATCGCGCCAAGTTTTTCTCCTGCAGCGATCGAATTACGGGGAATTAGTGGTGGCGTTGTGGAAACTCAGACCAAATCTGGGCGAAAGACAACCGAGACAGGAGACTGTATTGGCTTTATTGACGCAGACTCAGATCACAAGATTACGCTGACAAAACCATTTAAATATCTCAAGCTCCAAGTTAAAAGCCCTGGCGATACGATCCTACTATTGAAAGGTCCTGGGGGCAGTTGGTGTAGCGATGATGTTAGCGATCGTAATCCTGAAATTAGCGGTGACTGGTTAGAAGGAACCTATGAAGTATGGGTTGGCTCTTATGAAAAAAATACTTCTTTTCCTTATTTGCTCCAAGTAACCGAAACGCCTTAACTAAATTTGAGGCAGTGAGCAAGCCCACCGCTTTACAACAGTTGTTGATCAAATCCACCACGATAAGGGTCGCAGGGCAAAGCCCCGCAAAGGGTTTTATATTATTGTTTGTGGTAGGTTTGAAAGTAAATTGCTTTAAGTTTGGAGTTTAGATTGGACAGCCCAAAGTTTGCCGACTGTCATTTTTGGTAAATGGATGAGTGCCGCTAGCAAGCGTACAAAGATAAAAACGAGTGGGATCGTCCAAATTCCGAGCACCTGTAAATTCTGTATCTATACAAGTTCGCAAATTTTTCAAGATTACACCGCGCAAATTTGTACCGCGCAAATTTGAACCTTTCATAATTGCGCCTGTAAAATCCGCCTCAATCAAGTTTGCGCCACTAAAATTAGTGAGACTTAGATTGGCTCGCAGGAATTTGGTGTTTGATGAATTTGACCAAGTTAAATTTG
This sequence comes from Pseudanabaenales cyanobacterium, assembly GCA_038230875.1. GTDB lineage: Bacteria > Cyanobacteriota > Cyanobacteriia > Pseudanabaenales > Pseudanabaenaceae > Pseudanabaena. Next base: position 67,815 of record JBBRMK010000003.1, read on the forward strand.
CCCAACTTAAGTCTGCATCCGAAAAATTTGTTCCCCTGATCACTGAACCTCTAAGGTTAGTTTCAATCAATTTAGCGCCTGTCAAGTTAGCATCAATTAAATTAGCGCTACTCAAATCAGCTTTGTTCAAAGTAGACCCACGTAAATCAATCCCCGTTAAAACCACACTGCGTAATTGAGCGTTACTAAGGTCTATATTGGCAAAGTTACGTTGTCCCTGTCCGTATAATTCTAATAGTTGATCTACTTCCAAGGTAGTTACTCCTAACAAATAATATGGCTTAACTATCTATTTTGTAGCTGCCAATGAAAATATAGCGATCGCTAAAAACTAACCATTTTTTAATAGTTTAGGTCTGGGCTAAAAGTTTAGCTTATTCTAAGCTTTAATCTCAAACCAATCTAATTTGTTCTTATAATTCTCATTATAAAGATTAGTTTTAATGAATGTCAGCCTCTAAGTATCTTTTATAACTAGCAATTTTGAGGTTTACCGTATTTGCGGTGCTAAAAAATCCAAAATTGCTTTTACAGCTGTCGTCACTTGCATTAGGACAAGTTAAAACCTAAGAAGCGAGTAGCGGCGCTTTGCGCCGCCACTCATCTCCTAGTTTTGTATCTTAATAAAACTGACGACAGCTATATAAGGAGAATTGCTAGGCTTGATTTGAAGCGATCTGGAGATTGCTAGTCTAGGAAACGCTTTGACATTCCTCACGCTGAAGCAACGAGGATTCTTGGACTCACTATCGCCTCTAAGACTTGTCTTAGTTGGTCTTAATTAGTGATACCTAGTCTTGCAACTAGCTTCTCAAGCGTGAATTTCCTTATGCCCTACGGTACTTGTTGTATTCTAATATAAAGCCGTGCTGGAAGCACGGGGTTTTAAACCCAATTTTTCGATACGATATAAGCTAAATATAACTTCTAATTAAGCATCACAATTCTTTAAGTAACCGCTATGAGTACGACCGAACTTCCAAAACAATATAATCCTCTCGAATCTGAAGCCAAGTGGCAAAAATATTGGGAGGAAAGTGGCGTATTTGTAGCAGAAAGTCAAAGTGATAAAGAACCCTACTGCATTATGATCCCGCCGCCCAATGTTACAGGCAGTTTGCATATGGGTCATGCTTTTCAAGAAGTATTGATTGACATTTTAATTCGTTATCATCGAATGCGTGGGTTTAATACTCTCTGGTTGCCAGGCACAGATCACGCCAGTATCGCAGTACAAACTATTCTTGATAAACAAATTAAAGCTGAAGGAAAAACCAATCAAGAAATCGGGCGTGAAAACTTTCTTGATCGCGCATGGAAATGGAAGGCGGAATCGGGCGGCACAATTGTTTCGCAACTGCGACGATTAGGTGTTTCGGCAGACTGGACACGCGAACGTTTCACGATGGATGAAGGATTATCTAATTCAGTTACCGAATCTTTTGTGAAACTCTACGAAGCAGGGCTGATCTATCGAGGAGAATATCTTGTTAACTGGTGTCCCGCTTCACAATCAGCAGTTTCTGATCTAGAAGTTGACAGCAAAGAAGTTAATGGACATCTCTGGAATTTTCGTTATCCCTTAGCTGATGGAAGTGGTCATTTAGTTGTTGCCACAACTCGTCCAGAGACGATGTTAGGAGATACTGCTGTCGCTGTTAATCCTGAAGACGATCGCTATAAGCATCTAATCGGCAAAACAATCATGCTGCCGATTATGAATCGTGAGATTCTGATCATCGCTGATAAATATGTTGATCAAGCCTTTGGCAGTGGTTGTGTAAAAATTACGCCTGCTCATGACCCTAATGACTTTGAGATGGGAAAACGTCATAAATTGCCCCTAATCAATATTCTTAACAAAGATGGCTCGATCAATGAAAATGGAGGCGAATTTCAAGGGCAAGATCGCTTTGTGGCGAGAAAAAATGTAATAGCAAAGCTCGATGAAATGGGACTATTAGAAAAGATAGAAGATTATACTCACAGTGTTCCCTATTCTGAACGCGGTAAAGTTCCTGTCGAGCCATTGCTATCGATTCAGTGGTTTGTAAATATCAAGCCCTTATCCGACTTTGCATTAGAACAATTTGACAAACAGAATTCGCCAACTTTTGTTCCCGATCGCTGGGGGCGTGTTTATCGTGATTGGCTAATCCGTCTCAAAGACTGGTGTATTTCGCGCCAACTCTGGTGGGGACATCAAATTCCTGCTTGGTATGCACCCGATGGCACAATTTTTGTGGCGCGGACAGAAGCTGAAGCCTATGCCCAAGCTCAAGTGAAATTTGATAAAGATATAACTTTAGAGCGTGATCCTGATGTACTTGACACATGGTTCTCAGCAGGGCTTTGGCCGTTCTCAACTTTGGGCTGGCCAGAAGAAACTCAAGATTTCCAGACTTTCTATCCTACTAGCGTGCTGGTGACTGGCTTTGACATTATCTTCTTCTGGGTCGCAAGGATGACGATGATGGCGGGTTACTTCACAGGGAAAATGCCTTTTCATACAGTTTATATTCATGGACTAGTGCGCGATGAAAATAACCAGAAGATGTCGAAATCGAAAAATAATGGGATTGATCCACTGATTTTGATTAATAAGTATGGAGTTGATGCATTACGTTATTCACTTGTTAAAGAGGTAACTGGCGCAGGACAAGATATTCGGCTTGATTACAATCGCAAAACTGATGAATCTTCAACTGTTGAGACAGCGCGAAATTTTGCCAATAAACTTTGGAATGCTTCACGCTTTGTAATGCTTAATCTTGATTTAGAGAGAGACCCCGCCGAGTTTCAAATCGAAAATCTGGAACTTGCCGATCGCTGGATTTTGTCACGTTATTATCAAACTGTATTACAGGTGCGCGAACAGCTTGATTGCTATGGCATGGGCGAAGCAACAAAATGTTTGTATGAGTTCTTTTGGGGGGACTTTTGCGATTGGTACATTGAGCTAGTCAAGTCCCGTTTACAAGAAGATTCTGACCCAATTTCTCGTCAAACTGTGCAGCAAACTCTCGCCTTTGTACTTGATGGGATTTTGCGGTTATTACATCCATTTATGCCTCATGTCACTGAAGAGATTTGGCAATTGCTTACCTATGGCACGAGTGAACCATCAAGCGATCGCCCTGTTCTAGCAATTCAACTCTATCCTGAGATCGATACAACGCATGTCAATGAAGAACTGGAAGAGCAATTTAATTTATTGATTGGCACAATCCGCACCATTCGTAATCTTCGTGCCGAAGCCGAAATTAAGCCGAGCGTCAAAGTCAAAGTGATTTTACAGTCTGACAGCGATCGCGAACGTACTTTGCTAGAGGCAGGAAAAAGCTACATTCTTGATTTGGCAAAGGTTGAAGATTTAACCGTTGTTTCCTCTGTTAATGAATCAGCCACTGAAGAAGCGATCGCAGGAGTTGTCGGCACGGTACAGGTGATCGTGTCTCTAGTCGGCGTGGTTGATATTGGTCAATTGATTGCCAAGCTAGAGCGAACCCTCAAAAAGTTGGAAAATGCGATCGCTTCCTCTCAAGGACGTTTAAACAACGAAGGTTATGTCAAAAAAGCTCCTCCTGAAGTTGTGGCAACTGCTCGGACTGAATTAGAAGAATCATTAAAACAACAAGAGATTCTCAAGGCTCGTTTAGTACAGCTACAAAAATAATGCTGTAAAACTAATCAAAACTCAGAAAAGAGAGTCGGCGCGAAGCGCCGACTCTCTTTTCTGAGTTTTAGTTTTTAATCATCTGGGTAGTTACTATACAATTGAGTTTGAATGGTTCGATCGCAGTAAATGTCAAACATAGACATGTCAAATATAGAGAAAGTAGCCGAAAAGATAGCTGTAGCCGAAAAGATCGTTGTTGGCTTATCAGGTGGAGTTGATAGCTCTGTTGCCGCTGCATTGTTGCATCGTGCGGGATACGATGTGACAGGCTTGACGCTGTGGTTAATGCGTGGCAAAGGTCAATGCTGCTCAGAGGGGATGGTAGATGCAGCACGTCTATGCGAAGAGTTAGGTATTCCCCATGAAATTGTCGATAGTCGCGATACTTTTGAACAAAGCATTATCAATTATCTGGTCACAGGCTATGCCGCAGGTTCTACACCTCTGCCCTGTTCACGCTGCAATAAAGCCGTGAAGTTTGCGCCAATGATGAATTATGCCCGTGAAAAATTGGGTATTCATAAAATTGCGACAGGACATTACGCAAGGCTGAACTTTAATGAGGAGTTAGGACGCTATGAATTGCGCCGCGCTGTCGATAATACGAAGGATCAATCTTATTTTCTATACGAAGTTGGTCAAGAAGAATTAAGTTGTTGTATTTTTCCATTAGGCGATCGCACTAAAGTCGAGACTCGTCAAATTGCTGCTGAGTTTGGCTTAGCAACGGCTGAAAAAGCTGAAAGTATGGATTTATGTTTAGTAGAAGCCAATGGTTCCATGCGCGCATTTCTCGACAAATACCTTACGCCTGTGCAAGGCAAGATCGTCGATACTCAGGGCAATGTGCTGGGCGAGCATGATGGCACATATCACTACACAATCGGACAACGGAAAGGGCTAGGTGTGGCGGCAGCTAATCCTTTGTATGTGGTGGCTCTCGATCCTGTAAAAAATGAGGTAATCGTTGGCGGTCGCGCTGAAGCTCATGAAAAAGAATGCAATATTAACCAAGTGAATTGGGTATCGATCGCCCCGACCAACATCCCTTTTCGTGCCGAGGTACAAGTGCGTTATCGTACTGAGCCTGCCTTGTCAACGGTGATTCCTTTAGAAGGCGATCGGGCGAGGATCGTATTTGACGAGCCACAATTTAGCATTACCCCGGGTCAAGCTGCCGTATTTTATCGTGATGACTTATTACTCGGTGGCGGACTAATCGAATCATACAGCAGTTGTTAATCAAACCCGCTACGATAAGGGTCGCAGGGCGAAGCCCCGCAAAGGGTTTTATATTATTGTTCGTGGTAGGTTTGAAAGCAAATTCCTGTAAAAAAAGAATCCTTGCAAAGCAAGGATTCTTTTTTTATTACTGGTTAAGCTGTTGTGACAATTTGCTTGCGTAAGGAAGTAAGTCTTCGCTTAGCGTTTTCATTTTTTTCATCTAACTTCACCACTTGCGAATACATTTCGATCGCTTGCGGTAACAACTTTTTCTTCTCATAGGCATGACCAAGATTGTTAATGGCAGTTACATAGCCCTCTTGTAAAGCGATCGCCTCTTTATAATTTTTGATCGCCAGATCATATTGCGATTGTGAAAAATAAGAATAACCTAATGCATTATAAACTTCAGCATTATTCTCACCACCTTCTTTTAAAGCTTTATTAAACAGTGCGATCGCTTGAGCATAGAGTTTTTTGCGTAGGTAGACACTACCAAGTTGGTAATAATCTTCAGGAGTACCTTTCTCTTTTTGAAGCTTAGGTTGGAGTTCAGTGATTACATTTTCTAGACTACGCGCTTTTAAAATTTGGCGGATAACTAACCAGATTACCCCTGCGAGTAGCGCCACCAACGCCCCAAGGTAGGCAATCCCTAATTTACTGTCCATCATTATTTACTAACCTTAATCAACTTTATTAACAAATTTTTTCAATCTCAACTCATTACATTATCTCAAAACGAAAATGAATCGGTATTTTGCGATCGCTTTAATAAAAATTACCAAAAGACAAATTTTTGTTGTAATATACTAAGCTGTGAATTTGTTTGGGCTAGTAGCTCAGTTGTATAGAGCAATCGCCTTCTAAGCGATCGGTCGTGGGTTAGAGTCCCCCCTAGCCTGTTTAAAAAGTAAAAGTGGCGCAAAGTGCCACTTTTACTTTCTACAAGCGATTGTTAAAATAAGAGCTGGTCAAATTTTGACTAGCTCTTATTTTTTAGGATTTAACGTTTAAACATGGGTAGTACATTCGGGGCTTTATTTCGTGTCACGACATTTGGGGAATCTCACGGCGGTGGTGTGGGAGCGGTCATTGATGGATGCCCACCCCAATTAGAACTTAGCGAAGCCGATATTCAAATTGATCTCGATCGCCGTAAACCAGGACAGAGCAAAATTGTCACACCACGTCGCGAAGAGGATCGCGCTCAGATTTTGTCTGGTGTATTTGAAGGCAAGACTCTCGGCACACCGATCATGATTTTGGTGCAGAACAAAGATGCCCGCAGTCAAGACTATTCGGAAATGTCTGAAAAATTCCGCCCTTCCCATGCTGATGCCACTTATCAAGCTAAATACGGTATTCGCAATTGGCAAGGCGGCGGTAGATCGTCAGCAAGAGAAACGATCGGACGAGTTGCCGCTGGGGCGATCGCTAAAAAAATCCTCAAACAAGCCGCAGGTGTGGAAATCATCGCCTATGTTAGACAGGTCAAAGATTTGATAGCGCCTAATATCGATCCGAATACAGTCACGCTTGAACAAGTAGAAAGTAATATCTTGCGCTGTCCAGATTCGGAGAGTGCCGAAAAAATGATCGACTTCATCGATAAAATCCGTCGTGATGGTAACTCAGTCGGTGGCATTATCGAATGCGTGGCGCGAAATGTACCTGTCGGTTTAGGAGATCCTGTATTTGACAAATTGGAAGCTGATCTTGCTAAAGCAGTGATGTCCTTACCTGCGAGTAAGGGTTTTGAGATTGGTTCAGGTTTTGATGGAACTCTCTTAACTGGGCGCGAACATAACGATGAGTTTTATATGGAAGGCGATCGCCTTCGCACTCGTACTAATAATTCTGGTGGAATTCAGGGCGGTATTTCCAATGGAGAGAATATCATTCTTCGCGTTGCCTTCAAACCGACCGCCACTATTTTGATAGAACAGAACACGGTATCAGTTTCAGGGGAAGATACTACACTCACAGGTAAAGGTCGTCATGATCCTTGTGTATTACCTCGCGCAGTGCCGATGGTAGAAGCGATGGTGGCTCTAGTATTGTGCGATCGCTATCTCAGCCAAAAAGCAGTTTCGCTGTAAACTCAAAAGTAGAGGAGTTGGGAAGCTTCGCCTCTACTCCACTAGATTAGTCAGCAGAAATAAACTATGGAAGAACTACTGGAGCCAACAGGCTTCATTAGAAGCTTTTGAGAGAAGATATGAAACTGAAGCGATCACTAATACGGTTGATCGCACTAAAATCATCGATCAAGCGATAGCCTTAATTTTGGGAGATGTTGCATAAGCGATCGCCTTAATTTCCTATAGCTGGGATAAAATCGAGATATTGATAAATCATTGGTGAAAGGTAAGATGGCAAATAAAATCAATTAGAAAATCAACTAGAGAAGAATTATGAAAACTTTTACGGCGGTAATTGAAAAGGATTTGGACACGAATCTCTATGTGGGTTATGTGTTGGGGTTTGCGGGAGCGCATTCGCAGGGAGAGACTTTGGATGAGTTGCGGGAAAACTTACAAGAGGTAATTGAGATGTTGTTGGAGGATGAAGTCATGCCATCTCGGTCTGAGTTTGTCGGCACACAAATAATTGTGATCGCTTAAATCACTCTCAGAACAAAAAATTTATGGGTAATATTCCTGTTCTCAAGCCTCAACAGGTTATCAAATTACTAGAAAATATTGGTTTTGTGGAAATTCGACAAAAAGGCTCACACAAGCAGTTTCGTCATGAAGATGGTCGTGGAACTACAGTTCCCTGTCATAAAGGTCGAGATATTTCGCCAACTTTGTTGCGTCAGATTGCTCGTGATATTGGGCTAACAATAGAAGAACTTTTACGAGGCGATCGCTAATCTTGAATGAAGCTAAGTAAAATCAGGTAAATGATTAATTAACTGTATGAAAACTTTAACACCTTGCATTTTCAGTTCCTTCTGACATAATGGTTTTAAATTAGCAAATTATCAGTAAATTTGTATGTCTATCGAATCCCTTGACCAACTCGAAGAAGATATCAAGCTTTTATATGGTCAACTTGCAGGGAAACGAAGAACTTTAGTAACGATCGCACCAGAAGAACAGGTGAGGATCGAGCAGCAAATTGGAGAGTTACGCAAGAAGATTCGTAATTTTGAGCAGCAAAAGTGGGATTTGCTTGTGGAGATCGCTAAAGGTGAAGCGATCGCTGATGATGAAGCTCAAATAATCATTGCGGAAATTGTATCGGAGGAAGGGGCGATCGCGGCAAATCCACCTGATGATGCTTCGGCAGAAATATTGGCACTTTTGGACAAGATTCTTGGCAAGTTGAATGAGCCAGATAAACCTGCGGCAGCAAAACTCAAAGGCGCAATTTCGGCGTTACCGCCCTTTGTGTCGTTGACCTATGAGGCGGATCTGGATACAGAAAATACGGTGAGGAAATATTTTCCAACCTTTAGTCGTTGGACGAAGGAGTTAGTTAGCCGACTAAAAAAGTAACTCCCCCAGAGGCACGTAGTTCTGTAAAATCTGGGATGACCGCAACAACGCTAGAAAACATCCAAACTGCGATGGAGCATATCTCGGCTGGTGGTGATATCAAGGCGAATATTTCACAGCAGATTGAGAATAATCCAAATAAGGTTGCCGAAAATGTTGCTGTCATAGCTCAAGGTGGGGAAGTACGCATTGAAAATTTATATGTTGGCGTAGCTACACCCAAGCAAGAGAAAGAAACTGCTAAAGCCGAGATTCCCAATAATTTAAATGGGCGCTTTGTAGATCTCTTTGTAGGGCGCGATCGCGATTTGGAAAAGCTGCATGAGTTATTGCAAGCTCAAGATCGGCAACCTGCGATCGCCTTAGTTACAGGAATGGCGGGGGTGGGAAAAAGTGAACTGGCGGTTCAGTTTGCCAAGAAATATGAGGCGGATTTTTTAGGTGGGGTGGGATATTTTGCGGCAGCAGACTTTGGGCTTGAAGTCAGGGACTTTATGCAAAGGGCATTTGTGGATGATCGCGATTTGCGTTATTCCAACAAGTTAGAAGCGCAAGTTGCTGAGGGTTGGAAAGCTTGGCAATATTTTTGTGGAGAGAGTCGTTCGGCGTTGATTGTCATTGATGATGTGACGGACTATCAAAAAGAGGTTGCGCCTTACCTTCCGAAGAGTTGGGGTGATCGCTGTCCGTTTCAGTTTGTGCTGACTTCGCGATCGCACTTACGGGGAAATTTAGAGATTCTCGAAATTGGGGAATTAGATCTAGATGCTGCGGTGTCGCTATTTCAGTCATGGACAAAGCAGAATCCATCAGCGATCGCAAATCCGCTAATGGTGAGAAAGTTGTGCGAGAGGTTGGGATGTTTGCCCTTGGCGCTGACTTTGGCGGGAAGTTGGTTGAGTGTGACTGAGCGAACCTTGGAGATGTTAATCAAGGCTTTGGAGCGTGAGGGTTTATCGACGGCGGCTCTGGAACCTGATGGACGCGATATTAGGCAAACTGCGAAACAGGGCTTAAAGTCAATCCTAACTGTGAGTTGGCAGAGTTTATCGCCATCGGGGCAACAGTTGGCGAGGGTATTGAGTTTATTTGCGTTCGCGGATCTGCCTTGGCAGTTGGTAACGGACGTGATCGCTATTTATGATCGCTCACCGCGTCAGCAGCGTGTGAAACGAAACTGGTGGCAAATAGGCGATCGCACTATCGATTTGCCATTTGTACCGATCTCCGATCCTTTGGAAGCGAGAATCAGTCTTTGTCAATCAAGTTTGTTGCGGACTCTCGAACCGAATCAAACCTATTGGCTGCATCCGTTGTTGAATGAGTTTTTTGGTGGGCAATGGGCGGAGTCAGCAGATCGCGAGGGTTGGATGGTGGCGATGGTGAGGGGGATGAGCGATCGCGCCCGTGTGATTCCTGCGTTTGCGTCTTGGGAAAAGGTGCAGCAATGGCAAATTTTGCGCCCTCATTTGGAATCGGCTCAAGCCTTTTTAAAATCTATGCAATCATCGGCAAAGTCCGAACTGGTCAAGGTCTATAAGGATCAAAGCAGCAATTTGATTGCTGGTGTTTTTCGATTGCAACAAGCACCAGTTTTTGAGGCAACTTATCGGCGGGCTATTGATGTCCATGACAAGGCAAAGGCGGCTTTGGCTAAAGGGCAATCTGCTGCTGCTCAGGGATTTTTTGGTGAGGCGGTTAAGGGTTATCAAAGTGCGATCGAGCAAGCACGGAGGGCGTTGCCTGAAGACAGCATGATTTTGGCGGGTTATCTCAATAGCATTGCTATTTTGTTCTATCAATTAGGCAACTATCGCGAAGGTATTCCTCCCGCCAAAGAAGCGGTCAAAATCGCCAACATTAAAGCAACTTTTCTCATATTGTCATCCTATCTTAACGATCTAGCAAGTCTTTATAATGAAAATGGAAACTATAGCGAAGCCGAACCTCTCTATTTACGATCGCTAGAAATCGTGGAAAGGAAACTAGGAGCAGACCATCCCAATGTCGCCATCATTCTCAACAATCTCGCAGGACTATACGAATCGCAAGGACGCTACAGCGAAGCCGAACCTCTCTATTTACGATCGCTAGAAATCAGGGAAAAGCAGCTAGGCGCAGACCATCCTGATGTCGCCATCAGTCTCAACAATCTCGCATTACTATACAAATTGCAAGGACGCTACAGCGAAGCCGAACCTCTCTATTTACGATCGCTAGAAATCAGTGAAAAGCAGCTAGGCGCAGATCATCCTAATGTCGCCGCCATTCTCAGCGGTCTCGCATTACTATACAAATCGCAAGGACGCTACAGCGAAGCCGAGCCTCTCTTTGTGAGATCGCTAGAAATCGTGGAAAGGAAACTAGGAGCAGACCATCCCAATGTCGCCATCAGTCTCAACAATCTCGCAGAACTATATCTTTCGCAAGGGCGCTACAGCGAAGCCGAACCTCTCTATCTGCGATCGCTAGAAATCAAGGAAAGGCAACTAGGAGCAGACCATCCCTCTGTCGCCACCAGTCTCAACAATCTCGCAGAACTATATCTTTCGCAAGGGCGCTACAGCGAAGCCGAACCTCTCTATCTGCGATCGCTAGAAATCAGGGAAAGGCAACTAGGAGCAGACCATCCCTCTGTCGCCTCCAGTCTCAACAATCTCGCAGGACTATACAAATCGCAAGGACGCTACAGCGAAGCCGAACCTCTCTATTTGCGAGCATTAGCAATTCTAGAAGTCGCGCTAGGCGCAGACCATCCAAGCACAAAAATAATTCGCGGTAATCTACAACTTCTACGCGAGTCAATGGAGAAACAATAAATGAGCAAATACGATAAATTCAGACAAAAGTTACTCAATACTGAAAGCGACAATTAATACACAAAGACCATCCAAAGCGCTAAACCTTATCCACCGTAAAAGGGGGTTTTTGAGTTGATTTCATTGATGTTATCTTAGGATTAGGCGAAAAACAATGACAGTTTCTGGAAAAGATGGTGATGACGTTCCTTCCTATCTAGAGAAACAGCTACAACAGCTATTAAAAGAAATAGAACAAATTCGTAGAGAGCAAAGAGATTAACAGATATAGCATGATCTTAGAATGGTCGGACGAAGACGAACTTTATTTGGTGACAATTCCCGAATTTAGCGATCTAGTTCTCATGCCCTGCACCCACGGCAAAACCCGCACCGAAGCCATCCGCAACGGCGAAGAAGTAATCGAGATGTATCTAGAATCTTGGCAAGCCGAAGGCATTCCCTCACCTCAACCGCACTTACTGCAATTGGCTTAATTTAGCATCAGTTCAGTTTAAGCTTTTTGACCTAAAAACGCTACATAACCCGCAAAGAAAACAATGCCGATTAAATACGAACTAATTATTTACTGGAGCGAAGCCGATAACGCCTTCCTCGTTGAAGTTCCCGAACTTGCAGGCTGCATGGCAGACGGACAAACCTACGCCGAAGCCGTAGCCAACGCCGAAGTCATCATTAAAGAATGGATAGAAACAGCCCAAATGCTCGGAAGAACTATTCCCACACCAAAGGGACGGCTAATGTTCGCATAATACACAAAGACTATCCAAAGCGCTAAACCTTACCCAGCGCAAGAGGGGATTTTTGGGTTGGTTTCGTTGATGTTATCTTACTCCCTTCCCAGCGAAAGATTAGACGTTGCGGCGCTCCGCGCCGCAACACTAATTCTTGGTTTTTAATGTCTATTTTTATACTGGGAAGGGAGTAGGACTTAAGATTAGGCGAAAAACAATATGTATCAAGTCACTGTCGATTATGCCAGAGCAAACCTTGACGAACTATGCGATCGCTTGACTTTATCTTCCATTAAAAAATTAAGGGATTAAATCTCTTCATCTAAGAAAGGTAAAAGATCTTCTAAATCCCTCGCACCATGCAAAACCCGAATAACATCCACTCGTTCTCCTTCAACCTTGTAGAAAATCAAATAATCCTTCAAATTCTTAATCCGCCACTGACGAACTGTTCCCATATCAGACACAAGCAACGGCACAACCTTACCCATATTTGGCGTTATCGCCAATTGACCAAAAGCATACTCGGCATATTCCAAAAATCTCTCAACCGCTTGTCGATTGCCATTTACCAAAATATAATTTGCTTGTCTCCTAATATCCTGAGTTGCACGATTTCGGACTGTTACCTGAAAAGTCATAGTCGCTATTGCTCTGCTCCTAAAACAGATGTCCGCAAATCTTGCCAATAAGAGGAATTTGCTGGTTCCGCTTCTGAATCTAAACCTTCTTGCAATAAACTCGTTAACTTTGCTTGAGCTTCCTTTCGCTGACGATCCTTTTGCAACAAAGCTAGAAAATAATCCGCAATAGATGCGTAATGACCAGATCGAAGTTGAACTTCAACATAAGACTCTAATTCTTTTGGTATTGGAAAATTTACATTCATAAACTTATAAAATAAATTCCTACTTAAAAATAGGTATCACCATTAATTGTTTCTGTGACAAGCGATCGCATACAAGCTTTTTTATTCTAGATATCTTTCAAACTACATTTTACAACAGATAATTTAGATAATGAGAGAAAACCATTCAATTTGTTCTTTGCCTTCATAACGAAAACTATCCCGCATTCCTAGAAACGCGCAAAGTATATCGCATCCTAAACAAGGAAAAAGGGGGGATTTAAAAGGGGATTTTTGGGTTGGTTTCGTTAGCTAAAAACTAACTTCTCATCCTCCACAGTGATATTAATCGTATGACCTTCTGCAAAAATCCCTTCAAGGATTTTAGTAGCGATCGGGTTTTCGATTTCTCTTTGAATTGCTCGTTTGAGTGGACGCGCACCATAGGAAGGATCGTAACCAACGGCGGCGATATAGTCTTTGGCAGCTTCGCTCAGTTTTAGCGAAATCTTACGATCGCTAAGTCTATTCTCAATGCGTTTAATTTGTAACGTGGCGATCGCGCGAATCTCATTTCTGCGTAGGGCATGGAAAATCACGGTTTCATCAATGCGATTGAGAAATTCTGGGCGGAAGTGAGTGCGAAGAACATCAAGTACGCGATCGCGCATTTCGTCATACTTAGAGTCACCATCAAGATCGCTGGACAAATCCTTGGATACTTCTAATATGCGATCGCTACCAATGTTACTAGTCATAATGATCACAGTATTTTTGCAATCAACCAAACGCCCTTGGCTATCGGTTATACGTCCATCATCAAGAACTTGCAAGAGAATATTGAATACATCAGGGTGAGCTTTTTCGACTTCATCAAAGAGCACTACTGAGTAAGGATGACGACGCACTGCTTCCGAAAATTGTCCCCCTTCCTCATAGCCGACATAACCAGGGGGCGCACCTATCAATCGCGAAATGGAATGCTTCTCCATATACTCAGACATATCGATGCGAACCATCGAAGCATCAGAATCAAAGAGGAATTCGGCAAGAGCTCTTGCGAGTTCGGTTTTGCCAACTCCTGTTGGTCCTAAGAATAGGAATGAACCGATCGGACGATTGGGATCGTTCATTCCTGCACGAGCGCGCCGAATTGCTGAAGCAACGGAAGTTACCGCTTCTTCTTGACCAATCACGCGATCATGAAGATGTTTCTCTAAAGTAAGCAGTTTTTGACGCTCTGATAGCAGTAGCTTTTTGAGGGGAATCCCTGTCCAACGCGCTACAATTTCGGCAATATCGTCTTCGGTGACTTGTTCACGAAAGAGAATTGAGCCATCGGCGCGGGCGCGATTAAGCTCTAGTTCGGCTTCATCAAGATTTTTTTCTAGTTCAGTTAACTTGCCATATTTTAGTTCTGCGGCACGATTGAGATTAAACTCACGCTCAGACTGTTCGATTTGCAGCTTAGTTTGATCGATCTGCTCTTTTAGCGATCGCAAATTATCGATCGTATCTTTTTCCTGTTGCCAGCGATCATCGAGACTGATTTGGCGATCGCGCAATTCGTTCATTTCTTTATCGAGACGATCAACGCGATCTTGAACAGCTTTACTACTCTTTGTTTTATAAATTACCTTACCTTCTGTTTCCACCCGTTCGACAGGTGTAAAATCTCCTTCCCTTTGCAATGACAATCTTTCCATTTCCAATTGCATCAAGCGGCGATCAATTTCATCTAATTCTAAAGGCTTAGAAGTGATTTCCATTTTCAGCTTTGCCGCCGATTCATCCACGAGATCAATCGCCTTATCTGGCAAGAAGCGATCAGTAATATAACGATTAGAAAGTGTTGCCGCCGCCACCAGTGCCGAATCAGAAATATTTACACCATGATGTACTTCATAACGTTCCTTCAATCCACGTAAAATTGAAATCGTATCTTCTACTGTCGGCTGATTGACCACAACCTGCTGAAAGCGACGTTCTAAAGCCGCATCTTTCTCAATATACTGACGATATTCATCTATGGTGGTTGCGCCAATACAGCGCAGTTCACCCCGCGCTAACATTGGTTTGAGAATGTTTCCTGCATCCATTGCGCCTTGCTGCGTTGCCCCAGCCCCAACGACTGTATGCAGTTCATCAATAAACAGCACAATCTTCCCATCAGAATTAAGCACTTCTTTTAAAACTGCCTTAAGCCGATCTTCAAATTCACCACGATATTTTGCTCCCGCAATTAGCGAACCCATATCAAGGCTAATAATCGTGCGGTCTTTTAATGATTCTGGAACATCACCGCGAATAATTCTCTGCGCTAACCCTTCCGCGATCGCGGTTTTGCCCACCCCTGGTTCACCAATTAGCACAGGATTATTTTTAGTCCGCCGCGATAATACTTGCACCACCCGCCGAATTTCATCGTCCCGCCCAATCACAGGATCGAGCTTGCCTTGCTTGGCTTGCTCAGTCAGATCGCGCCCATATTTTTCCAACGCCGCATACTTGGCTTCAGGATTTTGATCCGTGATCGTCTGGCTGCCTCGCTGCGCTTTAATCGCCTCTTCTAGTCGCTTGCGATCAATGCTTAGATCGCGAAATAACCGCTTACCAAAGCGATCGTCATCGACTAAGCCTAACAGCAGATGTTCAACCGCCATAAAGTCATCGCCAAAGCCCTTGCGGCTTTCTTCGGCACGATCAAGCCATATTTCTAAATTGCGCCCCAAATACAACTGCTCTGGACTAGCCACACGCGGCTGTCTCCGCAAAAACTCTTCGACCTGTCGCCGCGCCCTTGCCATCGGTACTGACAACGCCGTAAATATGGTCGTAGTCAAGCCTTCTTCCTGCTCCAACATTGCCATCAACAAATGCTCGACTTCGAGTTGCTGATGTTGCGATCGCCTAGCGACCTCCTGCGATTTGACGATCGCTTCCCATGCTTTCTCGGTAAATTTTTTCGGATCGGTTGGTTGCATTAGACTAGTTGCATTCGAGCGAGTAATAATCAATATAGGAGTTAAGCATAGTCTAAAATACTATCCCTTGGAATGGGGGCTTTTAGACTATTTCATTTTGAATTTGATCTCCTGTATTAGATCTGCATTAGATATGCTCTGGCTTCGAGCACTATTGTTACTAACTCAGCTTACGCAGAAAATTTTAAGACCCTCACCCCTAGCCCCTCTCCCGCAGGAGAGAGGAACAAGAAAATAATTGGGTTTTACTCCCCTTCTCCTGCGGGAGAAGGGGTTGGGGGATGAGGGCAGATCTTCGCTCTGCGTAACATCAGTTACTAATTTCTCTACTTCTCTTACTTTTTTGGTCTGCAATTAGGAATTTTATACTGATGTCAAAATCATTGAAAAAGTCTACTTTTATCGCTTCTATCGTACTAAGCACATTCTCGCTAGGTACATTCGCGATCGCTGATATTGCGATCGCTCAAAACTCGATCCCTAGAACACCAGATCGAGTCGAAGATTGCGAAATTTTGATTATTGGCGGTGGTGTGGCAGGGACAGCGACTGCATATGAAGGTTTGCTAGCTGGGCGCACTGTCTGCATGACCGAGATTACTGATTGGATTGGTGGACAGCTTACATCTCAGGGCACATCAGCATTGGATGAAGCCAAAAAACAACGCAGTCTTTGGTTCTTTCCACAAGGTTATATCGAATTTCGGAAGCGGATTGAGCAGAAATATGGAAAACTGAACGCGGGAGATTGTTGGGTTAGTGTTTCTTGTTTTATTCCCAATACCGCACAGCAAATACTTGTAGAAATGTTGCAAGAAGCTGCCCAAAAAGGAAATGGCAAGCTGAAATGGTTTCCAAATACAGTAATTAAAAAGCTGGAAATGAGTGCTGATGGTAAATTGATCGATGGAGCGATCGCCATTCAACATCGCCCTGCCGCCAATACCGCACCGCTAAATACTGAGCCACTTTCACAAATCATTGAAGATGCTTATCGCTACGAAAATTCGCCACGATTGCAGAAGCAATTAATTCGGTTTATTCCGCTAGCAAATATGAATCCGCAGCAAAAACGCCCAACCGATTGGTTTGTGATTGACTCCACGGAAACAGGCGAAATCATTGCTCTAGCTGATGTTCCCTATCGAGTTGGTATCGATCCGCGATCGCATCTTAATCCGTCTTCGCCAGTAACTACCAATGATGCTTATTGTACGCAAGGTTTTACATATACTTTTGCAATGGAGCAAACTCAGGAGGCTCAACCGCAGCAGAAACCAACTTTTTACGATCGCTATCTGCCCTATTACGGCTCTGATCCAAAGCCAAATCTAGCTAACTTTGACACCATCTTCACCTATCGCCGCATCTTGAGTGCAGCAACTGAATCTCCTCAGAAAAATGCCTTTGGAGTTTCATCTATGAAAGCAGGTGATATCTCAATGCAAAACTGGGTTTGGGGCAACGATTATCGGCCAGGGACAGCTCAAGATAATCTCATATATTCTAGAGATCAATTGCAGCGATCCGGACAGCTAGAGTCAAATGGATGGATGGGCGGCTTGCGAACCGAAACCCTTAAAAGCGGTGAAGAAATTGCTCTAGGTTTTTATTACTGGCTAGTGGTCGGAACCACCGATTCGCAACAAAAAACTAATTGGAAAAAACCTTTCCCAAACCATCGTTTACTAACTGGTTTGGAATCGCCCATGGGAACTCTGCATGGACTTTCCAAATATCCTTATATTCGCGAATCAAGGCGGATTATTGGTCGTCCTTCCTATGGCTATCCTGAAGGCTTTAGTATGTCAGAGATTGATGTCTCGCAAGTAGATTTTAGTACTGAACTTTACCGTAAAAATCTATCTGAGCAAACCTACCGCAATCTGTGGAATGCTTTGGCTGGTTTAGAGACAACTAGCGCAATTAGAAATAATACTGATCCTAATCAAATTCCCCGCCGCACCCGTTCGACCATTTATCCAGACGCGATCGGTATTGCTCAATATTATCTTGATTTCCATCCTTGCTTGAGTGAGTATCCAGTCGAAAAAGCTGGCAATACAGAACGAGCAGGAGTACGAAATGGTCATGGAGCCGCTTTCCCTGGACAGATCCCCCTGCGATCGCTGATCCCTCAAAAAATCGACAATTTACTCGTGTCTGGCAAAAATATCGCCTACAGCTACATCGTCGCCGCAGGTTATCGCGTCCATTCCTACGAGTGGTCAGTAGGAGCCGCAGCCGCGACAACAGCAACGTTTGCACTATCTGAAGGAATTTTGCCCTATCAATTAGTCGAAAGTTTGCCGAGAGTTAGCCCTCAACTTTCACAATTACAGCAAAAGCTAGTGCAGAACAATAATGCGATCGCTTTCCCTAATACTTCTATTTTTAATCTCAATTGGAGTGATTGGAAAATTTGGTGATTAAGTTCTTATGAGTTACAGCAGTTGTTGATCAAATCCACCACGACAAGGGTCGCAGGGCACAGCCTCGCAAAGGGTTTTATATTATTGCTTGTGGTAGGTTTGAAAGCAAATTGCTGTATATTACTAGGTTTGAAAGCAAATTGCTGTAATCTCCTGAATGAAGATTACGATTTAGGCATAGATGGTTTCATCTTCCTTACGCCAAGCAGGATCAACGATACAAATGAATACAATTGGTTCCTTACCAATATTGCGAAGAAATTGTTTAGCATCTGGCGGAATATAGACAGTATCGCCTGCTTCAATCTCATGACTCTCATCATTGATGTGCATTTCACCGCTTCCACTCATGATGTAATATACTTCAGAAGTAATCAGAGAATGCGGTTGAGAGGTTTCACCTACTGGCAAAACCGCATGGGCAAGACTATAGCGTAAATTGATCGCCTGTTTGTCAGGATGCAATAGCTCACGTAATATAGTCGAGTCACCAGCTATAAACTCTGGACAATCAAGCAATTTTTGGATCAGCATAGATAGATTCCTGTTCTGCCATTAAAAATCGGGGCATTAAAAATAGGAGCATCAAAAATCGACGCACTAGACTTATTTAATTGCTTGAACATCCTTTGAGGCAAAACCATGAGCACTTAATTCTTTGTTTAAAGCGATCGCATTTTTAACGCGATCAACAAATAGAACTCCATTCAAATGATCCATTTCATGTTGAATCACTCTTGCTAGCAAACCCTCAGCAATTAGGTGCTTAGGTCTACCGTCTTCATCGCGATATGACACTTCGACACGATCAGGACGCACGACATCAAGAAATACCTCAGGAACACTCAGGCATCCCTCTTCGCCAGTAACCAAGTCTCCGCCCGAAGTTTTTACTTCAGGATTGATCATCACTAAAGGTAGCTTGTTTTCGTCTTTAAGTTCAAGATCGATGACAAGTAACTGTTTGTTATACCCCACTTGTGGCGCAGCTAGACCGATCCCATCGTTGCTATACATTGTTTGCAACATCTCGACAATAATCTGACGAATTTCGTCATTTACTTTGCTAATGCGCTTAGCTGGCTGACGTAAAACGCGATCGCCTAAAGTATGAACTTGCAGTGGAGGATTTTTGAGTTTTTGTTTGGGGACTTTTATTGAAATTGCAGACATTGCCAATCAGCTTGTAAAAATAATTTTTGTAGATAACTATTTATATCTTGACACAATTTTATACATCATGGGTCAGGATGATTGGCGCTAATTTCACGCGAGAGCATTTCTTCCAAGCGTTGAATTGTCTGATTCTGAATACTAAGCATACGGCTAAGCTCAGCTATATCTCTATCTCTTAAACTGTCAATTTTCTGATGTAAAGATTCAATTTCTATCTCTGCTTTGACATTAACATCAAGGTCTTGCTTGGCTTTATCTCGATCCATTCCAGACTGACGATTTTGACTCATCAAAATAAATGGAGTTGCATAAGCAGCCTGAAAACTAAGCGCAAGATTTAGCAGAATAAAAGGATATTCATCCCAATGTTTAATCCAGCTAATAACATTTAAAAGAATCCACATTCCCAGTAGAGAACTTTGAATAAGGATAAATCTCCATGACCCCACCGTGGATGTCACCACATCAGAGATGCTTTCGCCTCTGGTCAGTTGAGAGCCTTTTAGTTTATCTGAATTTTTCATACTTTAAGGATAGACTGCTGTAGCTTTACCTGTACTTAGATTAACGTGAGTTCGGGATAAGGTTTTGCCCTAAAAGCTTTGCTAATCAAGAACTCAAGTTCTTGGCTCAAAGCTTAAGTCGGTTAAAACCGACTGACAAATTCCTGAAAATCGTCTTTAACCCGTTGAAACGGGTTTTAGCTTTGAGCCAAGAACTTGAGTTCTTGGAGGGTTGCGCTTTTAGAAGAAGGCTTAACCCGAACTTACGTTAGATTAATGCTAAAACTCTAAAAAAGGATAAGCGGCGATTTGCTCTCGTTATCCTTTTTGGGGCGATATCGGCTATTTAGCTGATGTAAAAAAGAATTTAATTTGAGAAGCTAAATACAGCAACATAGATGTTTCGTTAAGCCCATTGATAGCGAGATTCAAACCAGTTAGTTTGAATCTCGCTATTTTTGTTTGTATTTTACACAATGAAAAGCTTATTTTTTACAGACTGGTACAATACCATAGACTGAAAGATTCGATCAAAAAATTTTGCTCTTAAATTTTGCTTTTATGGATGCTACTCTCATTCGCCAACTTGTATGGCTAGACTATCGATTGGCTCTGCTATTTATTGTTATCATTCCTTTCGGATTGTTGTGCTGGGCTTTTCAAAATAAAAATGAAGCTATCAAGCGATCGCTGCTTCTATATTGGCGTGTAGCAAGTCTGATACTTATTACTATTTACTTAGCGATTGGTAGCTTAGCGATCGCTTTTATATCGGGCCTCGTTGCTGAGATTTTGATTGTTCTTGCTCTCTGGTTTTGGCAAGATCTGAATGAAGATATTGAAGCCTCGCGCAAAAGCCTTAAGCCAATTTATTTAGGATGGCGCTGGGCGACCACTGTTTATTGCTTTCTCAGCGTTGGATTTCGACTATTTTTTGCCAATTGTGCATTTGCAAAAGCCGAGCAGCTTAGTGGTATTTGCAAAATTTGGTTTGAGCCGCCTCTAAATTTTAGTAACGTATTTCATAATGGTGTACCAGTAGAGAACTTGGTATTTGTTGGCGCAGTCGGTGGAATTGTTTATGGTTTATACTTCTTTTCCTTTTTAGCTTTTAGCTTGCCTAAAACGGGTCGAATCGCATTTCGCGATTAGGTATTGTAACTTTTATAGCAAATCCCGAACAAACCCACCACTAGATTTTTTGTAAAAGCACCGCTTTGCAGTGCTTTTACAAAAAATCTGGGTTTGGTTTCTTCTCAATCTGCTATAGATTCATAAACAAAAAAGCCTCGCTTTGCGAGGCTTTTTTGTTTATGAGGGTCGATATTGATTTGGATAGCGTACTCTAGCCCCTGCCCATAAAAGCTTTTGACGTAATGCTTGATAGTAAGAATAGCTTTCTGTCAATACGATAAATTGGGCTTGAGATTCTGACATCCGAATATCTACTCTCTGCCCTGGAAAAATTGAAGTCGCGATTACACCATCTGTCCATAACTTTAAACTGAAATCTTCAGTAGAAAGCGGCCAAATGCTAACCGTTAATTTGGGCGGAATCACGATCGCGCGACTCGATAGGCTTAAAGGACAAATCGGCGTAATCGCGATCGCGTGCATCCCTGAATGCACGATGGGGCCATTTGCGGCAACAGTGTAAGAAGTTGAACCAGTGGGAGTAGCAACAATTAGCCCATCGCCATGATATTGATCGACAACTTCTCCATCAATCTCTAGTTCTAAAGCTGCTGTAACCATGCGATCGGGAGATGCAGGTTTTACACACATCTCGTTGAGACATATAAACGGTCCACTGGGCTGTCCTAAATTGTTACCTAAGCCTTGATCAACATTAATAATTTTCGCTTCCAGCATCATCCGTCGTTCGATCGCAAAACGATCAGACAATAATCGTTCCCATATCTCAATTGTATTTTCACATTGCTCGATAGAGTGAGTTAAAAAACCCAGATGTCCCCCAACATTAATTGCTAAAATTGGCACTTCAAGTTTTGCCAAATATCTTGCTGCTCCCAAAGTTGCGCCATCGCCACCCAATACAATCGCTAAATCGATTTCTTGGTGCATTGATTCCAGAAAAACAGGATAGGGATTGTCGGTTGCTCCTGTTGGGCCGATTAATACCTTGACCCCAAGGGCTTCTAACTCGCTGCTACATCGCTCAGCCCATATTTTACCAATTTGACTACCCGACTTATACGCAATTATTGCTTTACGAATTTTCACGAAGCCCTCTCAAGCTGGGATTTAATGAATCGAATGCATTAATGTTATAGCAATTGCCATGATGCAGAAAGTGGCGATCGCTATTATTGTTGCAATGTAAAGCAAAGAAAGAAAGGTAGCGTTTCGCGCTACCTTTCTTTTTTGAGTTTAAGAACCAACAAGTAAAATGGCAGATGAATTAATTAATCCGCTCATTAACTGGGCGAATACTTACAATTGTGCCGCCGAGACGAGTAATACTACGCATTTTCTCATTCATGCGATCATAAGGAACTTGAATAAAAGTATTGCTACTAGTGCGGATAGGATAGCTGTTATTGTCAGATTGCTCATTTTGATGCAATCCAGATACTTCATAAATAAATGAGCGAGTATCTGCAGTGGAAGTTGGAGGTATCATAAAAACAGATTTTCAATAGTATAAGTTGTTGAAATTAATTAAATTAATACGTATATTAAAATCATACACATATTAAATATTAGCGTTATTGCGTAGTAACAAGAAGCATTCACAAGAAGCATTCATAAGAAGCAGTTAAGCGATCGTAACACTAGCAACCTTACCGCCCATTTTATTAATGCGCTGCAAGGTATTTGACAACTGCTCATAAGAGACGATGTACTCTCTATTGGTGCGACGCACTTTCGGATATCTAGGTAGATTAGCCGCAGCAACTTCGATTCTATAAAGGCGATCGCCTGAACCTGTAGAAGAGCGACCAAAAGCACGCGTAGCCATCGCACCGCCTTTAGCAGAACGATAAGCCCAGCCTTCGCTGCCGCCAGAAGCACCGACGATTGTCGAAGCGGTATTTTGAGCAAGCTCAACCGCTAATCTTGAGCTGTTACCATCGATTTGAGAGCGATCGCTATTTGCATATCCACGATAGAGGCGAAACATTCTGGTAAAGCCAGTTGTCTGGTCTCCCACCTTATTCTCAAAACCACGGTAGTAAGGTACTGTCGCATCACCAAAGTTTGCTTCGTATTCAACTGAATCAATATAGGAATCAATATCAGCATCATAACCTTCAGTTTGATAGCGATTGAGATGCTCGGTCACTTCCGCTTCATTGTAAGGAGCGCGTCCCAATAGATGCTTGAAGTTTAACTCAATCACGCGAGTGTGAAAGTTAGTATAGAGAAACTTAACTTTGTACAATTCTGACTTCGCTACAGCCCGAACAAAGTCACGCACTGTGATTTGTCCATTACATAGCAAAGACTCAAGAGCTGTCAAACGCTCTGATGCCATGATGTAGTCATTTCCTAACACATGGCGATAAACAGCGTTAATTACAACCTTAGCGTTTTCTGGTGTCCAATTAGGACGTAATTCTGTTGGGCTGCTATTACTATAAGCAGAAGTCCCTAAACGGGAAGCAGCAGTTGTAATCACTATATTTTATTCTCCTTATTGTATTTAAACTTATTGTATTTAAGCTTATTATATTTAAGCAAATTAAAGCGCTAAGCGCTGAAGTAAAATCAATAATATGCTAGCAATACGAAGCATTACTAGCATATTATTGATGATCGCACTTAAATGATCGCACTATTATGCAAGAGAAATTTGCGTAATACGGCTACCACGTTGATTTAAGCGTTGAAGGGTGGGTGAAAGTTGGTCATAGGAAACCAAATATTCAGTGACACTGCGACGGATTTGGGTAGTCCGTCCGCGATTAGTTTGAATCGCACAGACCCGATAAAGTTGACCGCGATCGTCACCAGTATTACCAGCTAGAGCTTGTCCAAAATGAGGTGTGCGAATTGCATTTGCCGAATTTTGAGCAAGATCTTCTGTCAGCCAAGTCGATTTGTTTTTGCCCTGAGCGCGATCGCTATTAGCATAACCACGATAAAGCTGAAACATGCGATTAAACTCTACGTTCTTCTGACCGCGATGAGTTGCAAATCCTCGGTAATAAGGAACAATCGAATCGCCAAAATTTTCTTGATACTCGTCAGAATCAATATAAGAATTGATATCCGCTTCATATCCTTCTTCAATGTAGCGATTGACATGTTCTGTGATCTCTGACTCATCATTAGGAGCACGACCCAAAAGATGTTTAAAGTTCAATTCAATAAACCGAACTTGTGGTGTTGAAGAAAAGAACTTAGTCCGATACAATTCGGATTGAGCTAAGGCGCGCACAAAATCTCGTACAGAAATATTGCCACTGGCAAGCAGAGACTCAGCACTAGTTAAGCGTTCTGACAACATCAAATGATCGTTGCCAAAAATCTGTCGATTAGCTGCAGCAATTACGCCAATAACATCAGCACCAGTCCAGTTTGGACGCAATTCCACAGGAGAAACATTAACAAAAGGCTCAAATCCCAGACGGGCTGCCGTTGTAGAACTTGTCATATTCAATTATTCCTTAAATAATTTTGTTTATAATCTTGTAAAAATTTTCTATTCTGGGCAACATATACTGCCTTACACAATAGAAAAAGGTAAGTACTCCACTCAGGGCTTACTTACCTTTTTTGGAGCTTTCCTTATTCTTCAGAATTAGAAAAAATCTTAGCTTAGGGCATTGATTGCATAGTCAATGTAGGAATTAGCTTCTAAAGCTGCGTCGCCACTTAAGCCATGATTGGATTTAACAAACTTCAAAGCTTCAACATACCAGCTAGGAGACAAATCAAAAGTACGATTGATTTCAGTCAAACCACTGATGAGATAATCATCTAGAGGACCAGTGCTTCCTGCAATCAAGCTATAAGTGACCAAGCGGATGTAGTAGCCGATGTCACGAACACACTTCGATTTACCGCGAGGTGACGAAGCAAAGTTGTTGCCTTGTTGTTGAGTGGTGTAGGGATATTTTTGATATACAGCGTTCGCTGCACCTTCAGCCAAGCTCTGAGCTTTGGAACTTAATGCTTTAGCAGCATCAAGGCTGGCAGTTGCTGTACGCAGGCGACCAAAGGCAGCTTGCATTTCAGGAACACCAAGATAGCGACCTTGAGAATCAGCTGTATTAACTGCTTCAGTTAAAGGAGTTTTCATATTCGATAGACCTCTAAAAATTATATGGAATGAAAAAAAAGAAAAAGAAAAAAGTATGCGAAAAAGATTATGCAAAAAAGAGAATAGATTGAAGTTAAGTCAGCGTTGCGGATCGATTTCTAAAAGTCGAGCTCACAAATTTGACAAAAAACTTAGCCTACTGATGCTGCTGCTTTATCGAAATAGCTAGCTACTTCTGACATAAGAGCGCTACAGTCTCCACGAGTTACACCATTGGGGTCATTAGCAAGGGAAATCGCAGCTTCTTTCATCTTTTCGATGCCTACTGCTACAGATCCACCAGGTACTCCTAAAGCACTGTAGGTCTCGCGCAAACCGTTGAGGCAACGATCTTCTAAAATGCTGGCATCGCCAGAAAAAATAGCGTAGGTTACATAGCGCAGAATGATGTCCATATCGCGAATGCAAGCAGCGATACGACGGTGTGTATAAGCATTTCCACCAGGAGCAATCAATTGAGGTTGATCGTCAAATAAAGAACGAGCTGCGTTGGTAACGATCGCTGAAGAATTAGATGTAATGCGGTTGACCACGTCTAAACGCTTAGTGCCATCTGCAACTACTTGCTTCAACGCATCGATTTGTGAATCAGTTACATAAGCACCGCGAGTATCGGCTTGAGCAACTACTTTAGTAAAAGCATCTAATGCCATATTAAAGAATCTCCTATTTTTTATATATAAATTGGGATATGATTCCAAGCTGAACTGTTTGTCTAGATATTAAATTACGATAAATATCCAAATCAAATAGATTCCCTAAGCGTCATTGATTAAACGAATAACCAAGTTTATTCAATTTACTTAATGGAACTAAACCTAAACGATCTATGTCTTTTGGTTCAGTTGCTTTTGGATAAAATGATTAAATCAGCTAATTTGTGCAGATTTTGTGCAAATCATAAAACACTAAATTCAGGTTTACAAAAAAATCGCTAGAATACCCAAAATTCTTTGTTGTATATACACTCTAGAAATTTTGTTTTGAATGCTAATTGTAAATTTATCTTTGCATTTGATCTTATTTCTTTATATAAAGATTTAGTAACAAACCAATTTCTTGACTCTTATTCCTTTATAGCAATTTGCGTTAATTCAGATTAAGAAGAACTTTCAGTGTAACTTTCTTCTTTGCTTATGGGAAACTAGATAAATAATTGTCAAGAGTATTACTTAGCTCTATGCTTAACAAATATTTAGTTTCTATAGTGATCTCTTAGCTATTCTTCAGGATCATTTGGGAGCAACTCATCATCGGCGTAGGGTAATGGAATGGGCGCAAAAGCTTTGGAGTCGTCCTGATTTAGTTGATAGGCGAGATCTGCTTCTTCTAATCTTTCTAAAATGGGTTGAATCTCATTAAAGGTGCGGAAGCCCAGTTGCTCTAGGTCTGACATAGTAATTGTTTCATCAGACAGACTGCCGCGTTTTTGTAACAAAGCACGTACTCTCTCTTT
Source organism: Pseudanabaenales cyanobacterium (assembly GCA_038230875.1). Classification (GTDB taxonomy): domain Bacteria; phylum Cyanobacteriota; class Cyanobacteriia; order Pseudanabaenales; family Pseudanabaenaceae; genus Pseudanabaena. The sequence goes on from JBBRMK010000003.1 coordinate 94,465, forward strand.
TTGAACATTGAGTGCAGCCTGTTGCTTAAAATTTGGTACAGATTCCTTGAGTTCTTGTTCAAGTACTTCTGGAGTGATTCTGTCATCTTGAAGGGCTGCTGCGGTTGATAGGATGGTGCTGCCTAGTCGATTAAAGGTAATTGCTCAACTCAGGCAAATTGGGGTATACAAAAGTGAAAAAGTGATAGGATGAAAGAACTTGGCGATTTAAAGCAGCTAACAGAAGAGGGAAAAGAAGCCTTGATAGTGGAACTATGGGAAGAAATACAGAAATTACACAAACGGTTAGAAAAGAAACCAAAGAAAACATCATGGAACTCAAGCCTACCACCAGCAAAAGGATTTAAAGCTGATGTAAAAAGCGAAGATAAAGGCAGTGGTGAGGAACGAAATGGAAGCATAGGAAGAGAAGGAGGTGGTCGTCAGTTGAGCGAAACTCCAGACCAAATCATCAGAGCAACCGTAAAAAGCTGTGGAGGATGCGGCAAATAGATA
>JBBRMK010000004.1:0-80374 GCA_038230875.1 Pseudanabaenales cyanobacterium
TTTCAATTTCCACTCGACTTAGTAAGCTGTCAAACACTAAAAGACTTTCTCAATCGTCTCGCCAACTTACTCAGCGATCGCGTTTTAGCACGTTGTCGTAAAGGACTATATTGTGCATATATCAATAGAAATGATTCTCTAACCCATGTACGTGGACGCATAGATATTTCCAGAAATCTCCGCAAACCTTGGGAAATAAAAATGAACTGTCAATATCAAGAAAATACTCGTGATATTGAAGACAATCAAATAATTGCTTATACATTACATCGTATTCTCAGATCTGGCTTATGCAATGACCAATCTCAATCAAAAATTCATAAAGCCTTTCAAGGATTGCAGAGCTATGTAACTTTGCGCCCATTTGTTGCCTCAGACTGCCTCAATCGCCAATATTCCCGACTCAATCAAGACTATCGAACTCTGCATATTCTCTGCCAATTTTTTCTTAGTCACACCGCACCCAGCCACTCACAGGGAGACTCATCATCATTTGGCTTTCTTGTAGACATGGCAAAACTATATGAAACCTTTGTAGCAGCATGGTTACAAAAGAATTTATCCCCTCATTTAAAATTACACAAACAACATTCCATTCAAATAGGTTTAAATTGTCGTATCGATCTTGTAATTGCAAATCTTCAAACCGATGAATGTCAATTTGTCCTTGATACAAAATATAAAGTAGCTGCAAATCCCAAGGGTGAAGATTTACATCAAATTCGCAGCTACGCCGAAGCAATGAAATGTAGAAATGCGATTCTCATCTATCCACAACCTTTAAGCTCACCTTTAGATAGTCAAAACTTGTCAATCCGTTCGCGTAGTTTAACCTTTGCTTTAGATGATGATCTTGATAAATGCGGTAAAAAGTTTTTAGAAGAATTAGATGCTTAAATCTCACAGGCAAGATCGCTATACTCAGTAATTTGCAAAAATGCGATCGCAGATTTTGTGAGAGATTGATAGATATTGCGATCGCCCCTTAATCTCCCTTGATGATTGATGTTTGTGGAGATTTTTAGCGATCGCAGATCATAATCAGCATCGTCAATCAATTTGCGATCGCTACCTTCTCTTTGCAAACCTAACTTGCTTCTCCGTAACAACCACAAAATTATCCACCAACTGCTCTGCATAACTCTCTAACAAACTTTGCAAAACATTGATTTTATTTGAGTTTCGTTCATCTTCAAGCCTAAGAAAAACAACACCATGATGAGATCTTTGCTCTCGATAGACCTTCTCCCCAAAATCTTTATCACAGGTGATTAATATCCAATTCTCATCAAGTGACTTTTGAAGAATCAGATCATCATCAGTACCCCTTGCCTCCTCATAGACAGAAAAAACCTCATGATTCTGACTTCGTAGCCAACGTCCAACGATCACACCTGTATTTTCATCGACTAGAAAACGCACCTATGCTGTCTCCATGGCCAGAGGCATAAAACTCGCACTCTCCAAAGAACGAGCAGCAAATAACAGACAGGCTCTAATATCTGCTTCAACTAAACCTTCATACTCCTCCAAAATCTCTGCAACATTTGTTCCATGAGCAAGCAGATTTAAAATATATTCAACAGACAATCGTGTTCCTTTAATGACGGGCTTACCAACCATAATTTTAGGGTTGGTGGATATGCGATTTAGTAAATCTCTCTCTTTCATATCTTTATACAAAAATACTAGCTAACCTATGAAATCAATCATAGCAAAATTGACATGTGAACAAAATCTTAGCGATCGCAAATCATAATCAGTATCCTCAAGCAATTTGCGATCGCAGATTTTGTTAGAGATTGAGAGATATGCGATCGCCATGTTCAGCAATTTATCAAAATGTGATCGCAGATTTATCTTTCTATTTCTCATAATGAAACCTACAACCGACAATGATCACAGCATCTTCATTAACTTTATAAACTAAGCGATGTTCCTCAGTAATTCGCCTTGACTAATATCCTTTTAGATCATATTTCAGAGGCTCAGGCTTACCAATCCCATCAAAAGGACTGCGTAATATATCACTGATCAGATTAACGATTTTGCCATAAATTTTCTTATCTTCTCTTGCCCAATTGTTGAAATCTTGAAAAGCTTGCGGCTCAAATACAATATTTCTCATGCCACTCCTCAGCCGAAATCGTAACCAAACCCTCTCCTTTTTCTATATTAGAAACTGCATCTAACAACCTTTTGCGATTTGCCGAAGTAGAAAGCAAATACTCCGTCTCATCTTGACTATTAACTAATAGAATTATTTCAACTTGAGTACCTTCAAGCAACTCAGGTGTATAAAGTTCAATTTTTCCATCTTTACCGACAGTCCCCATTTGCTTAATTGCGGTAACCATTGACTGCACCTATAATCTCTGTGGATGTTTCAATATGTTAGCAATAAGTGCTCTTGAGATCGCTATACTCAGTAATTTACAAAAATGCGATCGCAGATTTTGTTGGAGATTGAGAGATATTGCGATCGCATTTTGATGAAAGTGGTGAATTTGCGATCGCACTTCTATTTATGAGGATTGGTTTGAGATGATTTCTGATAGATAGTAACTTGACTTAAATAGGCAAAGTCTCTCCAGCTAAGAGACGTTTTGAGGCACTCAACAATTCTTCTTCGAGATAAGGCTTGGTAAAGTATCCTTTCGCTCCAAACTGGATTGCTGACTGACGATGGCGATCAGCTCCACGTGACGTTAACATCGCTACAGGGATTTCTTTGAGCCTTGCATCTTTTTGTAATCTTGATAGCAACTCTAATCCATCCATACGCGGCATCTCAATATCACAGAAGATCATGTCACAGGGCAGTCCAGCGCGGAGTTTTTCCCATGCATCCTGTCCATCTTTTGCCTGTTCCACTCGATAACCAACTTTAGCAAATGTCAGCGATAACAATTCGCGTACTGTAATTGAATCGTCCACAATTAGTACTGTCGGATCGGCCGCCATATCTTCTTCTACAGGTGGTTGGACGGTGATTCCAGAAACCGAAGGACGAAGTCTACCACTAGCAATATCGAACAGTTCTAGCACGTTGGCGATCGCCATTACTCGACCGTCCCCTAAGACTGTAGCGCCAGCGATTCCCGCAGGTTGAGGGATTGGCCCCTCCAATTGCTTGATTACGATTTCGTACTCACCTAGGAACTGATCGACTTGTAAAGCGAGATAGCTGGTGTCATTGCGAAGAATGATAATACAAAGTTCATCATTTTCTTGCTTACCATAGATATTACTCCGACTAATATGACGACTATAGGAGAGCAAATTAGAAAGATGTTGGAAAGGTAGAACTGTATCGCGCCACGGTAAACAGGGTTGACCTTTATCATTAAGCACAATTTGACTTTGAGGAACCTCGACCATGTCCTCGAAACCATCAACAGGGAAAGCAACACGGGCGCGATCGCTAATGCAGAACATTGCCTTGGAAATACTCAAAGTCAGCGGTAATCGAATCGTAAAGGTCGTACCTTTACCAATCGCCGATTCCACAATAATCACGCCACGAATTTCATCAATACAGGTCTTGACCACATCTAGACCAACGCCACGACCTTTAAATTCATCAGCCTCAGTTGCTGTACTAAATCCAGCTTCAAATAGCAAAGCGTAAACTTCACTATCATTAAGTTTATCGACTTCTGATTGAGTGCGTACTCCTTTAGATACTGCACTTTGTTTAACTCTACTAGTGCTAATACCAGCGCCATCATCACCAATCGAAATCACTGTTTGATTCCCTTGGTGATAGGTTCGTACTGTAAGCTTTCCAGTAGCCGATTTGCCCGCAGCTTGCCGAGTAGCAGGATCTTCTAGTCCATGATCGATCGCATTATTAACAAGATGAGTAAGGGGATCGGTAAGTTGCTCTAAGATTGCCTTATCGATCAAGGTTTCTCGTCCGAAGATTTCTAATTCGGCTTGTTTGCCAGTCTTGAGAGCGCGATCTCGAATACCTCTAGGCAAGCGATCGGCAATCTGGGCAAAGGGAACCATACGCGACTGCTTCAGATCATCTTGGACTTGAGTAGTAATTGTGCCTAACTGGCGAGTTACTTGATCGGTCTCACCGACCACAAATTCAATATCAGATGCAGATTCACGCACTTTGACAATTAGCTCAATAATCTCTTGTGATAGAACGTGAAAAGTATTATATCGATCAAACTCAATCCCTTCAAATTCGCTGCTAACAGTACTATTTGAGCTTGCACCTTCAATTGCGTACGATGAATCAAAATTATAAGAATGCCCACCCCGTCCGGCCGTTAACGAAGCCTCTAACAAAGAGCGATCGTATTGATCTCGCATTCTTTGGGACACATCACTTAATAATTGGACTTGATGCAATAGGTTCGTAATAAATTGCTGCAGTCGCTCCTGATCTTGTTCTAGAAGGTTACGATTTACAACAAGTTCTCCAACTAGGTTGTTAAGGCTATCCAAATACTTTACATCTACACGCATAGTTGAATCCGTCAACCGTTGCTTACGTTGAGTCGTGGGCGGACGAGTAGAAGATTTAGTTTTTATTGGACCAATATCCTTAGCGAAAGCCGACTGAAGCATACTTTCTAACTCATCAAAGTCGTCAGAATTTGTCGGTGAGGCAGGCGCCAAAGTATCAGCAACTAAAACATTTGCACGACCAGAATCAGCTGATATAAATGTATCAAAGTTATTAGAATCACCTAAGTTATTAGAATCGCCCAAGAGCGCTTCTAATTCATCGAAATTCATATCATCCAAATTCATATCATCAGAATTAGCAGGAGTCTGGATATTGATAAAAGTCTCTGTGACTTGGCTATCAAAAGACCCATTAATTTCTTCACTAGGCATATCATTAGAGTCACCAATCATCGACTCTAAATCATCGAAGTCAAAGTTGTCATCGATACCATTTAATTCCTCTGCTGAAGACAGATCTTCAGTCTGGAGAGTTTCATTAATTGAAAAATCAAACGTTTCTGACCTAGTTACATTTAAGTCTACAAATTCATTGAATTCTAAATCATCAGTAACTGCTAAATTATCATTTGTTAATTCTTCAGAAGATTGCAATACGCTAATGTCTGAGTCATCATCAACTTGGAAAAAATCAACTAAATTATCAATAGTGTTGCTAGCTGTAACGCTTTGATTAGGAACATCAAAATCAAAGTTCTCTTGAACAACTGTCAGATCTTCATCCATTTGAGATAGCGATCGCGCATTATCAAAGTCAAAATCATTATCGAGTTCATTGTCTAGCTCATTGTCTAATGTAGTTAGATTATCTTCATCGGCATCAACAAATAAATCTTCCAGATTAGAGGCTTCGGAGAGAGCGACTTGATCAAAAAATCTTGACACTAAATCTTCTTCATTCCCAGTTTGCAGTGAGCCAAAATCAGCAAATCCATCTTCTATCTCACTAGTCTGAATTTCATGATTAATATTTAAATCATTCCAGTCATTATTTTCAGCCTCTTCAGAAGTACTAAAAAAATCATCCGTATTATTCTCTTCACTAAAGCTATTAAAATCATCAGCTTCACTTATTAAAACAGGCTGAGATTCTTCATTGCCTTCAAAGAAATTTTCTAATTCGTCAATATCACTAATGGCATTAAAACCAATAGAGTTGCCAATAAAATCCTCAGTTTTAATAGTCTTAGATATATTATCAACCTCTTTGAAATCTGCAGAATCTGCAAACAAATCATCTAAATTATCATCATTATTCATTTCATCAACATCAGTTAGTTGACCAAAGTCTGACTTAAATGAAACTTCTTCAGATAGATTTAAATTTTCATTACTAATATTAAAGTCCGAATCATCATCAAATTCATCAGACTCAACAAGAAAACTCAAATCATTGCTAATGTCAGAAACATCTGAAAGATTGATTTTAGACGTCATAAAATCATCAGAGTTTTCTTCAAGTGAAAGATTGGAGGAAATAACATTAGATTCCTCCAATCTATTGCTGTCGTCAAATTCTTGAGGTTCAAGTGTATGCTCAAGTTCATCACTATCGAATCCTAACTCATCAAATATATTTAGACCAGAATTATCAACAGTGTCAAAGTTGTCAGTGCTTAATGGAGATTCTGCATAGTTACTAGGTTGATTTTCTTTTATTGCATTAGTTTCAAATTCTTCAAAGAAAAGGTTATCATCAGAACTAACAGAATTATCATTAATAACATTCAAAGATGTTTCTAAAAAAGCTTCGTCAAGGTTCTCATTAATCGCAAACGGATCTTCTAATAATGCTATTTCTTCTTCAGAAAAAGTTAAAGCAAAGGGTTCATTTGCCTGACTCTCTATATCATCAGCGTTCGCGTTTTCTTGTCTTTCAAGTTCCGCAAAGTATTCTTCACTAGAGATATTATCAAGACTGTTTTGAGCATCAATAAACTCATTTCCCATGCTTTGATCAGAAGATTCAGTGTTATTAACTTCTTCGGTAAAATCAAAATTATCGATATTTGTACTGTTGTTAACATCGCTGATTTCATCAATGATATTAATATCTAAATCAAGATCACCAAATTCATTATCGCTAACTAATAAATCATTTATTATCAGTTCATTTAAACTTGCCTGTCCCAGCTGATTATCAATCTCAGAAGTTTGATTCCATGAAATATTGACATCTTCTGGAAACAAAGAATCTTCACTCTCATTAACAATAGATTCCTCAGTAGAGAAATCACCAAATAGTTGATCAATACTAGATTCTTCAATACCTATATTGTTAAGGGTAGCGTTTTCAATATCGTCAGAAGACTGACTGAGTAGATCGGCAAACTCATCGTAAGTATCTGAGATTTGATCAGATCCAATTTTCGATATATGCGTCTCATTTGATTCGATATCTTCCCATGCAGCATCAAAATCAATGTCGTCATTTTCAAATAAAATCGCTAAAGATTTTAGCTCTGAAGCACCAACTTTTGGCCCATCAATATGTTGATTTTCTGTGATTTCATATTCGCCATCCATCCAATTCATTTGATTGATTGGATCTTCGTGGCTATCTGTTAAATCAAAAGTTTCTTCATTAATTTGATCAACAAATAGATCTATATTATCTAAATTGTCTGTTGTTTCTAAGTCTAAAACTTCCAAGTCTTTGACAATTTCTTCTTCAGACTTAATCTCAGATGCAGTAGTGAAAATTGTGCTAACTTCATCATCCTCTGCCTGAGAAAACCAAGAGGGAAGTAAATTTTGTAATTGGGATGAAACGGCGAGTTCTACTTCACGGTTTGACAGCACCAAATCTTGAGCTTCTTTCAGTTCTCTGATTAAAATAGGTGCAAGAGTACGGTACGAGTTACTGGGCTGTGCGATCGCATTTTTTATTTGGGTAACTAAATTAGTCCAATTCCTCAAGTCATAGTTTTTACCAATTTCTTGGAAATAATTGCAAATAGTTTGTAGCTGTGATCGGCTTTCTGCAGAATCAGTGCCGCGAAATAATTGCAGCATATCCCGCATTTTTGTAGTTACTTCTTGATGAAATACCAACTCTTGAGAAGCAGTCAATTCTTGGGGTAGCTCAATTGCAAATTCTTCTGTCCTGTCAGGAGATATGGCTCCATCAGTATCAGAAACCAATTCGTTTAGATAAGATTCTACTTCTGTAAAGATCGGCTTTACTCGATTATTTGTTTCAGTTGTAAGTTCATCAGATATTTTGAAATCACTTTGTAATTCATCTAACAACTCTGCTAATGGATCAAATCCCGCTAGCAATAAACTTTTTAAACGTTCATCGACAGTTATTTGAGAATTTTCTTTGAGGATTTTAAAAAAGTCTTCCAATCGATGAGAAATATGCTGAATGCTCCCGACACCTAACATCGCAGCGCCGCCCTTAATTGAATGAGCTGCACGAAAAAGCTCATTAACCGATTCGGAATCATTGAGAACATCTTGCAAGTTTAATACTCCTTGCTCAATCGTCTGAAGATGTTCGCGGGCTTCTTCGATGAAGTAACCCATGATTCGCTGCTGTTGTTGTTCCGAGTTCATGACAGAGTCCTCTCAAAGATTTGGGTATAAGTAACTAGCAAGAATACTAACGACCTCCCGTTGTTTTATCACCAGCATCAACGCGGAATCGTTCCACCGAATCTTGGAGGCTACGAGCAACACCTACGAGATTTTGCAGTGAAGCTGAAACTCTTTGAGACTCTTGTGAAGTTTCTTGAGCAGACAATTCAACTGACTGCATAACCTGTGACACGGTTCGCGAAGTCTCGGTTTGTTTGACAGTATCTTCAGTAATAGACAGTACCAAAGTTTCAATGCGATGAGAAACTTGGATAATATCAGTTAGAGACTGACGTGCTTGTTCAGCACGTTTTGTACCATCAATAACTTGTTGCGTGCCAACTTCCATCGCTTGTTGCACATTACTGGTTTCACTCTGAATTTGCAATACGATTTGCTCGATTTCTTTAGATGCCTTGGCAGCACGGTCAGCTAGCTGACGAACTTCGTCAGCTACGATCGCAAAGCCTCGACCTGCATCACCCGCTCTTGCCGCTTCAATACTAGCGTTTAAAGCGAGTAAGTTCGTTCGTGAAGCAATCTGGGAAATTAAACCCACAATCTTAGAAATCTCTTGAGAAGACTCACCAAGACGCTTAACTTTACGCGTTGTTTCAGCCACCGTTTCACGAATATCTAGAATGCCAGCTACGGTACGCTCTACTGCGTCACCGCCTTTGATCGCTGTCTCAGATGCGAGTTTTGCTACCTGCTCAGCTTCACGTGCACTTTCAGCTACCCGCTGAATCGACTCAGTCATCATTTGCACTGAGTTCAAGGTAACGCTTAACTCTTCAGCTTGGCGTAAAGCATCCGATGACAAACTACGAGCAAAAGCTTCATTTTCCCGAGAGCTTTCATTTACCTGACGCGCGGCGATTTTTACTTGATTAACAATCTCTCGAAGGTTTTGAATCGTTAGATTAAAAGAGTCCGCAACTGCTCCAAGTACGTCTGCTGTCACCTCGGCTTGTACAGTTAAATCACCACGAGCCGCCCCTTCCACATCATCAAGTAAGCGAATTACCTGACGTTGCAAATCTTCTTTGGCTTGTTCTTGTTCAGCAGCTTTGCGTTGAGCTTCAGTGGTATTAGACACAATTGACTGAATCATTTGGTTAAAGCTTGCTGCTAGCCTACCAAATTCGTCTTCACTGTATACGGTAGCGCGTGGACTCATATCGCCACGAATTACAGCTTCAAACTGGGCTTGGAGGTTATCGGTTGATCGATTTATAAGACTAGAAGAGCGCTTACCCAAGCTCCAAGCCATTGCTCCACTAGCGATCGCTGCTGCTCCAGCCATCATCCAACCCGTATTTCGTATTTTTTCGCGTTGTCCTTGCTCGATTGAGCTGGTTGCGAAATTAGTCACTACACCTGCAGCTACTGCGGCAATAACCCCCGCCGCGATCGCTGTAATCAGATTCTTGGTTCTCAGTGGCATATTGTCAAACGGCGAGAATAAACCGCCTTGCTCAGAAGCTTCTGTAACTACATCAACACCTCCTCGCTTTACACCTGCTGGCGTATTAATGGCGCCTAGTCCAAATAGCTCGGCTTCATTGTCAGATTGGTTAAATTGTCCTGATAAACCGTCCGTACCAGCTATTGATGTAGTATTGCTTGTACGTGATGAAGTTGTAAAATCTTGACTTCCAAAATCCGCTGTTGATCGCCCTGACACCATCTGTGTTGCTTCTGAATCACTAAATGAGCTAGAAAAAGATGAATCACTAATGTCATCAAAATCGTCAAATTCATCCATAAAGACGACATCATTATCTGAATTTGAGTTTCCAGAGCTACTATTTTGGTAATTAGAATTAAAATTTGATGCTCCAGTTACATGTGTCTTATCACTGTAGCCATGCTGTCCCGAGCCATTCATTGAAACGTCAGAATCAAAATCCTCAAAATCGAATTCTTTATTTGCAGTGTAGTTTTGTCCACCACTAGTATCTGAAGACCATGAATCTTGCATATATGTTAACTCAGTATTATAGCTACTGTCCTCATAAGCATGTTGCTTATCTCTAAATTCATCTGCTGATAAACTGCTGTTCATATCTCCTAAACTGATGTCAATATAACTATCCTCATTAGGATCTATGCGTTCTTTTGCAGCAGCAATACCGCTATGAGCGTATTCAAGAATTGAGTTGTCATCTGTTAATTGTAAAACAGTTTCATATTCTCTGATTGAATCTTGATAACGTTCTAGGGCAAGATTAGTATGAGCATGAAGTAAACGATACATTGGATCGTTAGGACATACTTGAACAAGCTCCTGTGTCAATTTAGCTGCTTGATTGTAATCTCCTTGCATATAGGCTAAGGAAGCTTTTTCGTATTCTTTTTGGTATTGCGTACTTGAAGCCATTTGCGTTCTCCTAAAATCCCTAGAATCTTTGCCATCTGTTCGAAATTATCTTGAAATCATTTTCCAGTATCTTTTGTCTATAGTCATACGCTTAATATCGTTTACATATAGTTCATAGGCTTGGTCTAAGATGCCCACCGCGCTGATCGTAAAATATTAACTTGATCTAACAACTTTAGCGGTTCGCTTTCTTCCATTGTCCACTCGCCTTTAATAAATGGAGCCATACTGTCAGAGTTATTTCTAGAAACATTTAGTTGTGAAGAATCAAGCCAAGCCATTACGCTAATTTGTTCTACTGCTAACCCTAACATCATGCCCTGATCCTCGATCGCAATGATGGAAATTTCGGCTCGATCTGTATTGACGGGCGGAGCCTCTCCCAAAAATTGTCCAAGATCGCCCACCCAAACTACTCTACCCCTTATATTAACTGTACCTAGCAATAAAGGGGAGACATTGGGCATAGGATTAATGCGATCTGGAGCATATTCTAGAACTTGACTGACTCCAATCGCAGGGAGGGCAAATTCAATCCCCGAAGCTACAAAAAATCTTAAATGTAGCTCACCTTCTGGAGCTTCGATACTTTGATCAAAGTCAGTAGCCTGATCTTGTCCAAGTCCGGGAAAGAAGTCTTGGTTTCCTACCATAATTTAAGAAGCTCTACCTTACAAAATTGCAACTTTATATATGCCTTTAAAATACATGCCTTTAAGATTTAAAAAAGTCTAAAATGAAAATCTTAAAGTATAGATGTTAACTAACAGACATTAAATAATCAAGAATTGTTAATGATTTTAGTATTCTTACAGAAATTCTTAAGCTTTTTTAATTAGCTTTTCTAAGTAGCTGTTTGACAGTACCAACTAGTTCTTGAGGCTGAAAGGGTTTAGCAATATAAGCATCAGCTCCTTGTTTCATTCCCCAGTAGCGATCAAATTCTTCCCCCTTTGATGAACACATTACGACAGGAACGCGCTCAGTTTTTGGATCGGTTTTAATTCGACGGCATAGTTCATAGCCATTCATGCGGGGCATGACAATGTCCATAACGACAATATCTGGGCAGACATTTTGCATTTGCTCAAGTGCTTCTACACCATCTCCTGCTGTTTTAACCGTTAAACCACTACCTTTAAGTAAGTCCTCGATCATTTCTCTCTGTGTAACACTATCCTCAACCACCAGAACTGTACTCATACATGAATGCCCCGATAGGATTCTTCCACTTGCTACTCACTAAACAATATATAAGCTATTAAGTTAGCGCTTAATTACTAATTAAACTGTTCATATTTTAGTCTTCTCCACATAAATAGACTAACGGTATAGCTTAAAGTTAAGACAAAAAATAGCACATATAGGGCTTTGCGATTTAACGAAAACTAAATAAAAAAATTTAAAGTCTTTGTTTGTAATTTGACGATTAGGTAATGCGATCAAGTGTGCGGTATTGTGCGGCCTCAGCTATATGTACTACTTGAATATTTTCAGTATTGGCAAGATCAGCGATCGTGCGGGCTACTTTAAGAATGCGATCAGTCGCACGCGCTGATAAACCTAAACGCTTGATGGCTGCTTCCAAAAGGTCGCGAGAAGGGTCGTCTAATTTACACCATTGACGCAAATGCCTTGATTGCATCTGTGCATTACAATTTACTCTTACTTCTTTCTCGAAACGGGTCTGTTGAATTTTTCGTGATGCTTGTACTCTTTCTTTTACAGTGCTCGATTTTTCACCTTCTAGCGATCGCGTCATTTCATCAGGTTTTAGTCTCGCAACTGTCACCTGCAAATCAATCCGATCCATTAATGGACCTGAGAGTTTTGCCCAATATTGCTCACGCTGCCGAGGAGTACAAGTGCAAGACTGTACAGAATCTCCGTAGTAACCGCATTGACAAGGGTTTGTACTAGCAACAAGAGTAAATTGAGCGGGGAAAGTTACGGATTGACGAGTACGGGAAATGCTCACAAATCCGTCTTCTAAAGGTTGACGTAAAAACTCCAGCACATCTCGTTTAAACTCGGTAAGTTCATCTAAAAAAAGCACCCCATTTGTGGCGAGTGTGATTTCTCCTGGTCGAGGAAAGCTCCCACCCCCTACAAGCGATGGGCCAGAAGCGGAGTGGTGGGGACTACGAAATGGGCGATCGCTGATTAGCCCTTTGCCCTTTAACAAACCTGCGACCGAGTGAATTCTAGTCACTTCTAGTGCTTCATCAAAATTCATATTTGGCAAAATACTCGGTAAGCGCCTTGCTAGTAGCGTTTTACCAGATCCTGGCGGACCCACAAAAATTAAATTGTGTCCTCCAGCCGCCGCTATTTCTAAAGCCCGACGAGCATGATGTTGACCTTTAACATCTTTTAGATCTAGTTTAAAGTCACTTTCATTCCATTTAATCTCAGGATCGGCAACTACTGGCTGATATTTCTCTGGATTAGCAAGTAAATCTCCTACCTCAGTAATGCTTTGCATTCCATAAACAGCCAAGCCTTTAACAAGAGCGGCTTCTTGTGCATTTTCTTTTGGCACAATAATCCCAATCATCCCTAAACGTTGAGCCGCCGCTGCGATCGGTAATACTCCTGATACAGGACGCAGTGACCCATCGAGAGAAACTTCACCTAAAAACAAGTGGTCACCCAATAACATAGGATCGACTTGTTCTGAAGCAGCCAAAATACCAATACTAATTGGTAAATCAAAAATAGGACCTTCTTTCCGCAGATCTGCAGGTGTAAGGTTAATCACAATTTTTCGCATCGGAAAAGCATAGCCAGAATTTTTGATAGCGGCTTTAACCCTTTCTCGGCTTTCTTGAACTGCGGTATCTGGTAATCCGACTAAGGTAATTCCGGGCAAGCCTCCCGATACATCTACCTCTACCCCTACCTGAACGGCATCGATACCTAAAATTGCTGCACTCCAAACCCTTGCTAGCACTTTTGTCTGTAAACCTAAAGTTATTAAATACTAATCAAATTAAGCCTACCACATGCAGATCGCAGTAAAAGTTTGCTACAAATCGCTGTTCTTAATGCCCATTAATATTCTGAAAAACTAAGCGATCGCATTCTAATCTCTTGTAATTCTGGAATCTCTATATATGTGATATTCAAATTGTCAGGAATTGACTCGTATAAGAGTGTATTGAGGTCATTAGTAGACAGAGAAGATGTCTCAAAAGGGTGAGCTGCTAGGCTACAGGCTTCCCATTTAGACAAAACAGGCACATCTAACTTGCCACAATATCCGCCTCTTCTCCCTTCAGGACTGTAGTGCTGACATAACCGACAAGCTGTAATTGAGTTCCCTGAAGAAGTCATAACTATTAATTTAAAATTTTCTAAAATTATGTAAAAAAAAATATTAATTAATTTAATTATGCACTGGGGAGTCTAGGAGGAAATTAACCTCTAAATTTTACCTAGAGAGGGATTTCGCGATTCTGAGCAAATATAATTTTAACAATGTTTTAACTGATTCCTGTGATGCTTTGATGACAATCTTTTTAGATTGTTTTTCGATTTGAGTTATTGGTTTTAATAGTTAAAAACACAGAGTTTTATTCTGAATCTACAGCAATTTATTTTCAAACCCGCTATAAATAACAATATAAACCCATGCGGGGCTTCGTCCTGCAACCCTTGTCATTGTGGGTTTGCTCAACAACTGCTGTAAGTGTTTTTACTTATTAAAATTATCTAAGCGTTTTACAGCTTATTGAGGCTTTAAGGAGTACAGAGAAATTTTTGAAAGTGCCGCTTCGCGGCACTTTCAAAAATTTCTCTGGGTTTTATGGCAGCACATAGCGCTGTAAAAGCAACAAATAACAAGCGGTGACTGAGCTACATAATCTTAATTTTAGTTATTTCAAAGCGATTTCTTTTGATATTGCTATCTGTCCTTGCAATTGATCTACATCTTTATGAGAGCAAAGATGATCGGGTAAAGCGGACCCTGAAGGATCAAGCTTATCGGCTAGATGAGGATATTTAATCCTGCCATGATTTCTCTCTTTCCAAACTTTGATAAATACTGGGGCAATCCGATCTAAATCTTCCCAAGTCAAGCAACAATCTTTGAGCTGACCGTCATTCCATCGAGCTTGAAAAATTCTCATCATTAAGCTTTTACCAGCTTCAAGCGTGGTTTCAGTACCAAGTGATCTTAAGGCTGCTTCACAGGCATCAGCTAACATGACTACGCCAGTTTCGCGAGATTGCGGAATTGGACCAATATAGCGAAAATCTGATTCATTCACATGATCTGAGCGCTTTTGAGCTTGACAATAAAAATAGGAAATAGTGATCGTGCCTTGATGCTCTGGAATAAACGCCTGCAGCATTTCAGGTAGATGATATTTCTGGGCTAATTTGATCCCGCCTGAAACGTGCTCTTTTACAATTTTAGCGCTATGCCATGGATCGTTAAGAATATCATGGGGATTAGGTTGCCCCATTTGATTCTCAATAAAATATTCGGGTCGCAGCGTCTTGCCAATATCGTGATACAGAGTCCCCGTTCGCACTAATGTCGTGTCTGCTCCTATTTCACGAGCCGCTGCTTCAGCAAGGTTTGCTACAAATAAAGTATGTTGAAAAGTGCCTGGTGTTTCAGTTACAAGCAGACGCAAAAGTGGACGATCAAGATTGGCTAATTCGGCTAAACGAAATGGTGTTAATGCGTAAGAAATATGCTCTAGATAAGGAATAGAGCCAAGTGCCACAACCGCTGATATTAGTCCTCCCGATGCATACTGAAGCGCAGTAATTGCGATTAATATAGGTGGTGTCGATCCGCCAATAAGCGCGATCATAATGTATGCAATAGATTGCAGTAAAGCTACTAGCAAGCCTGTTGCAGCAAGATGTGATCGGGTTAGGGGACGATTAGTAATTGCTGCCGCCACAAATGCACCAATTAGTATGGGTGTGATGGTTAGTAAGTTTGCACTAATGGCGATCGCGAATAAAACTGAGGTTAAGCAAGTAATTAGAAACGCAAGGCGCGAACTGTAGAAACTGCCGATAATTAAACCCATATTTGCTAAGGGCATAAATACGAGCATATTGGGAGCCATTAAAACAATAGCAAGCGCATTGCCACTGCATATGATTCCTAAGGTCAAAAGATCTTTGGCATGTAATTTTACTTTGAGTAAATATTGCCAACGACGATTAGCATAGCCAAATATACTAAAGGCGATCGCCGTAGCACTGACCATCAAAACCAAGCCTTTAAGGTTGATTTGTCTTTGCGTCATTTCTAGCTCATCTAAAATAACAAATTGTCTTTCAGTAATCTTTTCACCACCTTTGACAATGATGTCTCCCGCTGCCAAAGAAATTCTTTGAGTCTGAACTGATTCCGAGGCTTTAATCGCTCTCTCAGTTGTGCCAACATAGTCAATCGTCAGATTTGGCTTAATTGTAGAGCTAAGTAAAGCGATCGCCATGGCACGATGTTCATCGTTTGTCGGTAAATTTTTAAGATTAGCTAAACGTTTTTGCAACATATCGTCTGGCAAACCGACCACAATTCCTGATGTTTGGACATCGGTTAAGGCAAGTCGAATTAAATTTTTATTAGTTTCCCACTCCTCATTTGTCATTTCTAAGAGGCGATCGCGAAACATTGCTGGACCTTTAGCTGCTTTTTCCTGTGTCATTGAATAAGCTCTGCGAATCTCGGTCACCTTATCAAGCAACTTTTTGTAGTTTTGAGAAGTAGCGTTGAGTCTGTATTGAGTTAGCTGCAATAATGCTATAGATGCAACTTCTTGATTACTATTGAGAAAGTTTGATATAGAAGTAATCTGATTATTGGCATTACTAGCTGGTTTACTAACTTTGTATTGTAACTGTTCCCACTCTAGATCAGAAATTCGCCTGAGATATTTCTGCACATCATCATTTAGAATCTTGCGATCAACGTAAGGCAAATTTCCAGACGATATTCTCAAGTCATCACCTACGCGCAAAAGCTCCTCAAGATGCTTAACGGCATTAGTATTAAGTTCAGAGTTGCTACGATAAATCGGTATAACTTGCTGTTTAGCAAGTTCTTGCGCTTGTTTGGTGGCTTCAATGTCAGTAACCGCGATCATTTTAGGCGATCGCAAATCTTGGTCAATAAATGTGCCAATAGTTAAGCGCGGCTCAGAGTAAAAACGAAGGCTCAATGTTGAAATGAGGCAGATAAAAGTAATTCCGATAATCGCTTTAATAGACCACTTTCGAGATGCACGATGGGTCATTTCCGAGATTGATGATGCATAGCTGGGAACAATTCCCATAGTTTAATTACTCTAGTTAAAATACTCTAGCTAAAAAGGTTCGGAGGAACAAATGTAATTAGTTTTAAAATTTAAAGTTGAAATTAAAGCGGTCACAAACAATATTTAACATCTAGATTTACCAGATTTCAATCAAAAAAACTAAAAATCTGCTTTTTATTTTTGGATTGATTTAGGTTAGGATAAGCAGCATTTCGCACCACTTATCCTAACTTTAAAAGAAAAATATAGGAAGAGCAAGACATAAGCCGGGTTCTGTTTCAGGAGTTTTATCAACGTCCTTATCGGTTATCTATCTGGGATATTTGTTGCCAAATACCTCATGCGGCACACACTTAAAATGCGATCGCCTAGTTTTCACTAAACAGTCGCACTAAGCAACGGACACAAGATCATATGAAGATCGCAACACTTGTATCCTCTCGCCTTGCTTCCAACTGGGGTTTACCGAGCCAGAGTCTCACGACTCTGCTGGTGCGCTCTTAACACACCTTTGCACCCTTACCTAATCTGGCAAAAGCTAGATTGGGCGGTATCTTTCTGTGGCACTATCCTCGCGATCGCTCGCACTGGGAATTATCCAGCAGCCTGATCTTCTCGGAAGCCCGGACTTTCCTCAAAACTTGCACTCAAAATAAATTTATATAAATCTTGAGACAAATTCCGCAACCGCACACTTACTCTCCCTTACATATTATGTACCAATACAGGGAAAGAAAGGCTCTAAGCGAAAATGCTATGCAAAAACACGAAGATTGTTTTTGACAAAAAAATTGTTGCCGTTTCTCCTTTATAGATTACTTGTTGCATCTAAAGATGCTATAAACTAGCAAAAATAATGTTACCAAAATTAAATTGTTTTGCTAAACTGTCTGACTATTCGCGGCTAAAACAGAATGCCTCAACTATCTCAAGAATTACAATCTCTGCTCATAGGTGTGAGTGAATAACTAAATGATGAAACACTTCTCCAAAGGGCTGTATACGCTAATTTTATCCTTGGTTTTGGTACTTGTCGCAGGAGTCTCTCAGGCAGCAGCGGCAAACCTTTTAAGAGTTTTGGTCAGAGAGGAAAGTGGCTCGAAGATGTCGGTCGCTGTAACTCAACCTGCGACTCTGCAAACTTCAGGAGAAGCAAGCCGCCGTCTCGATCCAGGTAAGTGGTATACATTACCTTTAACTTATTCATATCGCATTACGCCTAGTAATAATGGATTGGTGCAGGTAGGTAGCAATCTCTATCCTGGTCAAATAGAATTACGCGCTTGGAATAACAAGGCGATCGCAGTTAATGTGTTATCTCTTGAGGAATATCTCCGTAGCGTTGTTCCGAGCGAAATGCCAGCCAGTTGGCACATGGACGCATTAATGGCGCAAGCAGTGGCGGCTCGTAGCTATGCTGTCAATACCCAACGTCAACGCAAATGGGGTGAAGCTCCATATGACCTAGTTAGTGATACGCGCGATCAAGTCTATAAAGGTTTTTATCGCTACGATACGCAAACAGGTCAGGCGATCGCCTTAATTCATAGTCGCAGCGATCAAGCTGTGGCTTCAACTGCAGGCTATATGCTCAAGCCTGGATTTAAAGGCTACTATCGCGCCCGTTTACAGCGCAACTGGATTAGTTGGGGTGGTGGCTATATGCCTGTCTCTGATGGGCAGCACCTCGATCAAGAGATGACCCAACAAATGGCTGAAAACGGTTGGAATTGGGTACAAATTTTGTCTTGGTGGTATCGCGATCAACCAATCAAAAATTAAACTTTTCAAAAATTAAACTTTAAAGAGAGGAAGCGAAACACTTCCTCTCTTTTTGTAATAGTTAAAACTTGTGTGAGTTTTTAATGAGTAGAGCAAATCACCTTTGATCATAAGTTTGTCATTAGAAAATATTTATAAATTTATGGCTATTAAAAAATTATCTGAAGTGGACATTTCTTCGGCGATCGCACAGCTAGAAGGTTGGGCAGTCGTTGATAATAAGCTCCAGAAAAACTTTAAATTTGCTGATTTTGTCGAAGCCTTTGGATTTATCAGCAAAGTGGCGATTACGGCTGACAAGATGGGACATCATCCTGAACTTTTTAACGTATATAACAAAGTCAAAATCGACCTTACTACCCATGATGCCGACGGCATTAGCGCACTCGACTTTGAACTAGCTCAAAAAATCGATAAATTTCTATAGAGTTTTATATTGCCCTCAATTCCTAACAAAAAGGGACGCGAAGCGTCCCTTTTTGTTTAAGCGTGACGCTTTTGATGCCATTGCCAAGCGTGTTGCAAAATCAGCTTTAAGTCAGCATATTTTGGCTGCCAATTCAAAACTTTTCTAGCCTTCTCACTACTACCAACTAAAGCTGGTGGATCGCCTGCACGGCGATCGCCCATCACTACATTGATCTGCTTACCAGTAATTTGCTTTGCCGTATCAATTACCTCTTTAACTGAAAATCCATTGCCATTGCCGAGATTAAAAATTTCACTTTTTTTATGATTAAGCAAATACTCTAAACCTAGCACATGAGCTTCGGCAAGGTCAGTTACATGAATATAGTCACGGAGGCAAGTCCCATCAGGCGTTGGATAGTCAGAGCCATAAATGGTAATTGCATCGCGTTTACCTAAAGCCGTTAATAAAATTAGCGGAATTAAGTGAGTCTCAGGATTGTGATCCTCTCCAATCAGTCCATCAGGATCAGCCCCTGCCGCATTGAAGTATCTAAAAATTACTGACTTAAGCCCATAGGCAACATCAAAATCTTGCAAAATCCTCTCGACCATAAGTTTGGTCGCCCCGTAAGGATTAATTGGCGCTTGTGGGTGATCTTCTGTGATTGGCGTTTGCTGTGGCACGCCATAACTAGCGCAAGTCGAAGAAAAGACAAAGGTTTTAATATTTGCAGCAACCATTGCCTCAAGCAAAGTTAAAGTGCCAACAACATTGTTTCGATAATATTTGTCAGGCTCAGTTACCGACTCACCAACATAGGCATAGGCGGCAAAGTGCATGACGGCACTAATAGGGCGATCGCTAAATAATTGATCTAGCAAAGTCCGATCATTAGTATCACCATCGATCAATTCGGCGCCTAGAGTTTCGGCTATATCCTTATGTCCGTACACAAGATTATCTAAGATCAAAACTTCATAACCCACCTGTTGCAAAGCTTTTACCGCATGGGAACCGATATATCCTGATCCACCTGTAACCAGAACTGTTTGCTTTTGCATTTCTTTTTTCTTGTTGTGTATTTTATAGTCGTGATTTGAGGATGTCAAAAATCTCAGGTGGAATATAAGTACGAAGCGATCGCCCTAAACGATTTTTCTTTTGGGCTAATTGCAAACAATCTAATTTTTTGCAAACATAGGCTGAACGCCCCATCCCATTATCAAGTTGAATTTGAAATTGCTTGATATCACTCTTATGAGAATGTTCGTCAGTTGAAGCGATCATCCGCACCACCCGCCAGAGATTATCGCGCATGGTGATGCATTGGCAACTAACACAACGACGGTGTAGCTTCAGAGCCAAACTATTTACTCCGTATTTTGGTATTCAAAATTATCATAAGTAACTCTTTGCTCTGCTAAGCCTAACTTATAGCTTTTTATTCTTCGTCGCTTTCTTCATCTTGCTCATAAGTCGTATGATTTACTGCGATCCTTATAGAACTTTCCTGCATCCGCCGATCTTCCTCGTCGTAATCGTACTTTGCAACATTCTTGATGTCGATTTTCCAGCCTGTCAAACGAGCCGCCAAACGGACATTTTGTCCTTCCTTGCCGATCGCTAAACTCAACTGATCCTCAGGTACAAGCACATGGGCAATTCTTTCATCAGCATTAATCAAACGCACTTCATGAATCCGCGCAGGGCTTAACGAGTTGGCAATATAAGTCGAAGGATCGGGAGACCATCGGATCACATCAATCTTTTCGCCACGAAGCTCAGCGACAACGGCCTGAATCCGTGATCCTCGCGCACCAATGCAAGCACCAACAGGATCTACATCACGCTCAAGGGTATCCACTGCAATTTTGGTGCGAGGGCCCACCGCAGGTGATGGTGGATTAGCTTCTCTAGCTACAGCTACGATTCGCACGATTTCTTCTTCGATTTCAGGCACTTCATTGGCAAACAAATACACAACTAAGCCTGCATCTGCCCGTGAGACTAATAACTGAGGTCCCCGTCGTGAACCTTCAAACACCTTCTTCAGATATACCTTTAGGGTCATGTTAGGACGATAGGGGCGTTCGCCCGCAAGTTGTTCACGCTTTGGTAGTTCTGCTTCAACCTCAGGTTGACCAAAGCCGCTACTGACAGAAACAATTACCGAACTAGTTTCAAATCTTAGTACTCGACCTTGTAAAACTGTACCTTCAACATCTTGAAACTCCTCTTGAATTATCTTTCGTTGTTGATCTCTTAGTTTTTGGGCGAGAACTTGCTTAGTTTGGATCGCTGCCATCCGTCCAAAATCTCCCTGCTCTGGAGTTACATCAACCACCACTGTTCCACCTGCTTGAGCTTCAGGAGCGACTTCACGAACTTCAAATAGCCCAATTTCATGATCGGCATCGCCCACTTCCTCAACAATCATTTTCGTTGCTAAAACTCGAAATCCCTCACTTTCGAGATCTAGCTCCACATCAAAATTATTAAAATGCTCTTCTTCAAATGTAATTCCATCAGATCGATAAGTCTTGCGAAAGCGCTCATAACCTTTGAGTAAAGCTTCACGCAAAGCATTTTGAACAGCATGTTTAGGTAGATTACGCTCTTTACTAATCACTTCTACCATCTGTCCCAATCCGGGTAAACTCAACAATGACATAAATTTTTCTCGCTTCTATAAAACTAAATAACTGTGGGATTTAAGAATGGTGATCACTTCGCGCCATCCCTTTTTTAAACTGGACTTTAAACTGGGCTAAATTTTTATTCCATTTTTGATAGTTCAACGCGATCGCAAAGTTCACGGGGAATATTTACAATTCGACCTTTGATGCTAATGGAAATATGTGTCTCGTCTCGGGAAATCAGATGCCCACTCCAACTTTGTTTGCCCTCATAAGTATCTGTTGTGTTAACTGTTACCATAAAACCTTTAAAAGCAATAAACTCGCGATCGCCTTGCAACTGACGCTCTGCACCTGGACTAGAAACCTCTAGCACATAGGCGTAAGAAATCAAATTGATCTCATCTAGAGTTGTCTCTAGAGCGCGGCTCATGCGTTCACAGTCATCTAGCCCCGTATCTTGAGAGAGATTGCGAATATCTACCCGCAATACCGCAGGATTTTTATTTGTATGCAACACAACATCAACAACCTCTAAGCCAAGGGGCGAGGCAACTTCTTCAGCAATTTGAACAATTTGCGGAATTAGAGGATGACTCATAAAATTTACAATTTGAGCGTTGATTTGGGATGTTTTTTAAGAGAGCTTGGAAACAAGCTTTTAAAAGTTGATTTTTAAATTAACTAAAAAGCAAAAAAGTGGGACGTTTGCCCACTCATTGAGTGCTCTTAACAGTAACCGATCACAGCAAAAAACATCACTATTGCGATGCTCTTGCGGCTATAGACTCTAGTTTTACTTGCAAATTATGCAGCAAGTAACGCTTGAGTATCTCTTCGGAGCTTGCGTACTACAGGTGAAACACAAATATCTTAGTGTTTAGTTTTTACTAGTTGCCTGTCAGCACTAAGATTTATACTATCACGCTCAAGAAAAAGAAATAACGCAAAGCGTGCTTTTCCTTACTTTGAGATCACTTTTAAATTACTAACTCTGGACGTTCCTCGGGCAAAATAGCCCCTTGGATCGGACATACTTGTAAACAAACACCGCAGTCAATACAAATTGAAAAATCAATTTTAAACCAAATTGTTCCTTTACTATTTGCGCCTTCGCCTTGTTCGATGCAGGCGACTGGACAAGCAGGTACACATTCAGCAATGCCTTCACATATATTTGAGGCGATCGTATAAGCCATAGTTAAGTCTATATTTTGAAAGATGATAGTAATCGCAATCAGGCTTTGCCTTTTAACCTGTTTAGGGTTTTTTATCCTAAAAGTAAATTATGTCAAGGTTTGTGATATTCAGACACATAAAAGCTGAAGATATTATTATGCTGTCTTCGGCTTTTATGTCTAGATATAAATAATTAAGAATCTCATGAGAACACTGCAACTAGGTACAAGCTGGTTTTTGGAAGAGGCGGGTGGGCTGGCTCGTGTTTATTATGGTTGTGTAACTTATTTGCCTCAAGCTGGCGTTGATGTAAGTGGTTTAGTGGCTGGCTCTGATCGCGTTAGACAAAGTTCAGGTGGAAGAGTAGAAACATTCGCTTCAGCCGATAGTTCTACATGGCAGCGATCGCTAAAACTCAGGAAAGCAGTTAAGAGCGTTTTGGCGAGTTCTGATTATGATTTGGTGGCAACACACTTCGCTCTCTATGCGCTTCCTGCGCTCGATCTATTGGGTAGGCTTCCACTAGTTATGCATTTTCATGGACCTTGGGCACTAGAGAGCAAAGCAGAGGGAGGGGGAAGATTATCGACTTGGGGAAAATGGGTGATCGAAAAACTGGTGTATCAAAGAGCTAATGGATTTATTGTGTTGTCTGAAGCTTTTCGGCAAATTTTGCATAAGACATATAGTGTGCCGTTAGAAAAGATTTTTATTGTAGGAGGAGGAATTGATACTGCTCAGTTTGATCTGGGCTTGTCGATCGCTCAAGCAAGAGAAAAGCTAGGATGGCAAAAAGATCGACGAATTATTCTTTGTGTCCGACGATTAGTACAGCGGATGGGGTTAGAGAATTTGATTTCAGCGATCGCTCTTGTCCGCAATCAACATCCTGATGTGTTATTGCTGATTGCTGGCAAAGGCGCGATCGCTGAAACTTTGCGATCGCAGATTAAAGAACTTCAACTAGAAGAGCATGTGCAATTATTGGGATTTGTACCCGATCAAGACTTGGCGCTCTCATATCGCGCGGCAGAGTTATCGATTGTGCCAACTATTTCACTAGAAGGATTTGGACTAATCGTAATTGAGTCTCTAGCCGCAGGTACACCTGTTTTAGGAACGCCGATTGGAGGCATTCCTGAAATTTTGCAGCCATTTGCTTCTGATCTAATATTAGAAGGAAGCACTACCCAACAATTAGCTCAAGGAATTATCGAGTCTTTATCAGGACAGAGAAAAATGCCAACTGCTCAAGCCTGTCAAGCTTATGTACGGCAGAATTACGATTGGCAGGTAATTGCCCGTCAAATGAAATCTGTTTATGAACAAATTCTACAAAAGTAATCTTTACAAAAGTACACAGTCGTAGAGCGACTCTTACTTTACAAAAGCATCGCGAAGCGATGGTTTGCTGTTTAGCTATCTTCAATCGCTCCGAGAGCAATGAGTTTAGCTTTTTGTGCCGTACTTAAACCTGTGGCTTCAGTTATATTTAGCCCTTCATAGGGTCGCGGTTCGCGATATGTTCGAATACACTGCCCTGTTACAACATCCCAAAGCTTAATCGTTTCATCACGACTACTACTTGCTAGGAGATTGCTATCAGGCGAAAATGACACTGCATAGATAGTTCCAGTATGTCCAACTAAAGTATTTATAGCTTCGTTATTTTGCCAATTCCAAATATTTATTTGTGCGTCTTCTCCAGCACTTGCCAACAACATTCCTTTAGGATCGGCAGCAATTGTCAAGATATTGCCATCGTGGTTAATCTGTTCATAAATTAATTCGCCACTTTGCGTATTCCACTGATAGATAAATTTGCCCCCACAACCAAGGACGATATGAGATTGCAATGACATGAATACCACATTAGAAGTAATCGAGGTAAGTTGTTCTAATGTTTGTATACAATCTCCTGTTTTTGCGTCCCAAATTTTTACGGTTTTATCCCGACTGCTGCTGACGATATAAAGATCATCAGGGCTAAAGGCGATCGACAAAATCGCGGCAGTGTGACCTTCAAAGACACGTAAACAATCGCCTGTAACAATATTTCGCAGCTTGATCACTTTACTAGTCTCACCAGTAGCTAGCAATTTACTATCATGACTAAATACCAGAGTTCTGGCTAAATCAGGATGTTCGGTGATTGTAGCTAAACAGTTACCACTGCTGACATCCCATAATTTGATCGTGCAGTCTTCAGCGCAACTTGCCATTAGAGTGCCGCTAGGACTAAATGCAACTTGCCAGACATGTCCTGCATGACCATGCAGCGCTCGAATACATACTCCTGTTTGAATATCCCAAAGGCGAATAATTGAGTCATCGCCACCGCTTGCTAAGAGAGTTTGTTCAAGGTTAAACGTTACAGAACGCACAGCGTTTGTATAGCCTTGTAAGATCCGAAACTGCTGTCCTGATGTTACTTCCCAAAGGTTTAGAAGATGTTCATTAGAGATATTGCCTACGGTTTGGACATCACTCTGGGCAGTCCATGATCGTCCAGTATGACCTTGAAAAGTCCGCATACAAAAACCCGTATCAACTTCCCAAAGCTTGACCATCTCGTCACCGCTACTGCTAGCCAAAATCAAGCGTTCAGGATGAAAAGCAACGGAGCGTACCCAATGGTTATGCCCCGTTAAGGTTTTAAAACATTGAGCCGTTTTGAGATCCCAGAGACGAATGGTGAGATCGCCGCTTCCAGTGGCAAGAGTCGAACCATCATGACTAAAGCTGACCGCAAAAACAGTATGGGTATGCCCTGTAAAGATTTTGATACATTTACCTGTTTCGACATTCCATAGTCGAGTAGTTTTGTCTTCACTACCACTGGCTAGCACGTTGCCATTATGACTAAAGGCGATCGACCAGATGATATCTTCATGCCCTTCAAATACTTGCAGACATTCCCCTGTATCTATATCCCATAGACGTATGGTGCAGTCATCACTACTGCTTGCGAGTAAGTGACCTTTGGTGCTAAAAGCAACGTCTTCGACAATATCTTCATGACCATGCAAAATCTTGATACATTGTCCTGCTCGCCATAGCCTCACCGTGCGATCAGCATGACCACTAGCTATAGTTGTGCCATCAGGACTAAAGGCAACCGACATGACGGCTCCGATATAGCCTTGTAAAGTATTTAGGCAATCACCTGTTGATACATCCCATAACTTGATCGATTGATCAACGCTGCTACTCGCTAAAACTGTTCCTTCGGGATTAAAACATACAGAAACGACCCATCCTTTATGACCTCTATAAGTAAGTAACGGTTTACCATCACTTACTCGCCAAAGATGAATATCCCCTTTAGTGTCTCCAATCGCCAGTAACTTACCATCAGCACTAAAAGCAACCGATAGCACACCACCGATTACTTCCGCAAACACTGATTTAATTAACTCTGTGCGAGCAAAGTTAACACGATATAATTTGACTTCAGATAAATAGGCTTGACGGATTGCCATGTAAGAAAAGTCTCTACCTGTTAAATCAATCTTAAGATTACATAACAAATTAATAATATTTCCGCCGCCATAACCAAAAGTTGACTTAAGTTCTCCTTCAGGTCGTAACTCGCGTCGTCGTAATTCATTAAGAGTCGTAAATAATTCTTTAGCAATCATTTGCTGACTACCCAACCGCCCTAAAAGCTTAGTAAGTAAAGGCTCCAAGATTAGGCGAATTTGACTTTGGCGTATATAGTCTTTGGCTGTTGCTTTGATGAGTGCATAGTGACGCAAATAGAAGAGTTGTCTATTTAGCTTAAATTGAATATTTGGTAAAATTCCGAGAGGATGCTCTTGAGTGATTTCCTGATAAATTTGATCGGTCAATAAGTTAGTAACAAACTCCATAACTACAGGTTGCTGTGTGAAACCTGCCGCCGTATGCTCAACTAATGAGCGCCGTTTCAGCGATCGCAAAGCCATCATCAAATAATTTTGTTCAATAGTTGGCACAATATCGGATCGTAGTTCGTTAGGCTGCACAGGTTCGCGGTTAATGGCAAGCCAAATCATAATTTGTTTTTCATGAGGCGTTAGTCTCTGATATTGCTCCTCAATCAGATTACCGATCCCGCTAAAAATTATTGTTTTTTGTTCTAAAAAACGGTTGATATTGCCCGAATATAAATCTTTGATTGAAGTGGCGGCGATTTTTAAAGCTAATGGATTACCTCGATACCAGTCCACGAGCCGATGTAAGTCACTTGTCAATGCATTGATACCCTTGGATTCGAGGACTCGCTCGGCGGCTGATTCATCTAGCCCTCTAAGTTGTAAAGCTCGTACAGGTAAAATATCTCCTTCTAAAGTTGCTACTTCTTCAGGCATCTCACGACTGGTAATCACGATGCAACTACGATGTGAAACTTCACCGATCCTTCTCAGTAGAGTGCCATAACCTTCATAATCTTTGCGGTATGCTCCCGCTTGAGCTTCATCTTTTAATACTGATTCAAAATTATCTAATACTAATAAACAGCGGTAGCGCTGTAAATATTCCAGTAAGCGAGAAATTAATGCGTTTATATCATTTGTCTCAGGGCTCTCGCGATGTTGGGACAGAAAATGTACAACTGCTAACAACATTTCGCTTGGTGTTTTAGCATTACTAAGCGATCGCCATACTACAAAATCAAATTTATCTTGTAATTGCTGTGCAAGCTTGACTGACAGAGCTGTTTTGCCCAATCCTCCCATACCCAAAATCGCTACCAACCGACAGCGATCGTGATCAATCCATTGCTGCAAGGTATTCAGCTCTGTTCCTCGACCATAAAAAAAAGTTACATCAACCACTTCGCCCCAGTCTTGGTGACTGTTAGGTTGAGCATTTAAATTAGGTATGGTAGTGGTCGAAGTTATATCTGCTTTTTTAACTTGCATCCGACGACGCACTACATTTTGAACTGTACCCTTGGTCACTTTTTCGCCAAAGGTTTCCGTCAGTAGATGCCACAGCTTATGACTGACTAACTTGATATAACCTGCATCATAGCCAGTTTGCTTTGCGATCTCTGAATAGGAAAAACCTTGCCATACGCCAAGAAATACAGACTGCTCTACCCGAGTCAGACTGCGCTCTTCTAACGACAACTCTATAAATGTCACCGCCTCATCAGCCGTCATGGATGCGCCTTAAAGATATAAATATAACTTTTATATAACCTAACTTCTGTCATTCTATGACGTTTTATGGTTTGTGGTATTTTGTTGCATATAAACCTTAAGGTCTGCTGTGCGAAGCTCCACCTACCTTAATTGCAAACTGATGTTGAATTAACTCGGAAATAATGAAAATCGCCCTAGTTCATGATTATCTTACCCAACGTGGCGGCGCTGAAAGAGTGTTTGAGCTATTGTGCAAACATTTCCCAACTGCGGATATTTATACGTCTGTATACGATCGTCAAAACACAATTGAATTAGGCGATCGGCCAGTACATACTACCTTTCTTCAAAATATTCCTGCGACTCGCAAGTATTTCCGACTATTTGCGCCATTCTACTACTCAGCCTTTAGCTCTTTAAATTTAAAGAAATACGACTTAGTTCTTAGTAGTAGTGCTAGTTTTGCCAAAGGAGTTCAAAAACGACCTGATGCAATCCATATTTGTTTTTGTCACAATATCACCCGCTTTTTATGGGACACAAATACTTACCTTAGAGAATATGGTGCATATAGCTTTTTAAAACCTGTAATTGAGCTAGTTTTTAAAATGATGCGCCAACAAGACGTCTATTATGCTCAGTCTCCCGATTATTACATTGCTAATTCCACAACTGTTGCTAAGCGGATTCAAGACACCTATAAAAAAGATGCTGTAGTCGTAAATTATCCGATTGATGATCAACGTTTTACATTCTCAGATCAAAAAGACGATTATTGCCTTGTTTCCTCTCGTCACCTTAGCTATAAACGTCTTGATATTATTATTGAGGCTTTTAACTCATTAGGACTGCCGCTAATAATTACGGGAGAAGGACCGGAAACAAAACAGTTACAAACGCGGTCTCTAAGTAATATTAAATTTTTAGGTCATGTCAGCGATCGCGATCGCTGCGAGTTAATGACAAAGGCAAAATTTGTGATCGTAGCTGCTCTCGAAGACTATGGACTAGTACCAATCGAAGCCAATGCTAGTGGCACACCTGTAATTGCCTATGGTGCAGGTGGTGTAATGGACACCCAAATTTCAGGGGTAACTGGTGTTCTATTTGAACAACAAACTCCAGAATCTCTGAAGAATGCCATAATCAAAGCACAAGAAATAGATTGGGATTATGCCAAAATCCGAAATCATGCGATTTCCAACTTTTCTGAATTAGTTTTCTTTCAAAAGGTTGATCAAATAATAGAGACGATCTGTAGTCATAAAGAGATTATTAAATTAATCAAATAATTATCAAAAAGCTTGACCATAGATACTATTTGAAAAGTAAAACAATGAATATAATTGCAGCTCAATCAAATAAGTCAGCGACCTCTGAACAAGATCCAGGATATGGAAAGATTTTTGCAGTTCTTGTACGTAGACGTTTTTGGCTTTTGGGCGGCATAAGTATAGGGTTGGTTATTGCCGTCTTCATGAACATTGTTACAAAGCCTAAGTACACAAGTTCAATGAAGTTACTAGTTGAATCAACTTACAAATCGAACTCATCATCAAATTCGTCCTCATTCATTGACTCAAGTGTACAAATTGACTATGCGACTCAGCTAACATTATTACAAAGTTCTTTATTATTTCAAAAAGCAGCAGATTTACTAACTGCTGAGTATCCAGGTATTAGTGGCAATGAACTTCAATCATTAAAAATTGGAATGTTAGGTGGGAAAGAAACACCGACCAAAATTGTTGAAGTGCAATATACAGCGCTAGATCCCGTGAAAGCCCGTCAAGTTTTAAGGACTTTTCAAAAGGTTTACACAGATTACAACCGAGAGCAACAAGCAAAGCGCTTACAAAATGGTTTGGCAGGTATTGATGAGCAGGTCACTAATGTACGTAAAAGTATTGCTGATGTAACCGAGTTGATCGAAGAATTTCGCCGTAAAAATAATTTGTTTGATGCTACTCAGAGGGTTACAGAAGTTACATCAGCATTAAGTGGCATTGAGCAACAGCAACGTACTACTAAACTAGAATATGAACAGGCTAATACTAAGCTAGAATCTCTTCAACAAAAGTTAAACCTATCCTCACAAGATGCAGTATTACTGACTCGATTAAACCAGTCGCAGCGATATCAAGCTTTAGTCTTGGAAATGCAAAATATTGAAGTAGCTCTTAACCGTGAAAAAGCCAGATTTCAATCTGCTAATCCTATCGTTGAAGCTCTTGAGCTACGGTTTAGTCAACAGCAGGCAAGTTTGGAAGAGGAAAGAAAAAGTATTTTAGGAAATGCAAACTTGTCTATTTTTACATCTGGCTCTTCCAAATGGAATAACGATCAATTAAGTGGAGTTGATTCACTTTTGGCAAATCAAATTGTGGAAACACAAACTCAAACTACGCTATTACAATCTCGACTTGATTCGCTTGCCGATCAAGAAAAGATACTGCGATCTGAGATTGAACGCTTGCCAAAATTGCTTGGTGAATACGAATCTCTGAAGCCTAAGCTGCAAATTCAGCAAGACACATTACAAACATTACTCAAAAATCGTCAAGAAGTAAGTTTAGAGATTGCTCGTGGTGGCTTTGATTGGCAAGTTGTGGAGGAGCCAACTCTTGGTTTTACAGATGCGGCTGATAGCCTAAGAAAGAATCTTTTACTGGGTATTGTTGCTGGATTATTTATCGGTGGTATAGCTGCTTTTATTAGAGATATGCAAGATGACACTATGCATACTTATAATGAGTTGGAACAGCAAATTTCTTCACTATCATTGTTGGGCGTGACTCCTCAGTATTTTCAATCTGAAGAATCGAATTCTAATTTTTTACCACAGTTTCTTAAAGGGCAATCAGTTTCACCGCTTACGATTGAGATTGTTCAATGGTTGCCTTTTCGTGAGTCTTTAGATCTTATCTATAAAAATATTCAGCTTAATAATTATTCACAAGAAGCATATTCACAAGAAACAACTTTGCGATCGCTGGTAGTTACTTCTGCACTACCTGAGGAAGGTAAATCAACTATAGCGCTCGGACTTGCTACTAGTGCTGCTCGGTTACATAAACGTGTGTTGCTAGTTGATGCAGATATGCGATCGCCAACTTTGCATAAGCAGCTTAATCTTCCAAATGAAAGAGGTTTATCAACATTACTAGCTAGTAACGGCAGTATTGATAGCCGAGATGTTATTCAATCATCAAACTCAACTATTGATATTCTCACCTCGGGACCAATTCCCAGCGACTCGGTAACTTTACTAAGTTCTGAATGGATGCAAAAGCTAATCTCTAGCTTTGAGCAGGATTATGACCTGGTAATTATTGACTCACCGCCGATTCTGGGCACAGTCGATACAATTCAAATTGCTTCTTGTTGTGGCGGTGTTGTTGCAGTCGCTCGCATAGATCGGATTACGCGCGGTGAATTTTCTCAAGCTATCACCGTTCTTCAAAAACTGAATCTGATTGGGGTAATTGCAAACGGTGTAAAGGAGCTACCCCACAGTTATAGTCGCAAGTCTGGTGACATTGATGATAACTACGAATATAGCGATCGCTAGTACAGTTAAGCCCTGTGAACATAAAAAGAGAGCCAGTGCAAAGCACTGGCTCTCTTTTTATGTTCATATTTTTATGTTCATATTTTTCTCTTTCGACAAAAGCTACAAGTATCGTCGCGATCAAAATAAGTTAGATTCGCCACTTACGTCCTTCCCATTAGAAAAATAGACATTAAAACCTAAGAATTAGAGGGTACGGCGCGCCGCGCCGCACCCTCTAATCTTTCACTTGGAAGGGAGTAAATAAAATCCGAAAAATAAATATAACTTTTATATAACTTTTCGTATGACCTTTTAGTAACTTCTACTAGTTGCTATGTTTGTGAAATTGATAGATAAGTATAAGTAATAAGTGGCATAGATAAACTAAGAATACTAAAAGAAAACTTAGTTAAACTTGGGTATGTGTAAATACACTGTGCGAATAGTACGTGTAGATAGCATGTGTAAATGGCAAATTAATAAAAACGTCTTCCACTTAGCCTTATCTAATTGATTACTGATTAGTTAAGTGCATTTGATATCTAAAATTCCAGACAAGATTAATTGAGGGTAAAGGTAGACATGACAGGACTTATTGTAAATAAGATTTTTGTAAATAAGGCTCAAACGGTTCAACTTACTGAAAGACCGCAGGAGAATGCCTTTATGTCTAACTTAAGACTCAAAGCAAATCAGACTAAGCTTTTAGTTAGTTCTTTTATTAGCGACGCACGCAATAACATCGACAACATAGATGTTCCTACACTTCCAGCAATTAGCAAAATTGATACTAATTTAATTCGGGTTGAGCCTGAAATTGGTGAAGCAAGACTTAAACAATTAGCTGATGTATGTCAACGTTCTGAAAAGTCTGTATTTCTTAAATTGCCTCATGCTAATGAACTGCCACAAAAGAATCAAGCGATCGCTTGGTCAGTAAAACGCGTGATTGATTGGCTAGCAGCTTTAGTAATCCTCTTTGTCCTGAGTCCAGTCATGCTCGTACTGGCTGTCACAATTTCTAGCACTTCAAGCGGTTCAATCTTTTTTCACCAATGGCGTGTCGGTGAGAGCGGTAGACTTTTCCGCATCATTAAGTTTCGTACCATGATCACTGATGCAGACAAGCTTCATCATTTAGTCATGACTGGTCAAACTGGGCTACATAAATGTGAGGATGATCCTCGGATTACTTCAGTTGGTCGATGGATGCGTAAGTATAGTCTTGATGAGCTTCCACAACTTTTTAACGTACTACTCGGTGACATGAGTCTGGTTGGTCCTCGCCCTTGGGCTTTGTACGATGCTTTACGCATCAATGGCGATGGTAAAAGACGATTAAACTCTTTGCCTGGTGTAACAGGAGCTTGGCAGGTTAGTGCGCGATCAACTATGCTGGATCTAGATGAAGTCACCGAATGCGATCTAAGTTACCTTCGTAATTGGACTTTGTGGTCAGACTTGAAAATTTTGTTGATGACTGTTCCCAAAGTTCTCTCTGGATTCGGCGCTTGTTAGTTCAGCGACTGCTAAATACATAATAAATACATAATAAAAGCGGCGCGTTGCGTCGCTTTTATTATGTATTACCGCACGACTAAAACAGGCGAAATACAATGATGCATCACATAATCACTAACACTGCCTAGCATTAGCCTTTCAATCGATCCCAATCCTCGCGATCCTAATATTAGTAAATCTGGACTTTCCTCTTTCGCCACATTACAAATTACATTACGAGGTTGACCTGTCTCCAATCTGATGCGACTCTCTAGATTAGAAGCTTGGCAAATATCTTGAGCTTTTCGTAACAAAGTCTGACCTGCGTTCTGGATTTTGATCTCTAACTCAACATCAGGTAGACCACGCCAGCCAACCCAATCGCCAGTAGGCATCATTACTTCAGGGACATAGCTGCTGAGTGGCTCAACTACAGTCATCAAAACAATTTCGGCTTGTAGAGGAGCAGCAAAGATCAGAGCCTTAGCTAATGCATGTTCGCTAGATTGTGAACCATCAATGGGAATCAAGAATTTCATATATTAATCGTAATTGTATAATTTGATATTATTTTGGAGGAGTTAAGATTCTATACGTTTGAAAACAATCGGCTTAATGGCTTTGTCTGTGCTAATAGTAATGGCGATCGCTATAATTACCTGTAATGCACCGAAAAAATGCAAATTTGCGAGTATTTATACAACTAAATTACAGACGCAAATATACCGATGTTGATCAACAAGTTGTAAATCTTTGCTGTAGTTCATTTCTTGTAATATTCCATGACCCGAGATATTCGTATTGGTTTTAAAAACTCTGTAGGTAATACCCCCTTGATTGAAATTGAGTCTCTATCGATCGCAACTGGTTGCACGATTTTAGGTAAGGCAGAATTTCTGAATCCAGGTGGGAGCGTTAAGGATCGGGCAGCGCTATATATGGTGTTGGAAGCTGAAAAAACAGGAGCCTTACAGAGAGGTGGCACAATTGTAGAAGGCACTGCTGGCAATACGGGTATTGGACTCGCTCTAGTAGCAAATGCTTGTGGTTATCGCAGCGTGATTGTGATGCCAAATAATCAATCTCAAGAAAAAATTGATTTGCTGAGAACTTTAGGAGCGGAGGTGGAACTTACTAATCCTGCGCCTTTTTCTAGTCCCGATAATTATTATCATGCTGCGCGAAGACGTGCCGAAGAAATAAAAAATGCTTTTTGGGCAAATCAGTTTGAAAATCTAGCTAATTCTGAAGCGCATTATCATACGACTGCCCCCGAAATTTGGAGTCAAACTGGTGGCGAATTAGACGGAATTGTGATGTCGTCTGGAACTGGTGGCACGATTGGTGGCGTGACGGCTTATCTTAAAGAACAAAATCTTCAAATTGCAACTTATCTAATCGATCCCACTGGTTCAGGTTTGTATAGTTACATAACTACAGGCGAATTTAAAGCTGAGGGTAATTCGATCACAGAAGGAATTGGCATTAATCGCGCAACAGCTAACTTTAACCGCGCTAGATTAGATGGCGCTTTTCAAGGGACTGACCAGCAGGTAATTGAGATGTCGCAATATTTGTTGAAGCATGATGGTTTATTTATTGGCAGTTCAGCAGCCCTGAATGTGATCGGTGCGATAAAGTTAGCTCGAAAACTTGGTAAAGGACATACGATCGCGACGATTCTTTGTGATGGTGGAGGGCGATATCAGAGCCGAATGTATAATCCAGAATGGCTTGCCGAAAAAGGGCTAACTCCTGTGGCTAAAGGATTGGAGTTTATTGATGATTAGTTCAGAGTTATCTCCAAAAAAATATCGACGCATCGGTGTAGGTGTGGTTTGGGATCGCGATCGCCAATTTATATTGATTGACCGCCGTTTACCAGAAGGTGAGCTAGCAGGATATTGGGAGTTTCCTGGTGGCAAGATTGAACCAAATGAAGATGCGATCGCTTGCATCAAAAGGGAATTGAAAGAAGAACTAGAGATTGATGTCGAAGTGGGCAATCATTTAATTACCATCAATCACGAATATGAAACTCTCAAAGTAAGTTTAATCGTGCATCAATGTATTCATTTGTCGGGTGAACCACAGGCGATCGCTTGTTCAGAAATTCGCTGGGTGAGAGTCGATGAGTTAGATAGCTATCAATTACCTGCCGCCAACTATCAAATTGTCCAAGCCTTAAGAGCATAAATTGTTATTAATCTAATTTCCCTAAATTTAAGAGTGCTTATTCTTTTTAGGATATGGTAAATCTCAACGTTATTGAGATAGAAAATTTACTGATGGAAGAAATCAGTGTAGAACAACTTGGCTCAGAGTTATATCAAGAAGGAGTTAGCAACTTTGAAAGGGGCGACTATCAACAGGCGATCGCATTGCTCGAACGCGCGCGCGATTTAGTTGCTACAGAAACTGTCTTGAGCGGTGAAATTTTAATATGGCTTGCTAACTCCTATGATGCGGCTGGCAGAACTGAAGATGCGATCGCCTTATGTCGTAGCCTCAAAAATCACTCAGTTAGTGAAGTGAGAAAATCAGCTCGTTTCGTACTGGGGATTTTGACTGCGCCGCAACTGGGTAAACTTGAGGGCGTTGTGTCTGAAGTGCCGATTTTACAATCCCCTGACACTTATAAGTCTGCATCGACCGCTAATAAAAGTTACGCTAATGCTAATCAAAAGCCATTTCGGGAAGTTTCCCTTCAGAAACCGAAT
Organism: Pseudanabaenales cyanobacterium; assembly: GCA_038230875.1. Lineage (GTDB taxonomy): Bacteria > Cyanobacteriota > Cyanobacteriia > Pseudanabaenales > Pseudanabaenaceae > Pseudanabaena. The sequence goes on from JBBRMK010000004.1 coordinate 35,658, forward strand.
ACTAATAGCAGCAAGATCACTAATAATTTTTTGTGGTTAGCGATCGCAATTTCTTTATTGCTTTTAGCCTTTTGGATATGAGCGCGAGTCTATAGTTTAAGTGCTGTAATCATTAAACTCAAAAATGAATGCTATGCTAACTTATACTTTTGTTAAGTAAATTAAAGTAAGTTTCAACTATTTCTGGGAGCAAATGGCGTGATGAGGAGAGCGATCCCCGCACAATGGTTTAATTTAGGAATGCACCTATTTTCAATGGTATTTGGTCTATTTGGCTTGATTTTAGTATTACCAAATACCACGTTTATTGAAAGCTTATCCGAAATTGGTTTGCAAGTCTTTTCATGGGGAATGCAAAATGGCGGTGCATCCTACATGATTTTTGGCGCGATCGCTGCCTTCCTATACGGTAAGCAATCTATTGGACTAAAGCGCACACTCGCATTTTGTATTCCCGCGATCGCAATTTCTTTAACTAGCGAACTCTTAGGTACTAGCACAGGCTTCCCCTTTGGCGCCTATTCTTATCTCAGTGGATTAGGTTACAAGATTGCAGATTTAGTCCCATTTACGATCCCTCTTTCATGGTTTTATATGGGTTTCTCTGCCTTTCTTATAGCCGCGACGGTAATGCGCTTTGGCACAGGATGGGGATATCGAATTAGTGCGATCGCCCTCGGTGCTTTGATGTTGACATCGTGGGATTTTGTTCTCGATCCTGCTATGAGTCAGACCGCATATCCTTTCTGGGAATGGCATCAAGCAGGTGAATTTTATGGAATGCCTTACCAAAACTTTTTTGGCTGGTTTGGAACTGGTGCATTGTTTATGACGGTTGCCTCGCTAATTTGGGGTAAAAATAACCAACCGATTCTCAACCGCCAGCAAATACTTTTCCCCGCAATCATGTATGCAGGAAATTTTATGTTTGCGCTGATCCTGAGTTTCAATTCAGGGTTTTACGTTCCAGCATTGCTAGGAATCGTTGTAGGCGCACTGCCTCTGACGGTACTTTACTTCACTACACCGAATGGTGAGTTAGCTTCTCCAAATATCTCAGTAGTAAATTTAGATTCAGCTAAAGTAGAAACGATCGCGACTCGTTAGAAATTTTTACAACACTTTGCGATGAAACCAAACCCAAGTTTTAGTAAAAGCCCCGCAGAGCGGGGCTTTTACTAAAATATTGTGGCTCGTTTGTTCGCAATTCGCTGTATGTAATGATTATTATTAGTATTTTTACAGCACTTTGCGCTTTTATAAAACTCAGAAAATTTTTTGAAAGTGCCGCGAAGCGGCACCTTCAAAAAATTTTCTGTACTACTTAAAGCCTCAATAAGCTGTACGATACAAAACCCCGCAAAGAAAAACACTGCTTCTCTTTGCGGGGTTTTGATTTATCCAAAGGATTATAGTCATTAATACGTCGAACAAAAAAAAAGAGCTGTCAAACAACAACTCTTTTTTTGTAAAAGGTAAGTGCAACTAGTCTTTTAATTATTATTTGCTTACTTGCCTTGCATAGACTTTAATTCGCGCAAAATCATCATTAAACCTTTGTTTTGATGATCGATTTGTTCAGAAATTTTATCCATGCGCTGACTCAAGGTCTTGATCACATTATCTTGATGAACTACTCGAGTATTTAACTCGTTAAATCTAGCGACAACTTCACGCTGAATTAAGTTTTCAATTCCTTGTACTAACAAAGTCTCAGTCGAAGTGAGCCGATTGAGAATCGTCTGCATACTAGGCTCTTCAGATATCGCATGAGTTTGTCTAATAGTAGTCGATGCAGATCTAGAAGGCTCAGCTGCAACTTGTTGAACAGCTTCGGGAGGTAAGAAGTTTTGGATGCGGGCAACAAGCACATCTGCTTCAAATGGCTTTTCGAGAAAATCAAATTCAGTGAATGGCTCAGGTACATGCTCGGTTACCTGTTCCTTTAGCCCTGAGATCATAATTACAGGAACATTTTGTAAGCCTTCGACACGCCGAATTGCCTGTAAGGTTTGATAGCCATTATATTTGGGCATCACGAAGTCGAGCAAAATTAGGTCAGGGAAAATTTTGCGGGCCGCATCTAAACCTGATTTGCCGTCACTTGCCTCTAAGACCTCATATTTACCAGACAAAATGCTTTTAACCATTTTGCGGATCATAATGCTGTCGTCAATTACCAGTACTTTCTTTGCAGTCATGGATTTGAAAAATCCGCCCAAATAGCTATGCGATAATACTATATTACAGTAATCGGCAAAACAGATTAGAAATAAAGAGTCACTAAGCATTTCTTTGCTTCTAATATGTTTTGGGGGCGAGATCGCGTTAAACTAGTAGATATTTATATTCTTTGGGATTTATGGCAAAACGTTACGCTATTGATTCAGCACAAGTTACTCGTCGGGTAGAAGAATTGATGAATGCTTCTTCTAACCGTTACCGAATTACTGTGCAAGTTGCTAATCGAGCCAAGCTCAGACGATATGAAGACGATGACTACGACGATCGCATGATGAAACCGATTTTACGCGCCATTATGGAAATGTCAGACGAAATGTCGCAGCCTGAAATTCTTAGTGATTGAAATTTATAGTAATGGCAGCGCTTAGCGCCGCCATTGCTTTTAAGTACTATGAAGTTATTACGTGGTGAAGGTTGGCGGATTGGGCTGCGCTCAGATGTAGATATATATAAAGGTTTGGTGGGAGCAGATAGCTGGGCGATCGAGCTAACAGAAAGTGAGTTAAAAGATTTTTGTAAATTGGCAGTGCAATTGGCTGAGACAATGCAACTCATGTCTATAGAGCTATCTGATGGCGAGAAAATTTCTTGTACGCTCGAAACTGAAGATATTAGTTTAGAGTCAAGCGGTTATCCTGATGCTTTTACATTTCACTTACAGCTATTAAGGGGACGTCGATTAGAAGGTTTTTGGGAGGCATCTGCTGTACCTTTTTTGTTAGAGGCGATCGCCAGTTTATAAAAATAGAGGGCGCTTTGCGCCCTCTATTTTTATTTAGTTTATTGATTTTCTTGCTAAGGTAACTGCCTTAACGAAGCTATATATACCTAGAGGTAAGCTGACTAGAAAAATTGCCCAAGTAATAGCAAACCCAAAATCTGGTGCACCATAGGATAGTTCGTAGATACAGCCCACAAAGGCAATCGCTGACACGATAGAAATAAGTAGAATTAGTTGCGCTTTTATATAATCTGGTGACATAAATTAGCTCTGACGGGGCTTAATGTTTAGTATTATTAAGTGTAAAGGTGAGGGGTACAATGCACCCCTCACCTTTTAATATTCGCATATAGATTGATACGTGATGGACATCAAATACAACCCCCAGCAGATCGAACCTAAGTGGCAAAAAATTTGGGAAGAGAAGCAACTTAACAAAGCAAATAACGATGCAATTGGCGCGGCGGATGGCAGCCAGAAAAAGAAGTTTTATGCTCTGTCAATGTTTCCTTATCCGTCGGGCGATCTGCACATGGGGCATGTCCGCAACTATACGATCACCGATGTAATTGCGAGATTTAAGCGGATGCAAGGTTATCAAGTTTTGCATCCAATGGGTTGGGATGCTTTTGGTTTACCTGCTGAGAATGCAGCAATTGATCGCAATACTCATCCCGCGAAATGGACTAACGCGAATATCGCTAAGATGAAATTTCAGCTTAAACAAGTGGGCTTGTCCTACGACTGGGATCGTGAGCTTAAAACCTGTTCGCCCGACTATTACAAATGGACGCAATGGATATTTTTGCAACTTCTGGAAGCAGGACTTGCCTATCAAAAAGAAGCCAAAGTTAATTGGGACCCAATCGATCAGACTGTAATTGCTAACGAGCAAGTCGATAATGAAGGGCGATCATGGCGATCAGGCGCATTAGTAGAAAAGCGCAAATTGCGTCAATGGTTTTTTAAAATCACTGACTATGCCGAACAGCTTTTGCAAGATTTGGACAAGCTCACGGACTGGCCCTCTAATGTCAAAATCATGCAAGCTAACTGGATTGGCAAATCTACAGGTGCTGAGCTAAGTTTTCCAATTGTTGGTAGTGATGAAAAAATCACTGTATTCACCACACGCCCCGATACAGTTTATGGGGTGAGTTATGTGGTACTTGCGCCCGAACATCCACTAGTAGAGACGCTCACCAGTAGCGCTCAAAAAGAAGCTGTTGAAAAATTCATTCAAGAAGTTAAAAATCTTAGTGAAATTGATCGCACATCTGACGATCGCCCTAAACGTGGTGTAGCGATCGGGGCAAGTGTAATTAATCCATTTACGGGAAAGCAAGTACCGATCTGGATTGCTGATTATGTCTTGTTTGAGTATGGTACTGGCGCAGTTATGGGAGTTCCTGCCCACGATACCCGCGACTTTACATTTGCCAAGCAATACAATCTACCTATTCAAACTGTAATTCTTCCTAACTCTTCTGAAGAAAGAGATCTAGAATTGAAGTCTGCCTATACTGAATCAGGCTTCATGACTAACTCAGGCGAATTTAATGGATTGGACTCGGTAACTGCAAAAACAAAAATTATTGAACTTGCCGAAACTGAGAAGTGGGGAACTGCAAAAATCACTTACCGCTTGCGTGACTGGTTAATTTCGCGTCAAAGATATTGGGGCTGTCCAATTCCGATTGTTCACTGCCCAAAATGTGGGATCGTGCCTGTCCCTCAATCAGATTTGCCGATCGCTTTACCTGAAGATGTAGAACTCACAGGTCGAGGCGCTTCTCCACTTGCCCAATTAGACTCGTGGGTAAACGTCCCTTGTCCAAAATGTGGCACGGCTGCGAAGCGCGAAACCGATACGATGGATACCTTTATCGATTCTTCTTGGTATTTTCTTCGGTTTACGGATGCTCAAAATAGCAAGGAAATTTGCGATCACAAGGCAGTAAATAACTGGATGCCCATCGATCAATATGTGGGCGGTGTAGAACATGCAATTTTGCATTTACTCTATTCACGTTTTTTTACTAAGGTTTTACGCGATCGCGGCTTGCTTAATTTTGATGAACCATTCACTAGATTGCTTACACAGGGCATGGTACAGGGCTTAACCTACATGAATCCCAACAAAGGCGGCAAGGACAAATGGGTTCCTTCGGCTTTGGTTGACCCAAAAGATCCCAAAGATCCCAAAACTGGCGAACCTTTGCAAGCGCTCTATGCCACTATGTCTAAATCTAAAGGCAATGGCGTATCACCAGAAGTGGCGATCGCAAAATATGGAGCCGACACCTTGCGGATGTTCACTCTCTTTAAAGCTCCACCTGAAAAAGATTTGGAATGGGAAGATGCAGACGTAGAAGGTCAACAACGCTTCTTAAATCGAGTGTGGCGTTTAGTTTCTAGCTTTGCCGAAACGAAGCAACATGGAATTTCTAAAAAAGTTGATAAGAATTTGCGGAGAGCAATTCACATCGCGATTAAGGAGGTTTCAGAAGATTTTGATGGTGGCTATCAACTGAATACCGCTATTTCCGAAATGATGAAGCTCAGCAATGCATTACAAGATGCCGAAGATAAGAGTTCGGCGACTTTCTTAGAAGGCGTGGAAACTCTTTTAACCTTGCTAGCTCCGTTTGCACCGCATATTTCTGAGGAACTCTGGTCACTTATTGGTCATAAAGATTCAATTCATACGCGATCATGGCTTACCTACGATCCAGATGCGCTTACTGTTGATGAGATTACCCTCGTAATTCAAATCAATGGCAAAGTTCGTGGCAGTCTCCAAGTTCCATCTAGCGCCAGTAACGACAAGCAAGCTTTAGAAGAATTTGCGCGTAATTCTGAAGCGGCAAAGAAATATCTCGAAGGTAAGGAGATTAAAAAGGCGATCGCTGTACCAGGAAAGTTGGTGAACTTTGTAGTTATATAGTTTTGCATAGGGTGTTTAACTGCATTAAAGCACCCTATCCGACTAATTTAATTTTTTACAGCAATTTGCTTTCAAACCTACCACAAACAATAATATAAAACCCTTTGCGGGGCTTCGCCCTGCGACCCTTGTCGTGGTGAGTTTGATCAATAACTGCTGTAAAAAAGTCCTCGTTAAACGGGGACTTTTTTTGTTTGTTTAGTCAAAACCAAGTAGGTCAAAAATTTCACGATCTTTTAGTGGTTGGGCGTATAAAGGCTTAACATCTTCGAGCATACCTTTAGCCAGCTTCAAATATTCTTGCTGTACTTCCAAAACTTCAGGATCAGGTTCCATTTCAAACACAGTACATTTTTTTAGACGACTGCGGCGGATTGCATCGACAGTGCGGAAGTGAGCCAAAGTTTTTAAGCCAACGCGATCGTTGAACTTGTCAATTTGATCAGTTCCTTCACTACGATTTGCGATAATCCCACCGAGACGGACACGATAGTTTTTGGCTTTAGACTGGATAGCCGCTACGATCCGATTCATTGCAAAGATTGAGTCAAAGTCATTTGCAGTGACGATCAGGCAATAATGAGCGTGTTGTAATGGAGCCGCAAATCCACCACAGACGACATCACCCAACACATCGAAAATTACGACATCAGTGTCTTCCAGCAAATGATGTTCTTTTAAAAGTTTGACGGTTTGACCTGTAACGTAACCGCCGCAACCTGTACCTGCGGGTGGTCCACCAGCTTCAATACACATGACTCCGTTGTAGCCTTCAAACATGAAGTCTTCAGGCTTCAGTTCTTCAGAATGGAAGTCAACAGTTTCAAGGATGTCAATCACCGTGGGAACCATTTTCTTGGTTAGGGTGAAGGTGCTGTCATGCTTGGGATCGCAACCGATTTGAAGTACGCGCTTGCCAAGATGAGAGAATGCTGCGGATAGATTAGAAGAAGTTGTGGATTTGCCGATGCCGCCTTTGCCATAGACCGCAATTACCAAAGCTCCTTCAATATTCATAGATGGATCTTGATGCACTTGCAGACTGCCTTCGCCGTCTTCGCATTTTGTGACCGATGGTGGATGCGCTGTTAAAACTGCCAAAATAAACTCCTATATAACTAATTAAAACTATTTTTATTTATTTGGGCGCTTTGCGCCCAAATAAATTACTGACCAATTTGGGCTTTTGCATCGTAGAGAGTTTCTACAGTGATCGAAGTGATACCGCGATCGCTTGCAAATTTCTCAGTATTGCGCTTGATTTTACCGCGTACAAAGAAGGGAATCTTCTTCAACTCAGCTTCACCATCAGCACTCCAAGTTATGCTGGCAAAGGCTTGAGCAACTGGCGTAAGAACGGCTTGATTAGAGTTGCTTATTAAAGATGAAGAAGCGATCACTACAGGCTCTCTATCGACAGATTCGTTAGATGAATCGTGATTTTTAGCGCTATGCAAATGGCTCATATGACCCTCAGCAAACTCAAAGTCTTCGCGGAACATACCAATCAAATGCTCTTCTAGACCCATCATTAGCGGATGTACCCAGCTATCAAAAATCACATTTGCGCCTTCCCAACCCATTTGCGGTGAGTAACGAGCTGGCACATCTTGAACGTGGATTGGAGCTGAAATCACCGCGCAAGGGATACCCAAGCGTTTAGAAATATGTCGTTCCATCTGAGTACCAAGCACCAGTTCTGGAGCCACCTCAGCGACCTTAGCTTCCACTGCCAAGTAGTCATCACTGATTACGGCTTCGATTCCGTGCTTCTTGGCGACTTCGCGTACTTCCCGAGCAAATTCACGGCTATATGTTCCGATGCCAACTAGAGTAAACCCTAGCTCTTCAGTTGCCATCCGCGCTGCGGCAAGTACATGGGTGGCATCACCGAAAATGAAAACGCGCTTTCCTGTGAGATAAGTGGAGTCAACCGATCGCGAATACCAAGGAAGTCTCGAAGCACCAGCTTCGGCTGCCGATGAGACTCTCGCGGCGTCCCAATTACCAAGAGTATCGGATTGCGATCGCGCTAGAGCTTGACTGACGTCGATATCCGCAACTTTGCCAATTTCTGCAATAAAGTCACGAGTTGCGCCGACTCCAATCGGCACTGTTTTAACCGTCGGCTGTCCAAAGCTACGGCTAAGCCAAGTACAAGTTGTCAGCGCAATTTCAGGATAGAGACAAATATTAAAATCTGCATCGGGAATCCGCATTAAATCATCAGGTGTCGATCCCATCGGCGCAATGACATTAACATCAACACCAATCTCGGCAAGTAACTTGATCACTTCACGGATATCATCACGACATCTAAAGCCAAGCGCCGTTGGCCCAATGATGTTTGCTTTAGGACGAATATTGCGATCGCGCTGAGGACGTGGCGTATTCGGCGCAGGAACAACGGGAAGAAGTAAAGTGCGGACTAAATGATATAAAGTTTCGCTCGCGCCCCAATTTTCTTTTTTGGAATAGGCAGGTAGATCCAAACTCACCACGGGGATCGGTAAACCCATGCTTTTGGCTAATGATCCTGGTTGATCTTGAATCAACTCCGCAGTACAGCTCTCACCGACTAGCATTACTTGAGGCTTAAACCGCTCATATGCTTCACGTACCGAAGTCTTTACCATTTCGGCAGTATCACCGCCGAGATCGCGAGCTTGAAAGGTAGTGTAAGTTACAGGCGGACGGCGATCGCGACGCTCGATCATCGTAAATAACAAGTCGGCATATGTATCACCCTGCGGCGCATGAAGCACATAATGCACACCTTCCATGGCAGTGGCAATTCGCATCGCCCCGACATGGGGAGGTCCTTCGTAAGTCCAGAGAGTTAATTCCATAAGTTATATAGTAAATGAGTTTAAAAAATAAATGCAATTTAGAGAACACTTTGCGCTTTAACTTTGCGCTTTAACTTTGCGCTTTAACTTTGCGCTTTATAAATCACACCGTTAGTCTTCTACGCCTCTCAAGTGGACGAGCAAACAATTCTGCTAGGTCGGCAGCTTGGTCGTAACCATGAATCGGTGAAAACACTAATTCGATAGACCATTTGGTTGCCATTCCTTCGGCTTCAAGAGGATTAGCGAGTCCCAAACCACATACCGTAATATCAGGTCTAGCTGCACGACAACGATCTAGCTGTTTCTCAACATCTTGACCTTCTGATAAGACCGTACCTTCAGGTAAAAGGGCAATTTCGCTGTCCATTAACAGGCGATCTATATAGGGCATTCCCACTTCGACCAGCTCCATACCACATTCTCTCGAAAGAAAACGTGCTAACGGAATTTCTAGTTGGGAGTCAGGAAAGAGAAATGCTTTACGACCTGTCAGCGCTTGACGATAGCGTTCTAAGCCGAGTTTTGCACGAGCAACAGAAGGCGCGATCGCTTGCTCAAAAACATTAGGATCAATATTCCAAGCATCAGCCACAGTGCGTAACCATGTGGTTGTACCTTCGATTCCCAAGGGATAAGGCGATGGTAATAACGTTCCGCCGCGTGAAATTAGCGATCGCACAGTGTCGCTTAAAAATGGCTGCGCTAAGATTAACTTTGTATTTTTGCCAACTGGGGGCAGATTTGCGGCACGGCGAGGAGGGAAGAAATAAACAGGACCAATCCCCATCTTGTCAAACAGTCTTTGGAACTGATCTTCTACCACATCCGCCAGACTGCCAACCACCATCAAGCTAGGCTCGTCGCTGCGTGGCAATACTGGAACCATTGATCCTAAACAGGCATCTTCACCTTGAGTGAATGTGGTTTCAATGCCGCTGCCAGAATAATTGAGAATCCTTACTTTAGGAAAAAATCGCTGACTGAGACGTTCGGCGGCTTTGGCAAGATCAAGCTTGATCACTTCAGAAGGACATGATCCCACTAAAAATAGCGTGCCAATATCAGGACGACGCTCAAGTAATTGATCAACAACGCGATCAAGCTCTTCATTGGCATCGGCTAGACCCGCGAGGTCACGTTCACCGAGGATTGCTGTACCAAATCTTGGCTCCGCAAAAATCATGACTCCAGCCGCCGACTGGATCAAGTGAGCGCAGGTTCGCGAACCGACTACCAGAAAAAAAGCATCCTGCATTTTGCGATGTAGCCAGACGATCCCCGTCAAACCGCAAAATACTTCTCTCTGTCCCCGTTCTTTAAGCACGGGAATATTAGTCGTAGTTTTAGTAGTGACTTCCGTGCAAGGCTCTAGAGCCATGTTTTGCTCTCCTTTTGGGCTTAAAAACCCTAACTGCTTAAAGGCTATACCTTGTCTTAAAGTAAGCGATCGCGAAGCGATCAATAAATTTATCTTATTTACTTCTTATTTACTATATTTAGTAAAGCTCAGAGACTTGTCAAAAAGTTGCAAAGGTTTACAGGAATCAAATCTCTGGTTGTTGGTATATTTGAGCCCTGTAGCTAAAGCAATTGTAACTAAATGCTAGATTTTTGGACAAAGACCAGTGGGACTTGGATTAATGTTTTCGCGATCGCCTTAGGTACTGGCTTAGGACTAACCTTACGCGGACGTTTTCTTTCCCAAGTATTACCAATCCTCAAGCAAGCGATCGGGCTGATCATCATATTTGTCAGCCTTAATATGGCAAATAGTTTACTCAAAGTCAAAGCAGGTGCGATCGACGGTGTGATTCTATCCTTGATTTCGTTAATTATCGGTGGTGTGATCGGTGAGTTAGGACAGATCGAAAAGCGTCTAGAAAAAGTTGGTGATTGGTTAAAAGCCAAGTTTAAAGGGAAGGGAAAATTTACCGAAGGGTTTGTGGCTGCTAGTTTATTATTTTGCATTGGACCAATAGCAATTATCGGCAGCCTCAATAATGGGCTTACAGGTGATAATAATCTTTTAGCGCTCAAATCGGCTCTAGATGGATTTATTTCAATCGTATTTGCCAGTACCTACGGAATTGGCGTTGGTTTTTCAGCTTTACCTGTCGCTCTATATCAAGGCAGCTTGTCACTCCTATCAGGAAGCTTAGCTCAGAGTTTGCCCGACAATCCCGCTAATGCGCCATCGGTGCTAATCATTACAGGTGTTGGTGGTCTAATGCTTTTGGGATTGGGATTAAATCTATTAGAGCTAGCCAAAGTCAGAGTTGCATCTTTTCTGCCTGCTTTAGCGATCGCGCCTTTAGCTTACTGGCTAGCGGACAGGTTGAAATAAGGTAGGATATCCGCTCGCATTACTTGAGTTATAATTAGCACAAGCTCCTCTGTGGCGTGCGTGACTACCAATAATGTGTCTTGATCGATAATTGTTTTCTAGGAGTCTTTAGCAGTCTCCGCCGCAGTATACCAGACTTGCTTCTGGGAACTTAAGTTAGGCGTTGCGCTTCGGCTCCACCTGGTTTTACCGGGTCAAACAACTGAGGTAAGACGGCGTTGCGGAGGGGTGACCTCAAAAATTTTTGAAAAATTTTTGAAAAAAGCTTGCAATTAATATAAATCGTGTTATATTAGATAAGCGAAACAACGCGGGGTAGAGCAGCCTGGTAGCTCGTCGGGCTCATAACCCGAAGGTCGATGGTTCAAATCCGTCCCCCGCCATTTATTTAAAGAAAAAGCTGCACGATGTGCAGCTTTTTCTTTTTAGGTATTTTTTTAGCTATTAGTAATACTTCTAAATAAGTAGCCAACTATTACACCAATCATGAGCGACCATATTTGACCAGATTTTACAAAACTATCCCAACCTCTACCAAAGTCAGCTAAAACGTTTTGATTGTATTGTTGAGCAATCAAATCCATATTTATATATAGATGCAGATTAGCAAGATTAAAGTGAAAATTGCTTGTGTAGTTGATCGTCGAGGCAGGAAGTATCGAAAAGTCAGTGCTACTTACTAGATATTGAGCAAAATCAAGCATAAGATTTTAGGATTTAGATTTTTAGGATTTGGGTAACTTTCTGGAATTTTATTCCAGAACTTTATCATTTATTTGTAAAACAACTAAGGTCATATCATCGGTGCGAGTATGCCCTTCGCCGATAAAGTTTTGCACTTCTTGGAAGATGTAGTCAAGGATCATTTGTGGGCGCGTTACATCGTTGGAAAGGGGGAAACAATTTTGACAAGCCCAGTCTAAAGCCTTACGAAGATTTTCTTCGTCAAAGCGATCGCCTTCAGGACTAGCAGCCTCAGTTAATCCATCAGTGTAATAGATCACCACATCACCCGAACTTAGGTGAGTGCTACTCTCTTCATATTTTGAGCCAGCCTCTAATCCAATCAAAGCGCCCATTGTATCGAGAGCATGGATGCTACGAGTTTTAATTCGCCAATGCAATGCAGGAGTATGGGCAGCATTACTAAAAGAAAGAATTTGGGTTTCTGGATCATACTCTGAATAAAATATAGTCACGAAGCGGTGAGATTTTTCTAAATCTTCATACATCACTTCATTGAGATGTTCCAAAATTTTGCTGGGCGAATGATTGTTTAATACTTCAGCCCGCAACATTCCGCGAGTCATCGTCATGATTAAACCTGCGGGAACCCCCTTCCCCATGACATCGCCAACCACAAAACTCCAGCGATCGCCTTTTTGCACCGGAATAAAATCATAATAGTCGCCACCAACTCGACTAGCCGAACAGCAACGAGCTGAAATTTCTACACCTTGGATTTTGGGGCAATTGCGTGGCAAAAGCTGACGTTGAATCTCGGCGCCGATCTCCATCTCGCGATCTTGACGCTCTTTTTTAATTAGTTCGGTTGTAAGTTCATGATTATCTAGACCCACTGAAGTTTGATCGGCAACCAAACGCATTAATGTCCGTTTGTTATCTGTCCAAACATAATCAGGTTTACGGCTAAAAATATATAGACGACCACGCACAGAATTTTTTACTAAAACCGATGTGCCGAATAAATGTACATCGGCACCTAGGTAACGGCTGACCATTTCATCAAGTGCCGTGGGACTGCCTGTTAAAACTTGTTGAATAGCCCGTTCGATCGCAGTTCTTACCTGTTGCGGTTTTAGCCCGCCTTGATTAGGTTCAGGACAGTGTAAAGACTCTAGGCGCATCTGCCCACTAGCTTTAAACAAAATTAGCGCACCACCGTCTGAGTCAGTTACACGACTGGCGATCAGGGGTATAAGTTCAAGAAATTGATTGAGGTTACTAAAGCTGCGAAGAGCGTAACCCAAAAAGCTAAGCAGCTCATGGATTTTATTTTGATCTTGACTCATCCGTCTGAGCAGATCTTTGAGATCTTTCATCACCATCACAGAAGCTTGGTCTGGATCGGGTTGTGGTGAAAGCGATCTATTTCTAGGTGGCAATGATAAGGTCATACCAATGCTGCAACGCTAGGTGGTTTGAACGTAAAGCTAATTTAGTCAAATAGTGTAACCTTAGTTGGACAAAAATTAACTAATGATTTCAGCTATTTTCTTAAGATATCAGCTACCTCTAAGGTAAGAACATCCAAAAAGTTTAATTCCCCTCGTTTTAATATCTACCAATATTTATATATATGTCGCCAAGTGTATCAGTACATAAAACCCAAAAGTGGGAAGCGGCGCTTCGCGCCGCCTTCCACTTTCTTGGGTTTGGTTTTCTCTTAATACAAGTGGCGACAGCTATACCGCATCTAAGATCAAACTTAGTTATTGTAGGGTCGCAGGGCGAAGCCCCGCTTCGGATTTTTCTTTTTGTCCATGTCGAAAACTTAGATTTTCAACAATGCCGTAATTGATTTCTTCGCGCTGCATCTAGTTACTCAACAATGCTTCGACAAATTCATAACTAGAGAATGGACGCAAATCTTCGATGCCTTCACCTGCGCCGATAAAGCGGATTGGTAATCCGAGTTGTTGGACTACAGCGATCGCCACCCCACCTTTAGCAGTGCCATCAAGCTTGGTAAGGATTATGCCGCTAATCCCTGCGGACTGGGCAAAGACTTCAGCCTGCTTAAGTCCGTTTTGCCCGAGTGTTGAATCTAGTACCAACAAGGATTCGATTCTGGCGTCGGCGGATTTTTTATCGATAATGCGACGAATTTTACTGAGTTCTTCCATCAGGTTTTTCTTGTTTTGCAATCGACCAGCAGTGTCCACTAACAACAGCTCTGTGCCTCTAGCTTGAGCAGCAGAGATCGCGTCAAAAACTACTGCGGCTGGGTCGGCATTTTGAGCAGGATTACAGATCACATCAACATTAGAGCGTTGTCCCCAACTTTTGACTTGCTCAACGGCTGCAGCGCGAAAAGTATCGGCGGCGGCGATCAAGGTTTTGTATCCTGATTTGACACTTAAGTGCGAGAGCTTGCCAATCGTAGTTGTTTTGCCAGCTCCATTAACACCAGTAATCAACCAAATATTTAGTTGATTTTTTTCTGGAATTAACATTGGGATCGGTTTACCATTCTTATGAGTTGATCCATCCAGCATCTCGCACAAAATTTGTTTGAGATAAGCGATCGCCTCTTCAGGTGGCAAAACTTCTTTGCGGAGTTTATCTTGCAACTTAGCAATAATTTGATCGGTTGCTTTCACGCCTACGTCTGCTTGTAATAGCAAAGCCTCAATATCATCGACCGAATCAGCACTAAGTGGTCCCTGTCCTACGATCTCTCTAAGCTGATTAACTAACGACAAACGAGTTTTATCTAAACCTTGACGTAAACGGTTTAGCCATGTGATTTCTTCGACTGAGATTTGTTCGGGACGGCGACCTTGAGCAGCGAGGACTTCAGCTGACCAAATAAAATTTTCGTCAAAGGCAAGAGTTGATTTGCGCTTGGGTGCTACGACTGATTTAATTTCTGGTTCGACGATCGCTGTTGCTTCGAGAGCCGCAATCCGCGCCATGCGATCGCTTTCTGATTGCATCCAAAAAGGGACAGATGTAGCTTCAGGGTTAAGTTCTTCAGGAATAATTACTTCAGCGATCGCAGGTTCAACTAATTCAGATATTTCTACAGGCGTTTCGGTTTCTATGGGTAAGGCAATAGCGATCGGCGGCTTGATAGATTCAACAATTTCTAGCTCATTAACTTGAGGCTTCTGAGCCTCAGGTTCTTGAATCTGATCATCAGGTTCCGTACTCTTAGATTCAGAAACTTCTGATTGCTGTTGGACATTGGCATAGGCAGCTTTTGCCCAATTCAACAAATCCTGAGATGGAGACGGTGGGATTTCGCTAGATTCTTGTATAGATGTAGATTCGGTAGTTGGTTCTTCAGTTTGGGCTGGCTCTACTGGTTGACTTGTTGCATCTTTATCATCATCAAACTTTCGTCGAAACCAGTCAAATACCATACCAATACCCTCGCGCACAGTCTATCTACTAAGATATCTTACGGCGTATGCGCTATTCAAAGTTAACTGTTATCTAGACGGTTTTCCGAAGTGCTCGCGCCTAAATGAAAGCGAATTTTTCTAATTTAATTTCTATTTTAAAAAAAGAAAAGAGTTACTGCCTTTACAGCAATTTGCTTTCAAACTTACCACAGACAATAATATAAAACCCTTTGCGGGGCTTTGCCCTGCGACCCTTGCCATAATGGGTTTGATCAACAACTGCTGTAGGTAATAACTCTTTTCTATTTCCAGACTTTTATTTCTTGTTGATATCTTTCGCCATCTTAAGAAAAATATCCATACTAGAATCAAGGCGAGTATTCTTTGTTGGCTCAGATGTAGGTTGAGAAATTGGCTCAGTAGACTGATTACTTGTAGTCTTAATCTCGTAACCTTTACCAGTTTTCATATACTCGATATTGCCATAGGTTTTAGCAGAATCTTGATCGAGAAAGTAAGAAAAATCTTTACTTTCAGAATCCTTGTTTTTATCTTTTTTGCCGAACAGTCCAAAAAATGCCATGAGATTACGCCAGATTTACTTAAGTTGTAGTGAAATTATTTATATATTGCGATATATATCATTTTAGCAACATATTGTAATCATCAGTAAAACCTTAAATAGAAAAGGCTCCCTTTGCTCAGCTTTTCCGATTTGGAGTTTATTGAGTATAGATATCTTGGTCACATATAACCGTATGTACTTGCCAAGCCGATTCAGTATTTGGATAATCTAGGCGGAAATGTGCTCCTCGGCTCTCTATTCGGAATAGAGCAGATTTGACTAGTAAGTATGCAAAATCAATTAGGTTGCGAGTTTCTACCCACAAACGAGTGTTGCTTTGCAAGTTCATAATTTCTTGCTGAAAATCTTGGATTTGCGCGATCGCCTCACACAAAGCTTTAGCTTCCCGACAAATACCCGCAGCCCACCATGTCAATTCACGTAACTCTTGACGAATGATAGAGATCCTATTTTGAATATGTTCACTCGGATTTGGATTTATAGCATCAAAATCGTTATTAAAAGAGTGATTGTCCTTTGTAGACTTACTTTGAATTAAATCTTGCGCCACTTTTTCTGCTAAACGTACTCCAAACACAAAACATTCTAGAAGCGAATTGCTAGCTAGACGATTGGCACCATGTACACCTGTGCTAGAGCTTTCACCGACAGCATATAAACCTCGGATCGAGCTAGCGCCCCATGTGTCTGTGATAATCCCGCCCATACAGTAGTGAGCCGCAGGGGTAACGGGGATCGGTTGCGAAAAAAGATCAATTTGCCATTTTTGACAAATTTTGATGATGTTAGGAAATCGGTAAGCAATGCGATCGCGTTCTATAGGCGATAAATCTAAAAATACGGTCGGTTCACCAGTTTTTTGTAAATGCTGAAATACAGCGCGGCTAACTATATCTCGCGGCGCCAGTTCACCATCAGGGTGATACTCAAAGGCAAAGCGATTGCCGCTGTGGTCAATTAAATGAGCGCCCTCACCACGCACTGCTTCACTAATTAAAAATCTCGGTGCACCTGCGATCGCAAGAGCCGTTGGATGAAACTGCACAAATTCTAAATCTCGAACTGCTGCACCTGCTCGCCAAGCGATCGCCACACCATCTCCTGTACTTGCGGGTGGATTTGTATTTTGAGAAAAAACTTGCGCCCCACCACCTGTAGCGAGAATTGTAATGGGTGCGAATAAAGATGTCACCTGATGAAATTCTCGATTGAGATCGATGCAAGTTACGCCCACACAGCGATCGCCTTCGGCATCTTTCTCTACCAAAAGATCAAGGACAAGTACGCCCTCTAAAATTTGAATATTTGCGCGCTCTACAACTTGTCTTGCCAGAGTACTAACTAGTTCATGCCCTGTTGCATCAGCCGCGTGCAGAACTCGTCTGCGTGAATGCGCCGCCTCTAGTGTCAGAGCTAAAGAATTATCATGTAAGCGATCAAAATCGACACCTAATTCTAAAAGCTTATTAATTTGTGGTTGAGCCTTACTGACTAGCACTTCTACTGCTTTTAGTTCGCATAGTCCCACCCCTGCGCGTAATGTATCTTCAATATGCAGCGCGATCGAGTCATTTTTATCAACAACTGCAGCAATCCCACCTTGTGCCCAATCACTAGCCGAAATTGTCAAATTATCTTTGGTGATCAGGGCAATCTTCCAGTCACGTTCCTTGGGTAAGTATTCAGACAAAGAAAGGGCCGTGTATAAACCCGCGGCCCCTCCTCCAATCACAATTGCGTCAAATTCCTTAAAGTCCACGCTTGATCGCCGTAATTCTTAAATTGGAGGGACGCAAAGAGCCCCTCCAATTTCTATAGTCTATAGTTAGCGTTGTTAATTCGTTCACGCCCCATCGACTCATCAGGTTTTTTGAGTGTGAACTGATCAGCATTCGCTTTAATCAGATCTTTTTGCGAATCGCTGAGTCCCGCAATGTTTAGGACATCATCTAAAGACTTGTAAGGAGCATTATCAATGATCAAACGACCCAAGGTTGGATACATACCACGCACTTGACGAAAAGTGTTGATATTAGAATTGTTCAAGTCAATTTTACTAAGATCTTGCGTATAAAAGCTGGTTGAAGGTAATTCTTCGGCAAATGCGTCGTTATTGCCAAAAGAACCTAAAAGGCAAGTTGTCCAAATTGACGCGATCGCCACTAATAAAACAGAAAAGCGTATAAGTGCTTTCATGCCTAAATCTCTCAATTAAAAAAATAATTTATTCATTTTTGAGATTAGCAGAAAAGTGGAAACCCCAAACCTCACGTCTGTTCAAATCATAGATATGTAAACAATTATCTCTATTTGTTAAATTTACTTAACAAATGTTTAAAAGAGTAGCTTCGCACTAAATTGCTCTCAACCCCTTATTATGTAAAGACCTTAGTCATAATCTAGTCATGGTTTTTACAATAAGGTGCGATCGCCTAATTTTAATTAACTATAAACAGCTATAGCGTCTGTAATTAGGGCTAGGTACAATGGCTTTCAAGAAATGGGCGGGTATTTACAACGGTTACTTTTGCATATGTTAAATCTCGAAAATTTCCCTTGGCTCACGTTTATCATTGCCTTCCCCATATTTATGGCTCTCATGGTTGCCTTTGTGCCAGATAAAGGCGATGGCAAAACGATTCGCTGGTTTGCGTTGGTAGTCGGACTAATTAACTTTGCTGCGATCGCCTATGCCTTCTGCACAAAGTATGACTACAGCAACTCTGGGCTGCAACTCGTTGAGAAATATGCATGGGTTCCCCAACTAGGACTAAATTGGTCAGTGGGCGTTGATGGACTCTCGATGCCCTTGGTCTTGCTGACTGGATTTATCACCACATTAGCGATCTTGGCATCTTGGCCAGTCACCCTCAAGCCTCGCTTGTTTTACTTTTTGTTGCTATCAATGTATGGCGCCCAAATCGCTGTATTTGCTGTGCAAGATATGCTGCTATTTTTCCTTACATGGGAATTAGAGTTAATTCCTGTTTACCTGTTGCTGTCAATCTGGGGAGGCTATAAACGTCTCTACGCCGCCACCAAATTTATTCTTTATACAGCGATCGGTTCTCTGTTTATCCTTGTCGCTGGTTTAGCAATGGCATTCTATGGCGATACCATTACTTTTGACATGCAAGCCCTTGCTGACAAAGACTATCCGCTAACTTTTCAGCTATTAGCCTATGGTGCATTCTTGATTTCCTATGGAGTCAAACTGCCAATTTTCCCTCTCCATACTTGGCTACCTGATGCCCATGGTGAAGCAACTGCACCAGTCCATATGCTTCTTGCAGGTATTCTCTTAAAAATGGGTGGTTATGCCCTAATGCGAATGAATGCAGGAATGTTACCTGAAGCTCATGCTTATTTTGCGCCTATATTAGTGATTCTGGGGATCGTGAACATTATCTATGCTGCACTCACCTCTTTTGCTCAGCGCAGCCTTAAACGCAAAATTGCCTATTCATCAATCTCTCATATGGGATTTGTGCTGATCGGTTTAGCTTCATTTACCGATCTCGGAACAAGCGGCGCCATGTTGCAAATGATCTCTCATGGACTAATCGGTGCGAGCTTATTCTTCTTAGTTGGTGCAACTTACGATCGCACTCATACGCTGATCTTGGATGAAATGGGCGGAGTCGGTCAACAAATGCCGAAAATATTTGCAATGTTCACCACTTGCTCTCTTGCTTCACTAGCTTTACCAGGTATGAGCGGATTTGTGGCTGAGGTAATGATTTTTGTCGGCTTTGCTACTAGTGATGCTTATAGCGGCACATTTAAAGTTATTGCCATATTATTGATGGCAGTCGGCGTAATTTTAACACCGATCTATCTGCTCTCGATGTTGCGTGAAATTTTCTACGGTAAAGAGAATAAAGCACTCACATCTCACCAAGATTTAGTTGATGCAGAACCTCGCGAAGTATTTATTATCGCTTGTCTATTAGTTCCCATTATTGGCATCGGTTTCTATCCAAAAATCGTTACCCAAATTTACGATACGACTACAACTAAACTTGCTGGCGTATTAAGGGATGCAGTGCCAGTATTGGCTGCTGCTAAACGTGATAACAAGCGCTTAGCGGCTATACAATCTCAACCCTCACCGAGCTTGCCAAACTAAGCAAAAAAGAAGGTTCGCTAAGCGAACCTTCTTTTTTGCTTAGTTTGCTCTCATTACAGCCTATTGAGGCTTTAAAACCCAGAGAAATTTTTGAAAATGCCGCTTCGCGGCACTTTCAAAAATTTCTCTGGGTTTTACAGAAGCGCAAAGCGCTGTAATACGGTCATAGTTAGGTATCAAAAGATCCATAAGAGTAAATCCTATAGATAAATAGCTTTTATTCTATTTTTCTTTGACTGTTCAAAGTATTGTAGTGAAAACTGTTAGATTTTTGCCTTAGCGATTGTCGTACCATAATTTTAGTATGTGTTGTTTAAGTTAACTTGAATTCTAGTTAAGCTGTTGTTGAGAGAGATGTTATACAGCGAGTCCTCTTAATACCTTGATTTAAGTTTTGAGATTTGATTTTGCCAGGATGAATAAAAAATACACTTCTCAGTTTTCTAAATATCGGATCTTGGGTTTAGTTGGGAGGGGACAATTTGGCAAAGTTTTGTGCGCGCGGATCAGGGATACAGGAAAGCTAGTTGCACTTAAAGAACTTGAAACCAATAGATTTCCTACCAGCAAATTATTGAGAGAATTGCGTTTTTTACTAACTTTACAGCATGAAAATATTGTTGATTGTTCAGCTCTTGTGCATCACCAAAATTATCGTTATTTAGTGATGGACTATTGTGAAGGGGGAACATTACGAGATCTAATGAACTATCCCAAGATGCTAACAGTACAGCAAGGCTTTGGCTTGATCAATGATATTTTGCTGGGTTTAGAACATGCCCATGCTGCGAATGTTATTCATTGTGATATCAAACCTGAAAATATACTGCTAAAGGTTACTGCAAACGGTTGGCTTGCCAAAATTTCAGATTTTGGGATAGCTCGACTCAGTCAAGAAATTGAATCTGATAGTAATACAGGTTCGCCGGGTTACATGGCTCCTGAAAGATTTTATGGTCAATTTTCAGCAGGGTCAGATATTTATGCAGTTGGCATTATTTTATATGAACTTTTAGTAGGCAAGCGCCCTTTTTCTGGAATACCTACAGATTTAATGAATGCTCATTTAAATCAGCGGGTAATCGTTCCTGATACTTTGCCGCGATCGCTCGAAGCAATTATTTTGCGATCGCTCGAAAAACTACCTAAGCGCCGATATGCTTCAGCTCGCGAGATGCGACTAGATCTATTAAAAGCAATTGGCTCTGAAGATTTTAGCCAACTTAAAACAGTTGCTGATGATGAAAGTTGCGCGACAATTTTCTTTGCTCAAAAAGCTCCATATTTTGCTCAAAAAGCTGAATCCGAAAAAATTGTTGGATTGATTGGTGCAGAAAAATCTCGTTTTTATAGTGCATCCAATTTTCATTTGCATTGGCATAGTTTGTTCCTTGATAAAGAAGCACAAATTGCTCACTCTGATGTTCAGATTGAAGCCATCACTTTTGCGCGGAAAACTTTATTTGCATTAACCCAGCGATCAATCTATCAGTTTGTCCAAGGAAAACCCAAATCTTTATATCAATCAGCGCAACCATTTCAATGGGCTGTTTCACCTCATGGCGATTGGTTTGCTGTCTCAACTGGTAAGCAATTAGAAATACGAAATTTAGTTTATGGAAGAGTAATGCGTTTAGAGTTTGCAACTCGATCTTTGAGTTGTATCGTCGCTTTTGATCAACATCATCTAGTAGCGATCGCCAATAAGCTAGAAACAAATGAAAGTCGAGCAATTGTCATTTCTCGGCGCTGCAACATCATGTATCGGCTTGCATTGCCTATCTCAATTGATGCGGGGATTGCAACTTTTACGATTGATCGTGTGCTTTTGCGAGAAGCTGGCAATCATAAAAATATTTTTTTTCTCGATCTCAAACCTTATCGACTTGCCCGTTTTTCTTTGCAATATGAAGTTTTAATAATGACAGCTACGCCTTGGGGATATGCGATTACAGCTTATTACAATCCATATCAAACTATGTTAATTTTGCTAGATTTGCGAGGTAATAATATTAATAATTTAATTATTGAGGGTGAAATTACCGCGATCGCACCGATTGATATTAATTTATTAGCGATCGCTACTTCCGAAATAGCAGGATATAAACTGTATGCGATAAATCTCAAAAAGCTCGAAATTGACCTAGTTTTCTAAACATTAAAAGCCACGCATCACTTCAGCTTTAGAAAAAATCAGGAGTAACGTAATCACGCTACCCCTAATCAATAAAGTGAATAAACTATGCTTGTGAAGCTGAAGATCGCTTACGACGAGAGGCTTCGGGTGATTGAATTGGAACAAACTCTTTTGAAGCTCCTAAAAATTCAGCTTTTGCTTCTAAATTTTCGTCCGTATCAACTGGCTGCGCCCGATTTACTCTCAAAATCACCCCATTAGAAGCACTATTACTTGTAGCAGAGCCAATGGTCTGCACAGTATCTACTACTTCAGGCTTTATGTCATCAACTTCAAGCTCATCAACCTTAGACTCAACAACCTCAGGCTCGGCAAATTTGGCTTCAACAACTTCAGCGTCAACAAACTGACTTTCAAAAGAGCTTTCTTGCTCTCGATCAATACTTATAGACTTAACAGCATTCGCAATCTTAGGAGCTTGACCAGGCAAAGCAACCGTCACAATCACATTACGCGGATCTTTGATTTCGCGGTCAACTAAAACTAAGGGTGAAATACCGATTAGTGAGTAAACATCCTGCTCTTCCTCAGTCATCTCAACCACAATTACCTCTGGCGGTTCGATTACCTTTGTACGAATTTCCCGTTTATTGGGACGCTCAGGTGCATTCTCAGCCGCCACAATAGGCGCAGCATCATCAACCTCAACTAATTCTTCGTATGTCTCAATAATTGGCGCAGTCGGCAATACACTAGTCAATACATTGGGTAAAATATTGGGTAAAGATAACTTACTTGGGACTGCCCGCTCAACTATATCACGCTCAATGCGTGGCTCGATCCGTGGCTCAAAGCGCGGTTCAACACGCGATCGCACGTCTACAGATACAACTTTTTCAGGCTCGTGACTATCGCGTGCATCTTTAGGCAGTGTCCGTTTACCGCGCCGACGCAAATTGCTCCGTTCTTGATAGCTCGGATGATTAACTAAATTTGGTTCTAGTCCGCCGCCTAGATCAGAGTCCCCGTCTTCATAATCAGAGGTGAAATCAAGTTGATTAGATTGCTTAGCTTCCCAAGTCCGCGATGTCGAATCGACAGGCTGACCTGCCGCTTCACCTGGTAAATGCATCAAATGACCCAAGCCGCCGCAAGATGCACAAGGGCGACCAAACAATTCATAAATGCTTTGACCTTGACGCTTTCGAGTTAGCTCAACTAGTCCTAGCTCGGTAAGCTGAGCAATTTGTGGGCGTGATTTGTCAGATTTTAAAGCTTTATTAAAATGTTCCAACAACTGCAACTGATCGCGGCGAGTATCCATATCAATGAAGTCCACCACGATTACACCCGCGATATTTCGCAACCGCACTTGACGGGCAATCTCAACTGCCGCCTCGCAGTTTGTCCATAGCACAGTCTCTCGCGAAGTTTGAGACTTAGTAAATGAGCCAGAGTTAACATCAATTACAGTCAGCGCTTCGGTAGGCTCAATGATGATATAGCCGCCACTTGGCAAATCGACTCTCGGCTTGAGAGCCTCACGAATACCTGCATTAACACGGAAATATTCTAAAATTGGTGTGCGTTCACGGTGATGATCGAGCAATAGACCCGCAGGAATTTTGCCATCACTCCAGTTAAGCAAATGTTGCTTAATGCGGCGCAAGCCATCGCTTGTGTCAGTTACGATCCGATTAACTTCATCGCTATATAAGTCGCGCAAAACACGTTGAACAAAATCACGTTCGCGATCTAATAAAGTCGGCTGACGGGTAGTTGCTACATCTTGCTGAATGCTTTCCCACTGACGTTGTAAATTATCGAGATCTTCAATAATTTGCTCTTCAGGCATTCCGTCCGCTTCAGTGCGTACCAAAATGCCCATACCCGCAGGCTTCACCAAAATAGCAAGGGCTCGGAGGCGATTGCGCTCGGCTTCACTACGAATGCGCCGTGACAGATTTACGCCACGACCAAACGGCAGTAGCACTACGTAACGCCCTGGCAGAGAAATATTTCCTGTTAGGCGTGGTCCCTTATTGCCAGTTGGTTCTTTCATGACCTGAACTAGCACACGCTGTTGTGGTACGACCAGATCGCTAATCGATCCAGAGGATCGCCGCATTTTCAAGGGTCCTAGGTCAGTAATGTGAATAAACCCATTGCGATCGCCATCGCCAATATTTACAAAGGCAGCATCAATACTAGTTAAAACATTTTCTACAACGCCTAGGTAAACATCTCCAACTTGATGAGTTCCTGCGGCAACAATAATTTCTTCAATTTGATCTTCACTAAAAACAGCAGCAATTCGATACTGCTCGGCAATAATTATTTGCTTTGGCATTCAATTTCCTCAGAATTTCTTCGATTCAAAAGAGCCAGCCTAAGAACATAGCTGAAAATATTTTTTTACAAAAAGTTTAGAAAAAATATTTTCAGCCCCTTTATGAACAAGCTCAAAGAGCTGTAGCGGGTTCTTCAAAACGGAACATACCAATAACGAAATAACGAAAGTAAGAAAAATTCGATTACAAAGTGTCTTTAATCGTAAATAAGCTACTTAGCTATATACCGAGCTAGTAACTAACTTCTGTGCCTGCTCCGGCAGCTCGATAATCAGACATATTGCTTTGTTCGGAATGGCTGTTTTAGATACCAAAAACTAAATCTCCCTTAGTCTTTAGCCAAAATAATAGCTTTAAGCCAAAATAATTAACTTTTACTATCTATTTTGTCTAAAAACTAAATTCTAAAAATCTTGCAGATTCCTGACAATAAGCGTCGCTTATTACTAGTAGCCTAAGAGAGTAATACTCATTACGATGCAGTATGACTATAGTTGATGGGAGATTGGTAGAGTTTCGTTAAAAGAATTAAGTTATTTCTTAGACTGGCGTTTATTAAACTATTTAGAAGGTGCTTACACCATCTACCTACAACATTCAGTCTGTAGGGAAAACAGTGTACTTGATGATTCAAGTTTATGGTTATGGTGCGTAAGCTTGATTGCTTAATCACCAGCTAGGTTAAGCCTACCGTAGTATTATAGCGCAGCATTGAGCGTTACAATTTCTTAATAGTGTTTTAATATTGATAGTTGTGTTTGAGAAATGGTAATGCTTCTCTCAAACTTTTAAAATTGCATTTATAATCGCATTTATGATGAGGATAAAGTTCTGAGTACGCGAGTAGTTATAGTCCGTCATGGCGAAACTGATTTTAATATCCTGAGCAAAATTCAAGGACGGGGTAATTATGATCGCCCAGAATTACAATCCGTTTTGACAGATAAGGGCAAGCAGCAAGCCAAGCTAGCAGGCAAAGCCTTAGCAAATTTAACTATTGATGTTGCTTATGCCAGCCCTTTAATTCGCGCTCAGCATACTGCCAAAATCATACTGTTAGAAAATTTTAATCCACCAGAGCTACTCAGCAGTGAAGGGTTACTGGAAATTGACCTTAGAGAGTGGGAATCGATGCTCGCTAGTGATGTTAAGGAGAAATTTCCTGATAAGTATCATAACTGGCAAAATCAGCCTGATCAGTTTCAATTAGGCGATCGCTATTGCATACTCGACTTATTTGCACAAGCCAAAGCTTTTTGGGCAGAGATTTTATTTAAGCATCAAGGCAAAACAATTTTGCTAGTTGGTCACAGTGCGATTAATCGGGCGCTCATTTGTTCCGCGATCGGTATCTCAGTTAATCTTTATCACAATATCCAGCAGGTTAACTGTGCGATAAGTGTCCTCAATTTTCAAGGCACAAGTATTAATGACGGCGTACAACTAGAATCCCTCAATCTTGCCAGTCATCTAGAATCTATCTCTGGTTCACCCTTTCCTCCTGTCAAAAGAAATCATCATGGATCGCGTTTACTCTTAGTCCGTCATGGCGAAACTGAGTGGAATCGTCAGAAACGTTTTCAAGGTCAAATTGATGTCCCCTTAAATAACAATGGTCATGCTCAAGCAAGACGAGCCAGTGAATTCTTAGCAAATGTCAAAATTGACAAAGCATTTAGCAGTCCAATGTTACGCCCCAAAGATACAGCTTTAGAAATTTTAAGTAAGCATCCTCATATCAAACTTGAATTATTTGAAGAACTCAAAGAAATCTCTCACGGTCTATGGGAAGGTAAGTTTGAGCATGAAATTGAAGCCGAATTTGCGGGACAACTAGATATATGGCAGTCTCAGCCTGAAACTGTGCAAATGCCTGAAGGTGAAAATTTACAACAGGTTTGGGATCGAATCGCGATAATCTTGCAAAAAATTGTTGAGTCAGTTCCTGCGGGTGAGACTGCCCTAATAGTCGCTCATGATGCTGTCAACAAAGCAATCCTTTGCTTATTGTTTGACTTTACACCCGAACAATTTTGGGTATTTAAGCAAGGTAATGGTGGCGTGAGTGTGATCGACTATCCTCAAGGTGCTGATGGACGACCAATCTTACAATCTTGCAATATCACCACTCACTTATCCGAAGGCATCCTCGATCGCACCGCAGCAGGCGCGCTCTAACCTTCTTTTTAAACTAAAATCGAATAAATGCAACACAAGTGCCATTTATTCCATGACTGAAGAGAGGCGCGTTTTCTGCTAATTTGGAGTAAAGAATTTGTTTTATTATTTTGTTTTAGTATTCGGAGTTTAAAAAAGTGACTATTCTATTCCAACTTTTATTGGCTGCCTTTGTATTGTTTTCTTTCGTTTTGGTAATTGGTGTTCCAGTTGCTTATGCCTCTCCTAGCTCTTGGAACCAAACAAAGCCTCTATTATTTCTTGGCTCTTTAATTTGGTTAGCATTTGTAATTGTTATCGGCATCTTGAATGCCTTTGTTGCTTAAAAATCTATTAAAAAATCTATAAATTAGAGACGGTTCAAAGATCCGTCTCTGAAACTTTTATTCTAAATTAACTCTATGACTGTTTTTGAAGGTAGCTTTACAAATACTGATAGTTTGCGCTTCGCAATTGTCGTAGCTCGGTTTAATGATCTAATTGTCGGTAAGCTGTTGCAAGGATGTCAAGATTCACTACTACGTCATGGGGTTGACGTGTCTGAAACTGGTAGCCAAGTCGATTATGCATGGGTTCCAGGCAGCCTAGAGATTTCGATGGTGGCAAAAGAACTGGCTACTTCTGGACGCTATGATGCAATTATTTGTTTAGGTGCAGTCATTCGTGGTGATACACCTCATTTTGACTATGTAGCAAGTGAAGTTTCTAAAGGTGTTGCGGCTGCTTCTTATCAGACAGGTGTGCCGATTATTTTTGGAGTACTGACTACTGATACGATGCAGCAGGCTTTAGAGCGGGCTGGTATCAAAAGTAATAAAGGTTGGGAATTTGGTATGGGGGCAATCGAGATGGCAAATCTCATGCGCCAAATTCGTTCTAAATCTGCTTAAATAACTTTTCTTATTTAAACGATAAATCCTGCGCTTTGTCCTTGGGATGCTTGCCAACTACGAGCATCGTAATACAGGTCTTCTAAACAAATGCTGTAAAGTGCGTCTTTGAGCTTGCGATCAAGTCTTTGCCAAAGAGCAAATGTTACCCAATCAGAGGCGAGTTTTTCCTGTGGTTTAAGTCTAGGCAAAGGATAGGTGTCTTCACCAACTGCCGACAAAATTTCGCCTAGCGAGATTTCTTTGGGCGATCGCCTGAGCTTATATCCTCCTTGTACACCACGACTCGACTCAACCAGATCCGCTTTTCGCAAGGCAATCAAAATTTTTTCTAAATATGGTGCAGGGATCGATTGGCGATCGCTAATTTCACGTACCGATACAGGATTACGTTTTGCCCAAATCACCAGATCGAGCATCGTCTTAACGCTGTAATGACCTTTTCTGGTTAGTTTCATAAAACCTACTATGTATATAGCGGCGCTTCGCGCCGCCATCAACGAATATTAAAAAAGGAATGACAAATCAATAGGAGCAGGTAACATTTCGCCGCCGCGCCAATCAAGCACTTGCACCAAAATCAAATAACCCACACCCAACATGATGGCGACAACGCCTGTAAAAACTGATATCCACTGCGATCGCTGCATAAGTAAAATTAACTAAATTTAAGTAAATTAATGAATTGGCAAAAACGCGCAAACTAACTGCTATTATCCCTCTTGAAATATCTTTTTGCTGATATATCTAAGTAAAACTTAGAATCAAGCAAAGCTCTGTTTTGGTAGGAACAATCCTTTTAATCCTCCGTCCTAAAACTTGTGCATAAAATATAAAATCTTTGATTCTTGTATATATGGCTGAATCAAGTCCAGTAGGAGCGATTGATTGATGAGTTATACCCTATCTTGGTCAACAAGCATCGGGGGGTATTTGCCCTCAAACTCCGTGTCCGTTGATAAGCTCCCCATTGTTGAATTGGTACAAATGTGCCAAACAGAAGCGCAAACTAATCGGTCTGCGTTTGCCGAACTCATGCGACGTAATCAATCTTACGTCGATCAAGTTTTGTATAAACTTGCTCCAGATTGGCAAGATCGCGCTGATCTTGCTCAAGAAGTATGGTTACGGGTTTATCGCAATATCAAACGCTTGCAAGAGCCTGAAAAATTTCGTGGCTGGCTTAGTAGGATTGCTACCAATTTGTTTTATGACGAGCTTCGTAAGCGTAAGCGAGTTGGTAACTCAGTTTCTATTGATGCAACGTTTATGTCTGGTGATGGCGATGAAATGAAATGGGACTTGCCTAGTTCAGATCCAAGCCCAATTGAAAATATGTCTACGCAGGAGTTTTATGAACAACTCCGTAAAGCAATTCATGATTTACCTTCTAGTTTCCGTGAAACTATTGTTTTAAGGGAAATTCAAGGCTTATCTTATGAAGAAATTTCTGAATTAACAGGTGTATCGCTTGGTACGGTAAAATCACGTATAGCTAGAGCCAGATTAAAGCTACAAGCGCAATTGCAACCCTATTTGACGAATATGTAGTGTATTTAATATTCTGAGGGGGTATTTATGTTATGAGTGCTAACCAAATTTTTGATAATTCTATGACTATTCCACAGGAGCGTTTCGAGTTACTTAGTGCTTATATAGATGGCGAAGTAACCAATACAGAAGAGCAGATGGTCGAACAATGGCTATCTGACGATATTGATTTTCGCCGCCTCTATCATCAACAAATTAAGCTGCGTCAACTGCTCGTTGACTTACCAGTTCCTGTGGCTGCGAATTCGTCTGTGAGAGCAGAGACAAATGTAATGATAAATCGCGTCTTTGCCGAGATTGATAAGCGATCGCAGCGCCGCAAATGGAAACTGGCAGGCTTTGGTGTATCAGTTGCTGCTGTAGTTGGCATATTTGGCTCGATGTTTACTTTTAACTCGTCGCCACAATTTAGCCCAGTTGCTAATAGTATTAAAAATCCTGCGACAACTATTGTTGAGGAACCAGTTTTAATAGCAATGGAAGAGCCACTAGTACCTGTACCTAAGTCGATGAGTAATAAATAATTAGCAAAGCTTGTAAGAACTGCTGATTAATTGTTCTGATTGATTACAGCGCTTTGCGCTTTTGTAAAACTAGAGAAACTTTTAAAGCCTCAATAGGCTGGACTTTAAGTTGTATATAAATTTTAGGAACTTTTATTAATAAGGCTTCTAAAATTTGTATATGCTAAGTTAGTGTATAAGGCGAAATAGATGACGGTTTTCCGTCTGCTGGCAAAGACTAAAGTTATCAAATTTTTTTTGTAGAATTGTAATTAATTGTATTATTGATCGCGGAACATAGATATGAGAGACCCGAATAACAAATCTCGTTACAAGCAACCTTTGATTTATGCTTCGATGCTCTTATTAGGTTTGATCTTGGGTGCATGGGCAGTTGTCTCAGGAGTGAAATCTCCAAATACAACAATGGTTACATCTTTACCCCAAGTTGCATCTTTAACACCTGTCTTAGCGCAAGATATTGATAGAAGTAAGTCAATCCCAGTTCCACGTAATTATGTTGTAGACGCGGTCAATCTTACAGGTCCTGCGGTCGTAAGAATTAATGCATCGCGAACTGTCGCAGGCAATCCACAAGTTCCTGAAGCATTTTTAGAAGATCCCATGTTTCGCCAATTCTTTGGTGATCAATTACGTCGTATGCCTAAAGAACGGGTTGAGCGTGGCACTGGTTCAGGATTTATCATTAATAAAGAAGGCGATATCATTACTAACGCTCATGTAGTTAGTGGCGCTGATAAGGTGACAGTAGTCTTAAAAGATGGTCGCCAACTGGAAGGCAAGGTGCTAGGCAGTGACGAATTAACCGATATTGCCGTTGTACAAGTTAAATCTGACAATCTTCCTACTGTTCGGCTTGGTACTTCACTAAACTTACAACCTGGTGACTGGGCGATCGCGATTGGTAATCCTCTAGGACTAGACAATACAGTTACGGCAGGAATCATTAGTGCGATCGGTCGTAAGAGTGGTCAAATTGGTGTAGACAAGCGCGTTAGTTTCATTCAAACCGATGCAGCGATTAATCCTGGTAACTCAGGTGGTCCCTTGCTTAATCAAAGTGGTGAAGTTATTGGTGTAAATACTGCGATTATTCAAGGTGCACAAGGTTTAGGGTTTGCTATTCCTATTGAAACTGCACAGCGCATTGCTAAACAAATTATCGAAAGCGGTAAGGTTAGTCGCGCTTATCTTGGTATCCAAATGGTAACTGTAGATCCAAACGTGAAGACTCAAGTGAATCAAGACACTGAATTAGGTATTAAAATCTCTGAAGATAAAGGAGTATTAATTACCAGAGTGGTTGATGATTCTCCTGCTGCAAAAGCTGGAGCTAAACGCGGTGATGTGATTATTAAGTTTGACAATAAAGAGATTTTAACGGCTGATCAAGTTACCCAATTGGTAGAAGATCGTGCGGTCGGCGATAAAATTGTGATGGAAGTCAAGCGTAATGGTCAGTCAGTTGCCTTAAACGTAGAAGCTGCACAGTTTCCGCAGAAATTTCCTAACTAGTTAGGATGTTGCGATAATTGTAGTAATGAGAAATTAAAAACCACGAAATGAGATAGGAATGCTTCACGCACCTATTTTTATTTCGTGGTTTTATGTTTTGAAATGACTAAATCCAATAAAGTATAGGAGAGCGTAAAGCGCCCTGTATCCTTTATTGAGATAATTCTGATGGATAAATTCATTGGTTGGCTTGGTGCTTTGTTACTGCTCTTTTTGGCAGGATTTGGGCTAACTCAATGGTTGCATTTGCCCTATGGTAATTTTATTGATTGGATAATCGGGGCAAGTATATTTGTGTGGCTGATCGTAATTGTTACTGTGCCTTGGAATATTTACTTTCAGTCCAAATCAGTACTAAATCAAGCAACAGTTTCTCACGATAGAGGCATTGCTGTCGATGAACAACAATTGCCCTATGTCCGATCGCTAGCCCAACGATCGCTTTGGTTAGCACTTGGGTTACATTTGATTTCGGCGATTGTTCTGTATGTATTAGCATCTAGTGGTATTGGCACGGTCGGTTATGTGGGAGCGATCGCTGCTTTACTCTTGACAATACTGCGTCCTGCAATTAGTGGTTATGAGTACATAGCCCAGCGTTTAAGGTTAATCTCACAACAAATTGACTATCCTCGTGAAGATATCATCGAGTTGCGTCAACGTTTTGCCAATTTGGAAGAGTCAATCAAACGTATGGATGCAGAACTGAGTAACGAAAATCCTTACTCATGGGTTTCAAAATATGAGCAGTTTGCTGATGAAACTCGCAAAGATTTACCAAGATTAAGTGCAAATATTGAGGACTTACGCGCGACTAATGAGCGCGATCATGAGCGTTTATTGAGAGAATCTCGACAAGCGATCGCACAACTCAGCGCTGATAGTCAATTTTTAGAACAAGTTCGGGAAATTATTCGTTTTTTTAAAAGTGCTTAACTTTAGGAGGATAAATTATTTGTTTTTGTCTAAAAGTTTGGTATTAATGAACAATTAAGCTTTTAACCAAGTTATATTGTTTACCAAATTAAAGACCTCGCCTCCTACTATGGTTTATTGACTCATGAATTTACAAGATGCGACCGTAGTTGAAGGTAGTCAATTTGAACATTTTCTTATTTTGCAAGATCCTGCAGGTGAACAAAAGATTTTATTGGATAGTAAGAGTTATAAACTCGGGCGGTCGCCAGAAAACGAGATAGTTTTGCGATCGCAGTCAGTATCACGTGAACACGCAACTTTAACGGGTATTTCCGTGCCATCACCGCTATTTCAAGTATTTCGACTAAGCGATGGTGTTTCTGAACAAGGGAAAAGTACAAATGGTGTGCTAATCAATGGCAAAATTCGTAATTCTTGGGTATTAATGCAAGGCGATCAAATCGTTTTTAGCAGTAACTCTAGTGCAATCTATCAAATTTCACCTGAGCCGCCCTATGCCAATGGCAAAACTGGCTTTTTTTTAGAATGCCTGCATAACTTAGCCAAAAACAATATTAAATCGGGCAAGTATATTGATGCTGAAAGTTACCTAGATCAAATTTTAGTTTTAAATCAACAGCTATATGGAAAATCAGCTCCCAATGTTGCTAATTGTCTAATTGATTTGGCAGCTCTTAAATATTCACAAAATTTCTTTGATAAAGCGGAAAGTTTATTTTTACAAGCGATCGCACTTCGCCAAAAATCTCTCGGTGCAGAGCATCCTGATGTGGCTATTACTATGCTTGATCTCGCCGCTATATACAATAAACAAGCTTTGTACGAAAAAGCTGAATTTATGTTTTTGCAAGCAGTGGCAATTAAGCAAAAGACTTTAGGTGAAAATCATCCCGAAATCGCGGCTAATCTAGTCGATTTAGGGGCAATATACTATTCACAGAAGCGCTATCAAGAAGCTAAAAGTGTTTATGAGCAATCGCTAAAAATTTATAAACAATTGTTTATAACTGGACATCCAAATATTGTGTTAGTCCAGAAAAAATTGTTGAATCTAAACAAAAAACTCCGTCCAAAATGGCTGTCTTGGAATGTTTTTATTCCTGCTTCTTTTGTATTGCTTTCTGGAGTTGTTGCTTATACATTCTTGTCTCCCAAGACCGATATCACCTGTCTCAAGGTTTTAACTGATAGTAGTGTTCAATTAATATCTGGAGATGAATGTCGTCAAATTACTAAATAAAATTAGTAAATAAGGTAGAACGCGCGATCGCAATACATACAGCAAGGCTGATCCAGAGAAAAAAACAAGTACGCGTTAACTTTAAGGCTTGTCGGATTTTGACTGCAGAAATCGCCGTAACGTTATCTCCTAACAAAGGTTTATATTTAATGACACCGCGATAGCGATTTTCACCGCCTAGCTGCACTTGCAAAATAGCTGCATAAACACATTCGCTCCATCCTGAATTAGGACTTGGATCATTTTTAGCATCGCGTTGACACAGCCTCCAGACATAAATTGGCTTTCCTGAAAGTAAGGCTAAAGTGATCACCGTCAGGCGACATGGCAACCAAGTGAGAACATCATCGGTTTTGGCACTAAACCAACCCAGATCGGTAAAAGGTGACTCACGATATCCAACCATTGAATCTAGGGTGCTTGAAGTTTTATAAGCGATCGCAAGGGTCACACATCCATAGGGAAACAAGAAAGAACCAAGAATTGCATAAAATAATGGAGAAGTAACCGCATCGATCGCATTTTCGGTAACAGTTTCTAGTACGGCGCGTAAAATCTCAATTTCAGATAGATTGTCCGTATCACGTCCAACGTAACGACTTAACTCTTGTCTAGCACTTTCTATATTTCTTACCTGTAAAACTGCTAATACTGACTCTGCGGCATCGCGTAAACTCCGCTCCGCAAAACAAGCAGCTAATAAAATGCTAGAAATGGCGATCGCTAGGACAGGATGTATTGATGAAAAGGCGATTACAATTAACCAACTTATTAGCCCACAGCCTAAGATCATGCCAATTCCCAAAATATATCCCAACATTTTCATGATTTGAGATGAAAAGCGAGGAATACGAGTATTTGAATCGGAATCTTTGATAATTACCAAATTGGTAAACTGCGTAATTATCCATCCAATTACCTGGACTGGATGTAGCCAATTTATTGGATCGCCAATTAAATAATCGAGGCTAGCTGCCAAAAGTAGAATCAGAAAATTTTGAGATGTTTCTAACACTGAAGTTCGATGATAGGTTAGGATAGTCTGCACTTTGCGCCATTTATCCTAACTTATTGTATTGATCTTATGAAAGCTATATCTGTTTTAGGAACTTCATCTAATGCTGGCAAAAGCTGGATGGTGACAGCTTTGGGCGCATGGCTAAGAAGAAATGGCGTAAAAGTTGCTCCATTTAAAGCCCAAAATATGTCCAATAACTCATATGTGACTTTGGAAGGTGGAGAAATAGGACGTGCGCAAGCAGTCCAAGCGATCGCTTGTGGGATGCGTCCGATCGTAGAAATGAATCCTATCCTATTAAAGCCATCAGGAAATGGAACTTCCCAACTAGTTTTGCTAGGTGAAGCGCGTCAACATATCGCTGCTATTGATTACTATCACCACATCGAAACTCTCTGGGAGAGCGTGCGAGATACTCTCGAATTTTGGCGCGATCGCTGCGATGTTTTGCTGCTAGAAGGTGCTGGTAGTCCAGTAGAACTGAATCTCATGCATCGCGATCTTGTGAATTTACGACCAATTATCCATTTACAAGGGCGATGGATTCTTGTTGGTGATATTGAGAAAGGAGGCGTGTTTGCTCAAATTATTGGTACACATCAGCTAATGCCCGAACCTGCAAAGGATTTAGGATTAGGATTTATTGTCAACAAATTTCGTGGTGATTTGCGATTGTTTAATGATGCTGAAAAACACTTTCGCGATTATATGCCTCGTCTTCCTTATTTAGGAGTTCTTCCCTATGCATCAGATTTGCAACCAGAGAGCGAAGATAGTTTATGTAGCGAAGCAGAAGCAAAAGGAAAAGGCGCAAAGATTGCATGGATCAGGTTTCCACATTTATCTAATTCCCAAGATAGCCAGCCTTGGCAATTAGACTTAGGTATAGAGACTGTTTGGGTACAAACTGTTTCAGAACTTAGCGATGCGAGGATTATTATTCTGCCAGGGAGTAAAAACACCCTTAGCGATCTTCAATGGTTACGAGCGACAGGATTAGCAGAAGCTATTCTGAAAGCGCATAGTCTCGGTGTGCCGATCACAGGTATTTGTGGCGGCTATCAGATGTTAGGTAAATATCTATGCGATCGCGCAGGATTCGCGGGTACATCAGGTGAAGTGGAAGGTTTAGGACTCTTGCCAATCAATACAGAATTTATGGCAACAAAACAAGTGCGTCAAGTGCAGGCGATCTGGCAAGCAGAGCAGTCTATAGATAAATGGATGACCTACGAAATCCATATGGGAGTTACGAACATAATTAATGCAATAGAATCTAATCAACTTAAACCTCTCCTAAAAGTTCAGCGCGATCGTAAATGTCATGATGAAGGAATGCAATGTGATCATGTATGGGGAACTTATTTGCATGGTCTATTTGAATCGGCAAATGTCCGTCAAGCCTTAACTCAATTAGCAAACATTTCTGAACATCAACCTTCTTTTCTATCTTGGCAAGATCATCAACAAAATCTCTATAACAACATGGCCGATTTAATAGAAACGCATTTAGATCTGCTGCCAATTCGCAGTTATTTAAATCTCTAGCAATGCTTACTCCCTTCCCAGTATAAAAATAGACATTAAAAACCAAGAATTAGCGTTGCGGCGCTCCGCGCCGCAACGCTAATTCTTCGCTGGGAAGGGAGTAAGACGGTTACATATGCAAAAAAACTACGAACCTACTAATTGAGAATATTAAACTGGTTTCTACGTCCTGAAGCGTGATATTTTAGCTTGAGATGCTTACACACTAAGTTTTTAGAAACCATGCTGCTTGAAGTCGAAAATTTGACTGTTCGTTATGGCGATGCCTTGCCTGCGGTTGATCACGTTACTTTTTATTTGCAAGCAGGTGAAGCGCTTGGGTTAATTGGTGAAAGCGGCTGTGGTAAATCAACGATCGGGCGATCGCTAATCAAGCTACTACCTAACTCTGCCAATATCGAAGGAAGCATATTAGTTGATGGAGAAGCGATCGCTGAGAAAAAAGATGGAAAATGGCGTGGCGAAAAAGTCGGATTGATTTTTCAAGATCCGATGACGCGGCTCGATCCACTAATGAGCATTGAAGCACATGGTTTAGAAGTATTAGCTTCCCATTATTCCAAACTCTCAAGACATTCTGCCAAACAACGTGTATATAACGCCCTCAAAGCAGTTCGCATCGATCCAGCGCGGGCTAGCCAATATCCACATGAATTTAGCGGCGGGATGCGTCAACGGGTAGCGATCGCCCTTTCTCTTTTGCTAAATCCTGTCTTGCTTATTGCCGATGAGCCAACTACTAGCCTCGATGTCACGGTTGCCACGGAGATCCTCAAAGAGCTAACCGATCTTCGCAAAAGACTTTCTATGGGCTTGTTGTTAGTTACTCATGATCTTGGCATGGTTGCGGAATATTGCGATCGCATTGCAGTTATGCATAACGGAGTGATCGTAGAGACTGGTACTGTCGAACAAATTTTCCGTTCCCCACAACATCCTTATACTCAGAGCTTATTAGCTTCCGTTCTTCATTTCAATCCAGAAATTGCGTCTTTACAGATTGAAAGTGAAGGGCAACCTCAAGTAGTAGAAACAGTAGAACTGCAAGAAGGAAATAGTGATATTTCTGAAACACAAGAACCTGTTATACCTGAAACACAAGAACCTGTTGTATCTGAAACTCAAGAACCTATAGCAGAAATTATCAAGATCACAAAAAAACCAACACAGAGAGTAATTCTTTATGTCAATCAACTCAAAAAGCACTATGTTACTGGTGGGAATTTACTAACGCGATTGTTTGATCCATCGGTTGGCTTAGTCAAGGCAATTGATGGGATTGATTTAGAAATATTTTCAGGAGAAACTTTTGGCATCATTGGGGAAAGTGGCTCTGGCAAGAGTACGACTGGTCGAGCAATTTTGCAATTGATTAAGCCTGATCGCGGTTTGGTACGATTTAATGGGGTGGAATTGACCAAGCTCAAAAGCGAACAAATGCGCCAAATGCGATCGCAAATGCAAATGATATTTCAAGATCCGCGTGCTTGTTTCAATCCATATATGACCGTATTTCGCAGTATTGCTGATCCGCTACTAATTCACAAACTCTCACCCAATCTCGAATCAGCGCGAGGTAAAGTAGAGGCAATTCTCGAAAAAGTAGGACTCAATTCACAATTCGCAGAACGCTATCCTTCAGATCTATCAGGTGGTCAATTACAACGAGTTGCGATCGCCCGAGCCTTGATTACTAATCCCAAATTTGTGATCTGCGATGAGCCTGTGAGTATGCTTGATGCTTCGATTCAGAGTCAAGTTTTGCAATTGATGCGCGATCTCAAACAAGAGTTTAAGCTAACTTACATATTTATTACTCACGATCTGGCTGTTGCTCAATTTTTCTGCGATCGCATTGCGGTGATGCGTAAAGGTAAAATTGTCGAACAGGGTCTTACCAATGATGTATTAACTAACCCACAACATGAATATACTAAGGCTTTGATTGCTTCTGTTCCGCGCATTCCTTACGTCAATATCTAAACTGTTACAATGCCCGATTTTGATCTAGATTCCCACTTTCTCAATCCTGATCGCTCTAACCTCGAAGCCATGCGTAAGTTGGGCTACGCCTTTGTTGATGCGATCGTTGACTCAGTTCTGGATACTCAAAATCAGCCTTTCGTTAAGGATAATTCTCCTTTTGATATTAATATTCCTGAACATGGAAATGAACTTTTAGATGTGCTAGAAGAAGTGCGATCGCAGATCTTGCCACGTACTGTTAATTTTCAGAATCCTCGCTACATGGGACATATGGACAGTGTGCCTGCCGCCATTACAATCTGGGCAGATGCGTTAGTTTCAGCAATTAATAACAATATGCTGAGTTATGAGCTATCGCCAATATTTACCCAAATAGAAGCACAACTCATGGAATGGTTTGGTAATCTTTTTGGCATGGGAACTAATTGTTTTGGCACACTCACCGCAGGTGGAAGTCTCGCTAACATCTCCGCAATATTGCTAGCTAGAAACTGGAAACAACCACTGAGTAAAACTTCAGGAAATTCCCATAAGTTAGTTGCTTTTGTCTCCGATGCGGCGCATACTTCCTTTGAGAAGGCAATGAATGTAATCGGTGTTGGGAAAGAGAACTTAGTACGTGTACCAACCAATCATCGTGGCGAAGTCATTTTAGATGAATTAGAAGCAGCTATTCAAGAAACGATTAGAGAAGGTAAACAACCTTTTTTTGTGGCAGCGATCGCAGGAACAACTGTAACAGGGGCAGTTGATTCAATCCGTTCAGTGGGAGAAATTGCTAAGAGATATGATTGTTGGTTTCATATTGATGCTGCTTATGGTGGTGCAGGAATATTTACACCGAAGTTACAGCCTATATTTCAAGGCTGTGAGCTTGCCGACTCAATGACCTTTAATCCTCAAAAATGGCTATGGGTAGCGCGAACCTGTGCCATGCTGCTAGTCAAAGATAAGCAGCATCTAATCGATGGCTTTGATGGGGAACTTCCTTATATGGATGATCAAACGCTAAATTTTGGTAATCTCAATTTGCAAGGAACCCGTCGCACAGACAGCCTCAAGCTATGGATGGCGCTCAAAACGATGGGAATTTCTGGTTGTCGCTATCTAGTTGAACGATCACTTGATCTATCAGACAATCTGCGCCAATGGGTCGATACTTCTCCAGAATTAGAACTTGTCTGTGAACCGACTCTAAATATTATCTGTCTTAAATCCGCCAATCCTAAACTGACTAATACTGCTTTGCGACAACAATGGATTGATGAGGGCAAATTATGGCTATCTTTGCCGCTTTGGAAAGGCGATCGTATCCTTAAAGCCGTGGTTCTACACCCTTATGCAAGATAGCATCTGAATTTACAGCAATTTGCTTTCAAACCTACTACAAACAATAATATAAAACCCTTTGCGGGGCTTTGCCCTGCGACCATTGTCGTGGTGAGTTTGATCAATAACTGCTGTAAGCCTCGTTTAGCAAGGTCTAAATCGTGATTGTTAACCACTATAATTTACAGTTAGTAAATAGAAGGGCGCTTCACTCTGCCCTATATAGTAATAATCCATAAATTTGAGATGTGTCATGCTCTGCCCGTTTTGTCAGCATACAGATAGCCGTGTTTTAGAATCTCGTTCGGCAGAGGCAGGCTCTAGTATAAGACGCAGGCGGGAATGTCTCAATTGTCAGCGGCGATTTACCACATACGAGCGCATTGAGTTTGTACCAATTACTGTAATGAAGCGAGATGGCGCAATTGAGTCTTTTGATCGGTCTAAGCTGCTACGCGGCATGATTCGCGCCTGTGAGAAAACTGGAGTAATGCAAACAAATCTAGAATCAATCATTGATGAAATCGAAGCGCAACTACAAGTACGCGATCGCCATCAAGTTTCTAGTGTCGAAATAGGCGAGATGGTCTTGCAATATTTACAAGATGTTAGCGAAGTCGCCTATGTGCGATTTGCGTCAGTATATAGACAGTTTCGTGGAGTTCGAGATTTTGCCGAAGCTTTAAACCACTTTGACGCTGATTAATTTCAGGATTATTGTAACAATTGTAAAATTAAGAATGATACATTTAAAGATTAATCATTATTTTTAGTCATAAAAGTGTATCAAGCTAAAGCACACTAAATGCAAAATGACAAAAATTTGTAAAGAAAAGTTGAATTTTCTTATTTACCATAGCTATAATAACTATGTTTTGTAATAACGATCGCATTTCAGGGTCTAAATTAGGAGGTATTGATTTGGCAAGGAGACGTAAGCGGAAGAGTAGACGTCGCCAAGAAGGGCGCAAAATCCTAGAGCACATTCCTCAATTCAGTATCGATAGCGGCGAAGATAAGCCTGTGACGGCTGCACGTAAGTATATTCATACACACGGCATTCTTCCTCCAGCGCTGTTGCTTGTAAGACGTAACGAGCATACAACAGATCGATATTTTTGGGCGGAAAAAGGGCTATTCGGAGCACAGTATGTTGAAGAAAATCACTTCTTGTTCCCTAGTCTTAAGCCACCCGAAGAAAGAGAATTAGCACTTGCTGTATCTAGATAAACTTTTATTAATTTACTAGAGCAATAAAACACCTCACTTTCTAAGTCTGTGTCGATTTTCTTAGCGTTTTCTATGTAATCATAAATACTCAGGACTATTAAATAAGGTGTCTAACACCACAATTATTTAGAGATTTGAATTTAATTATTTGTAAACTGCTAGGAAAGTAAATATATTTGACTTTACTTATTCATTTTGTCAAATATATATAAAATTTTACGGCTTTTTACCTGACTAGTTAAGTGGGGACTTTATTAGTTAATACAGATATTAACTGTTAAACTTTTTTATTACATCTTCCAGAAGTGACATTTTACTTCTGGAATTTTTTATGTTTAGGCGATTTCTTGAAAAGATTTTACCGTAGGTGTGCCGCGCTTCGCGAGGCACACCTACATTTTGGTTTTAATAAATCAGGTGCTTTTATGGTTAGATATCACTTTATCGCTATCGTTAAAACAAAATCTGTAACTACAAGCGCTATAAAGCCTAGCCTCTCAATTATTAAGTTTAATATTTTATAAGCATTGCTGGCAATCTCTATACTATTAACGATGCGAAATATCACTAACGCTAAAAAAAGAGAGAACTTAAGTTCTCTCTTTTTTTTAATTGGATTTAACAATTAATAGTATATGTAATATTAATCGCGAAAGAAACAAAAAGCTAATTGTTAAGCGCTTATCAATTCATTGCTATTTGTTTTCTTCCAACCTCTAGGTAACTTTAAATCATCTGGATCAACATAATGACATGCATAGTCATCCAAACAAATTAAAGCCCAGCCATTGCCATCGATATTAACCAGTTTGTAAGAAGCTTGCAAAACAAAAAAGCCTTTGTGATTGCGTGTATCAGGTTTAACGCTAACGTTTTCTAAGATCATTTTATTAACTTCCTTTTAAATTAAAACTAGCAATTAAAAAATTAGTAACTTTAAATGCTACTTATATTTAGGTAGCCTAGCACTCTTGACAAGAAGCCTTCGTTAAGTTTTCCTGACAAAACGCCAATAGTTATGAAGTTATATGAGCTTAAGTAAAGTTATATAAAAATCCAGACAATTTAAGTTTAATAAAAGTTAACGACATTAAGAAATACTTAAATAACTCTTAACTTAGAACCCAATCTCTAACCTTTTCAAGGGCTTTCCAGTCAGGACGACGACGTAACCCTTCTTCAAAATTCTCAACAATTTCGGGCTTAATATCTTTCAAAATCATCAGCCAGTTTTGAGCAGCTTCGACTTGTTCGCGAACACCCTTTTGCGACAATTCCAGCATGGCGATCGCTAAATTAATATGCCCTTGAGGATCTTCAGGAGAAATTTTTACTGCTTTTTGAGCAGCTTTTAAAGCCAGTTTGGCGTCGCTATCTAATAAATATAACCAAGATAGACAGATCCAACCGCTAGCAACTTTTGGCTGGCGATCGCATACTTTTTCAAACACAGGAATTAGTTCCGCCGCAGATTCACCTTGTTTGTAGCGTTCTAAACCTTGAGTGAATAAATCTTCTGCAATTTCTGTATTCATCGAGCGAATCAAAACTCCAAAGCCATATTTTTTGCCTAAGTGATAGTA
Organism: Pseudanabaenales cyanobacterium; assembly: GCA_038230875.1. Lineage (GTDB taxonomy): Bacteria > Cyanobacteriota > Cyanobacteriia > Pseudanabaenales > Pseudanabaenaceae > Pseudanabaena. Next base: position 77,591 of record JBBRMK010000004.1, read on the forward strand.
ACATAAAGCGCGATCAAACCTCAGAGATCAGAAGGAGCACTTTGCGCCGATTCTTGTCTCTGGATTTTTCAATCCTTAGTAAAGTAGTAAGGCATCCAAAGCACTTAGATTATTTTCTGGTTTTTATACTGGTTTTTATATGAGTCAGCGTATATCGATTATTGACGTTGGTATTGACACAACTAGCTATGAAGATACTTGCGATCGCATTGCTACTCTTGCTCAGCAAGCGAATATCGCTCAGCAAGACTTGGCTTGCTACATTGTGGCGGCAAATGTCCATGTGATCATGACTGCATATTGGAATCAAGCTTATCGTCAAGTACTGGCAAATGCTGAAATTGTTACACCTGATGGTATGCCGCTGGTGTGGGGATTGCGATCGCTAGGAATAAAAAATCAACAACGAGTTTATGGACCAGATTTGATGCTTGCTTTATGCGATCGCGCTGTAAAAGAACATCTCTCTATTTATCTGTTCGGTGCAACAGTTAATACGCTTGACAAGCTAGAACAAAATTTAAAAGCAAAATTTTCTAAATTAGCGATCGCAGGTAAACATGCCCCACCTTATATAGACATCTGTTCTCCAAAATTTGACTCACAACTAACTGATGACGTTCAACTTATCTCTAAATCTGGTGCAAAGTTAGTATTTGTTGCACTTGGTTGTCCTAAGCAAGAATTTTGGATGAGTAAGGCTCAAACTCAACTTCCTGCAGTAATGATTGGTGTCGGGGCAGCCTTCGATTTTCATAGTGGACAGATTCAACAAGCCCCACGTTGGATGATGGAGAACGGATTGGAATGGTTATATCGCTTTAGCCAAGAGCCAAAGCGTTTGTGGCAGCGATACTTAATTAACAATCCTTGTTTTTTAATTTTGTTTGCGATGCAACATTTGCGCCGAGTTTTGAACTTTAAGCCTAAAAACTAATTGCTTAGACTATTGGCAAAATTGGGCAACATAATGACTATGGATTAACAAAGTGTTTGCGGTGACGCAACACTAAAGTAGAAGAGAAAGAGGAATATGAGCGTGAGTAGCGATCGCAAACCAACCGAAAAGCTTTCCAAAAAGTATGATCTTCGGGCAGGTAAACAGATCCAGCAATGGACTATGGTTGAATTTAATTGGTTGCGAGCACTATTACTAATTGCTAGCGATATTTTAGGTTTGGCGATCGCATGGAAAGTCTCACTAAATTTTAATCAAGGCTTTTCACCTTTGCCACCAGAACTTAATTGGGGAGAATTTGCAGGATTAACTGGTTTGTTTTGGGCGTTTGCAGCGGTGATCATTACGGGATTTGCATATCACAACTTTTATCGTGGTGAGGCTCAATGGCGCAACTACGTAAAACAAGCTCAATCTATTAGCAGTGTCTACCTTACCTCTTTACTAATCTCCTATTTTTACAATCCGACTGTTGATGCACCGCGATCGCTTTTTTTCCCAGCTTGGATTGGTAGTGTCGTAATAATTATCGGATTGCGGTTGTTACTGACTTTATTCTTCGACCAGTTTCTGATCGCTAGAACCCATACTCCTGTTTTTATAATTGCGCCTAGCGATCGCATCTCATATTTGGCAAACATCATCGAAAAGCGGACAGGCTATCGAGTTGTAGGCGTCCTTGCTTCTTCGCTGGCAAATACCTCTCACTCTATGCAATCAATCATCAACTCTGGTGCAAAAGAAGTAATCGCCGAAGGGTTGCCAGAGACTCAGCTTGCTTCTCAATTGTATTGGCAACTTCGCAATGCTGGAATTGGAATAAGGCTAGTTCCATCTAGTTTAATGCTGCTGCATCGGCGCGGCACTCCAGAAATTTTTGGATCAATTCCGATGATCCGAATTGAGTCATCAATGCTTGCTAACTGGGAATATATCTTTAAGCGCTGTTTGGATTTTGTGGCAGCATTTATAGGATTGATTGTTTTATCACCAATATTTATAGCGATCGCGATCGCTATAAAAACCAGTTCTAAAGGAAATATATTTTATACTCAAGATCGGATTGGATTACAAGGACAATCCTTTCAAATGTGGAAGTTTCGCAGTATGTTTATGGATGCTGAGCATCGCCAAGCGGAACTAGAACACCTTAACAAAAGCTCCGACGGCGTCATGTTCAAGATCGAAAATGATCCACGCATCATTCCTATTGGACATTTTTTGCGCTGTACTAGTCTTGACGAGCTTCCACAATTATTTAATGTATTGTTTGGACAAATGAGCCTCGTTGGACCTCGTCCTCTGCCCGTGCGAGATGTGGCAAGATTCACAAATTGGCATCATACACGCCATTTAGTTATGCCAGGGATTACAGGATTATGGCAAATTTCTGGGCGATCAGATTTAGATACAATCGATGATGTGGCGAAGTTAGACTTATTCTATATAGATCGCTGGTCTTTAAACTTTGATCTGGAAATTCTCATTGAAACAATAAGGCTTATTCTATTTGGCAAAGGAGCCTATTAATTCGTCCTACTCCCTTCACAGTGAAAAATTAGAGTTGCGGCGCTCCGCGCCGCAACTCTAATCCTTGGTTTTGTATGTTTATTTCTGTAGTGGGAACGGAGTAAATATACCTATAATCACATATATAGCTGTCGTCAGCCATATTAGGACAAAATCAAAACCCAAAAGAGAGTTGGGGGGGGGGGGGGGGGGGGCGGCATTTGGGTTTGTTTTTGTTGGATGAAATGGGGCAGCGGTATATGATATGTGTTATATAAATGATCAAAGAGGTAGATTTTTTTTTTGTTGGGGAAAAA
>JBBRMK010000005.1:0-75066 GCA_038230875.1 Pseudanabaenales cyanobacterium
CAAATCAACCAAGAACTAAAGTTCTTGGCTCAAAGCTCAAGTCAGTTAAAACTGACTAAAAAAAGCCTCAAATCAACCTGTTTCAACAGGTTTAAGCTTTTAGCCCACAATTTATTGCAGGGCAAGTGCGTAAGTCCTAAATATATAGAATTGCATTAGATAAAGCCCTCAATCTATTTGATATGAAGGTTCTGAAAATATACAGCAGTTGCCGATCAAACCCACCACGACAAGGGTCGCAGGGCGAAGCCCCGCAAAGGGTTTTATATTATTGTTTGTAATAGGTTTGAAAGCAAATTGCTGTATATAAACATATAGCAAAGTCCGCTTACAAATTATGGATTTCTAATTGCGAACCTTGGTGCTGGACTGCGAAATAGATACTGGATCTCTTTTTGGCGATCGGCAACTGATTCAGGACCATAGCCCCAGAGACTTTTGTAATAAAAGAAAGAGATTCCTAAACCACGTTCTTGTGCAGCAATAACTTGAGAATAAACTCTTGACATTGGCACATTACTATGACGGAGTCCAGACAAAACGCCGATACCTGTAGAGATTTTATTTTGGGCTTCGACAATTTCAGGGCGACTGACTTGAGTGCGAAAATCATCTAGGTCATCGCGATATACCTGCACAAGTAATTCATCAACAAAGCCTTGTCGCACCCAACCTAGCCAGTCTTGAAGTTGCTGTTTATAAGCAAACTCGTAATGATTGGGAGATACCGAGAAGATTACATTTGGCTTTCTTTGCTTGACTGCTTTACTTAGTCTTGACATGAAGGCGCTAATCTTGTTTGCTCGCCAGCGCACCCAGTCAGGATCATTGACATCGGCGGGAGCATCTTCTTTCATTTCTTGACGATACAGATTGAGGGTATAGCGATCATAGCCAAAGGTTTTGGGAAGACTGGTATGATCGTCAAACTGAATTCCGTCCAAATCGTAATTAGAAACTGCTTCTAACACTAATTCGGTTAAAAACTTCTGAACTTCAGGATGGAAAGGATTGAGCCATGCGACTTCACCTGCGGCGGATATCGATATTTTATCGCCATCACGCTCTTGAGTGAGCCAATTGGGATGTGTGAGTGCTAGTTCGGAAGTTGGGGGAGCCATGAAGCCGAACTCAAACCAAGGCATCACTAATAAATTATTTTGATGTCCTTGTGTAATGATGTCGGCGACAATATCTTGTCCCTCAGATCCGCGATAGACAAAGGGCTGAATTCCTGCTTCTTTGGCGACGTCACTGGGATACATCACATAGCCTGAATTCCAAACAACGGGATAGATGGTATTGAAGTTTAGTTGCTTGAGTTTTTGTAGAGATTCTCCAAGCTGTTTGCGATCGCTAAACATCGTAAAGTCGTTACTGGTCAACCATACGCCGCGAATCTCTTGACGCTTATCTAGAGGTTGATTGATGGTTGGGCTGGGCGGGATGACAGGTTTATTTAGTTGTGGGATTAGTAGTTTTATTTGTGGTTTTGTTGGTGGTTTTATCTGTGTTTTTATTTCTCGTTTTGTCTGCGCGATCGCCTGATCATTCACTAAAAATGCAGGAACAAAACTATGCAAAAGTAATGTGGTTGCAAAAGTTACGCTAAAAAGAAATGACAAAAAACGTTTGCGCGATCGCAAAATTTGCCAGAAACTCTTCCAGAGATATTGTGGGAATTTTTGCCAATTTCTAAACATGAAACCTAGTTGCAATAACATCTATTTTGAGTTTGTTACGGAACTTGATCTAATATCAAGCGTCTTTTTGCCGAACCAGGTTTAATATTAACTTTTTATAAGCTGCTAAAACCAATTTTAGGGTTTGTCGTGCCAAGGCAAGACAAACCAAATCATCGTATGAGGAGTACGCTGTAATGCTCAAGCAAAACCATCGGGCATGGGTAGAAGTCGATTTGTCGGCAATCAAGCATAATGTGCATCAATTAAAATCTTTGCTGACTTCGCCAACAGAATTAATGGCAATCGTCAAGGCTGATGCTTATGGTCATGGTACGATCGAAGTTAGTCAAGCGGCGATCGAGGCAGGCGCTTCTTGGCTAGGGGTTGCCACAATTCCTGAAGGCATTCAGTTGCGTCATGCAGGAATTACTGCGCCAATCGTAATTTTAGGTGCAACTAATGGCGTGGATGAGATCAAAGTGATCGCAGAATATCGCTTGCAACCAACAATTTGCAATCCTAAGCAAGCGCTAATTTATCACGAAGTTTTATCCATGACTGGCGAACAGGTTTCTGTCCATCTCAAAATCGATACAGGGATGTCACGGCTTGGTGTGGATTGGCAGGAGGCAATCGCCTTTGTCAAGCTCGTGCAGCATTTACCCAATTTAGACATCATTAGTGTGTATTCACACTTTGCCACCGCTGATGATTGCGATCGCACCTTTATGGAATTGCAAGCCCAAAGATTTGCGCAAGTAATCAACGCTCTCAAGTCTGAAAATATTTATCCACCCCGTATTCATATTTGCAACACTGCCGCGATGTTATGCGATCATACTTTCCATTACGATATTGTCCGAATAGGGTTAGGTATTTACGGACTCTATCCCGCGCTGCATCTTAAAAATATTGTCGATTTACGTCCTGCCCTCACCGTCAAAGCTCGAATTACCCAAGTCAAAGAGATTGCCGCAGGTACAAGTGTCAGTTATGGGCGATCGTTCATTGCACCACAAGACATGAAAATTGCAAACGTAGCGATCGGTTACGCTGATGGCGTTCCCCGTGGCTTATCCAATCGGATTAGCGTGGCTGTGAATGGTCAAAAAGTTGCACAGATTGGCACAATTACGATGGATCAATGTGCGATCAATGTGACTGATGTGCCTAATGTAAATATCGGGGATGAAGTAACTTTTTTAGGTGGCGATTCCGAAAATACTGCTGACGATTGGGCAAATCTATTAGGCACAATTTCATGGGAAGTACTTTGCGGATTTAAGCATCGATTGCCAAGGATTAATATCAAAAGCGGGATTTTAAATCACCATGCGATCGCCATAATTTGAAATTATTTCAAAGAGACAGGTAAAATATTAGCAATAAGCACTGATTTTGGGGCGTATACGCTGTCATGACTGACAAAGAACAAATGAACCTGTTCGCTCTAACTCCATCAGAGGAACCTCTGATCGAACTTCCTCAAGCTGAGGGAGCACTTGAAGTTCTGCCATTAAAAAAGACTTCTCGTTTAACGAAAACTGCTGCCCTAGTTGCTTCCACAGTACCAGTGAGTGAGCAATTTCCTAATCTAGACGTGTTACGCGAAGTTGCTTGCAATTGTCACAAATGTCCTCTTGCCGCAACTCGGACTAATGTTGTAGTCGAACGAGGCGATCGCAAAGCTAAAATCCTCATTATCGGTGAAGCTCCTGGTGAACAAGAAGATTTATCGGGATTACCATTTGTCGGTAAGTCGGGTCAACTTTTAGACAAAATCTTGGAGTCAGTAGGGTTCGACACTGCCAAAGATGTTTATATTTGCAACACCGTCAAATGTCGTCCTCCTAATAATCGTGTTCCTACGCCAGTGGAAACAACCACTTGCAAGCCCTACTTACTAGAACAAATCAGGCTCATTGATCCTAAAATAATTTTGCTGACGGGTGCAACATCGCTCAAATCGATATTGGCTGAAAAACTATCAATTACCAAAGTTCGTGGTCAATGGTATGAGTGGGAAGGGCGCTTAGTAATGCCAATCTTCCACCCTTCTTATTTATTGCGAAATCAGAGCCGTGAACAGGGCAGTCCGAAGTGGTTGACATGGCAAGATGTTAAAGCTATCAAAGCTAAGTATTTAGAAATTATCGGTGCGGATAGTGTAATTGCTGATGACGAGGAGTTTTAGTGAGTAATTTAAGGGCAGATTTAGCAGAAATGGTGGACGTGGCGCTCTGGGAATGGCTATCTCCTCATGCATCAAGAGCTAGAGTAATCGTAGTTGGAGCAAAGCTTGAGCTTGTTGACGCGGGAATTGCGCTGACAGAAGACAATACTCAGGCTGTGCAGTCATGGATTGCTGATAGTTGGATCCGTCATCCTACGGCGGAGGAACTTAGCGCTTGGAATGCTAACAAAGAGAAAGAGTTTACTAGCCTTGTTATACCGCCATTTGTGCTTATAAAGCTCGAGCCTATTTCTGCATAAAAATCAAAAATATCGCTTCACAATACTTTTGATTTAAAGGTAGTGCTCTGCGCCGCATCTAAATCAATACGAAAAGAGAGCAATAAAAAAGAGAGACCAGCTATTAACTGATCTCTCTTTTTTATTAACATTAACCAAAAGAAAAAGCCTAGGTTACTTTCCCTGTTTCGTTCCTAGGCTTTTTCTTTTGTTCGCTCCTCACACCTCAATAATATACACCAGTCTTTTCAAAATGTCTACCGTTTGATAGAAAATTAAGGAACTTTTTCTTAAGCATTTTGACTAATATTTGTTTTTTATAGCGATCGCCACCCATTTAGAGGAATCGCTTGGCTGTTTCCAATGCTTTATAAATATTTTGCCCAAATATCAATTGCCTCTGGAGAGCCATACCATTTACCCGATCGCGGCGAGTGGTAAACACCATCGATGGCAATATTAGTCGCGCCATCTAAATAAGCTGACGCGATCGGGATAATTCCGTCTCCCCATGCGTCCCCTTGACCGCAGGTAAGTTCATAGCTGCTATAGGCAAGCCATTTTTGAGGCGTAGATTTTTTGCCTTGCACTGACTTTCCAACGATGCAGATATATTCGATATCGTCATAGAAGGCATGGGGATAGTTATCATTAACAAATCCTAAATTCCTAACCGCCCAAGGTTCGAGGCTGCGTTGGGGTGTGCCTAGACATACGAGCTTAGCAACTTTAGATCGCGCATCCCAAACTTTGTCGTAATAGGGACGATCGCCTAAATAAATTCTGGCCAGCCATCCTCCTGCGGAATGGGCAATGATATTTACTTTTGATGCGCCTGACTTTTCTAATTCTAGATTTACAGCTTGATCGAGCTTTTCTAAGATTGGGGTGATCGAGCGTCCGCCAACAGTCGGAACCCACTCCCACCATTTCAAAGGGACTACAGTTGCCGATAAATTTTGATCTTCTAGCTTTTTTGCGATCGGTAAGTAATCTGCCGCTCCCGCAAGATAGCCCTCAAGAATAATATTTGGATTACTTACGATTTGCATAGATTTTGATTCTTTGGATATACAATAGATATACATGATTGAGGTAGCTTCTATGACATCCGCGATCGCCAAGTGGGGAAATAGTCTCGCAGTCCGCATTCCTCAAGCTATAGCCGAAAAAGCCCAAATCCAAGCAGGAAGTACTATTAGTATTGAAATTGTCGATGGCAAAATAATTTTGACACCCCATCAGCGCAAAAAATATACCCTTGAAGAATTACTCGATGGCATGACCACAGAGAACTTACACCCAGAGATTTCCACAGGGGCAGATATTGGTAATGAACGATGGTAAAGCGTTACATTCCCGATCGCGGCGATCTTGTTTGGCTTGATTTCGATCCACAAGCAGGGCATGAACAAGCAGGGCATCGTCCCGCTTTCATTGTCTCACCCCTAATCTATAATCAAAAATCAAATCTAGCGATCGTCTGTCCAATTACATCTAAGACAAAAGGATGGAGATTTGAGGTTGCGCTAAACAATACAAAAATCAATGGTTTTATCCTAGCCGATCAGATCAAAAGTCTAGATTGGCAATCTCGAAATATAGCATTTATTGAAAAAGCCCCACTAAGCCTCATTGAGGAGGTGTTAAGCAAAATAGAACTCCTTACAACGTAGATTATATTTCTTGATCATCAGGACGCTGACTCAGGCAACTGCCCCCGCGTGCAGCGTTGCGAAAAGTTTGTACAGATTCTACTTTGTTGATATGACCACAGTATGGACAGTAAACTTGTTCGCCAATTTGCGGCTCAATGTCGGCGCGACTCCACCATTTGCGACAGCGATCGCAATGAAAGTGATAGAGAAATTCGAGAGAGACTTTCATTAGCTTTAGCTTTGTCGAAATGCATGTTCAGAATTTTGTTTGGATTGGATTAGTAGCATCTCGATAGGCCGCGTATACGCCTTGAACGTTGTACCAGTTTAAGAAAATTCTGGCGATTTCTAAGGCTAGTTGGGGCTTACCTTGATCGATCAGCGATTTAAGGAGTGGTTTTAGCGATCGCTCATTGAGTAGTCCGCCCAATGACAATACGCCCCATAAAATTACATGCAACCATGTCATCTGAATCATCAACCTAACTTCCCAGGTCGGATGCTTTTGATAAAAAACAACACCCATACGTCCGCGTTGAGCTTCGACATCAACCAGTCGTGGTAATTGATCAATTGTAAAAGCAGGATGCCAATGATAGCCAACTGCTTCAGGACATTTAATTAGTTTTAAACCGAGCTTTTTGAGGCGCACTCCTAGTTCTAAGTCTTCCCAACCGTACTGACGAAAGCTGGTGTCAAATTTGCCCGCTTCAAGCAGCCACTGCTTAGAAATCGCTACATTACCAGTCGCAAAAAAAGCAGTTGAGATATCTTGCATCTTGACTTGTTCAGAAGTCGGATCGTCAAAGTTACTAGTATTAATTACAAGCCCGTAGGTAAAGGCGCGATCGCCCACAGCAGGAGTTTTGGCAAGAGCTTTGGCATGAGATGACAAAAATACAGGTGTTACGACGAGATCACTATCAATAAATACAATAGTGTCGCCCGTCGCCAAGTCTATACCTGTATTCCTAGCGATCGCCGCCCCTTCATGATTTTGTAAATAGAGGCGAACGTGTGGAAATTCATCATTACGACTTTGCAAAAATTCTACCGTGCCATCGGTAGAGCCATCATCAACTACCACAATCTCATATGGCTGCGTAAAATCCTGCACTTCCATAGCTTGCAAACATTTTTGCAAGATTGGCAAGCGATTGTAAGTTGGGATAACGACTGACCACATATTTCTTAATTTGTTAGAAGAGGCCCAAAGCGCTCTTTCTACTTTCTACTTTCTACTTTCTAATATGTTAATTGCGTGATTGTTGCCAAGATTGCCAAAGGGTAAGCCCTCCTACATATCCATAGCTCAAAGCATATAGCACCATAAATGGCAGAGTTAGGTATAACCCTTTGCTAAACGCTAACATGGCCGCGATCGCGCTGTAAACACACAAACTAAGTTCAATCCAAGCCGTAGCATCTAAGGGAATCTTGTAAGCCTTATTATCCCAGCGATCGCTTTTGTGTTTAATGTCAAATTTAGGCGTACGGCGAAAATTTGCACCTGTATTTGACAAACCAGCAAACACAGCGCGGCTATTACTCCAAGAAATACCAGTGCCAAGAATGGCTAGTAGGAAAATGCGTCCGAGGCGGCGATGCCAGAATTTGGGATATAAATCACGCTGAGCATTAAAGTATAAAAAGGGTGGGCCAAAGGTAGCAGGCAACATAAATATCGACCAAACGCCCTCAATTGATACACGTAAAGCGATCGCGTCATTAGGAGTAACTAACATGAGCGGAATTGAGATCAAAATCAAGAGCAGCATCAAAGGATGAGCAAAATATCCTGTCAAATGCATGGTGGCTTGAAATTTCACAACAAAGCTGAGATCGGCTTTCCAAATTTGGAAAATTAACTTCTTGGCACATTGAATGCTGCCCTTAGCCCAACGAAATTGCTGCAATTTGAAGGCAAGCATCGCCACAGGCAACTCTGCAGGTGCAACAATATCGTTGTCATAAACTACCTTCCAGCCTTTTAGTTGAGCGCGATAACTCAAGTCCATATCTTCAGCGAGGGTGTCAGCGTGCCAACCACCAGCATCTATGATTGCTTCTCGATTCCAAATCCCGGCCGTACCGTTGAAATTTAGAAAGTAGCCATTGTTGTATCGCGCTTGTTGCTCGATCGCAAAATGTCCATCTATCCCAGTCGATTGCAATTTGGTGAGTAAAGAATATTCGGAATTGACATGACCCCAACGGGTTTGGACAACTGCAACATTAGCTTCAGGCTTATTTACATAGTGCCAAATTGTATCTTTGAGCCAGTTTGCTGAGGGAATAAAATCAGCATCAAAAATCGCAATGTAATTTCCTTTTACAAGCGGCATGGCATCTTGCAACGCCCCTGCTTTAAATCCAGAACGATTAATGCGATGAACATATTCGATCCAAAAACCCTGATTTTTGTATTCTTGAACGGTTTCGCTAAGAATGGATTGAGTGTCATCAGTGGAGTCATCCAGTACTTGAATTTGCATCCGATCGCGTGGATAGTCAAGTTTGCAAACTGCATCTACCAATCGGCGCGAAACATAGCGCTCATTAAAAATTGGTAGCTGTACCGTGATAATAGGCAAATCTTCTAAAGCAACCGCATAATGTTCAGGATAATGTTCAGTCGGCTCAACTTCCAAAACATAGCTAGAAAAAGTCTTGTCGAGACGAAATTTCTCAAAATTATCAAAATTATTAACTGCAATCGTTCCTGAGCTTGCCGATGACGATCCTGTAACTTGAGCGGTTTGGTACTCTCTAGCAGGATTAAGTTGAGGATAAATAACCTGTTTCCGCAGAGGCTGTTTTAACTTATGGACAGCAGTGAGCCAATAAGCATTGACTCCATAAAGTAGTAGCCACACTGCTGCCACAGTGTTAAGGACGGCTAGAATAGCTATTAGTATCAGAATGACTCTTGACTCCTTCTTACCACACGAAGCACTAATCTTAGAGATTGATTAAACAAACAAAAGTAGCACACTAAGAAATATTACGACGCTTACTCTATATTTGTAGAAAAATTTACGATTTGGCACTAAGTATTTATACACCTAACCATAACCATTAAGTCAAAGATTGGGTAAAGCATCCCCTGTTTTATTTAATGGTTAGACATTTCTTGGAGCGCGATCGCGGCGGCTTCTTGTTGAGCGGCTTTAATACTTTTGCCTTGTCCCCTCCCCCAACAGCGATCGTCAAACCATACTTCTACGGAAAAGAGGTTGTTTGGATTATTTGAGGCTGCATCGATATTGCGATATTCAGGCAAACATTTCCAGCGTCTTTGGGTTATTTCTAACAAAGCTTGTTTGTAATTGCCAAACGCAGGAAGCTTTAACAATGTCTCAGCGAAACTTTTCATATGTGGATCAAGCCATTTGCGAATGAATTTTACATCGCCTGTACATATGTATATCGCTGCCATTAATGCTTCTAAAGAATTCGCCAATACTGTCTGCTCTCTGCCTTGCACATTTTGAGAATCATTACGCATTGTTCCTTCAGCCAAAACTATATATTTTCTCAGTTCATAGGTACGTGCAATTTTAGTAAGGGTTTTATCACTGACCAAATGCTCTCTGAGTGCTGAAAGTTCCCCTACCGTCTTGTCACCATATTCTTCTCGCAGAAAAAAGCTGACAGCAAGTTTTAGAACGCTATCCCCCAAAAACTCAAGTTGATCATTGTTATAGGTAGTCGAAAAACTGGGATGTACTAGCGATCGATCAATTAATAGCCAATCAAATCCAGATGGATTAACCTGTTCTAAATGTTCTTGCTCTAATCCCATTTTTGTTAATAAACGGACCAACTCTCTTTGACGGCGAGGATCAATAGTGAATGACATGAGACTTTTTAGCTAAATACGCTTGGCTATGGCTATACAATTACAGCAAATTCATAAACATGATCGTAGTTCATCGCAACCATGACTAAAAGGTTTCTCTCTGCACTTTGTTTGGCTTTATTAACAACGGTGACCACGATTTGGATTGTTGCCTGTCAGCCTAACGCACCAACAGGCTCTAGTAATACTGGCTCTACTAACTCTCCTACGGCCTCAACAAATGGCTCAACAGCAAATGGCTCAGGTAGTGGCGGTGTCAAAGATACTTTGCGATTGGGCGCAATATTACCAATCACAGGCGATTTATCTTCGATTGGCGCACCGATGATTAGGTCGATTGATTTTTTAGTAGAAACAGTTAACAAGTGTGGCGGCGTGCTTGGTAAGCCGATCGCTTATTTCAAAGAAGATGATCGCACCGATCCACCCGCAGGTGCAGAAGCGATGACCAAGTTGGTCAAGGTTGATAACGTTGGTGCTGTGGTTGGTTCTTTTGCAAGCAGTGTCTCCACCGCCGCCCTCGCGATCGCTGTGCCTAACAAAGTCGTCATGATTTCCCCAGGTAGCACTAGCCCTATATTTACGGAAAGAGCAAAAAAAGGTGAATTTCAAGGTTACTGGTATCGCACCGCCCCACCTGATACTTATCAAGCCCTTGCCCTTGCGAACTTAGCCTATAAAAAAGGCGCCCGAAAAGTTGCTACTCTCGTAATTAACAACGACTATGGTGTCGGTTTTGAAAAAGCTTTTGTAGTAGCCTTTGAAAAGCTCGGTGGCACAATTGTCAACAAAAGCAAACCCACTCGCTATGATCCTAAAGCTACTACCTTTGAAGCCGAAGCTAAGGGCGCATTTGGCAGTAAGCCTGATGCTGTAGCCGCAATTCTTTACCCTGATAGTGGTGGTGCTGTAATTAAGGCTGCTTTTGAGCAAGGCTTAACCAAAGATGTAAAAATCTTATTAACAGATGGTGTTAAAACCGAAGACTTTCCTAAGCTAATTGGTAATACGCCTGAAGGTAAATTGATCTTAGCTGGGGCGATCGGTACGGTTCCTGGTGCGGATGGTAAATCCCTTGACGCATTTACTAAGAGTTTCAAAGAAAAAACAGGGCAAGAGATTGGCGCTTTTGTTCCCCATTCCTATGATGCAGCGGCTCTAATTGCGATCGCTGCTGAAGCTGCTAAAGATGGAACTGGCGATGGTATTAAGAGCAAACTTCGCGATGTTGCCAATGCCCCTGGACAAGAAGTTAGTGATGTTTGCGAAGCAATCAAGCTGGTCAAAGCAGGCACAGATATAGACTATCAAGGCGCAAGTGGCAACCTTGATCTTGATGAATATGGCGACGTTAAAGGTAGCTACGATGTCTGGGAAGTTCAACCCGACGGCAAAATTAAAGTGATTGATCGAGTCTCACCATAATTAAAATTATTTAGAGGGGGCTCAAAGTGCTTCCTCTAATGCAGTCAAACTAATGTAGTCAAAAACCTGCTAATCTTTGTTGTAAAAATTTAGGCATACATCATATAGAGACGCGACATCTATGACGATCGAACTTAAAGCGGCTGCTCCCCAAGAAGTTTCTATTTACATGCCTTATTACCGAGAGCCGAACAAGCGCCAAGCTCTACCCTACGCAATTTCCTTATACAAACAAGGCGAAATTACAGGAGAACGTCATATTGAAGGCAGCACAGCTGTTTCATTTATGGCAGTATGGCGGGTTGCCAATCTACCCTCTGATCTAGCTTTATGTCGCTTGACATTTGATGGCGATGCAGACATGAGCTATGAAATGACATTAGAAAACTCAGAATTTGTTGGCTATTTAATTGATGTTGTCTCCAGTATTCGAGACAAGGGCTATGTAGATTTTCCCCAAATCTTTTATAGCAAGTTATTTCGACTTAAACTGGCTGGTGCTGAAGGCAACTAAATTTTCTAATCAAATGGTTAACCAAAAAATATCAACTAATGTATAATCCTTAGCTCAAATCTTGCTAAAAAAAACAAAGTCAGCTAAAGTCCTGATGCTGCTTTTTATAAGACAAAATAATAGTCAATTTAAGGGGTCTATATTGTGACGTATGCCGCCCAACGCCTCGAATCAGAACGACAATCAGAATCTGTCGCGAAAAAAGTCGATCCGCTGATTGTAAGAGCTGCTAAGCAAATTTATCGGTATTATGCTGATTCTTATGCCGCTCAATTGCCTCGACCGATGGGAATTGCTATCAATCGTATCGATATGTCTGGCAAACTCATCTACTCTCAGTTAATTTTGTTACCCCAAGAAAGCTTTGTACCAATGGAATTAATCGAGTTGTCTGATTATCATTAAAAGTGTGTAAAAAAACCGCTTAAATTATTTTGGTCAAATATTTTAGTCAAAATCAACAAAAAGCTAACCTATAGAAAACTAATTTATAAAAGTTCTTATTGTGAAAAACTTTAATGTTAATCGATTAAAATTTTAATTAGTATTTTTATTTCTCTTGAATTATTAGTTGTCTTAACCACAAGTTTTAACTATAAACTTTATATTGGCTATCAATTATGACATATGCAAATTCTTCAGTAACAGTTACGGCAACAGCGACAGCATCAACGACAGCATCAGTGCGTTTTCAAAATAAGCTTAAAGAAAACAAAAATTTTGGTGATGCTTTAGTTGAAGTATTTTCTGATCTAGTGCGCTTAGAAATAGTGACTTGGGTTGCCCATGAAGGCGATACCACCCATAAGTCAGGTAATCGTCTAAAGACAACGATTAATCTGATTGATGGTGACATCGAAAATGAGTTGGGAGCAGATTTTTTGCAGGGTTCTCCCTATGCCGAGCTACGCGGCTTTCATGAAATTCAAGTTGCTAAGGGCGCTGAAACGATCGCTAATAATCTCAAAACTTTGGTAGATATTGGTCAAAAAGTAACAGGACTATTAGAAAGTGAGGAGTCTGTTAGTTTAAGCAGTGATCGCTTGCCAAGTTATGTCTAGTTTTAAGACGATTTGTACTTAGGAAACTCCATGCAAGTTGATCGGTCTACAAATAATAAAAGCACTGCCGTAAATGCTAATAAACTAGTGCCTCACAAAGATGGTGCTGGAGAGAGTACATCTCTTAAAAATTTTCGAGATGCAATTAAAGATGTTTTAGAAGAAATTACTTCGCTAGAAATCAATACACTCATTGTTAGTAATATTCCCATAGCAAAGTTTGATGCGAAGGAGTTTTATTTAGAACTCATCGAAAAGATTATGTACAGAACTGAGGAAGGGCTAGGAGAGGTGAAGGAATCTCTCCTTGAACGTAGCGCTCAACTTAAACAAAAAGGTTTGTCTCTTCCTCAACAAACTGCAACTCCTTTGTTACCAAAAGAAGCTTTGGTTATAGCAGAGTATCGAGCCGAACTAACACGTTATAACGACGATTTAGAAAGTTATAAAGAGTATGAACGGTTTTTTAATGATCGTAGAAACTGTTTAAATCAAGCTGAAAAAGAACAATTTGCTCTGGAAGAAGCTTGCTATGAGCAACTAGCTAAACAGGTATTGAAAATGGATATCCAAAAAGATGCTGATGGCAAATTAATTGTTGATGCACAGATAATTCGCTGTCTGAGAAAAGCATGGGAATTTGAACAATCAGTTTTGAATGGTGATCATATTTATGCTCAGACTAAGTTTCATCTTGATGGCGATTTGACTAATCGATTTATTAACGATTTGTTTATACCCACTAAAAGCAAAATTGATCCGAAGATGGCGCAACTTGTTTTTGATTTGCATCGCCAAGGTGTCGAAAATGCTCAAAAACAATGGACAGGATTGATTATGACTTGCGTCAATCTAGTTAAAGATCTCATGCCATTTCGAGCAAAATAATTTTTTGGGTTGTGCGAAGTCTCCTTAAGACTAGAAAAGTAAGACTAGAAAAGTAAGACTAGAAAAGTTTATAAAACATGGAGTTACGGTGGCTACGCCTAAGTGGTTGGCTATTGTCGATGATGAAATTATTTTGCGTCTTAACCCAACTGTTTTGACGCAAATCGAGCAGGAATCTCGAGGATTTGTTGAGCATTATGATCAGCACGAAGATATTATTTACAATCTCAATAGTCAGGAATTATTACAAGTTTTGGCATCAAGTGTTGGTTTGGCTCCATTAAGTCAGGGAACGCTCATTATTTGGACTTATTACACTGATATAACTGATACACCTGGCAAGAATGGCAATTTGCCCGATCTAAATCAATTGCCAATACTGCGGACTTTAATTAATATTGATGGGAATTTGAGTCAAAAAGTTTGTCAAGATATCTTAAAACATAATCTAAGCGATCGCATTTTAAAAGCACATAGCTATATTGTCGGACAAATTTCTGGGCAATTTGTGACCGCGATCGCTAATTACATTGAGGTTAAATTACGCCCATTTACGATTGCGGCTATATCAATGGTGACCGTATTTGCTTGGTGTGAGCCATTACAGAAATTTGGATCGAAGTTGCCATTGCCAGATATTGTGATGGGCAATTGTTGGCTCATGATCATTGCTGCACCAATTACTGTTATCGCAATTTGGTGGATTAATTCAAAGCTACCCTTCAAGTTGCCATCTCTACCAAAGTTAAAACGTAATTTTGCATCAATCTTTATTCAGAGGTTGAGCAAAATTATCCTCAAGCTTTTAGAAAGTCGCATTTTACGAATGCTGGCGATCGCTGTTATTGCAATTTTGGTTTTAATTTGGCTGCTAACTACTTTTGCTGATTTCCCAATTGACAGTCAGCTTAATCGTGTGATTGGCAATATAGAATCTGATGTTGAGTCATATTTACCGATCGCGATCATCAGTTTACGCAAATTGATTGTGAATACTCTTGGCAAAATATTTTTGCGTTATCCTTTCTTTGTTAAATTGATTTTTGGACGCTTCATAAGATGATGGTAAAAAGTTCGCTAGGCAAACTGCTTATAGCAAGACGATGAAACAAATTGAGATTTGGCGATCGCAAGCCGCCGCAACCTTGGCTTTTCTTGTTCCTAAAATTGTCGGTACTGCTCCTACTGATCGCGATGGATTAGTAGACGATCTCGTGCGATCGCTCAATAATTTACCTGATCGTCCCGATACCCGCCAACCCTACGCAGGAATTTTCCCTGTCGCCGATTTACCAACTTGGCGTAAGCGAGCCGCCGCCGTGCTTAAGGCTTTAGTACCAAAGATTCCCAATGTCGAGGGTAGCGTTTATGACGGCGCGATCGATGATTTGATTCGCTTTATTCGCAATTTGCCACCACGACCTACAGGGCGATCGCCTTATGCAGGGCTTTTTCCTGTGGCTGATCTTGCTACATGGCGCAAGCAAGCCTCGCAAACACTGGTTGCTGCGATCGCCAATATCGTCGATCCTAATTACATTCCTGCTGATGGCAAAATTGATGATCTGATTCGAGCCATGAGCAGATTGACTTTGCGTCCAATATTGCGAAAACCATATGAAGGGCTATATCAAGCCCCAAATCTCGGTCAATATCGCAGATTGGCAGCGCAGCGCTTACAACAATTAATTACCAATCTCAAAGATGATTTCAATCCTAAAGATGTCCTAGTTGACAGTACTATTCGTGTTTTAAATAATTTGCCCGCCCGCGCTGCAGATCAAGAGCCTTATGCAGGGCTATATCCACGCGCCGCAGTCACTCCTGTCTTGATTACTCAAGATCAACTAAATGCGATCGCTCCCTATTCGATTCGCGATCGCCTTGTGCAACTGCTCCCTCATCTGAATACGGCTATGCAGCGCTATGGCATTATTACTCCCCTTCGCAAAGCTCATTTTCTTGCTCAAACTGCTCATGAAAGCGATGGATTTAATACTAACGAGGAGTATGCCTCTGGTGCAGACTATGAAGGACGTAGAGATCTAGGCAATACCAAGGGGGGAGATGGGGTAAGGTTTAAAGGGCGTGGCTTAATCCAAGTCACAGGACGCTCTAACTATGCTGAATGTGGACAAGCGCTAGGTGTGGACTTGATCAGCAATCCCCAGCGTCTCGGAGATTTTGATCTTGCTTGCCTTAGTGCTGGTTGGTATTGGGATTCGCGATCGCTTAATGACTATGCTGATAACGATGACGTGCTGACAATTACGCGCATCATCAATGGCGGTCTAAATGGTTTAGACGATCGCGAGGCATATTTATACGTAGCTAAGCAAGTTTTTAGAGCTTAACCAAATGAGTAATCTCGGTTTATGTGGCGCACACCGTACTGGTAAAACCACTCTAGCAATGGCGATCGCTGCTCGACTGAATATCCACTTTGTCCGCACCACTACCAGCCAAGTTTTTGCAAATCTGGGTTTAGATCCTGCGGAACCGATGGATTTTAAAACAAGGTTATTTGTCCAAAATCATGTCCTTGATGCTGCCGAGCAAGTTTGGCAAAGTTCAGCACAGCCGTTTATTAGCGATCGCACACCGATTGACATGATTGCCTACACATTGGCTGATATTCAGGGCAAAACCGAGGTTGACTTTGATTTGCTTAATAAATATATAGATCGCTGCTTTGCCAGTACCAATCAATTTTTTCAAAATCTCGCGATCATCCAACCCGGAATCCCGCTTGTTTATGAACAAGGCAAAGCAGCTCTGAATGCTGCCTATATCGAGCATATTAATGTGCTTGTAATTGGGCTATGTAGTGATCGCCGTCTCAAAGCGAATGTGGTTTGTAATGATCGAGAGGCGATCGATCTTGATCTGAGGATTAGAAATCTTTTAACCTCACCTTCTAGTAAATAGCTGTGGTATGTGCAGTGTGGGCACAGCTATTTGGGTTGAGGTAAACTAAGTTTTAATATTTTGAGGTCAAAGCCATGATTGCTGTACCTAATAATCCCAAAATCTCACCTGATGAATATTTTGAATGGGAATCAAAACAAGAAACTCGCTATGAATACATTAATGGCGAAGTATTTGCGATGGCGGGAGGGACAATTGACCATAGTACGATCGCTGCTAATTTGATCGCTTTGTTGCGCCCACACGTAAGGGGGCGAAATTGTCGGGTATTAGGTTCAGATGCAAAGGTGGGAATTTCCAAAAATGGTGAGTTTTTCTATCCAGATTTATTGGTGACTTGTGATGATAGCGATCGCAATTCTGCTAAGGCGGTATTTTCCCCAATCCTAATCATTGAGGTGTTGTCACCTAGTACCGAAGCATACAATCGCGGTGGTAAGTTTGCACGTTATCGTCAGTTAACCAGCTTGTGCGAATATGTGCTGGTTAGCTCAGAACGTGTCGAAGTTGAAGCATTTCGACTCAATGAGCGTGGTAAGTGGGAGTTAACACCCTATAGAGAAAATGAATTGGTGCAGTTTGCAAGTATTGATTTTGAATGTGCGATCGCCGCAATTTATGAAGATGTGGAAGTTTAGGAATAAAGACATTTGTACTCATAGCCTAGAAGCTTTTTGGCAAGAAGTCCCTGTAGTGACAATTGTTAGCCAACAAATGTTCTCGCGTTTTGGGTATTCCTTTTTCAAACTCTAGGTATCCAAAAGGTTGCAATATTTTAGGCAATATCAACATATTTTTTAAGGCGCTTTAAATTTTTAAAAGTTGGGTAACTTGATCTAAGGGGAAATTATCTAAAAAGCTAGACATGGGTATGGGAAAGTGAGCATCAAAAATCTGCAATTATTACTAAGTTTATGGTTACGCGATCGCCGCTTCAGTAAATCTCAAAAAATTCACGCTCAAGGCTTCACGCTGATCGAGTTATTAGTGGTGATCATTATTATTGGTATTTTGGCAGCGATCGCCTTGCCCTCATTTCTTAATCAATCTCAAAAAGCAAGGTTTGCTGAAGCAAGGTCTTATGTTGGCACCATGAGTCGCCTTCAGCAAGCCTATTATATGGAAAAGAATAAATTTACTGACGATATAACTCGATTGGGCTTAGTTGCAAATACTGCATCAGGTTCTTACACATACAAAATTATTACTGGTGATATTACTGGATCTACGAGTACGATTCAACTAGATCGAATTATTACAAACGTTGCAGAACCAAAATCAGCAGGTTTAAAGGCTTTTATAGGTATTGTTGGAATAACCGCTCTCACGACGTCAGCTGTAAAAGCAGATACAATTTTTTGTATTGCGGATTCTCCAGGAACTAGCTCAATCGCACCTGGAGCGATCAATGTTGGTGGTCAAACTGCGGAATGTCCCCCTGCCTTTTCGGTCAATAGCCAGTAACTTTTTTATCCTAAAACTCCTAAAAACAGGCAGCGCTTCAAGTTACCTGTTTTTTATGGGTTTTAATTTTCTCTAAAATGACATTGATGACTATGACTTGTTAAGACCAAGCTAGAAAAATATTTTTCTCACAGTGATATCATTCCGTTTTTTTGTGGGTAAGTTACTTTCACAACCCAAATAGTTAGCTTTCTCGACATACTAGGGATAAAGAATTATGAAATCTGAATTCAAGACTAAGCTCATCCAACACATGCTCAACAAGAAGAATGGTGAAAAGGGTTTCACCCTGATCGAACTTCTCGTTGTTATCATCATTATCGGTATTCTTGCCGCGATCGCGCTTCCTTCTTTCTTGAACCAATCTAACAAGGCTAAGCAATCTGAAGCTAAAACCTACGTTGGTACACTCAACAAGGGTCAACAAGCCTACTACACAGAGAAGAGTATATTTGGTTCTACCATCGACATCTTAGGTGTTGGTGTTAAAGCCGCTACCGTTAACTACAACTATTCTTCCACAAATACTACAAGCGCCACAGTTTCTAATAACGTTGCTATTAGCCAAGGCAACACAATTCCCATTGCATTGCGTAGTTATGCTGGAATGGTTCAGTTGAACGTTGTTGCTACTACTAGCGACGTTACTAGCCTTGCCACATTGTGCGAAAACAACGCAGCTGCCACCACTAGCATCGCTCCTGTTGGTGGTACTCCCATTACTGGTCCTACCTGCGGTGCTAATGCACAAGCCGTAGGCAGCTAGTACCTGATTTAGTTTAAATCTTAGGTATTTCAATACACAATAAGAGAGTGGAAAGCTAATAGCTTTCCACTCTCTTTGTTAATATTAGTACTTATCCATATTTCTAATTATCGTAGGGGCAATTCATGAATTGCCCCTACGATAATTAGGGCTTTTCATGCATTTTCGCATATTTCTCCCCCAATACAATCTTAAAATCAAAGGCTATGACTCAGTGGCAACCACATACCTATAACCATCTATTACAAAAAGACTACGATAAAGCGATCAAAATCTATGAACAGGTAATTGTCGATGAGCCAGAGACAATTACTCACTACTTCTATCTAGGACTACTTCAGCTTTTGGCTAGACAAGAAACAGAAGCTCAGTTGACTTGGATGGATTGCATTACAGACCAAGCTTCATTAGAACAAATAGATATCTGGACATCACAATTAGCTGACATCTTATATACAGAGGCTGAGAGGCAAAGAGCTAGCTCTGACTATGAGACGGCTTGGTTGATTTGTCAGCATATTCACGAGATCGCCCCCAGTCATCTCAATAATTTATTAGTACTTGTCTGGCTATGTATTGAATTAAAAACACTTGATGCAGATAATGTCGTTTTCATTGAATTAATAGAAAACTTAGCTGAAGAGGGGGGGGCTGAAAATAGAACTGAATTTAATCATGATTTACTATGGCAACTAATTGCAAGTTTACTAAAATATGACCCATATCCTTTATTAATCGAGTTTATAGAAGTATGTCTTCCCTTTGTCCAAGACCCTGATGCTATAGTTGAAGATTTAATCAACGCATCCACTGAACTCGTTTATCTTAAATCGATGAACGATCTAGCCATCAAACTGTTAGAAATATGCTTACGGTTGTTGCCAAATCATATAAGAACATTAACTATTCTTTGTGGCTTTTATCATCGGATTGATAATTACAACAAAGAATTGGAAACTGCACAACTATGTTGTGACTTATCAATCAAGCTGTTAGACAAGGTATTTTCCAACGCTTTATTATTAAAAGCCTTACTAAATCAAGGTGGCAAATGGCAAGAAGCTCTCTCAGCAACCGCAGATCAGGATTCTTTACTTGCATCGCTAGTCGCCGAGCATCCAACCGATTTATCACAAGTAAGTGTTAATCGTCTTTATTCTGCTAACTACTTCGCTCCTTATATCAAGGACGAGTCAAAGCTCAATCGATCGCTTCAAAATCAAATCTCTCAACTATGTCAATCCAATACTGATGTTGACTTGACAGAACGAATGCAGAAATTTCGAGATCGCGATCGTACTAGTTCTCGAAAGCTCAAGATCGGTTACATCTCACATTGCATGGCAACACATTCCGTCGGTTGGCTAGCACGTTGGTTGATTCATCATCACAATCACGATCAATTTGAACTCTATGGTTATTTCTTTGCCTATCGTGAATACCATGACGATTTGCAATCTTGGTACGAGAGCCAAATGGATCATGTCTATCGCGCAGGTATTGATGGCTCCCTTGTCAGCTCTGATATAGCTGATAAAATTTATCAAGATCAAATTGACATTCTCATCGATCTCGATAGCATCACTTTAGATGGAACTTGCGGCGTTATGGCGCGTAAACCCGCACCGATTCAAGTGACTTGGCTGGGTTGGGATGCTTCTGGAATCCCTACAATTGATTACTTCATCGCCGATCCTTATGTTTTACCAGACTCTGCTCAAGAGTATTATTCTGAAAAAATCTGGAGATTACCTGAGACATACATTGCTGTTGATGGTTTTGAAGTTGCTGTGCCTAATTTACGCCGCGATCAATTAGATATCCCTGTTGATGCTGTAGTTTATCTCAGCGCCCAACGTGGTTACAAGCGAAACCTTGATACTGTGCGTATGCAAATGCGAATTATTAAGTCAGTACCAAATAGTTATTTTTTAATCAAAGGGCTTGGCGAACAGGAGTCTATCAAAGACTTATTTACGCAAATTGCGAGTGAAGAAGGAGTAGATCCTGATTGTCTACGCTTCTTATCAATTGCTGCAACGGAAGCAATCCATCGCGCAAATATGGGTATAGCCGATATCGTCCTAGACACTTATCCCTACAATGGAGCCACCACCACTCTAGAAACTCTATGGATGTGTATTCCTCTAGTTACCAGAGTGGGCGAGCAGTTCGCCGCCCGTAACAGTTACACCATGATGGTTAATGCTGGTATATCTGAAGGTATCGCTTGGACTGATGCTGAATATGTGGAATGGGGCATTCGCTTAGGTGAAGATGCAGCTTTGCGCCAGGATATCGCTAACCGACTTAAGGCTTCTCGCCAAACATCTCCATTATGGAACGGCAAGAAATTTACTCGCGAAATGGAAAAAGCCTATCAAAAAATGTGGGAGATTTATCAGCAACCTTGAGCAAATCAAAGTGCTATTGCTATACACCAATGCGTCATAACTTTTTCTGACAAGAACACAATCCTTACAGGGAAATAACTCTAGCCAGCACCTAACATTTACACTATAAAAAACAATAAAAATGACTAGCAAAAAAAACAAAAGTTCGCAACTTGATTCTTTAATCGCCCCAGAAATAAAGAACGATGATTTTTATAATCTAATTCAAGAAATTGCAGCTACATCAAACATTAAAACCATATTAGAGATTGGTTCTTCTTCTGGTGGAGGTAGCACTGAAGCTTTTGTCAAAGGGATAGAAAATAATCCATATAAACCTTCTTTATATTGTATGGAAGTATCGCAAACTCGGTTTGCTCAATTGCAGCAAACTTACTCATATGCTGATTTTGTTAAATGTTATAACTTGTCATCAGTTGCAGTTGAGAAATTCCCTAAAAAGGAAGAGGTGGTTAAATTTTATAATAACAATAGAACTAATTTAAATAGCTATCCTTTGGCTGAAGTGCTTAAATGGCTAGAGCAAGATATTGACTATGTTATAAATAGCAGTGTTTCAGAAAATGGCATAAGAAAGATTAAAGAAGAAAATGGTATTGATTACTTTGATATTGTCTTGATAGATGGTTCTGAATTTACAGGAGAAGCTGAATTAGATGAAGTATATGGTTCCAGTATTATCTTATTAGATGATATCAATACTTTTAAAAATTATAACAATTATCATAAACTTCTTAAAGATCCTAGTTATAAGCTTATACAGCATAATATTTCCCTAGGAAATAGCTATGCTGTTTTTCAGCAAGAAAAGTCTGCAATGCTAAACTTGCAAGAACTCTGCACCAAACATTTTGTAAAGTCAAAAGGAGTTATCCATATTGGCGCTCACGAAGGTACTGAAATTAAACGCTATCAAGCAATGGGTGTTGCAAAAATTTTGTTTATAGAAGCTAATCCAGTCGTCTTTGAACGTTTATCAGTCAATATAGCTAATATTAAAAACGTACAAGCAGTAAACTGTGCAATTAGTAACCAAAATGGAATAGTTAACTTGCATGTAACTTCAATGGATCAAAGTAGTTCAATTCTCCCTTTGAAGCTCCATCAAGAAATATATCCAGATATAAAAGAGACTCATCAAGTTACTGTAAAAAGTAGAACTTTAGACACTCTTTTGTATGAAATGGAAATTCAGGCTTCTGATTATAATATTATCAATATAGATATACAGGGAGCAGAACTTTTAGCTTTTCAAGGTGCTACAGATTGTTTGAAATATATAGATGCTATTAATACCGAAATTAATTATAAGGAACTCTATGAAGGTTGTGCATTAATATCTAATTTGGATGATTTTTTAGGATTACATGGGTTTGAGCGGGTCGCGACTGTGACCCCTTTTCACCCATCTTGGGGCGATGCTTTTTATGTCAAAAGATCGATTATCCCCTCAATGATTACCATGTCAACCCTTGGAAGTAATGGGCGCTTTGGCAATCAAATATTCCAATATGCTTTCATAAAAATTTATGCTAAAAACCACCAATTAGAACTACAAACTCAACAATGGATTGGTCAGTACTTATTTGGTCATCAAGAACACACTATTTCCCATAATTTACCTAAAATCCAAGATCCGTACAATCAGTTTATAAACCTTGCTAAATCTCTTACCGATGACTCAATTGAGTCATACGCTAATGTGGATTTCTGGGGCTATTTTCAGTACCATACAAGCTACTACGCGCCTCACAAAGAATATTTTTGTAGTCTTTTTCAGCCCATACTCGAAGTTAAAATCAACTTGCATCTTGCAGTTCAGGCTCTTCGAGCTAAGGGCAAGACGTTAGTTGGTTTGCATTTGCGTCGTGGTGATTATGGATATGATGAATTTTTTATTGCGCCCAATGAGTGGTATAAAGCATGGCTAAGAGAGATATGGTCAAGTTTAGAACAGCCAATTCTGTTTATTGCTAGTGATGAAATTGATAAAGTTATAGATGACTTTAGAGAATATAGTCCAATTACTTCAAGAGATTTAGGAATTGAATTTTCACAAGCTGATTTTTATCCAGATTTCTACTTTTTGAGTCAATGTGACATAGTTGCTATATCGAATAGCTCATTTTCTTTCGCAGCTTGTATGCTTAATGAGAAGGGAAGTTTGTTTGTGAGACCTCACTTACTTCAAGAAAAATTAGTTCCTTTTGATCCTTGGAATGACTACCCAATTCTACGCGGAAGCCAAATTGCTCAAAAGCCTCTACTAGAAGTAAATGTATCAGAATCGGTTGTTTCTTCTCAATCAATTCCCATTCATTTCTTTACTATCGTTCTCAATGGTAAACCTTTTATTCGCTATCACATTGATGTATTTAAAAAATTGCCATTTGAATGGCACTGGCATATTGTTGAAGGAGTTGCAGACTTAAAGCACGATACAGCTTGGAGTAAAAAACTAGGTGGTTACATCGCCGATGAAATCCATCACAAAGGACGCAGTAAAGACGGAACAACAGAATATTTAAACGAACTAGTACGACTATATCCAGAAAATGTCACAATTTACCGTCAATCTGAAGGTGTGTTTTGGGATGGCAAACGTGAAATGGTTCAAGCCTCTCTTGCTAATATCAAAGAGGAGTGCTTACTCTGGCAAGTGGATGTAGATGAATTATGGACAGTTGAGCAGATTTGGTTAGCAAGACAATTGTTTGTTGAGAATCCAGAAAAAACTGCCGCATATTACTGGTGCTGGTATTTTGTTGGTGAAAAGCTAGTTATTAGTACTCGCAATTGTTATACCCAAAATCCACAGCAAGAATGGTTAAGAACTTGGCGATTTAAGCCCGAATATATCTGGGCTGCCCACGAGCCTCCAATTTTAGTAGAGCGTATCTCTGATAATGAAATCATAGATATCGCAAAAATCAATCCCTTCTTGCATGAAGAAACAGAAAAATATAATCTTTTATTTCAGCATTATTCCTATGTTCTTCCTAATCAATTAAAATTCAAAGAAACTTACTATGGATATAAAGAAGCAGAGAATCAATGGCTAAAACTGCAAAAAGCGGAAACATTTCCTTTGCGTTTAAGTGAATATTTATCATGGGTTACAGATGGAACGATGGTAAATAGAGCCGAGTCTTTAGGAATAGTTCCGATCGCTCAAAAAGACGATCAAACTGATAATTGGGAATTTTTATCATCCTCTGACATAACTGAAAAGTCTCTTTCCATTAAACCCCAAAAAGATTTTCGCCCTATTATCGCTGTAGATGCAGTATTTTTCCAGAAATACAAAACAGGGATCGGTCGTGTCTGGACTTGTTTATTAGAAGAATGGGTAGCAAATGGGTTTGCTCAGCATATTGTTGTACTCGATAGGGCTGGCACTGCACCTAAGATTGATGGAATATGGCATCGCACCGTAGACCGCTATGACTATGCCGCAACAGATGCCGATCGCCAAATGTTGCAGCAAGTATGCGATGAAGAAGGCGTCGAGTTATTCATTTCAACTTATTACACTACGCCTATAAGCACTCCTTCAGTATTTATGGCTTATGACATGATTCCCGAAGTGTTTGGAGTGAATTTTGATAAACCTGAGTGGCGTGAGAAGCATATTGGTATTCACCACGCATCTTCTTACATAACAATTTCAAACAATACAGCCAAAGATTTAGTCAAATATTTTCCCGCTATTTCTCCCGATTCCGTCAAAGTAGCTCATTGTGGAATTAAAAACACATTTGCACCTGCAAGTTTGGAACAAATTAGTTCATTCAAAACAAAGTACGGAATCACAAAGTCTTACTTTATTCTCGTAGGTTTTGTTACTGGTTATAAAAATCTTGATCTGTTTCTACAAGCTTTTGCCTTGCTCCCCACTAAACAAAGCTTCGAGATTGTAATTACTGGTGAAGGAACTTCACTAAAAAGTGAGTGGAGAAGCTATACGTCAGGTAGTGTTGTTCATCTGCTGCAACTCAGCGATGAAGACTTAATAACAGCCTATACTGGGGCGATCGCATTGGTATATCCCTCTAAATACGAAGGTTTTGGATTGCCTGTTTTAGAAGCCTTAGCTTGTGGTTGTCCAGTGATCACTTGCCCCAATTCTTCCATCCCAGAAGTGGCTGGGGAAGCAGCAATATATGTGCAAGATAACGATATTAATGGACTTGCTAATGCTCTTTGTGAGATTCAAAAGCCTGAAGTCCGTCAAGCATTAATTAAGGCTGGGATTGAGCAAGCGAAAAAGTTTTCATGGTCAAAAATGGCGGAAGAGGTTAGCTCCGCGTTAATTGAAGCGACTTTGCTTCCTTTAAATTTGCGAGACATTAATTTAATTATTTTTCCAGATTGGGCTGCTGATGAAGAATTGCTTGGTCTAGAATTAGCACAATTGATTAAAGCGATCATTACTCATCCCAATAGAAGAAACATTAATTTGCTGATCCATATTAATGATATTCTCGAAGCAAATTTTCTGCTATCTAGTGTTGCAACATATCTTCTCATAGAAGAGGAGTTAGACATTCCTGAAGATGTAGAAATTTCACCAGTTGGACAGCTTGAAAAAATTCAGTGGAAAGCATTGTTACCGCGCCTCCAAGGTCGCATAGTATTAGAAAATGAAAATGAATTGGTGATCGCTTTAGTTGCATCTTCAATTCAGAGCTATACCACTCTAGACTTAGTGAACGAATTCCAGTAATTTAAAAGCAAAATTAGTAATTTTTAATATCCTTACAAGTTGTTTAGGATAGATACTTCTGGACTAATGCGATCGCGGATACTAATGATAATTGGGAGCAAACCTAGCCCGTTTTCTACTAATGATGGGAACTTAGACAAAGTGTCAACTATATCGTCCGCAAAGTTATACATTGGATTATTACCATGATTCAATGTCAGATACTCTAGTATCTCTAAAGCATAGTCAGGAAAGTCCATAACATCAGCAATACAGGCGAGCTTTAGGATTTGGTCAGGAGTTTTTAAATCTGAATCTAAATCTTCTTGAATCAAGTCACGGAAGTAAAAAGCATCTCCCCAAAGCATCTGTCCCAAACGACTTGTTGAGTAAACTGGAGAAATTTTTCTTATTCTTTTCGCGCTCATCAAATCAAATAGCGTAAAACCTTGCTTTCTCAAGTAAATATCTACATCTCCAAACAGAGGTTGATTTATATATAAATGTGAAAACTCAACTTCAGTTTGAATAGCTTTACAATGCTCTATTAATCTAGATCCACCCTGAAGTACGTCAAGATCTGCACCTTGAACATCGATTTGCAAAAAATCAATCTCATCAATCCCTTCATCTTTACAGAAAGCATCAAGAGTGGTTGTCTCAATATCAACAGAAAAATCTAGATTCATCAGATCCGACAAACCTTCAAACCTAGCTAGATAATTCTCATTAGGAGCGTAAAGAGAACTGCACCACAAAGACTTAGTTACATAAAGAGTAGCTTCACCTATCTGTTTGTTTAAAGCAAGAGGGATATGCTTTTCAGTCCAATTTATCTGACGTAATTCAATATCTCTATTTGCTTCATTACAAGTGTCCTCGTCAGCATCAAACCCATAAATTTTTAGATTGGGAGCAAAAATACCCCAACCCAAACTTGCATAGTCATCATTTTTGTCTATCTTGCGAGACCCAATATTACAAATAGTCATTTGAATATGATCTAAGTGACCACTTTTCTTTAAACTTGGGAGAAAGATTGCCATTCAATAATCCTTGATCTTTACTAATACTAAGGGTTTGTAACCACGATTCAGGAAAACTTTTCTGATAGAATATAACAATATTACATTAACTGTGGCAGTGAGATATTTTGAGACGTTTTGTCATGTTCTATCTGTCTTACTCAATGATTCAGAATTTCTGTAAATTCAGCTTGATCCATTAAGTAAAGATTAGAAGGATTAAACTATATCATCTTATATGACGTTTGTTCGGAACTACAATTAGCATGAAATTACATATTGGCGGGAAAGAATCACATCCTGATTGGAAAATTTTAGATATTGAGCAGCGTCCTGAAGTCGATTACATTGGAAATGCTTCAGACTTGAGCCAATTTGAAGATGAATCTATTGAGACCATATATGCAAGCCATGTACTTGAGCATTTTTACTACGGACTTAACTATGAGCTAGCTTTTACCTTGTCAGAATGGTATCGAGTTCTTAAGAAAGGTGGGCAATTGATGATTAGTGTTCCTGACCTTAAAGCATTATGCTTGCTATATTCACGAAATGATATAGATATTGAGATGCGCTTTCGGCTAATGCGAATCATATTCGGTTCGCAAACAAATCAATATGACGTTCATAAAGTTGGATTCGACTTTGATATTTTATGTATGTTCTTAGCAGATGCTGGATTTATTGAATGTCAGAGAGTTGCTGAATTTAATTTGTTTAATGACCTTAGTGTCATTCAATTATTTTGTACGCCTATTAGCTTGAATGTAATTGCAACCAAATGATTTGTCTTTGATTATTGTTTGAATTTGATTTATTCTTAATTTTATTTAAGTAGTAGATATTGATGATTTATACATTGTTTTGCCTAACTATTAGGTATAGTAAAATTTAAGCAAATTAACTTATAGAATGCCTAATTTATATTGTATTTATTAGTCGCGCATAGTGATGAAGGTAAGGCGATTATATTTAAACTATGCTGAAAATCAACATTCACATCAATAGGAATCAACCTCTGTAAATATGGTTGGTAGCGAAATAGTTTATAGTCCATGCCTTGTAAAAAATTTGCGATGTTTAAATAATGAGGTTGCGCTAATTCTAAATTAAGATTTTCGTAAATGATGATGGGTGCAAATTTAGTCAGAACTTGTTCGCTTCCTTTCAAAACTTGTAATTCATGTCCCTCAGCATCAATCTTGAGAAAATCAACTCGACTCACGTTATATTTTTTAATCAGGCTATCCAAAGTAAAGCATTCTACTTCTTCAAAGCTACTTGCTTCTCTAGTTTCTCCTTCCTCTTCAGAAATTAGTTCATTAAGTTCACTAGCAGAGCTAAGTGATAATTTTGCAGTACCATTGCGATCGCTAGCAGCTCCTGCACAAACTTTAACCCAATCTAGTTGATTAATACGACAAGTTTCATTGAGGTAAGCAACACATTGGGAAAATGGTTCAACAGCTAAGACTAAACCAGTCTCTCCAATCCTTTGAGCCGCACTGAATGTATATACACCAGCATTTGCTCCGACATCAATCACTGTCATGCCAGCATGAATCTCATTGCGCCAAAACTCAATTTCCCTTTCAAACCAGTCGCCTTGAGCAACTAAAACGCTTGTGACAATGCTACGGAAGTCTGGTTCTACTGCTAGGACTAAATCTTTATCAAAAGCAACATATGAGATAGTGCTGTCCACTGATAGCTTAGTCCATTGCCATTCTGCTGCATCGCTATTTTGACTTAGACTAATATTATGTGCTGATTTTAGCCAATAGCTAGCTGTATTT
This sequence comes from Pseudanabaenales cyanobacterium, assembly GCA_038230875.1. GTDB lineage: Bacteria > Cyanobacteriota > Cyanobacteriia > Pseudanabaenales > Pseudanabaenaceae > Pseudanabaena. Next base: position 28,664 of record JBBRMK010000005.1, read on the forward strand.
AAATCACCGATACCGCGATAGCCAAGATAAAGTGCTTGTAAGATCAAAGCATAATCTGGAGCAAGTTTAATAGCATGGTGTAAATGTACAATTCCTTCAGTATAATTACCCCTTAGTTCTGCAATGCCAAGCATTAAGCAAACAGTTGGACTATTGGCAAAAAGTTGATTAGCTAACCTTGACAAACGAATTCCAGTTGAGTTATAAAATGCAAATTGCGATCTCTTCAAAGCTTCAGATGCAAGCATTAACGCTTGCTCATAGCCATTCTCCGCATTGAGAATAGACTCAAATTCTAACGAGCTTCTTGCAGATACAGGTAGATATATTAATCCAAGTGCAATGCTTTGAGGAGAAAGTTGAAATATTGTAATAGCCCTATTCAGTGCTAACTTCATTGCCTTACTATGTTCACCTAGCATGATTTGAATAAGTGCATAGTGAGCAGCACAATGTGGACTTTGATCTAAGCTAAAGCCTCTCTCTAGCTTCTGCATTGCAGCATAAATAAGCTCTTTCTTAAATTCAAATTCTTCACATTCTTCCGCTTCAACTAGATCGATAACGGCTAGATTGTTCCAATCTAAAGCAGTCTCAGGATTGTCCCAATTGCATTTTTCAGAAATTGCCTCAATTGAAGACAAAATAATTGCGTCAAGATTTGGATAATGACTAAAAACATATTCAAAATAGCGATCGCAAGCTTCAGATCTAGATTTCATGATTTTAATATTGAATTATTTATGTATAAACAATCATAGGGAACTCTGGCGATCTTCCATATCAAATTTGATCGGAATTAAGGATGTGTAATCGCCTAATTACCCAGAAAACAACATTAACCAAACCAATCTTCATCTAGTATCTGCTCAAAATTTGCGATCGCCTCTGCTCTTGCAATTTTAAATTAGATCGGGATTGATGCCTTGAGATCGCAAATAAGTCACGCTTAACGACTAACATTTTCTCGTAGCCAAATATCGAGATCCTCTATTCCTCTAAAGTCCAAAAGAGCTTCGCCAAGAGATTCTAGAACATCAATCGGTAGCGATTGCACTTGTTCTTGTTTTGCGATCGCAAGGCTGCCGCAGCGCCGCGTAAGCAGCCGCAAAATCAGAGCGATTTCTTGTCGTAGCATTTCCTGCCGTCCTTCTTGTCGTCCTTCTTGTCGTCCTTCTTGTCGTCCTTCTAGCTTGCCAATTTGAAGAACTTCTTGATAATAACGAGTCTGAGTGCTATCAGCCTCCTTAAGATCCAACATTTGCCTTACCTCTTCAATACTCAACTGTGGAAATTTATTTATTAGTATAGCCTCGACCAACTCTAGTCGTCGCCGAAATTCTAACTCTGTCTCACTACTGCTCAAGATTGACTGAGCCACCCCACTAGCTTCCTGATCTGGGATAACCAAAAGCCTCAACAGAGATAGATTTGGGCTCAAATCAGTTAGGGGAATAAGCTCCTCTAAATAAAGTCTTTGTACACACGCATCTAACAAAATCCGATACGGTAAGTTATACCCTAAATCTTGGCTACGGCGGCGTAAAATCAATAAGCCACGCCACGGTCTCGCGATTTTATACTGTCGCAAATAGAGAAATATGCCTGCAAAGAAACGACCATAGAAGTCTGTATCACTCTGCATTTGCGCTTCGATAAACACTAATGGTAACTCCAAATTATCCAAAATTGGAGTGAGCAATCCATCAAGTCGTAATTCTGTCTCTTTCACCACAGGCGCACTATACTCAAACTCACAATTTGCAGGTATATCGGGCAGTAGCTCTGAAATTAGTGCAGATTGAGATAGAAAGATTCGATAAAACAGTTTGTCAGTTTTCATTATTCGGAATAGTCAGCTTTTATCCAAAAGATGCTCAAAAGTTGCGATCGCCTCTGCTCTTGCAATCTTAAATTTGATCAGGATCGATGCCAAGCGATCGCAAATAAGCTTCCAGTTTTTCCCTTTGCTGACGTTCAGCCAACTTCTCTTGACGTTCAGCCAACTTCTCTTGACGTTCAGCTAACTTTTCTTGACGTTCTTGGATTGCCATCTCAGCATCAGTGGCATATCTCACACCATCACTGTCATACCAATAGAGCCACTCGCGCTCCCAGCCAATATGCTCGCCCTCTTCACACCCCAAACCTAACCCAATCTCAGGTAGCCATGTCCAATTACCATCACCATTGACTAGCTTATATTTTCCCTTCACGAGCTTGTATATCTCCAACTTTTGTCTAAGTTTATATCGTCCGCGCCTACCGCTAAATGGATTGTAAATTGCATAATACAAGATTCCCAAACTCTGATAATCTGCAAGCTTATCTTCATATTCACTGTTATAGCGCTCAGAGATAACTTCTAGAGCCAATATCGGCGTTACTTTCTCAGCCCAGATTACATAGCTCAGCCTGCCTCTCGTTCCACTGTCTCGTTGCACCCCTATTGATAAAAAACCATCAGGAACAATTGCGTCCTCGTCAGGATTATAATAAATAGCCATATCCACACCAAAGTACCAATCACCTCGCTCAGCCCAGATTGAAGCAAGCAGACTAAGTAATAGATTGGGAATATCATTTTGGAGTTGATTGTCCACAGGGGTCTCGTCAGAACATGGTAGTTGTTCGGCAGTGGGCAAAGTCTGGTCTTGGAGATATGAAAGGTTAACCATGTCTTTGACCTGCTAACTTAATTGCTGTGATCTTAGCAAAATTGCGCTCGCAATCAGCCTCTAGATACTAAATCAGATCGGGATCGATGCCTTATGATCGTAAAGATTATTCAGAAACCAATATCAACCAAACCAATCTTCACCTAGTATTTGCTCAAGACTTGCGATCGCCTCTGCTCTTGCAATTTTAAATTAGATCGGGATCGATACCTTGCGATCGCAAATATGCCTCCAATTTTTCTTTTTGCTGACGTTCAGCCAACTTTTCTTGACGTTCAGCCAGCTTTTCTTGACGTTCTTGAACTGCCATCTCCGCATCAGTGGCATATCTCACCCCATCACTGTCATACCAATAGAGCCACTCGCGCTCCCAGCCAATATGCTCGCCCTCTTCACACCCCAAACCTAAGCCAATCTCAGGCAGCCATGTCCAATTACCATCACCATTGACTAGCTTATATTTTCCCTTGACCAGCTTGTAGATCTCTAGCTTTTGTCTAAATTTGTATCGTCCGCGTCTACCACTAAATGGATTGTAAATCGCATAATACAAGACTCCCAAATCCTGATAGTCTGCAAGTTTATCTTCATATTCACTGTTATAGCGCTCAGAGACAACTTCTAGAGCCAATATCGGCGTTACTTTCTCAGACCAAATTAGATAGCTCAGTCTTCCTCTCGTTCCACTGTCTCGTTGCACCCCTATTGCCAAAAATCCATCAGGAACGATCGCTTCTTCATCAGGGCTATAGTAAACAGCCATATCCACACCAAAGTACCAATCACCGCGCTCAGCCCAGATTGAGGCGAGGAGGCTAAGCAATAGATTGGGAATGTCATTTTGGAGTTGATTGTCCACAGGAGTTTCGTCAGAGGATGGCAATTGTTCGGCGGTGGGCAAAATCTGGTCTCGGAGATATGAAAGGTTAACCATGTCTTTGACCTGCTAACTTAGTCTGTGTGATCTGCTTAGTATGGTTTGATTTTAGCAAAACTGCGATCGCAACTCAGTAAAAACCAAAAATGATAAGCGCCACTTATCACTTTTGGGTTTGATTTACCTTGATTAACTAGAGCATAGCTATAATACAAAAACTATTTAAATTTATCTATGCGAAACCTGCAAAATCTCCTGTTTGCTGCCCTTGGCGGTGTGCTGATGGGACTAACCCCAGATCCATTTAGTCAATGGTGGCTAGCGTGGATTGCTCTGATTCCACTTTGGATGCTTTCTCAAAAGCTGAAAGTCAAAGAGGCGATCGCTATGGGAGCAATGTGGGGATTTTGCTATCACGGCATGGCGCTATTTTGGATTACGAGCGTACATCCGATGACATGGATGGGTGTGCCTTGGTGGAATAGCTTGGCGATCGCCACACTAGTTTGGTTGTTGATTACTGGATGGGGAGCAGTGCTATCTGGTCTGTGGGCAGGTGGCATGGCGTTACTCACTCAGCAACTGAATGTAATTAGTCGGGTGATTATGGCCTGTGCGCTGTTTAGTGGTTTGGAAATAGTTTGGAGTTGGGGACCTCTTTATTGGACAGCGTTGGGCTATACCCAGAGTCCTCATGATTTGCTATTGCTGCAAATTAGCCGACTATCTGGTCAGCAAACTATGACAGCGGCAATCGTGGCGGTCAATGGATTATTAACGGAAGCTTTATTACGAAGAACATGGCGCGATCGCATTCCATGCATTAGTGCAGCAATTGCTTTTTTAATCGCAATCGCTAGCTATGGTGCATGGGAGATGCAAAGAGATCGCATGGTTAGTTCCAATGGACAATCAATTAGAGCAGGGATTATTCAAGGGAACTTCCCTAATGCATTGACTGTAAAACCGCGTGGATGGGAAATTGCGATTGATAATTACACTAAAGGCTACGAGAAACTAGCACAAGCAGGAGCAGAAATGATCGTCACTCCTGAAACAGCTATTTCTTTTCTCTACCCAGATTATGATGCGCGACGAGAACCATTTGATCGAATAGTCGAGAAATATCGAGTCCCTGTATGGTTAGGCAGCTTTGGCAAAACCCGTAACCCTAATGCTGAAGACCCAAATAATTATACAAACAGTTTATTTCTAATCGATGGTTCAGGCAAAATTTTCGGTCAATACGACAAAGTTCGGCTGGTGCCAGTGGGTGAATATATTCCATTTAAAGCCATATTAGGAAGTCTGATCAAACGCTTATCACCACTCAAGGGTGAAGTTGAAGCAGGATCGAGCGAACAACTTGTTGATACACCTTGGGGTCGTTTCATCGTGGGAATTTGTTATGAATCGGCGTATCCAGCCAACTTTCGCTTTCAAACAGCTGCAGGTGGTCAATTAATTCTATCTGCTTCTAATAATGCTCATTTTGCATCTTATATGTCAGCACAGCATCATGCTCAAGATGTGGCTAGAGCGATCGAAAGTGATCGCTGGGCAGTCCGAGCCACTAATACAGGCTATTCTGGCTTTGTCGATCCTAATGGGCGAACGATCTGGCTCTCGGATGTGAACACCTATGAAACCCATGCGGAGACCGTCTATTTACGAACTACCAAAACTCTTTATGTATTATGGGGTGACTGGCTAACCCCATTGCTATGTATCACCAGCATTATTATTTATGCCAAACACCGCTTCAGATGATCTTAGTTAAACTAACCTTCATAAGACGTTATTTCCACTCCAGAAATGTTGTACTTAATTTCTTTAAAATTCCTTACATCTACTAAATCTCGCATCGCAGCACTGAGGTATATCTTCCCAAATCCCCCCTTGTCTTGAGCCATTTTTGAAGCCATATTTACAGGCATTCCTGCAATATCTTTACTTCCAGATGGCAAATCGAAAATCAGAACTTCACCTGCATCAATACCAATCCGACAAGTAATATCTTGCTTTGTGAGTTCTTGACGAAATATTTGAGCAAAGCTCACCGCAGCATCAGCTTCATCAAAAACATAAATTCCTAACGAGCTTATCACTTTGATTTCAGCGGCAGCTTTTTTATCTAGCAGGCGTAGTCCTACATCTTTCATTAGCGCCGAAAATGATAGTTGATTGAACATCGAAACTTCGTGAGTTTCTACTGCTTGACTTTTACTCTCGATTAGCACTACTACTTTTTTCTGGATGTACTTATCTGTTAATAGATGAGCAAAATTTTGGTCTATTAATCGAGTCTCATATTCTACTAAATCAGCATAAAAAGCTTCAGAGTAAGGGATCGGATAACGTTGGTTGAACGGCTGTATTCCCGATAATCTTGAGCCGTCTATTACTCGATAAATATTGCCAATCTCTGTAGTTAAATCATCGCGTTTCTCAATTGTGAAGTTATGATTGCTCGGTAAGCGATCGCATATAGCTTGACTAATCAAGATCTCGCCACCTTCTGTATGATTCTCCGCAATTTCCTCGATCGCATCGGCTGCCAATCCATACAAACCACCACTAATCGCATAAAAAACTCCATAATGAGCACCTATGCCAATCTTAATTTGGCAACTTTGCGCTATTTCATCTTGAATAGTCAACATTGCCGACACAAGAGTTGTGGCATTGATTGAATTTGGATAAAACATTTGGGTATTGTCAGCTGTCCAAATGCCTATGCTTTCGCCACCGATCGCGCTTCCGTAGCCATACAAAATCTTTTTGGGCCGGTTGATAATTGCTAAGATTTCTAGCAAGCCCCTTTGCTTACAAAGCTTAGTCAGACCAACTGAGTCAGAACATACGCTATAACCTTGTACCTTATGACTATCAAGTAATTTTAATGCATCTGCATAAGTTTGTTCGCTGCTCAGCCATTGCTCAACCAACCTTAGAGGCAATGCTCCAATAATGTCCTGCTTAAGGTCAAACAGTTTAGTTGAGTAGAGTTTTTTGCTGAGTTTTTCTGTCATCACAGTTGCCCCATTCAATCCAAAAATAAAAAGGGGACGCAAGCGTCCCCTTTTTATTATTTTATTTTACTAGTCCTGCTCTGAGCGCGCGGACTGCGGCTTGGGTGCGATCGTCAGCGCAGAGCTTATTTAAAATATTCCGCACATGGGTTTTGACTGTCCCAACTGTGATGTAAAGACGCTCAGCAATTTCTGCATTGCTATTGCCATTGACAATCTCAGATAATACTTCCAACTCGCGTTCAGTGAGTGGCGTTGCGTCGAGAACTTGTTTGTAATCAGCCTCTGCTGCATCAATTTCCACCGTAGCTTCACGGCGACGTACCTGCTGCAAGACAATTTTCGCGATCGCAGGATCGATCCACGAGTTACCTTCAGCGGTTAGTTTCAGGGCTTGGACAAGATTTTCCGAGCTAATATCTTTAATGCAATAGGAATCTGCACCTGCGGCAAATGCTGCTAACACTGTTTCTTGACTATCGGTTAGGGTGAGGATCAAGACTTTAGTGGTTCGGCCCGCTTCAATAGCCGCAGTTTTAATCTGGCGTGTTACTTCCACGCCATCCATATCAGGTAAGCCTAAATCCACGATCGCAACATCAGGTTGTTGGCTGTTGACTAAAGCCACACCTTCTGCGCCCGTGGCAGCTTCACCTACAAAGACAAGCTCTTCTTGCTGTTGCAAAGCGATCTTCATGCCCATGCGGGTTAGGTCATGGTCTTCAATTAGGACAACACGAATCGAACTCATAAGCGTTTTTGCAGATTGTGCATGGTCTGTATTGTTATCAGAATCTCACAGAAGGGGTCATAAAACCAGAAAATAGGAAGTGTAAGTTCATTTTGGATCTTATTTTCTGGTTTCAGTTTTTACCAACTACAAAGGCTGAATTAAGGCTTTGATCATATACTGCACCGCTTTTAGTAGTTTGTTTGACTGCAACTTGATAAGCAACATTATTATTGTCTCTTAGCCAAGGTGAACAATATCGCCCCATCGGTAAAGTATAAATATTGCTTGTCGCGATCACCCCATTATTAGGCTCAGCTTTGGGCGGTATTTTGAAAGTAATGCTACGTCGTTTTACATAATCACTTGCGACTACACCAGTCGCTGATTCTTTGCTCAAACATTGCACCTCAATTTGGGTATCTTTAAGCAATTCGCGCACATTCCCGCGATCGCTAAGAATTAGTTGATTTTCAGTACTAATACCTGAAATTTTTTGAACTTGTAAAGAACTAATCCGAGAGGGATCGAATCCGCCTGTAATCTTGACTACTTGGAGATTATTTTCGGGAATAACTTGATATTCCAACGTTCCAGGGACTTGGTATTGAAGTGTGGCGATCGCATTTTCCACTTTCACATCCGCGCCAATTTCGACGCGATCAACTCCTAATGCTGTCGGTGATTCTTTAGCAGCCCAATCAAACCGATAAAACAATCGCGCTGTATCTTGCAAATAAGTATAAGTGTCAAGCCCATCAGAACTCTGACGCAGTAAACGCGACAACCCATTCTTCTCGACCCAAATATTTTTGACCAGTCCCACTTTTTTACTAATTGCTGCCGCTAGTATTGCGCGATCGCTCTTTATCTCCGCAGGAATATCTAACCGTGGTACAAGCGTAACTTTCCCATAAAGTCCTGTTTCTCCATAGCGCCCATTATCGCTTGGTTCACCGTCCCTCCCACTCTGACAAGAATAATAATCTGATCGCGTAACACCTTTATTAGTGCGGCGATAAAGCCAGTCATCTTTGCGATATTCCGAAACTTTTGAGGATGAATAATCATAGTTATCGCCTGATTGCCTACAAAGTCGAGTTTCTTTAGAACTATACTGCCATTCTGCTTTAGCATCGTTAAATGGTCTACGTTCAGTCTCCCAAGTACAATACTTAAGCCGCCATTCCGTTTCTTGACATTCACAACCTTTACCACCGATTGCGCCACGACCATTTCGGCCACCCTTCGCACCAGCATTACGGATTTCTAGCTGTGAAAGCGCAGCAATATCAGTATAAAAAATCGTGGCATTCCCACCATTTCCGCCACGTCCACCATTTCCACCATTCCCACCACGCCCACCCGATGCACCTACTAAAGAGTACTCAGGACGATAAGGAGGTTCACAACTATTTGCTGAGCGACCTGATGTTCCATCTTCACCATCTTCGCCAATTGTTCCAGAGAGATTGTAGGCAGCAGGTTTACCATCAATCACAATTTTTAAATCTTGACCGTCTCGACCAATCCGTCCCTCTCTACCCCGATCGCCATCTTGTCCCGTCCTTCCAAAAGTGTTTTGAGCGATCGCCGATAAGCTACCTAAAAAAAATATCAGAATGGCGATCGGTAAAGCTTGAGTCAACAATTTAGGTGATCGGGTCTTAAACATATACAAGCACTTCTAACTTAATTTATTTTTGTTGACATTATTACTACAATCTGAGTTCCAATTAAATTTAAAAATATGCCTGTAAATCAAGGTCAACAGTTAGAAACCTATAGTACTCAACATCCTCAAGAGGTACTGATAGTAAAGTTAAAGATCGAAAATGAACTCGACGAAGTGATGATTTTTAAGGGGTTTTCTAGCGCCTTGATGCGCTCAACTGCATTCGATCCTGATGTGCCAGTAATTCCCGATTATGCTGAAATTTTGACTATTGATCGATTAACTGCGCCCTACAAACCAAATGAGCCTGACTATATTCAACAAGAGATAACATGGGAAGAATTTAAAATTTATTTGTAAATCTTTATCTAAGTAGCTAGGCGCAATTAAATATAAAACCCAAAAAGCTGTGGCGCACGCTGCGCGTGCGCCACAGCTTTTTAATCTGGATTTTAATTATGTCTAGCTACTTAACAAATCTAACAAATTCAACAAATTCAACAAATTTAAACATATATGCTCGAAGAGACAAGACAATCAATTTATGCAAAACAAGTAAAGATCGCCTCATTACTTCTTTACCAAAATATATTAGATCAAGCCCCTTGGGAAGCCTATGTGAGGTTGTTAAAGTGTCTTGCTAACTATGCTCTAGATGGACACGAAAATAGCTCGCGCCGACTTAATTATTTATTTGCTTATGGTAAATGGTTCCGAGCGATCGCGGCTACAGGCTATAACTGGAGAGATTATGTAATTTCGCAGATTCTGACCTCTGACAACCCTTTCAGCCAACAGGCTCAAACGAAAGAACTTTCGCTTTTACCTGTTGACTTAATCTCGGCTGCTAAGCATGATCTTCAAGTTTTAGAAGAGTTAAGTTTGTGGGGTGGGGACAAACTAGTAGATTTTATTGAACCATTGAGCGATTGCCCAACCGCTTGGCAGTTGTCAAATAGTGATATGTACAAGCTGTCGCAAGCCAAGCGATCGCTAATTCTGAAATTTCAACTAACCGATGGATGGACGCAACTACTTCCCGAATTAGCTAATTATTATCACAATTCAGGTACAGGCATATTCACAGATTATGACGCCTTCCGTTGGCGCAAAGGTCATTTAGAAGGCATTGCTTATCCTGATCTGGTGCAATTATCTGATCTGATTAGTTACGAGTCGCAACGTCACACTCTTTACAAAAATACAGAAGCTTTTCTAAACGGCTATCAAGCTTTACACGTCTTGCTCTACGGCAGTCGCGGTACAGGTAAATCCTCAATGGTCAAATCATTGATGTATGCTTATCGCGATCGCGGGCTGCGTCTGGTAGAAGTTGCCAAAAGCGATCTGAGGGACTTGCCAACTATTGCCGATATGTTGCGATCAGTTCCACAAAAATTTATTATTTTTGTCGATGATTTATCTTTTGAACAAGAAAGCGAAGACTATAAAGCCCTCAAGGTGATTTTAGAAGGAAATCTCTCAGCACAGCCAAATAATTTACTGGTTTACGCAACTTCAAACCGCCGTCATCTATTGCGCGAATATTTTAGCGATCGCCCCAAACTTAGCGATCGCGAAGAGGTAAATCCTTGGGACACGATGCAAGAAAAACTGTCTCTAAGCGATCGCTTTGGCTTAACGCTGACATTCCTGCAAGCCGATCAAGAAATTTATCTCAAAATCGTGCATCACCTTGCCAAACGCGCAGGCATCGATTTACTGGATGACGATCTTAATTTTAGAGCTTTGCAATGGGCAACTCGCCATAATGGTCAATCGGGACGCACTGCTCAGCAATTTATCGATTTTTTGCAAGCAGATCTAGAAATTAAAAGTTGATATGCAATCTCTTTAGTGACCACCTTAAAATAAAAGTGCTGATATAAAAATAATTTTGGTATATTTAACGCTTTGTGTAGTAGCATAGTTATCGGCAACGGGATGTAGCGCAGCTTGGTAGCGCGCCTGCTTTGGGAGCAGGATGTCGTAGGTTCGAATCCTATCATCCCGACTTAAAAGAAACTGAGAAGAGTCATCTATGGCTCTTTTTTATTTGGTTTTTATTTGGTTGACAAAACTTGTAAATCTTGCGATCGCATATATTGTTTACGCCATGCGGTAAGACCACCTGTCAGAGTTAAGGACTGATAGCCGTGATCGCTGAGATACTTATTAGCCTTAATTGATCGCATTCCTGAAGTACAGTACAAAACAATCGTTGGCTTGGCTTGATGCAATTTTTCATAGCGCTGTACTATATTTTTAATCCGTTGAATACCCAACTCACTCTCAATTTCAGGCAATGGTACAAGTTCGCTATTGCCTATTCGATCCTCTTGATATTCTTCAGGCGATCGCACATCGATCAAAACTACAGATTTAAGCTTTCCACTAGCTAACGACTCCACCGAAATTTGCGGCGTATTAAAACTTTGTAAATACACTGGCAAACTCATTTGATGCTGATAGGCGATGATGCTCAATGTTCCTGCCCCAGCTACTAATAAAGCTCCAACTAAAGCTAGCGGAATTAAATATTTACGATTAGAAATAAATTCTCTAAAATTATTATCTGTAGTGGCTTTCTCTGTTGTTACGTCCATTAGTTTCTTTTAGTTTTAAGTAGATGATTAAATGGATAAATTAAATAAGTAAAATAATTAGTTCTAAGATTTAAGTCTGTGCCATATTGTTTGGGTGATTCATGATTTGGCATATGATAAGTACCAAATATATAATCTAGGACTGGTAACTGGGCGGCTAAATTTTGAGAGTATAGCTTTGGATACCGATCATGATGCCAATGATGAAACTCTGGGGTAGCAATAATCCATTTTAAAATCGGAAATCTAACTCGAATATTAGCATGAATAAAAAAAGCGATCGCACTTGAGAAAATCGCATAAATTGCTAAGGCTTCAGAGGAAAATCCTAGCCAATATAGCGGAATCATTTGACAAGCTTTCGTTAAAATTTGCTCAAATGGATGTACTCTCACAGTTGCTAACCAGTCAATATTGGTAGAACTATGATGAACTATATGAAATCGCCCTAGCCAAGGCACAGTATGCATTAGCCGATGAATAATATAAAAACTAAGATCGCCTATAAATATAGCAATGGCAACTTGTAAAACAAGATTTTGTTGACTGAAAAAACTAGATAGTATTGTTGTTGATCTTTGACTTAGTAATGCAAATATAGTTAATAACTTAGTTGTGCTATGACCAATAAAATAACCTGAAAAATAATAACAAAGGTCTGTAAACCAACCTTCTCGAAATAGTTTTTGTTGATGAACTGCTAATACTTTTTCAATAGGTACAAATATAAATATTAGGATTAATATCCCTTTGATAACATTAGGTATTTCTAGCATTACTCAAATCACTAAGTTTATTCGTAGCTAATTATTTATAGCCACTTGTTTTATCGATAAATTAGTCTCAGTATTTTCTGCGATCGCCTTTTGCCCATCTCTAGAAAACCCTTTAGGAAACTTGCAATGTTTAAAAGTTGCACCCTGCCAATCAACACCCTCTAAATTTGCACCTAAAAAATCGCAGTTTTCCAAAACAGCATTCACAAATCGCGCATTAGTTAAATCTGCGCCATAAAAGGAAGTCATCGCCGTCAGCTTGACCTTTGCAAAATGCAGGTTAAAGGCTCTAGTCGCTAAAATAGCAGGCAAAATAGTTAGTGCTGCAAACAGAATTGCATAGTGAAATTCTTTGTAGTTAATCCAGCTATAGCCTGCCGAAATTGCCGATGATACGCCCACAGCTATCCATACCATTCCTACGGCGATCGAGCCTTCTTTATAACCCAAATACATCCCAAAAAATGAGACGCCAAAGGCAACTAATCCAACTAAAACAAAAATCGGATTAAAAAGTAAAGCAACGGCGATCATTAAGCCAATTATCAGTACATACAGAGGAAAGAACCATTTCTTAGACATCGTTGCTGCTGTTGAGAACACAAATATCCAGCCAAAAGGATTTGTCATCCATCCATAAGGATCGGCTCCTGCTATCCCACATCCAAGAACAACTTGACTCGAAAACCAACCCACCAGTCCAAGTGGAATCCCCCAGAGGATGTGAGAAACCATTTGAATAACTTGCGCCTGAAAAAGCTTAGCGTCCATCCCGATCGCTGTTTCCGAAAAATCAGCGCCAATCAGACTAGAACATCGAAAATTACAACTTTTTAGTCTTGCTCCAGTAAAGTCAGCAATATTGCCATTACCTGCGCGAAACTCATTTTGAAACGATTGGTTCAGATAACTCTGATAGCGATAATTTACATAATTATTCATTGGTAAACCTCAAAGTAATTCAGTTTAATTCAGCGAAATAGTTCCTTGAGCACAGGCTGGTTTGCCGTTGTTGTTAAGAAAAGGCTTAGGTAACTTTGTCTTTACGCTAGTTTCAAGTGACTCACAGAGGATGGCAAAAGTTGTCAGTTGTTGGTTTTCAGCTTGAGAGCGATCTATCGTTTGGATATTTTGAGAGTGGTCAGGTAAAACAAATACCGCACCGACAAAACTTTTTGCCTTGTCATTCTTAGGAATCGCGTATTGATAAGAGACAAAGTTAAAACTTTCGATCTCGTACTTATAGTTAATTGTCTCTTCTTGTATCCCAATTTTTAAATCAGCGATCGACCCAAAAGCTCCATTTTCTAGCCAAAAAGCCTGTTGCCCTCTATTCATAGTACCTACATAAGTTCTAGCCTCAGAACTTCTAGCCTTATTACCACAACCGAAAGTTTGATTTAAAAAGAACGGTGCGGCTAATGCTAGTAGACCAAAACCTAGAAGGCTATAAATTGACCAGCGCAGAATCGATCGCTTAGATTTTTCTGGCTTTACGGGCAAAACATCTTCTTGGGGTAAATCAACAAGCACAACAGTTTGAGAATCTCTCTCAACAAGATCTTGAGGAAAAGATTGAGGTTCTTTCTGAAGATTATCCATTGACATTGCTTCAGACTGTTTAGGTTTAGCTTGTCTCATGATTTTGATTACCTGAGGGATCGGATTTGTCTATCTAGCATTTATGGCTTTTATTTTTGTTGCTGAGTTAATAATGCCCTTTTTTTGTAGATAGAGTTGCGATCGCGATCGCATGTTTTCAGTGAGCTATCCTCAGATTTATTCTTGTTACTTATAAGTATAAATACTCAATCTATTAATGCACCTATAAAACCCCCTCTCTACTTACTCACTACATTTTTAAAATGACTTGATTTGGTACTGCTATATTGTTAATTAATAAATTAATTTATAAGCCGTACTCCTTTAGGCGTAGGCATAACACTCCTTAACACTTTTTTAAGATTTGCTGCCAAATATATATACTTTATAAACCAGCCTCAAACCTTTATCTTGTAAGACTTTGAGTGGATTAAGTGTTTTATAAGAAGGCAAACGTAAAGATGTGTTAAGCTAATTTCAAATCCATAAAATATTTTTAATTGAAGCAGGATTTAAGATTATGACCATTGCAATGGGCAGGTCGCAACAAGTCGAAAGAGGATGGTTTGATAACCTCGACGACTGGCTAAAGCGCGACAGATTTGTATTTATTGGTTGGAGTGGCTTATTGCTATTTCCTACTGCATTTTTATCCGTCGGTGGCTGGTTTACAGGCATCACATTTGTATCTTCTTGGTATACCCATGGATTGGCTTCGAGCTTTATTGAAGGCTGTAACTTTTTAACCGTAGCTGTATCTTCCCCAGCTTTGAGTGTAAATCACTCCCTACTTTTGCTTTGGGGTCCTGAAGCACAAGGCGATTTTACCCGCTGGTGTCAAATTGGTGGATTGTGGACATTCCTCGCACTTCATGGTGCTTTCGCATTGATCGGCTTCATGCTGCGTCAATTTGAAATCTCCCGTCTAGTCGGTATCCGTCCTTATAATGCGATCGCCTTTTCTGGTCCCATCGCTGTATTCGTATCCGTATTTTTGATGTACCCATTAGGTCAGTCTGGCTGGTTCTTCGGACCTAGCTTTGGCGTAGCTGGTATCTTCCGCTTCATCTTGTTTTTACAAGGTTTCCACAACTGGACTCTGAACCCCTTCCATATGATGGGTGTAGCAGGTATCCTTGGTGGTGCATTGCTCTGTGCAATTCACGGTGCGACCGTTGAAAACACATTGTTTGAAGATGGCGAAGGCAATAGCTCTAACACATTTAAAGCATTTAACCCAACTCAAGCTGAAGAAACTTACTCCATGGTTACAGCTAACCGCTTCTGGAGCCAAATCTTTGGTATTGCATTCTCCAACAAGCGTTGGTTACACTTCTTCATGCTATTTGTACCCGTAACTGGACTATGGTTCAGCAGCGTTGGTATTGTCGGACTAGCTCTTAACTTGCGTGCCTATGACTTCGTGTCTCAAGAAGTTCGTGCAGCAGAAGATCCTGAATTTGAAACTTTTTACACCAAAAATTTGCTTCTGAATGAAGGTATTCGCGCTTGGATGGCTCCTCAAGACCAACCTAGCGAAAGATTTATCTTCCCTGAAGAAGTATTGCCTCGCGGTAACGCATTATAAATTTGAAATTTTAAAAATTGCTTGCAGCTTGCTGCGAGCAATTTTTAAATGGTGACTACAAAATTTAGCTATCAGAGATCAGTACGTTTCTACTAGTTTTTGGATTATGATGAGTTTCATCAAACGTCTAAGCGTTAGCAGATAACAATCTGATAACTGATAGCTTAAAAATTATTTGCACTTTAAACCTATAAAGAATTTTCTGGAGATAACCTCTCGTGACCACGACCATTAATTTAAACTCGCTAGGAGTGGGTGGGCGCACACAAGATACATCTGGCTTTGCTTGGTGGTCTGGAAATGCACGCCTCATTAACCTTTCTGGTAAACTGCTGGGCGCTCACGTTGCTCACGCGGGTCTGATTGTATTTTGGGCTGGTGCGATGACTTTATTTGAAGTCGCCCACTTTGTTCCTGAAAAACCAATGTATGAGCAAGGTTTTATCCTGCTCCCTCACTTAGCAACTCAAGGCTGGGGCGTTGGTGCTGGTGGAGAAGTTGTTGATATCTTCCCTTACTTTGTAGTTGGTGTTTTACACCTTATTTCTTCAGCCGTACTTGGCTTTGGGGGAATTTATCATGCATTGCGTGGTCCTGAAGTCTTAGAAAATTATTCTTCTTTCTTTGGATATGACTGGAAAGACAAAAACCAAATGACTAATATTATCGGGTATCACCTGATTTTGTTAGGATGTGGTGCACTTTTGCTTGTATTTAAAGCCATGTTTTTTGGCGGACTCTACGACACATGGGCGCCTGGTGGAGGTGATGTACGTGTAATCACTAATCCTACGATTAACCCTCTAGTAATCTTTGGCTATCTGTTTAATTCACCATTTGGTGGTGAAGGCAACATTGTTGGAGTCGATAACCTTGAAGATGTAGTTGGTGGACATATCTGGGTTGGTTTTATCTGTATTGCTGGTGGTATCTGGCATATCGCTACTAAGCCTTTTGGTTGGGCTCGTCGCGCCCTCGTTTGGTCTGGTGAAGCATATCTCTCTTACAGTCTTGGTGCATTGAGCTTGATGGCTTTTATTGCTACTTGCTTTGTGTGGTTTAACAACACTGTTTATCCTAGTGAGTTCTTCGGTCCCACTGGTGCTGAAGCTTCTCAGTCTCAAGCCTTTACTTATCTTGTACGTGACCAAAAGCTTGGTGCAAACATTGCAACTTCTCAAGGTCCAACTGGGCTAGGTAAATACTTGATGCGATCGCCTTCTGGTGAAATCATCTTCGGTGGTGAAACCATGCGTTTCTGGGATTTCCGTGGTCCTTGGTTAGAGCCTCTTCGTGGTCCTAACGGGCTAGATATTGACAAACTTAAGAATGATGTTCAGCCTTGGCAAGTACGTCGTGCTGCCGAGTATATGACTCACGCTCCTTTAGGTTCTTTGAACTCAGTTGGTGGTGTTATCACTGAAATCAACGCGGTGAACTTTGTTTCTCCTCGCTCTTGGTTGTCAACATCTCACTTTGTCCTATCCTTTATGTTCTTAGTTGGTCACCTTTGGCACGCTGGTCGCGCTCGCGCGGCTGTTGCGGGCTTTGAGAAAGGTATTGACCGTAGAACTGAGGCTGTACTTTCAATGCCTGAGCTTGATAAATAGTTTTTAAAATCCCAAAAAGAAGGGGCGCTATGCGCCCCTTCTTTTTGGGATTAAAGGGACGCATCGCATCTCTTTAATTATCTTTAAAATTAATTGCTGCCAGTAAAAATGACATCAGGGAATTTACCTTGAGCTTCTGTCATCGGGCGATTTTTGCCCTCTTGCTGCCAATAATTAATTACTTCAGTTGCCTTATTTAAAATCTCGATCCGATCTTGATCGGCAATCCAAGGCTTGCTTTCCATTTCTGATTTAAGTTGATCCCAAGCATCATCACGGGGCCAAAAGAAATACTTGGTGAGAGGGCTGAAACCTTTGCCAACGACTTGATCGACGGCGAGGGCTACGTTATTCTCTAACCATAAGATTTTTAGAATAAACTGGGACAATGCTACCTACCTCCAAGAACAGTAAAAGTTAAACTAAATATTAAAGTAGCGATCTTTTATTTTAACATGAATAAAGCCTCAAAAGATACCTCAATTTTTTTTGTATTTGATATTGATGGTGTGATTCGCGATGTGTCGGGTTCGTATCGACGTGCATTAGCGGACACAGTTGAGAATTTTACTAATGGGTTAAATCGCCCAACCGTTGAAGAGATTGATGAGCTAAAGTCGGAAGGCACTTGGAATAATGACTGGGAAGCTTCACAGGAGCTAATTAAAAGACACTTTCAAGGCTTGGGACAAGAGTTAAATATATCTTATCAAGAGATTGTAGAATTTTTTCAGATTTGTTACTGGGGCAGTGAGTCTAAACAATTAGCTGGCTATATTGAGACTGAGCCGCTAATTGCCACAACCGAATATTTTCAGGAGTTGACGGATGCGGGGATTGGTTGGGGATTTTTTAGTGGGGCAACGCAGGCTTCGGCTAGTTATGTATTAAAGCGTTTGGCGATCGCTGATCCTGTTTTGGTAGCAATGGAAGATGCGGCAGGTAAGCCTGACCCAACTGGGCTTTTGCTTGCGGTGAAGCAACTTGAGAAGAAAACGAGTAATTTAGCGATCGCAGTTGTATATATAGGCGACACTGTGGCAGATATGCTGACAGTGCTCAAAGCGCGAACTTATGATCCTAGTTATAAATACTTTGCCGTTGGGGTCATTCCGCCTCATGTGCGAGCGAATTTACGCGATCGCTATGCAGACTTGCTAAAAGAAAATGGCGCGGATATTATTTTAAATAGTGTTTTGGAGTTAAGACCTCAGCTTGATTTGCTGCAATTGATTTAAGATGAGCAATATATAAAATTAAAATTTTAAAAAAGGTTTATGTCAGAGTCCCAACAATATTATTTTGTAGCAGCTAGCCGTAAGTATTTGTGTGAAGACGAAGGGACTCCTTTGCGTGAAACGTTATCAGAGCGCCGCCGCAATTTTGAGCTTCGCAATAAAGAGCTTAACTTTTGGTTAGTTGAGCAGCCTGCTTTTCTAGAAGCACCTGAGATGGCAAGTATAAAAAAGCAAATTCCTCAACCCGCAGCGGCGATCATTACCACTGATCCTAATACGATGCGCTGGCTTAAGTTACGACTTGAGTTTGTTGTAATCGGTGAGTTTAAATCTCCTAGTGCTTCGATTCCAGAGCCTTTAGCATCTTTGGCAACTGTATAATACTGCCGTAGAGATATTGTGTCTAAATCTTTTTGTGCTAATGCAATGTTCGGCTTGCCTACTAAATATGGGTATGCAAATTTTGGTTTTAAGAGAAGCAATCATTGTAACGATCACAAATATAAGGATCGCAGCTTATACAATGTGATTGCTAATTCTAAGCAGAGAGATTTTAAGCAGAGAGCTTTCGCTAATTTTGATCTTATCCAAAGTTTTGCGGTACACAAAGCTGGCAATACGATCTCAGAATGTGAAGATGTTTGGCAAAAGACAGAACGCAATCTTCTAAATAACCCGAGAGTAGTGATCGCGCTATCAGATGGAGCGACTGAGTCTTCATTTGCACGGGAATGGGCTAAAGAGTTAGTTAATGCATTTGTAAATCGCGGCGTAAATGATTGGCTATCGCCATTACAAACGACTTGGCGGCAATGGTTAGTCAATCAAAATTTGTCTTGGTTCGCTAAACGTAAGGCAGGAGAGGGCACTTTTGCGACTTTTTTAAGCTTAGAAATCGAGTTTGACTTAAGCTGGAAAGCATTGGCAGTAGGAGATTCTTGTTTGTTTGTGGTGCGCGATCATTTCTTGCAAAATAGTTTCCCCTTACAAAATAGTCATCAATTTAATAATCGACCTCGGCTAATTGGAACTCATATAAACCGCGCCAATATTATTGTTTCACAAGCATATGGAAATGCTCAAACTGGTGATCGCTTTTATTTGACGACTGATGCGATCGCTTGTTGGATTTTTAAACAACTGGAAGTAAATCAAGATCCTTGGGTAAAATTAGGGCTGATTAGTTCGCAAGAGTTATTTGCGGAATGGGTTACTGAATTGCGCGATCGCCGTGAGATCGTGAATGACGATACAACGTTGCTATGCCTAAAAATTCGTTGCAAATCATGACAGATATCCAGAATTGGCCATTAAATATTGACTTCACAATCGCGGTACAAAATCCGCAACTGTGCTTTGCCGATTCTGAGCTTAAACAAGCAAGTACTAGCAAAAATTCACGGGGCAGAGTTTTGCTTTGGTCAGGAAACTTCGCCACTGTTTATAAATTAACTAATGGCGATCGCTCTTGGGCAGTGCGATGCTTTACACGCATCCCGCAATCAGACGTGCAACAGAGATATATGTCGATTAGCGAGTATCTTAATCATCATCAGATTCCTTATTTAGTTGATTTTGAGTTTTTGGCTCAAGGGATTTTGGTTAAAGGAGAATGGTATCCAATTCTTAAAATGGATTGGGTAGAAGGAGCAGAATTAGATCGTTATATTGGCGAGTATATTGATGACTCACAAGTATTATTACGCTTAGATCGGCAGTTAAAACAACTCCAGAAGGACTTGCAAAGCGTTGGTATAGCACATGGTGATTTGCAACATGGGAATATCATGGTGGATGGTCACGGGGAACTCAAACTGGTTGACTATGATGGAATGTATGTTCCTGCTTTGCGAGGGATTCCACCCCAAGAGATAGGTCATCCAAACTACCAGCCACCAAGTCGCTCTCCCAAAGATTTTGGCGATCGCCTTGATGAATTTTCTTTTGAGGTTATTTCTCTATCTCTTCGCGCTTTAGCAACTGAGCCAAAGCTTTGGGAGATTTTTCATGAAGACAACAAAAATTTAATCTTTCGTCAAAATGATTTTCAAGAGCCTCAGTTATCACCTGTGTTTCAAGCGATCGCGCAAATCCCTGATGATGAAACTCGCGAGTTATGCGATCGCTTGATCAGCCGATGTAACGCTAAAGAGGATCCTGCAATAAAAGCACAAAAATCCAAACTTGCCAAACTTGTAATTACGACGTCAACTAAGTCGTTTTTACTGTTCGGAATAGTTTCGGTGGCAATTATTGGCAGTATTCTATTTATAGCCAAAAAAAATCAATCTCAATCTCTAGTTACTTCAATTCCTGAGGTTTCTCCAGTAATTTCTCCAGTGATTTCTCCTACCCCAATTAGTTCACCTTCTCCGCTTGCTGTGGCTACTCCAAAACTAACTCCGATCACAGCTGCAAGTTTACTGGCTAAGTATGCAGAAGGTCAGCGAGATTTTCGATATATTCAATTAACAGGTACTCAAAGCGATCGCTTGCAAGGACAAGATTTGAGTAATATTAATCTCAGTAATTCAGTTTTAGAACGTGTTGATTTACGCCAAGTAATATTCAAAAATGCTAACTTAAATAGAATTAAACTTGTTAAAGTCGATCTTAGAGGCGCAGATTTTAGTGATTCTAGTTTGATAGATGCAAATTTAGCATTTTCTAATTTATCAGAAGCTAATCTATCTCAAGCTAATTTATTACGAATAAATCTATCTCAATCAAAGCTCGGCTCGGCACTTTTGCAAAAAACTGAATTAATGAAGAGTAATCTGAGTGAAGCCGATCTCAATTCGGCAAATCTCAACGGTGCAAATTTGGTTTTAGCAAATCTCCGCAAAGCAAATCTAGTTAAGGCAAATCTCAGAGACAGCAACTTAGCAGCCGCAAATCTTAGTGATGCGATCTTAGATGGAGCAGATTTATCGTCCTCTGATCTGCGATCAGCTGAGCTTAACTTGACTAATCTTTCAAATGCAAATTTAAGTTCAACAAACTTCACGGCGGCGAAACTAATTTTGATCGAGTTTGTCGGAACAAACCTCAATGGGGCAAATTTTCGCAATGCGATCGTGGAAAATATTGGCAGTATCGAAGCTGCCGATTTTACCAACGCCTTAAATCTTTCTCCAAATGTTCGCAAATATTTCTGCTCCTTGGCTTCTGGTAACGTTGCTGACAGTGGTAATTCCACAAAATCAACCCTCAACTGTGGCTCATAAATAAATGTAGTCGGCGTAAAGCGATCTAACCAAAAAGTAAAGATGCATACTTTAAATACGTCCATTTATGCCCATTTATTTTTTAGGTTCGCTATACGTTAGCCCGAATAAAGAGTAAAATCAGAAAAACTTAAACTTGAATGTCAACTCTTAGCAATTTACTGCTAGTCTGAAAAGCGCGAAAAGAGTATTAACGCAATGATTGAAGAAGAAAACATCCTAAGTTCTGATGACCTCATTGATGAAGATGATGAGGTCCTTGAGTCACGGTTACAGCAGCTGGCAACTGAAGACTTAAATCAAGAAAATTTAAAAGCAGATGGCACTCAATCGACTGCAACAGCAGCTAGTGCCGCCAAGCCTGAAGAAAGTAAAGCCAATGTTGCCGCCGCCGCAACTCTAGAAAAAATTAATGGACTGATCGCTGAATCAACCACGCTGAAAGAGCAGTTAGATGATCGCAAGCAGCAGTACTTACGTTTGTATGCCGACTTTGAGAATTTTCGCAAACGTACCGAACGTGATAAAGAAGAGCAAGAATGCACAATTACAGGCAAAATACTCAAAAAAATCTTGCCAGTAGTTGACGACTTTGAGCGGGCTCAGTTACAAATTTCGCCGAAGACTGACGGTGAAGCGGCCATTCACAAAAGCTATCAATCGGTTTATAAGCAGTTGCTGAAATGCCTTAAAGAAACAGGCGTAATCAGGATGGAATGCGTAGGTCAAGATTTTGACCCAAATTTTCATGAAGCAATCATGCAAGAGCTTTCGACTGAATATGATGAAGGCTTAATTATTGAAGAATTACGTCCTGGGTATTTAGTCAGTGACGATCGCGTTTTGCGTCATTCATTAGTCAAAGTATCTTCGGGTAAAATTGATGGTGCTAATGCCGAGAATGCACCTGACAGTAGCTCTATCGAATCTAGCTAAGTTAAATTATTCAAGATGCGATCTGTGATCGCATCTTGAAAAGTATTTTTGTAATACATTCTTAAATTACATTATTTAGAAATTCAGTAAGCTAAACTTTTAAAAAAGCTTTTTACGGAACTGGCGATTATGTCGAAAGTAATTGGAATCGACCTTGGTACGACAAACAGTTGTGTTTCGGTTTTAGAAGGCGGCAAGCCTGTTGTTATCTCTAGTGCAGAGGGGGGGCGTACTACTCCGAGTATTGTCGCTTTTGTAAAGGACAGCAACGAGCGAATTGTTGGGCAGGTAGCTAAGCGTCAATCCGTCACCAATTCGGTTAATACGGTCTACAGTATTAAGCGCTTTATTGGTCGTAGCTGGAGTGAAACCGAACAAGAGCGTAGCCGAGTTCCTTATACTGCGGTCAAAGGTAAAGATCAAACCGTCGATGTGCAGATCGGCGATAAAACTTATACGCCTCAAGAAATTTCGGCAATGATCTTGCAAAAATTGAAGCAGGATGCCGAAAACTATCTTGGCGAGGAAGTGACTCAAGCTGTTATTACCGTACCTGCCTACTTCACCGATACGCAGCGTCAAGCGACAAAAGACGCTGGTGCAATTTCAGGGCTGGAAGTCTTACGGATTGTCAATGAGCCGACTGCAGCTGCTCTAGCATATGGTTTGGACAAGCAAGATCAAGATCAGATCGTTTTAGTATTTGACCTTGGCGGCGGCACTTTCGATGTGTCAGTACTGCAACTTGGCGATGGCATTTTTGAAGTTAAGGCAACTTCAGGTAATAATCACCTTGGTGGCGATGACTTTGACGCCGTGATTGTAGATTGGCTTGTCGCTGACTTTAAGGAAAAAGAAGGTATCGATTTAACTGCTGATAAAACCGCCCTGCAACGCCTCAAAGAAGCTGCTGAGAAAGCCAAAATCGAGTTGTCTAGTGCTCCTTCAACTTTAATTAGCTTGCCATTTATTGCCGCTGATGCGACGGGTCCGAAAACGATCGAGTTAGACTTTACTCGTTCTAAATTTGATGAGATTACGGCGGCTTTGGTTAAAGCAACTCTCGAACCGACTGCTCAAGCGTTGAAAGATGCAGGGCTATTACCTAAAGAAATTAATCGAATTATTTTGGTTGGTGGCTCAACTCGGATTCCTTCGGTGCAAGATGCGATCGCCAGATTTTTTGATGGTAAAAAGCCAGATCAATCGGTTAATCCTGATGAAGCTGTAGCGATCGGCGCAGCAGTCCAAGCGGGGATTTTGGGCGGTGAAGTAAAAGATTTGTTATTACTTGATGTGATCCCGCTTTCGATTGGACTAGAGACTCAAGGTGGCGTATTTACCAAAAACTTAGAACGTAATACTACGATTCCCACTAGCAAAGCCCAAATTTTCTCTACAGCAGTTGACAACCAATCAGCAGTAGAAATCCACGTTCTCCAAGGAGAACGGGCGATGGCAAAAGACAATAAAAGCCTCGGCAAATTTGAGCTAGAAGGCATCCGTCCAGCGCCACGAGGCATTCCTCAGATCGAGGTTTCCTTTGATATTGATGCTAACGGTATTCTCAAAGTATCAGCACGAGATATTGATACTGGAGTCGAGCAAAGCATTAGTATTACCAATACTGGAGGCTTGAGTCCTAGCGAAATTGAGAGAATGCGAATGGAAGCTGAAGTCTATTCTGATGAAGACTCAGCACGCCGCGAACTCGCTAATATGCGAAACCAAGCATCTAATTTAATTCGCACTGTCGAAGAAATCCTCAGAGACAATGGTCCTTCGGTGATTACCACGAGTTTGCGAGAGCCCACTCTTAAAAACATGGAAATGCTCAAGAATTTGTTTGAATCTGAAGAAGCCACTTATGAAGACATCCAAATTGCGATCAAACCATTGCAGCAATCCTTGTTTGACGTAACTCAAACAGTTGAAAAATACTCTCAAGTTGAGAGAGTTAAGCAAAAGCCTAATGATAGTCTCGAATAAAAAATGGGGCGCTTTGCGCCGCATTTTTTGTTTGGTTAGCAATACCACTCTAAAGCACAGAGCGCTGTATAATAATATGGTTATGGTTGTATTTTTTGTTACAGTTGTCGTCTGACAGTATTGACAACTAAATGCCTATTCTGTGAACCGTGAGACACTATGTCACTGTTTGATTGGTTTGCTGAAACCCGCTCTCGCGCAAGTGAAGCATATCACCGCAAGACTCCGAATCTAAATCAAAACTCTCAAGAACGTGAAATTCCTGATGGTTTGTGGCACAAATGTCCTAGTTGTGTTGCTTTAACCTATGTAAAGGACTTAAAAACTAATTTGATGGTTTGTCCTGAATGTGGTCATCACAATCAAGTTAACGCTTATGAGCGAATCGCTCAACTAATTGATGCTGGTACATGGGAAGAGATGGATGCAGATTTAACTTCCTGCGACCCTCTAGGTTTTAAAGATCGTAAGCCTTATATTGATCGTATCAAAGAATATAAGCAAAAAACTGGTTTAAGCGACGGGGTACTTACGGGTACTGGCAAGATAGATAGCTGTGATGCGGCGATTGCAGTAATGGATTTCCGCTTTATGGGCGGTAGCATGGGATCTGTCGTAGGCGAGAAGATCACGCGTATGTTGGAAGCGGCAACTGAGAAGCGCTTCCCTGCATTGATATTTTGCGCTTCTGGTGGGGCGCGAATGCAAGAAGGGATTTTAAGTTTGATGCAAATGGCAAAAACTTCGGCAGCATTAGAGCGGCATCGCCAAGCCAATTTACTTTACATTGCAGTTTTGACTAATCCCACCACGGGCGGTGTAACTGCAAGTTTTGCAATGCTAGGCGATATTATTCTGGCTGAACCGAAAGCTCTGATTGGGTTTACCGGTCGACGTGTGATCGAGCAAACTCTCAAGCAAAAGATTCCTGAAGGTTTCCAGTCCTCTGAGTATTTGCTTGCTCACGGTTTTGTTGATGCAGTTGTGTCAAGAACAAAGCTAAAGCAAAATCTGTCAATGATTTTGAAAATGCACCAGCCTCAATTAGTAATAGCTGGTGATTCACATTTTAACGGTGCTGCCAAGTCAAGTGTCCCGATGTTGTCCGATACCAAGCTAGCCTCTGAGTTGTAGTATTAAGCGCCATATTTATGGCAAGACGTGGTGTGTTGATCGCTAAGGCGATCGCTTGAACTGGTTCGCAAATTTGCCATTTAACAAGGTTATTAACGGTTTCAAGCATAGGAACAGTTGTACCTGAAAGAGTACCGTCAGGGAGTCGCGCTGTACCATTCTTGATCGTGATCAGGCGATCGTCCCAAGGATAAACTCCATCGGGTAATCCGAGAGGTGCAAGGGCATCGCTAACTAAAAAGATTTTGTTAGTCATACGGTGCAGTAAGTTCACCATTTGCGACGAAATGTGAACACCATCAGCAATTAGTCCGCACCAAACACGATCGCTTAAAATTGCTTCTCCCAACAAGCCAACATCTCGATGATGCAAACTAGGCATGGCATTAAAGGCGTGAGTAATCATCGTCGCTCCCAGTGCGATCGCGGTTCTCGTTTGTTCACTATTTGCAGTGGAATGTCCTAAGCTAACGATAATTTGGCAATCGCATAAGAATTTAATGGTTTCACCATTAGGATCGAGTTCAGGCGCGAGAGTAACTATTTTAATAATTTCAGTGTAATCGCCTAATACTTGCTGCAAGTTATCGAGATTAAGCGGTAACAGATGTTGCTGTGGATGTGCGCCGCGTTTGTCTGGATGCAGAAATGGCCCTTCAAGATGTACTCCTAAAATTTTTGCTGTTTGGGAATCGGGATTTTGGTTTTGATTGGCGATCGCCTCGGCTAAGAAGAATAGCGATCGATGTATTTGCTCAACCGATGCAGTAACGAGTGTGGGCAAAAATCCATCAATCCCCTGTTGATATAAAAAACTACAAATTTCTGGCAGCTTAGTGGCGCGATCGCGGTTTAAGTCATTAAATGGAACGCCTAACGCCCCGTTGATTTGCAAGTCGATTGCACCTTGAGACAAACAAATAAATTCCATAATGCTCATCTGCCAAAATCGCTCCCAAAAGGAGCGATTTTGATGATTTTATTAAACGCTAGCGTTTACCTTAATATTGTTGTTGATCGCTTCTCTAAGCGCGCGAACCGTCGCAATCATCGAAACCACATCATTTAATTGGTTAACAGCCGAACCAACACCAACACCCGAAGCCCCACTCGCGATCGCCATTGGTGCAGTGATACTTGTCAATCCTGAAGCGCAAAGAACAGGAATAGAGACAGCGCGACCAATTGCATAAGCAGCCGCTAAAGTGGGAGATGCTTTTTCGATCGCACCAAGTACACCTGCATGAACTGGAGCAGAACTCGTACCACCTTCAGTTTGGATGATGTCTGCCCCGATCGCTTCGAGTTTTTCGGCAAGACTAACTTGTTGATCAAGAGGTAAAGTGTGAGGAACTGTTACTGAGATAGCAGTATGAGGTAGCAAGGATCTGGTTTCTAGAGTCAAAGCAATGATTTCATCAGCAGTAAAAATGCGACCTTGAGCGTAGTAGCTGTCATAGTTACCGATTTCGACTAGATCAGCACCATTTGCCACTGCTTCAAACAGTTTCTGAGCATCAACTGCTGATACACAAATTGGCAAGGAGCAATTGGCTTTAGCGATCGCGATCAATTCAGCATCAGCCGCAATATCAACAAAAGTAGCACCACCGCGATCGGCTGCTTGCACGACCATTTTTACGGAGTTGTGATCAAAGTTTTGAAGACCACTAATAATTTTGAGAGCACTGCGATCGCTAAAGGCAGTGAATAACGCAAGAGGTAAACGAGACATAAGCTTTGTCGTCCGAATAGATTTGATTTACGACTACTTTAACGCGATTTTGCGTAGAAATTTGCGTAGAAACTAGACAGTCATTAGAGTCTTTTCAGGAGTCAAGAGCTTTACGCCCACCCGATCAATATGTTCTTTTAGCTTCGGTTCCGCGATCGCTTCATAATGTACTACGTCAAAAAAATAAGGTAGTGGCTTTTCTTCGTTGAGGCAATCAGCGAGCCGAGCCGTAATTTCATAGGTCAGGCGATCGCCTTTAATTGCTAAATCTACGTCAGACCCTTTCTTATAATTACCTTTAGCGCGAGAGCCAAACAAAATAACTTCCGTAATTTCTGGAAATTGTTGAATTGCATCGATAATGTGGGCGATGTCACTATCCCTTAGTCCATATTTCATAAAGTTTTAATCTTATTTTTGAAATATTCGTATATCTCTAACAGAAGTTGAAAATATTTATTCCTGATTTTTGATTCTACAGCGATCGCTGTATTTTCATTGTAAGTATGTGCTGTTAAATTACGATCTTGAAGTGCATCGATCCAGTCATGTCCATTGCTGATTAGTCCTGACTGAAATGCTTGTTTAATCGCTTCTCTAGGAGTTTTAACAATAAACCCTTCTGTTTCTTCATAGTCCTTAAGCAATTTCCAAGAGAGTTCAAAGGTCATCTCAAAAAATTGGATTAATCCTGCTCTTTCTAAAATGGAAAGTGATTCTGTCTTGAGTGAGCCTTGCAACAAAAGGAAAGCTCTCTCGAAGTTAGCAAATCTCTGTATCCATCTAATGTCATCTTCCATTATTTGATAGCTCTTACCCATGCACGAAATCCTCTGAGGGCTTTACTTTCTCCTAAAGTTAAGCGTTTTTGGACATATTCTACAATAATTGCAGCAGGTAATTGCGGAAAAGACAAACTATGTTCAATGGGATTATATTTTCCATTCTGTAATGCGAGAAACTCTAAACTATATCCATCATATCGCCACACTTCAGGCACACCAAGCAACGCATAAATCGGTAAACGGCGATCGCTAGGATTGGTAATATCTACTTCGAGAACCAGATCAGGCGGCGGATCTTGACCAACGATAATATTCTCTTGGGCGCGAATTACTGGTTCATTTTTAATGTAATAACAAAAGTCAGGTTCGCCACCAATCTTTAATTCTGGAATTCGCATTAATAATGATCCAAGTTTGCGTAAATCAATTTCCAATTCGTCAGCAAATGCTCTAATTAGGTCGTCAATAAATCGATTGCTGCCTTCGTGGAGTAAGAGTGGCGACATAATTTCTAAATTACCATCAATATAATGAAATAGACTTTCATGGCGATCGCCAACATCTGCAAGCAATCGCTCAAAGGTTTCCCAGCTAATGTTATGCAGTAAGACGCGATGTTCTGCTAGTGGTCTGATTTGTTCAATAGGTTGATTAGTGACAGTTTGGGTAGGTTTCATTTGGGATGTAGCAATCATGATTTTCTCACCTGTCGTCAGTGGAATATTTTCAAATCTATCGGTTCTATCCACTTAACTTCTTTTTTCTCAATAGGAAAAAGTGTTTCTTGAGAAGTTAGTCCTAATGCTTCCTCTGCTACACCTCTTGTTTTAAAAGACTTATACACTGCCCCACCGAAACCTTTAATCTGTTCTTCACATTCTGACCAGCTTTCAAATATGCCCGTCTTTCTGCCTTTTAAAACTGCATAATATTTTTTTGATGCCATATCAGTTCACCACAAATATAGAAGTAGTGCATAAATTAATAGCAAAATCTAAGATAACATTCAAACAATAAATCTATTTATAATTCATTTTAGTATCTTATATAAATCATATTTGTCTTGTAAATCTAGGATTTCAGCAACAAAATCTTGCTTGTCTACACCATTATCGGTTACCGAAATATATTTTAAAAATAAGCCTTGCTTTTGACAATTATTCTGAATATTTATAGCTAGACTAGTTAATTAGCGATCGCACTTCGCTGTATTGATTAACCTCCCTATTTTCAAGAAATAGTTCTGACACCTGAATAATTCAGAATCTTTGTATCTGCTGTCACAAGCGGACAATCATAAACTTTAGCTGTTGTAGTGATAACTTGATCGGCTGGATCACGATGAAATCCAACTAACTGAGTTGAAGCGATCGCAATTTGAGGAGTGAGATCTAACAATTGGATGGCTGGATAAGACAAAGCTTTTTCAAACCATTCTGAGAGCTCGCACGAAAGCGACAAGCGATTATATTCAACCAACTTCGCAATTTCCCAGCATGACATAACACTAATGCCAATCATCAATGATTCATGAGTTTGAATAGCAGCCGTTGCCGTCGGACTTAGCTTTGCATCACCATGAACCCACCAAATCCAAATGTGAGTATCCAAAACAATCATTTCAACACATCCCAATCAGCGATCGCTACAGGCTCCATCGGATCGATGTATTCAACTGGTAAACCACGCAAAGGATAGACTTTAATCGCTTTTGTTGGCTTGTGCTTAGTCAAACCAAAAGAATGTAATAGCTTCAAGGCTTTAGCTAATTCGACTTCTGACATTAACTCAACTTCTTTGATAATTAGTTCTTTCGTAGTTACAGCCATAATCTATTTACCTCCTTACTATTTGCTCATTATACAAACCACCACGTAATGCCAAATGTCAAATCACTGTTAATTATGACTAGACTCATTAATTGGTGATCGCACTTTTCATAAGGCTTTTAGATATGATTAGCTGATTTTGGAGGATAAGCGATCGCACGTTGAATTTTTCTTGTAGCTATCTAGAAAACTATTCACTAAATTTTAAATTCAAAAATTAGATTGACGAACTCACTCATTTAAAGCTATATTAGTGAGTTCGGAATTCCAAAACTGTAAAGCTATGCCGCTCCCGATTGTTGCCGTTGTCGGTCGCCCCAATGTGGGCAAATCTACGCTCGTAAACCGCCTGTCGGGAGAGCAATATGCGATCGTTTACGATGAACCTGGTGTAACCCGCGATCGCGTTTATCGTGATTGTTTTTGGGGCGCACATGAATTTCAAGTCGTGGATACAGGTGGATTAGTCTTTGATGACGAGACTGAGTTTTTGCCGATGATTCGTGAACAAGCTGAGATCGCCATTCGTGAATCCGTAGCGGTAATTTTTGTAGTAGATGGACTTGCGGGGATCACTGATGCGGATGAACAACTGGGCGGATGGCTACGACGGCTAAACATTCCTGTGTTACTAGCAGTTAATAAGTGTGAAGGCTCCAAGTTCGGACTTTCATTAGCGGCCGAATTTTGGAATTTGGGCTTAGGGGAACCGATTCCGATGTCAGGTATTCATGGCAACGGTACGGGCGAGTTACTGGATGAGTTGATCAAGTATTTACCGCCGCCCGAAGAAGTTGTTACCGAAAGTGATGAAATTAAAGTGGCGATTATTGGTCGTCCAAATGTTGGTAAATCTAGTTTGCTTAATGCTTTTATTGGTGAAACTCGCAGTATCGTTAGCCCAATTTCTGGCACCACTCGCGACGCGATTGATATGTCCGTTGAGCGCGATGGGAAGAAATATCGCTTAATCGATACCGCTGGTGTACGGCGTAAAAAGAATATTGATTATGGGATCGAATTTTTTAGCATTAACCGCGCTTTTAAAGCGATCGGGCGCTCTGACGTAGTTTTATTAGTAATTGATGCCCTTGATGGAGTCACCGATCAAGATCAAAAATTGGCTGGCAGAATTAATGATGAAGGAAAAGCTTGTGTAATTGTCGTAAATAAATGGGATGCGATCGAAAAAGATTCTTATACCATCTATGACTACACCGCAGATGTAAAAAGCCGTCTGATGTTTGTTGAATATGCACCAATTATCTTTGTAAGTGCTGTAACAGGTCAACGTGTACAACAAGTTCTTGATCGTGTTGATATCGCCGCCGAGCAACATAAGCGCCGTGTTCCGACTGCGATTTTGAATGAAGCGCTTAATGAAGCAGTTACATGGCACGCGCCGCCCACCAGTCGCGGCGGTAAGCAGGGCAAAGTTTATTATTGCACTCAAATCTCTGATAGCCCCCCTACGGTGATTCTATTCGTTAACGATCCTCATCGTTTTAACGATAACTACAAACGTTATATCGAGAATCAGTTCCGTAAAACCCTCGGATTCGACGGAACACCATTGCGGTTTATCTGGCGTGGTAAGAAAGATCGCGAAGTCGAAAAGTCGAAAAACTCTGCACTTCGCTAACTTATTTGGGCTAACTTACTTGGGCTAACTTACTTGGGCTAATTTACACAGCAGTTGTTGATCAAACCCACCACGATGAGGATCGCAGGGCAAAGCCCCGCAACGGGTTTTATATTATTGTTTGTGGTAGGTTTGAAAGCAAATTGCTGTAGATAATTTAAAGAGAGAAATTTAGCTCTCTAAATATAGAGAAAGTACAGAGTGCATTCTCTAAATTTAAGTACTATGACGGTTGCTATGATTGTCCTTGCTGCGATTTAATGATTTTGGTAGCTTGGAAAACTCATGGAAGAGCGATCGCTTGCCACAACAAATATGACACTCGTAGAAACAACATCATTTGAAGCTTGTATGCTTGGAGCCGCAACTTTTGACTTGAGTGGGCTTCCCAAGGAGTATTACACTTTGGTGGATGGGAGTAAGAGCATTATTTGGGTACAACCAATTTTTCAAGCTTTGGGGTTAAAGTCTTTGTTAACGACTTCTTTGCCCGTGGAAAACTTTACCCATGCTGTAATTCATGGCAAGGACTACACTGCTATTGTGATTAAACAGCCAGGAAATTATTTAGCCTTGCTTCTCGATCTCCAAAGTGAAATCATTAACGAGAATTTTTTAAACTGGGCGCAATGTTTTGATGTTACTTCTCTAAAAATTAATCCTAAGTTTCAAGTAATTTAAAACCTAGAAGGTAGTTGATGCAATAAATTTACAGGAGCGTGCCAAAATTTAATCAATATTTAAAATCAATATGTAATAAAAGCGCTCTTATGAAACGTATTACTCTGCTTGGCTCCACTGGCTCGATTGGCACACAAACTCTGGACATCGTAGCGGAGTATCCTGACAAATTCCAGATTGTAGGGATGACGGCGGGGGGGAATATCGAATTACTGGCTCAACAGATTCGGCAGTTTCAGCCCGAAATTGTGGCGATCGCTAGTCAAAATAAACTGGGTGAACTTAAAGATGCGATCGCTGATCTGAAAATAAAGCCAATCTTATTAGCTGGAGCCGAGGGAGTCGAAACAGTAGCTGCTTATGGTGACTCTGAAGCAGTAGTGACAGGAATTGTCGGATGTGCGGGACTGTTACCAACGATCGCAGCAATTAAAGCAGGTAAAAATATTGCGTTAGCAAATAAAGAGACTTTAATCGCAGGCGGTGAAGTGGTCGTCCCATTGATCAAAAAACATGGGGTAAAACTATTACCTGCGGATTCAGAACATTCAGCGATTTTTCAATGTTTGCAAGGAGTGCCAGAGGGTGGACTGCGGCGAATTATTCTTACGGCTTCGGGTGGTGCATTTCGCGATCGCCCTACTGAGGAGCTAGCATCAGTAACTGTCGCAGATGCCTTGAAACATCCTAACTGGGCGATGGGTAAGAAGATTACGATTGATTCGGCAACCCTAATGAATAAAGGATTGGAAGTAATCGAAGCACATTATCTATTTGGGGTAAGTTATGACCAGATTGAAATCGTGATTCATCCGCAGAGTATTATTCATTCGCTAATCGAATTGGAAGATACCTCTGTACTCGCTCAACTTGGCATTCCTGATATGCGCTTGCCCTTGCTCTATGCTCTTTCCTATCCTGATCGCATTCCTACCCATTGGGAACGCCTTGATCTCGTCAAGTGCGGTACACTCACTTTCCGTGAGCCCGATCATTTTAAATATCCCTGTATGCAGTTAGCCTACGCCGCAGGTCGCGCTGGTGGAACTATGCCTGCGGTTCTCAATGCCGCGAATGAACAAGTAGTAGAGCTGTTTTTACAAGAGCGAGTTCGTTATGTCGAGATTGCTGATTTGATTAAGCGCGTTTGCGACAAGCATAACTGTATTTCTAAGCCAGAGCTTGAAGATATTCTGGAAGCTGATAAATGGGCAAGAAATATGGTGATGGAGCAATTAATGATAGTGAATTAAACGGATTAGCAGATGACACTAATTAAGATTGTTTGTGAATATTTCGACACAATCTCTTACAGCAATTTGCTTTCAAATCGACCACAAGCAATAATATAAAACCCTTTGCGGGGCTTCGCCCTGCGACCCTTGTCGTGGTGAGTTTGATCAATAACTGCTGTAATCTGCGAAATCTGCTAATCCGTGATAATCCGTGATTTAGACAATGAAATTTTTATTCTTCAGTTTCACCTTCTACATCTTCTACAACTTCAGCGATCGCAGTTACAACTACATCGCCACTCTGTAGATCTACGACTTCTTCGATCTCTTCTTCCAATGCAGGCGGAACTAGAGTGGCTCCCACGATCGCATCAGATGCATCAAGTCTTTGGAGACGAACACCTCGTGCGGTGCGGGACTGACGCGCGATCGCATCAGTTGACTGACGCATGACGATACCGCGACTGGTGACGATCATTAGTTCGTTGTTGTCATCGACTAAACAGAGAGAAGCAAGTTGATCTTGCCCAGACTTGAACTTAGTAACCCGCAAACCTTTACCTGCTCGCTTTTGGATACGGAATTGGTTAACAGGAACGCGCTTACCATAGCCACCTCTAGTGACGACTAAAACCCAAGGACCTTGAGCCTTCTCATCAGTTGCGATTTCAGTCCCAGTTTCAGCGTCAACTTCCAGATTCTCATCTTCATTTACCGCCATTGTCAGATCGATATCTTCTTCAACCTCATCAGCCTCGATTTCGGCGAGTCCTGCAGGAATGATGTCCATACTCACGATTTCATCATCACCTGTCAGACGCATTGATCGCACACCGCGAGTATCTCTTCCCATCGGGCGCAACTGCTCGTGATCAGTACGGAATCGGATTGACATCCCTTGACGGGAACCAACGATAATCGTGTTGTCAGCTTTGGCTCGTCTTACCCAGCGCAACTGATCGCCCTCTTCTAAGGAGATCGCAATTAAACCATTTGCTCGAATATTTGCGAAAGCAGGAAGTTTTGTCTTTTTGATATACCCGCCTGCGGTAAGCATGACCAGATATTCATCTTCGCAAAACTCACTGATCGGGAGAACGGTGGTAATTTTTTCATCGGAAGCGATCGGCAACATCTGCACTACTGCTGTACCACGGGCTGCTCTACCAGATTCAGGGATTTCGTAAGCCTTAACTCCATAGACTTTGCCGCGATCAGTAAAGAACAAGACCCGATCATGACTGCGACAAGCAAAGAAATGCGCGATCGCATCACTATCTTTGACATTAGCGCTAGCCTTGCCGCGGGTAGCGCGATGTTGAGCCGTGAAAGTATCGACAGGCATCCGCTTGACATAGCCTTGCTCAGTTACCATCACAATCGTTTCGCGATTGGCGATCAGATCGGCAGTGTCAATATCGCCTTCATTTGGCAAAATACGAGAGCGGCGAGGTGTAGCAAATTCAACTTTGATTGCTTCTAATTCTTCACAGGTAATCGTGAGAATGCGATCGCGATTTTGGAGAATATCTAATAAGTCCGCAATTTTGACAACTAGCTGGTCATGCTCGTCATGAATTTTATCGGCATCTTGAGCCGTCAAACGACGCAATTGCATCGCCAAAATTGCATCAGCTTGAGCTTCTGATAAGCCATAGCTCTCGATCAATCCTAACTTTGCCGCACTGCTATCATCTGCACCACGAATCAAGGCAATTACTGCATCCAAATGATTGAGTGCTATTAACAATCCTTGTAATAGATGATCGCGTTCTTCTGCTTTCCGAAGCTCGTACTGAGTGCGGCGCGTAATCACTTCATAACGAAAATCGAGAAACTCTTGCAACGCATGGCGTAGAGTTAGTGTAATCGGTTCTGCATTCACCAACGCCAACATATTGCAACTGAAGTTCGATTGCAAAGCTGTGGATTTGTATAGATTATTCAGTACCACTCTCGGATAGGCATCGCGCTTTAATTCGATTACCAATCGCATCCCATCGCGATCGCTTTCATCCCGAATATCAGAAATGCCATCAAGTTTTTTATCATTGACCATTTCCGCCATTTTCTCGATCAGCGCTGCCTTATTAGTTTGATAGGGCATTTCGGTAATAATAATCGCTTCACGATCTTGTCGTCCTGATGCTGAGATTGTCTCAAAACTCGCCACTGATCGCATCGTCACCGAGCCACGTCCAGTCGTATAAGTTTCGCGAATGCCTTCAGTACCTAGAATCAACGCCCCAGTCGGAAAGTCAGGTCCTTTAATATATTCCATCAAATCCAAATCATTCAGACTAGGATTGGCAATCAAGGCAACCAAACCATCAACTAGCTCACCCAAATTGTGTGGTGGAATATTTGTCGCCATTCCCACGGCAATACCTGAGGAGCCATTGAGTAGCAGTTGGGGAATCCGCGCTGGCAAAACCAGAGGCTCTTGCTGAGAACCGTCGTAGTTGTCGCCAAAGTTAACCGTATCGCGATCAATGTCCTGAATTAGCCCAACTTGAGCAATCCGGGTCAACTTACATTCGGTATATCGCATCGCCGCTGGTGGATCGTTATCGACCGAGCCGAAGTTGCCATGCCCATCAACAATGCGATCGCGCATCGAAAAGTCCTGTGCCATCCGCACCAGTGCTTCGTACACTGCCGTATCACCGTGCGGGTGATATTTACCGATGACATCCCCAACTACACGGGCGCACTTCCGAAATGGGCGCTCGGCTGTCATCCCCAACTCGTGCATGGCATAGAGAATGCGACGGTGTACTGGCTTGAGTCCATCGCGCGCATCGGGCAAAGCGCGACCAACAATTACGCTCATGGCATATTCCAGATAAGAGCGCGACATCTCGCCACGCAAGTCTGTTGGAATAATCCGATCTTCTAAGGTTTCAGTCATACGGCTACTCAAATTCTCCTTGCATTGCTTAGTATTTCTTGCCCTGCATACGGTAGGCAATTCTTGCTAAGTGTCTTACTATTATAAGGCTTTGCGGGGTTGCTTTGCTTCGATACTAGGTTTGGGTAAACAACTTAGCGACTAAGAATAAAGCAAATGATTTGGGTCTAGCCAAACAACGTAAAAAACGTCGTCAATGAAAAAGCCATGCACTCTGCCATGCTCGTTGGAAGACAGCGAAAATTGGTAGGAGGTATCCACTAATTGCTCTTCATTTGGCAATCCAAATCCATTCTCAGTAGTATCTTGCCATGAGATCGGATGACATCGTAAAGTCTTACTGCGATTCACTAATAGCTCTTGCACAGACATAGTTGATAAATCCTTTAATCTATCTAGTAATGCTAGACAGTAGGTAATCTCTTTATCACTGCAAGAAAATTTATCATGTCGGTTTTGATAATACTTAAATGAGAAGCTAACACCTTGATTTATTCTGACTTTTGTGGGCTTAATACTAGAATCACGAAACTTCTCAATTTCAATTCTCTTAATCTTCTTTGGCACGAGAGCGATAATACTCCTTCATCCAATCTTTATTGATTATTTCATTGCAGGGCATATCAGCACGTAAGCTCAACCTAGCTAGATTCCAAGGTGCTTCTATATGAGTCATTTGTTCTAACGCATAGGCATCACAGGCAAAAAATTCTTCAGCAACTTCATGTAGAAATTCTTGCGTTTTTTCAGGTAAATTGACTTTTGCATCTTCAGCGATCGGTTGCCAGCCGAAGGGTTTATATTTTTGATAAAGTTCAGGGATGACGGGACCATGTACCCATGCTTCAAAGTCTTCTGGGAAGAGAGGTGCATCATGGAGAGCGAGATGCCATGCTTGGGCATAATAAACTAGTTTTTGTAATTTTAAGTTACTTACAAACGAGCCAGTTTCATTGGCTAAAGCGATAAAGTAATTTGCTATGTCAAAACAAGAAAGCAGCATGATTTTTGAGATTTTTCCAATGGGTATATTGTAACTCATTAACTTAATCTATCTTTATCTTTGAATTTTAGACGCTAAATTTCAGTAGCCAGCCGATCGCGGCTCCTGCGATCACTAACCAAGCCGAATTAATTTTTGGAAATTTGAGCAAAATTATTAAACTGGCGATCGCGACAACGATTGTCCAAATATCAATCAAAGTTCCGCGTCCTAATTCCCATGCAACTGCTGCCATTAAACCAATGGAAGCTGCATTAACTCCATCTAGAAAACCCGCTGCCCAAGGAGATTTGCGTAAGTTTACGACAAATGGATTGATTGCAGGGACTAATATAAATGCTGGTAAAAATATGCCAACTGTAGCTGCGATCGCTCCCAAATTCCCTGCCACCAGATAACCTATAAACGTTGCGGTTGTGAATAATGGTCCTGGGGTAAATTGCCCGATCGCTACCGCATCGAGTAACTGTTGCGAAGTCAGCCAATGCGTGCGATCAACAAATTCTTGTTGCACAAAGGCTAATAGAACATAACCACCACCATAAAGAACTGAACCAATTTTTAGGAAGCTAAAAAATACAGCGATCCAAGTTTTGGGAACTATTTCGGTGGCGATCGCTCCAGTGGGTAAAGCTAAAAAGATGCTGGGTAATGAGTTAGGTCTTTTTAGGAAGTTCCAATTGAGAACGCAGGTTACTGTTAAGCCCGCACCGAGCATTAAGGCAATTTCATTAACCTTCGTGAAGTATAGCCCCAACACCAAAATTCCTGCGCTCCAAGTTGTCACATTCTTCAGAGCCGATCGTCCTAATTTCCAGAGAGCTTGGATAATAATTGCAATAATTACAGGCTTTACGCCATAGAGTAGCCACCCAACAACGGGAATAGTTTGATATTCCACATAGGCGATCGCCAATCCCCACACTAACAACATCGCAGGAATAATAAAGCAGGCTCCTGCCACGATCGCGCCTTTCCATCCTCCTCGCTCCAACCCTACATGAATGACTAACTCTGTCGAATTAGGACCTGGTATCAAGTTACTAATACTTAATAAATCCAGCAATTTTTCTCGGCTCACCCATTGACGGCGCTGTACCACTTCCAACTCGATCGCGGCTATATGTGCTGCTGGCCCCCCAAAGGCGATCGCTCCCAGTTTAGTAAACACAACTGCTAAGTCCCAAAGATTAGTTTTTACTGGAAGAGGGCTTTCTTGATGTTGCTCCTCCAATAAAAATTCTGATTCTTGTTCTGATTCTTTTTTTGTATATTCAGGCATATTTTTTTAAAATTATGTGCGACATACTAAATTTCATTAATCATCTGCAAGTTTTTAAAGTCAAAAAGTTAGTGTAATAGTTAACTTTGATGAGCATACACAAACCTTTATACTTCTTGCATGTATCTCAGAATACTAACTAGCTTTTGCCTAAATTATCGATATGGTAGATTCGCTTAAATCTCAGCTAATCCAGCAGTTACAACCTTCAGGAAGTTCTAATCCAGAGCTACATCTTCAAGATGAGCCAATGTTTTACTACTTTGCTTACGGCTCCTGTATGTGTCCTGTTGATTTAAAGCGATCGCTTGGTGAAGCGGCTCATTTTTATGTTGTCGGTGCAGCGCGTTTAAGTGGATATAGACTGGGATTTTATTACCGATCACCTCATCGCGGTTGTGGTTGTTTAGATATTGTCAAAGACGCAAATTCTCATGTCGAAGGCGTTTTATATTGCTTGCCTTGTCGATTAAGCGATCGCTTAGACGTGAGGGAAGATGTATCAATGGGTGGCTATCAGCATGAACTGGTAAATGTAACTGTAGATAAAACGGTTTATACAGAAGTACGAACTTATAGCGTCATCAACAAATTATCTCGCGAACTTGCGCCTAATGACTGGTACTCCAATGTAGTGCTTCGCGGTGCATCTACTTGTGGATTAACAGAAAAATATTTCTGGAAACTGTTCTATCACATTTATCAATTGCAGTCCTAAGTAGCTAGACATAATTAAAATCCAGATTAAAAAGCTGTGGCGCACGCGCAGCGTGCGCCACAGCTTTTTGGGTTTTATATTTAATTGCGCCTAGCTACTTACTAAATATAGCTAAATCAAGACTATTTAGGCTGATGCTTGGCTGTAATCTTAAAAATTGTCGGACTTACGCAAAAATGACTTGCAACCTGCATTTCATCGTAGGGGCAATTCATGAATTGCCCCTACATTTCATTCTTTAGCCTAAGTCCTAAAATGATTCCAGCCAAACCGTTGGCGTTTATATAGAAAACCAGCTTTATTTGCAATGCTAGAATTCAATCTAACTCTGAAAGTATCTAAAAATCTAAGCTTCTCCGAACCTATGCCTTTTAATGAAAACTCTAGAGTAAAACTTCCCTCAATTTTACATCTGCACCGATTAGGATATCAATATTTGTCGCTAAGGGGTGAGGTGCGGGATGAGGCAACTAATATTTTTACGGATATTTTCAAGGAAAGTATTACTAAAATTAATCCACATATTGAAGAAGGGGATAGCGATCGCCTATTGGCAGAAATTAAGCTTTTACTTGAAAATGAAGATTTAGGCAAGATGTTTTATGAAAGGCTAATTGAGCAATCAGGTTATCGACTTATCGATTTTGATAATTTTGCAAATAATCGGTTTCATGTAGTAACGGAACTAGCTTACAAAAATGGTGATGATGAATTTCGCCCTGATATCGTCTTACTAGTTAATGGAATGCCTTTGGCTTTTGTGGAGGTGAAAATACCCAATAATAAAAAGGGAATGTTGGCAGAACGCGATCGCATTAATACCCGTTTTCAAAATAAGAGATTTAGGCGGTTTGCTAATATCACGCAGTTGATGGTCTTCTCTAACAATATGGAGTATGACAAAGAATCGCTTGATCAGGTTGAAGGTGCTTTTTATGCTTCTCCCTCTTATAAAAGCCACAATCTCAACTATTTTCGGGAAGAAGAATCGCTGGATTTGTCGGTAATTTTAGAGGCTGAGAGTGAGGAAAATGAAAATTACGTGCTGAAGGACAATAACTTACAGATTATCAAACATAGTCCTGAGTATATCACTAACAAGGATGCTGATACACCTACAAATCGCTTGTTGACTTCGCTATTCAGTAAAGAACGTCTAAAGTTTATTTTGAAGTATGCGATCGCCTATGTAAGGGAAGAAAACGGCTGGCAGAAACATATCATGCGTTATCCGCAGATGTTTGCGACTAAGGCGATCGCTAAGACTTTGGATAAAGGGATAAAAAACGGGATTATTTGGCACACGCAGGGCAGTGGTAAGACGGCTCTGGCTTTTTATAGTGTCAAGTTTTTGACAGATTATTTTCAAGAGCAAAAGATTATTCCAAAGTTCTACTTTATTGTTGATCGCATTGATTTGTTAGAGCAAGCTAGTAGGGAATTTAAAAGTCGTGGTTTGAAGGTAAAGACCATTAACTCAAGAGAAGAATTTACCAAAGAGATCAAGTCATCGAGTGCGATCCATAATTTGTCAGGGATACCCGAAATCACGGTAGTGAATATTCAGAAATTTAAGGATGATCCTGATGTGTTGCGGACTGAAGATTACGATGTGAATATTCAGCGTATTTACTTTTTGGACGAGGTGCATCGTAGTTATAATCCCAATGGTAGTTTTTTAGCAAATCTGGAAGAATCAGATCGAAATGCAATCAAGCTTGGCTTAACGGGAACACCTTTATTGGGAGATGAGTATAATTCCAAGGTTCTATTTGGTGATTATATTCACAAATATTATTACAACGCTTCGATTGCTGATGGCTATACAGTGAGATTGATTCGTGAGGAGATTGCGACTAATTACAAGCTGATTTTGCAACAGGCTCTAGAACAGGTGCAGATCTTGCAGGGAGATGTCGATAAAAAGCTAGTTTTTGCTCATCAGCATTATGTGGAGCCTTTGTTAAATTATATTGTGGAGGATTTTGAGGATAGCCGATCGCGTTTTGGAGATCGCTCTATTGGTGGGATGGTGATTTGTGATAGTCCAGAGCAGGCGAAAATGCTCTATGAGATTTTCCAAAAAAGATTTCCTAATCCTCAAGATTTAACCAAGTTATCCACTCGCCTAAACGATGTTAGTGCGGAGTATGAGGTATTGCTCAATCAAAAAGCGAAAAAGCAAAAAACAAATTTGACGGCGGCGTTGATCCTGCATGACATTGGCACAAAAGAGGAACGGAAGAATTGGATTGAAGAGTTTAAGGAAGGAAAGATCGATCTGTTGTTTGTTTACAAGATGCTGCTGACGGGATTTGATGCGAAGCGGTTGAAAAAACTGTATTTAGGGCGTGTGATTAGGAAACATGGTTTGTTACAGGCTCTAACTCGCGTTAATCGACCTTACAAAAATTTCCGTTATGGTTATGTGGTGGATTTTGCTGATATTCAGAAAGAATTTGATGCAACGAATAAGGCTTATTTTGATGAGTTACAGGCAGAACTGGGGGATGAGTTAGAGCGTTATTCGCATCTGTTTAAGTCACAGGAAGAGATTAAAGCCGAGATTGCAGAAATTGAAGATGTTCTATTTCGTTATGATACGCGCAATGCCGAGATATTTTCGCAACAGATTAGTGAAATTAGCGATCGCGAAGCTGTTCTTGCTTTAAAGAAGGCGTTGGGCAATGCAAGAAGTCTCTATAACTTGATTCGGTTAATGGGACATTATGAGCTTTTGGAAAGGTTGGATTTTCAGAAATTACCGCATCTGTATCATTTGGCTAGTAACCGATTAGATGCAATTAATCTTGGTGAAAAATTAGAAAGTGGTACAGATATAACAAATTTGCTTAATGAAGCTCTAGAGGATGTGATTTTCTCCTTTGTCAAAATTGGTGAAGAAGAACTAATACTAGCGGATAAGTTGAAGAATACATTAAGGCGTACCCGTGAGGCTTTAGCAGATAATTTTGATAAGTCTGATCCTAAATTTATTAGTTTAAAAGAAGAATTGGAGCGTTTGTTTAAGCAGAAAAAACTAAATGAGGTGAGTCAAGAAGAGATGAATACAAATATTGGTAGCCTAAACAAGATTTATGAGAGGATTAAGGAGCTTAATCGCCAAAACAATCTGTTACGCGCTAAGTATGACAGCGATATGAAGTATACAAGAGTGCATAAGCGGATATTGGGAGGGAATAAGTTATCTCTGAATGAGCGCAAGATTTGTGAGGTGCTGTTGAATGTGAAGATGATGGCTGATGGTTTTGTGTTACAAAATATGCAAATTTTGAATAATGAGAGTTATTTTAGTCAAGAGATAAAACGTCTTTTAAAAGCTCAGTTTAAGCAACAGAATATTGATTTGGATTTGGAAGCTGCTCAATATATCAATAATTTGGTGGTTAGGGAATATATAGATGAATTTAATGGAGCGTAGGATTGATATAGAATCTGCGTTATAATTGGCGATACTGCATTGCGAGGTCGAAAAACAGATGGTACAAGTTTTAGCGCAACCTAAACTGATGACTTTTGCTGAATTTGCGGAGTGGAAGTCAGAGGGTAAGTTTTATGAATTGCATAATGGAGTAATTGTTGAGATGCCACAACCTATTGGAAAGCATGAGCAAGTTAAAGGGTTTTTAAGCATTGAACTTGCTTTTTTGGTTAGACTAGCAAAACTACCTTACTTTTTGCCTAGTCAAGCTTTCGTAAAATTTCCTGATGCTGATTCTGCTTAT
This sequence comes from Pseudanabaenales cyanobacterium, assembly GCA_038230875.1. Taxonomy (GTDB): domain Bacteria; phylum Cyanobacteriota; class Cyanobacteriia; order Pseudanabaenales; family Pseudanabaenaceae; genus Pseudanabaena. The sequence goes on from JBBRMK010000005.1 coordinate 71,929, forward strand.
TTGCCTGATATTTTAATTGTCAAAACTGCTAATTTGGTCAATGAGCCATTATGGGAGAAGCAATCAACCATTATTCAAGGAGCATCAGTTGTAATTGCTATTGAAGTAGTGAGTACAAATTGGCGCGATGATTACTTTATTAAGGCTAAAGACTATGAGGAGATGGGGATTCCTGAATATTGGACTGTAGATTATTTGGGAATTGGTGGGCGGCGGTTTATTGGTAATCCGAAGCAGCCCACGATTTTAGTGCATGAGTTGATTGATGGCGAATATCAGGTGACTGCATTTCAGGGTGATGAGCGAGTGATGTCGCCCACTTTTCCAGAATTGGATTTGACGGCTAATCAGGTTTTTCAGGCGGGTATTTAATAGAGATATGAAGCAACTTAATGATACGGATTTTGGGCAGAAGATAAGAGATTTGATTGATAGTTTGAAGGGGATTTGTGCTTCCTATGGGTTGGGAAATGATGGAAATGAGTTTAAGATCATTACTCAGGTATTTCTCTATAAGTTGATGAATGATAAGTTTGCTTATGAGGTGAAACGGCTTAATCCGAATATGGGGAAGGTGGAGAGTTGGGAGAAGATTTTAAGAACGTTATCGGCTGATGACTATGAGAGTTTGTTAGATGATCTGCCTGCAAATACGGCGCGGTTGAGTCCTGAGCATTTCTTGGCGAGTTTATTTGAAAGACAGGGGGAGCCAAATTTTGCGAAGTTGTTTGATGATACGCTGCGGGATATTGCTATTCAAAACAATGATATTTTCTCAGTTAAAACGGAAGGGGATACTAAGATTCCGTTATTCGATCGCGTGAGTGAGTTTATTACGGATACTTCTAAGCGTGACAATTTCTGTCGGGCGGTGATTAATCAATTAATCAAGTTTAGTGCAGAACATATTTTTACGCAGAAGTATGATTTTTTCGCGACTTTGTTTGAATATTTGATTAAGGACTACAACAAAGATAGTGGCGGCAAGTATGCGGAATACTATACGCCCCATGCGGTAGCAAGGATTATGGCGGCGATTTTGGTGGCACAGCCTGTGCAGAATGTGACGGTTTATGACCCTTCGGCGGGTTCGGGAACTTTGTTAATCAGTCTTGCCCATGCGATCGGTGAGGAGCGCTGTACGATTTATTCGCAGGATATTTCGCAAAAGTCTTCGAGTTTGTTGCGGTTGAATTTGATTTTAAATAATCTGGTTCATTCGATTCCCAATGTGATTCAGGGAAATACGATTGAGCATCCCTATCACAAGCAGGGAGCGCAATTGGCGAAATTTGATTATATTGTGTCAAATCCACCGTTTAAGATGGATTTTAGTGATTATGTAGAGAATTTGGATGCTAAGGCGAATCACGATCGCTTTTTTGCGGGGATTCCCAATGTCCCGAATAAGGCAAAAGATAAGATGGCGATTTATACGCTATTTTTGCAGCATATTATCTATTCGCTAAAGCCTAAGGGGAAGGCGGCGGTGGTAGTTCCGACGGGGTTTATTACGGCGCAATCGGGAATTGATAAAGCGATCCGTCAAAAGTTGGTGGATGAGAAGATGTTGGCGGGGGTGGTGTCGATGCCGAGCAATATCTTCGCGACGACGGGTACGAATGTGTCGATTTTGTTTATGGATCGCGGTAATCAGGGCGATGTGGTGTTGATCGATGCGTCGGGATTGGGGGAGACGGTGAAGGATGGCAAGAATCAGAAGACGGTGCTAACGGAGGCAGAGGAGGCGCAAATTATCGCAACTTTTAATGAGAAAAAAGTGGTTGATGATTTCTCAGTGGTGGTGAGCTATGAGGAGATCGCGGCTAAAAATTATTCGTTATCGGCGGGTCAATATTTCGATGTAAAGATCGAGTATGTGGATATTTCGCAAGCTGAGTTTGAGGAGAAGTTAAGGTCTTTTTCGAGTAATCTAGATCGCTTTTTTGCGGAGTCTAGGGATTTGGAAGTTGAAATTAACAGGCAGTTAGCGGGGTTGAAATATGAGTAGACGAATGGTTTTAATGAACCAACTTATTAAAGAGATATCAATGGGACCTTTTGGTTCAAATATTAAAGTAGACAATTATACAAATTCAGGAGTTCCAGTATTAAACGGAGCTAATGTTTCTGGCGTAAAACTAATCGAAGATTCTTTTAATTATGTAACACCTGAGAAAGCACAATCTTTAAAAAAAGCGAATGCAAAGAGAGGCGATATTGTAATTACGCATCGAGGAACTCTAGGTCAAATTTGCTACATACCAGAGAATTCAAGATTTGAGAATTATGTAATATCCCAAAGTCAGTTTAGGGTTACTTTAAAAACAGATTTAGTTGAGCCTCTGTATTTTGTTTATTATTTCCATACCGTAGAGGGGCAAAAACGCTTACTTGCGAATAAAAGTTATGTAGGTGTCCCAGCATTAGCTCAAGCTACTTCAAACTTTAGGTTAATAGATTTTCCACTACCAGAATTAGAGAAACAACAAAAAATTGCGGCGGTTCTTTCTGTTCTTGATGCCAAGATTGAACTAAATAATCGGATTAATGCTGAGTTAGAGAGTCTGGCTAAGACAATTTATGATTATTGGTTTGTGCAGTTTGACTTCCCTGATGCAGACGGTAAGCCCTATAAGTCCTCTGGCGGCGAGATGGTGTATGTGGAAAATGGAGGAGGCGATCGGGCAATTCCTGCGGGTTGGCAAATTGGCACACTTTATGATTTAGCAAATATCGCTGGTGGAAGTACACCATCAACGGCAAACCATTTAAATTTTTGTAAAAATGGCACGGCTTGGATAACTCCTAAAGATTTATCTCTTAACATGGGTAATAAGTTCATTAGTAAAGGTGAATTAGATGTTACCGAAGCAGGAATGAAAGATGCTTCATTAAGAATCTTTCCCAAAGATACAATTTTATTAAGTTCCCGTGCGCCGATTGGATATATGGCAATTTCTAGAAATGATGTCACTACAAATCAAGGTTTTAAATCGGGAGCATCTCAGTTATGCACTGAGTATAAATACTCAGAATGATTAAGTAAGCCATTGAGATAGGCACAGCGGTGTTTCAAAACTTGAGGGACATTTACTCTGTTCCATTGAGCGCCCGAAATCTTAATGCGACGACCAA
>JBBRMK010000006.1:0-72815 GCA_038230875.1 Pseudanabaenales cyanobacterium
ATCGCCGTCAATCGGCATGTCTATCAAACAAGCATAGGGGGGACTAACGTACTGCCCGTTGGAAGTAGATGCAAGGATAATCCTGACCTCAACCCCAAGATTTGCAAAACAGATAAGTCACAAATGGCAATGCATCCACGGAATGAACAGGCGCAAACAGCTTGGATGGATACTGCTTTAACCATACCTTTGATCCTGTCAGAGGTTGTTTAGCCTGTAAAGAAACGTGACTAATTGGACTACAAGGGTGTATAACTTTGCAGTCCAATTGGATTCGTTTTAACCATCTGTAGTCCATTTGGTCTACAGAAGCTTTACCATTTAATAGTTAATGCCATGAACTACCAAGACATCCTTGGGCGATCGCTCGACATCTCCCAAATAATGTTCAAAGCGTAATTGTAGGAAGGTTTCGACGCAGAGTAGATGCTGAAGAGCATTTGAAGTTTTTGCGGCGGCGTATATCTTCGGTTAATTTCTTCATCATTTTTGACTGTCAAACTAACCTGTTGTCATGACAAAAATCTATAATCCTGATTTTAGCTCGTTGCTATATATTGAAAGACTATATGCTCTGTTAAATAGCTGACATGATGAAGAAATGGTTTAATACCGCAGGTCCCTGCAAAGCTGATATTCACTATATGCTACCTGCAAGCGACCGCCTCCCTGAGCTAGAGCAATTAATCGCTCAGGAAAATTACTTCGTCATCCATGCCCCACGACAGACAGGCAAAACCACAGCCATGATGACCTTGGCGCAAGAACTAACCGCCAATGGTAAATATAACGCCGTCATGGTTTCAGTAGAAGTAGGGTCAGCCTTTCCTGACCAACCGGAAATAGCCGAAAAAGCAATTCTAGGATCTTGGTATAAAAATGCTCGCTTTTGGCTACCTCAAGAACTACATCCACCCAGCACAACTGAAACCGAATCAGGTCAACGGATCAACGCCTTGTTAAGTACTTGGGCAGAAGTTTCACCCCGTCCGTTAGTTCTATTTATTGACGAAATAGATTCTCTCCAAAATCAAACTTTAATTACAGTATTACGCCAGCTAAGAGATGGCTTTCCAAATCGTCCACAGGGCTTTCCCCAGTCAGTTGCTCTAGTGGGGATGAGAGATGTACGCGATTATAAATATGCATCAGGAGGCAGTGAAAGACTCAATACCTCAAGTCCATTTAATATCAAAGTACGTTCCTTCACACTCAGCAACTTTACCCTTGAAGAAGTAAGAAATCTCTATCAACAACATACAGAAGCCACAGGACAAATATTTACAGAAGAGGCGATCGCATTAGCATTTCATTTAACCCAAGGTCAGCCTTGGCTCGTCAATGCGATCGCCAAAGAAATCACCGAATATATCGCCAAAGATCCTGTAATCCCCATCACACCTGAGTTAGTCAACCAAGCCAAAGAGATTTTGATTCAAAGGCAAGATACCCATTTAGATAGCCTAGCCGAAAGACTGAGAGAAGATCGAGTAAGAGCAATAATTCAGCCGATCCTAGCAGGGCAAGAATTACCCGATGTACCACAGGATGATATTCGCTACGTTTTAGATTTAGGTTTATGTCGCAATCAGAATGGTTTGAGTATAGCTAATCCTATTTATCAAGAGGTATTACCAAGGGTGCTTGCCTACGTGACAACAGCATCAATAGGATATATTCAACCAATCTGGCTCAATGAACAAGGAGAATTTCTGAGCGATCGCTTGTTAGATTCATTTCTGGAATTTTGGCGACAACATGGCGAGCCGTTGTTTAAAAGCACACCCTATCCAGAAATTGCGCCCCATCTAGTATTAATGGCTTTTTTGCATCGGGTGGTGAATGGGATTGGAACTTTAGAGAGGGAATATGCGATCGGTTCGGGAAGAATGGATTTATGTCTGCGTTATGGCAATGTGACTTTGGGAATGGAGCTAAAAGTATGGCGCGATCGCCAGCCAGACCCACTTCATCAAGGTTTAAAGCAATTGGATAAATATTTATCAGGATTGAATTTAGACTCAGGCTGGTTAGTGATATTCGATCGTCGTGAGAAGTTGCCACCACTTAGCGATCGCACTACGACAGAGAGTGCCATTAGTCCCGCAGGTCGCAGTATTACCGTGATTCGGGGATAAATAATTTGACAATTCTAATTTGCTAAGTCAAAGGCTTTAATTTTAAATATTGCTATATGTAGGGCTTGCTGAAAAAGCAATTAAGCGGCAAGTATAAAACAAGGAGAAAAAGAAGACATCTTGGCAGACAAGATAGGAAATCGCCAAAATTGCCTAGAGAGAGGAGAAAAGGAAAAGAACCCCTCTCCAAATTGAAGAACAAGGCGTTGTCTGCCAAACATAATCCAAGAAAAAAACAAAAAAGCAAGCTGCTTGAGCAGCGCTTCCAAATTCATTACCAAGAAAGTGATAGCGATCGCCGTTTCCGAAGTGTTTGCCAACTTGGTCATCACGCAGTCTAAACTGAACCGTCGCTTCGCCTGCCCAAACTTACCTTCAATTTGATTGCGAACCTTGGCATCCGCAAGAGTTTGTTTGCGAATAGCCGCTAAATCCTCGGGTACAGGTCTACCCAGAGGCGGAGCCGTAATGCGAATACCCAGATTCGACAATGGGCTCGATTGCGGCGCGTGCGATAAATCTGGTCAACATAGACGGCTTCAGGATAATGTCCAAATCGAGATTTAAACAATTCTACTTGATTCTGTAAATCGCCCGATTCATTAAAGTTGTCCCAACTGATGAATCCTTAAAATTATTGACTATTGAAGTTTACAGCCTTAACATTACCTTGCATCACTACCAAAAAAGTCTTGATCTCATATGGTTTAAATATGACTTTCAATGAATTTGAATTATCCTTACTTAGTGAAAGTAAAGTATTTTTATTCTCCATTAGATCGCATTCCCAAATATTTTCTATCTGCAAAAGATAAGGTGAAATATTTATATCTGTCTCTGTTGTTTTGCCATGTGACTCATAGAAACGCATAATCCAACTTGATTGATCCTGCGATCGCTTAAATGCTGAGAGAATAATATTAGGCTCAAAAATTTGCAAATAACTTTGTTGTTTTGATTGAATTGGCAAATGTTGCAAAATAATCGGATTGTTTAACTCTTGAGCAAGTTGGACGATATTTGCTTCTCGCCAATCTCCTTGATGGGGAACTAACCGATAAGTGAATTCATGATTACCGCGATCACTATTTGGACAGGGCCAATTGGGACTACGGAGCAGGGTTAATCGCAAACAATCAGGCTGAGCATCATAGCCATATTTACAGTCATTGAGAACGCTTAAACCGATTCCTTCAGTTGCAATATCTGCCCAATACTGCGCGGGGACTTCCCATTTAGATTTAGCTTCAGGAGTTTCGCCAAGAGTGCTGCGTTGGATCGTTCCCATGGGAATTTCATAAGTGGCGTAAGGCGATCGCCAATTTACAGGAAACGCTACTTTTACTAATGTATATTCCTCTTGCCAATCAACCCAGTTATGGATAGTAATAAATGCTTCAAATGCGGTTAACTGAATTTCTTGAATAAAAGTTGAATTACGGAATTTTTGGATAATCTTTACTGATACTTGCAAACTGCAATTATTGACAATTGTAATTGACTCAAGAGTAGGAGATTCTAGCTTTTTACTTTCATAGTTAGGATCAATATTCCATGCATCCCAGTATTGTCCTTTGTCTTCAAAAAATTGTAAATTACTTGATGATTTCAGGATTAATTTCTGCGATCGCTTGTCCAATATTTGAGCGATCGCACCAGTTTTAGTGTCAATCTCAACTTTCAGATCACGATTTTCTAAATTAAATTTCTGATGATCTAAGGTAATACTTAAGGGCTGGTTTGTCTGAGTAATTCCAGCAGTTTCAATTTCTATAAATCCAAAGCTAGGAATATTAGCTAACCAACACAAGGAATCATCTGGTTTTGTAATTAATTGCGATCGCTGCCAATTGAGAAAATTCCATGCTTGCAGATTAGGATTTTCTTGGGTTTCTTGAGTGAGAATGTGATCGCAAATTTCTCTCACCTCAGTCCATGTCCGATCAGCATCGGTATACACTTCGCTAATCGAAGTGCCTGGGAGAATGTCATGAAATTGATTGAGTAGTAGCCCTTTCCATGCAGTTTCTAATTGGGCTTGAGGATAAGGAATATTTGTTGTTAAAGAAGCGATCGCACTAAATTTTTCGGTATTTCCTAAAAGAACTTCGACTTGGCGATTTTGGCGTTTTTGCTCGGCTTTAGATGTGAATGTACCGCGATGGAGTTCTAAATAAAGTTCGTCCTTCCAAACTGGTAAGTCTGTAACTAATTTCGCTTTTAAATTTAGTAAAAAATTTTCTAACGTACTTGGTTGCATCTCAAAAAACAGAGGCAAATTAGCCAATTCACGTCCCATGTCTAACATATCGGCAGTTGGACCGCCGCCATGATCGCCGACCCCATAAAGCCATGCTGTTTCGGAAATATTGTGTTTTTCTTCTTGGGTTGCTAAGTATTTAGCGATCGCTACAGGTTCTAATCCTTGACCAATCTCGTTACTAAAATAAGTAAAAATCCGACTTCCATCCACACCTTCCCACCAAAAGATTTGATGTGGAAATTTGTTGGTATCATTCCATAAAAGTTTTTGAGTAACAAATGCTTCAAAACCACTTTTTAATAATATTTGTGGCATTTGCCAATGAAATCCAAAGGTGTCTGGCAACCACGCGATTTTGATTTCTCGATCAAACTTTTCGCGAAAATATTCTTGCCCATAGAGAATCTGTCTGATTAAGGATTCGCCACTTGGCAAGTTGCCATCTGGCTCCACCCACATCCCGCCGATGAGTTCCCATTTACCTGCTACAACTGCTGCTTGAATACGGGTAAACAATTCGGGATAATCTGTCTCCATCCATTGATAAGATACAGCCGTACTTTGATTAAAGATTAACTCTGGGTAGCGCTCTTGTAAATCTAAAGCCGATCTAAACGTGCGCTGCATAGCATTTTTAGTTTCCGCGATCGCCCACAACCACGCAACATCAATATGAGAATTACCAAGTATATGGATCTGGCGTTGTTTGAGAAATTGACTAAATTGTAGAAGTGGTTCACGAATTTTAGCTAGCTCTGTGAAAAAGCTTTTCCCTTCCTTTTCGACTGAAGAAAAAAGTAAATCTAGTTTGGCGATCGCTGTTTCCAGACAATCAACATCAATATTTTGCTTAACAAAAATTGGTATATAAGCTTGGAAAATTGCTAATTCATCAGCAAATTTGTGCGGATCACAAGCTTGATTTGAATATTCAAATGTTAATTCTGACAGTTGTAATGCACCAATGTCATGTTTAGGGCTATTTAGCTTAATTTCTAATTCATAGAAGTTTTGACCAGCCAATAAAAGACGGCATTTCTGATCGAATAAATCACCTTCTTGTACTTTTTCTCCATTAACCCAGACTTCACAAATATCAGCCCACCAAATTAAATTTAAGCGAATAATTGATCCGAATGTTGATAATCCTGCATAGGTTTCTGGCACTTGCCAAACTTGTTTTAAATGAATGTTTTGTTCATTTTTCAAAAAAGATAATATTGGTATGTTTCGCTTAGATATTACGGTTGGCAAAATCTCCCAAACACCATTTTTGTTTTTTCTTTGCCAACTACTTAGGATAGATAAATGCGATCGCGATTGCAACTGATTAATTGCTTGAGTCAAATTTTCTACTAAATTAATCACTTTATCAGCTCCTGATTTTACAAATTTATACCCTGTGCAGCGATCCAAGCCGTAGTCCATGCACTTTGAAAATTAAAACCACCTGTAACGCCATCAATATCTAATATCTCTCCTGCAAAATACAAACCCTGACAAATCTTACTTTCCATTTTTTGAAAGTTCACATCTTGTAAGCGAACGCCACCACAGGTGACAAACTCTTCTTTAAACACTCCTTTACCCGCGATCGCATATTCACTTGCGGTCAATACATTCACAATTTGTTGAATAGATTTATTAGAAATATCTGCCCAGCGCTTTTCAAGTTCAACTTCAGCTTTGTCGAGCAAGTATTCCCATAGACGCAATGACACATCAAAAGGACAATAATTTGAGATAAATTTCTTAGGTTGATCGGTCTTAGCACTTACTAAAATTTGCTTAACAACTTCCACTTTGAGAGTAGGAATCCAATTAACAGCTAGTTTTGCGTGATAGTGGCAATCATGCAGTTCTCTCGCCGCCCATGCTGACAACTTTAAAACAGCGGGCCCGCTCAAACCCCAATGGGTAATCAATAAGGCTCCTGATTGTTCTAATTGATTGCGGGCAGATTTTTTCTTTTCAAGATTAGATTCTGTAGCTAAAAGCTTGACGGTGGCTGGATTTACGCTTACACCTGCAAGTTGATGGAGTTGAGGATCTTTAATATTAAAAGTAAACAGCGAAGGAACGGGAGGATCGAGTTCATGTCCTAGCGATCGCGCGATCGCATATCCTGATGGACTGTTGCCTGTGGCTAATAATAGGCGATCGCAAATTAAATTTTCGCCATTTTTTAAAATTACATCAAATTTATTTGCTACCCGATCAACTTTCTGCACCATAATATTTGTGCTTAGATTGACACCAGCTTTTTTAGCGGCAAACATCAAGGCTTCAACAATTGTTTCCGAATCATCGCTAACAGGGAACATTCTGCCATCAGTTTCTGTTTTTAACTTCACTCCTTCTGAGCTAAACCATTGCACTACATCTAAAGCCTGAAAGCGTGAAAATGCACCACGCAGAGCTTTGCTACCTCTGGGATAATTTTGCACTAATTGCGGAGGTTCAAAGCAATGATGAGTGACATTGCAACGTCCACCACCTGAAATCCTTACTTTCGCAAGGGGTTGTCGCCCTGCCTCTAGCAAGGTTACTCGCGTATGAGGTGATTGTGCTGCATGGATTGCCCCAAAAAAACCTGCTGCACCGCCGCCAATAACCACAACTTCTGTAATTGCCATACTTACCTTTGATTTATAAGGCAGTATTTTGTGCTCCCTCGCTTAGATTTTAGCATTTCGACAAGATTGAAAAATAGTGATTACTTCTTGAGGCACTTGTTTAGTTTCTCTTGCGGCAGTGTCAATTTTTAAAAATTCAGTAAAGTTATACTGCAAGCGGATTTTATCTAAACTGCAAGTGCAGAACTCATTGCTATTGGTAAATCCACAACCTTTCATAAAAGTTTTGATTACCTCTTGCGGATATGTATATTTCTCCTGACTAGCGGGCTTAATTTCTTCTGCATATGCAATAGACAGTCCGCTGCTAACTAAGAAAAGTGGGCTGAGACAGATTAATAGATTAAGACGCATATTATGTTGATATGTTGACTATCGATAAAAACTTAATCGAAAATGTGGGCGGCGCAGAGCGTTTTCAATACTTTTGATTTCTATAATTTCTATCATGAGGATGACTGCATTGATTACAGTTTCATGACAACATCTAAATAGCTGTCATGTTTTGCTAGAGCGTTTGAATGAAATCTCCTGACCGTTTACTAATTGTTGATGATGTGCCAGATAATTTGTTTCTAGTTCGTACCATTCTTGAGGAAGAGGGGTATGAGATCATAACATCATCAAATGGTCGGGACGCTCTAAAAATTGTTGAGTCAGAACCGCCAGATTTGCTTTTGCTTGATGTGATGATGCCAAGGATGGATGGCTATGAGGTGACACGTCGGATTAGAGCGATGAAAGATATGCCTTTCATTCCGATTTTATTAATTACGGCTTACGATCGCGCTAATGCCGTTAAAGGCTTAGACCTCGGCGCCGATGAATTTATCCGTAAGCCAATTGAAGCTGATGAATTACTAGCAAGAGTGCGATCGCTGCTGCGTCTGAAACATAGTATCGCTGAGCGCGATCGCATTGATCGCCAAAGACAGGATTTTGTTTCGCGTTTAACTCATGATCTGCGTACACCTTTAGTCGCGGCAGAGCGAATGTTAGGACTTTTGCAAGATGGTGTGCTTGGCGAGATCTCGCCAGAAATTTGCGAAGCTTTAAAGATTATGGGGCGCAGCAATCATAATTTACTAGAAATGGTAAATAAGCTCTTAGATGTTTATCGTTATGAGTCGGGCAGCAAATCGATTGACTTACAGCCGCTAAATCTGAAAAATCTGCTTGAACAAGTTGTCCAAGAACTGAAGCCGATCGCCATTTCTAAAAATCTTGAACTGATCACTAATCTTGATTCTATTGCGGAAATAAAAGGCGATCGCTTGGAACTATTGCGCGTCTTCAATAATTTGATTGGTAATGCGCTCAAATTTACTGAATCGGGTATAGTCGGTGTTAAGCTAAAACAAACTGAAACCGAGGCAATTATTGAAATTGCTGATACAGGGGCAGGGATTCCGTCAAAAGAGCAACCGTTTTTATTTCAAAGATTTAGTCAAGGTAATCATCAAAAACAAGGTAGTGGTTTAGGTTTATATCTTTCGCACTACATTATTAGCGCTCATAATGGCAAAATCTTAGTAAAGTCACCACCAGATACAGACTCTCTACAAGGTTCCGCTTTCTTTGTGCATCTTCCCATCATTACATCATGAGTACTCACCAACTTCAATACGACACGCTCCTTAGTCATTACAGCGATCCTCTGCAAGCGATCGCTCTTCTGCGTGAATATCGCCCATATTTTGAGTTGATTCCTAGTCTGCGCCGTCCTAGTGAAAGTTTGATTTCTATTCCGTTGCCAGTTGTCCAGCTTACTAGTGCTAACTTGACCCAAACTCACCAGCAAATGCAATGCGATCTTGCTTTGATCATGTGTGATCCTGATTGGAAAGTAAAAACTGGTCAAGAAATTTTTGTATTTATACATCGCCCAAATGAAGACTATTCCGCTCTACTCCAACGTTGGCGACAAGTAGAAGTCACTCTTGGTGAAGAATACTATTGGCTCTTGCCTTGGAAGCATCGCAGCATCATTAGCGATCGCGGGGAGTACCATTATCCTTTGTTTGTAACCCTTGACTATTCTCCAGCTCGCATTACCAAGGGCTTAGAAGGTGCATCACTTCCTCATGTCAAAAGTTCGCTTCCTGAGATCGAGCCTGACACCGAAGAAAATCAAGAAGATCCAATTCTCGACCAAAGCTGTTAAGTTCAAGTTAGATAAATTAACCTTAGACAGGAGAGTTCCGCATCTTGTCACTGATTTCCTGCTATTTATCATTTGCTATTAAGTAGCTAGGCATAAGAAAACAAACTCAAAATAGGAAGTATCAAAACTAAAGAAATCGTAATAGGAATGAAGATCATCTTCTAAATCCCAGATTAAATTATCCTCAGATAACTACCTACTTCCTATAGAAATCACCAGCAACTAAAAACTCAAAATCCTTTGATAACTGCCATATTTTGGGATATGGATGTCTGTCAAATTCTTCATCAGTTTTGAAGTCATACTCAAGTCTGATTAGCACGATTTCCCAAGCGTCATCAAAAAGCTCATCCCAATATTCGAGAATGCTGGCATTGTCTCTCACGTCGGATTCTAATTGTTGCTGTCCCCGCAAAATATATAGCTCCCAGTCATGAAAGCGTTCGGGAATGTCTAGATACAAGCGTTTCATCGCATAGGTCAAAATTTTGATTAGTGATTCCCTAATCCATTTTTTCTGCTCAGAAATTAAACTTTCTACTTCATCAATTAAGTTTTCTAGGTCAAGATGCTCAAAGTTTTTGTCTTTGAGTTGCTGGGTCGTGAGTTTTACCCATGCGGTAAAGTCGCGATCGTACAAGGATTTTTCTGACATAATTTTGAGGTGTAAAGGGATATAATATTGACTTTTAGCGAGTAGAATAGGATAAGATTGATGATGTATCTAGCTAGATAATGATCGTAGTAGAGATCAAAAAAGACGACTTGCTCAGCCGTGTGCCTAGTAAGAGTCGTGATTACCCAGAGGGAAAAAGCCTTGGTTGACGATCACTATAATCTCTTATTCCATAAAGAATTTTAAATAAGGGTTGCCAATTGGTAGCCCTTATATCATTTTGTATGAACACCATAATCTCTCCTTAGTTGTTCGACATTTTAACCACATTTTTTGTGCTATACAGGAGATGGCTTACAAGGTTTTTATAGCTAAATTGCACGAATGTTTTAGGAAAATTATGGTGGCGAAATACTTTAATCCTTATACTGATTTTGGCTTTAAGAAACTGTTTGGCGAAGAAGGCAGTAAAGATTTACTCATCGATTTTCTCAATCAACTTTTACCAATACATCATCAAATCCAACAATTAGCATTTAAAAATTCTGAAAATCTTGCTGACACCATATCAGAACGTAAAGCTATTTTTGATATTTACTGCGAAAGCAAAACTGGTGATAAGTTTATTGTGGAAATGCAAAAAGCAAAAATCAAGCATTTCAAAGATCGAGCCTTATTCTATTCCACATTCCCTATTCGAGAACAGTCGGAAAAAGGAGATTGGAATTTTTATTTATTACCAATCTATTTTATTGCAATATTGGATTTTGAGTACGATGAACATACCACACCCAAGTTTAGGCGCGATGTATGTCTTAAAGACCAAGATGGAGATATATTCTTCGATAAATTAAATTTTAAATTTTTACAAATGCCGCTATTCAATAAACAAGAAAATGAACTGGTAACTCACTTCGATAAATGGCTGTATTTTTTAAAGAACCTAGAAAGTTTTAATCACATACCCGCAATACTCAATGAACCGATCTTTCAAAAAGGATTTGAAATCGCCGAAATATCGCACTTAGATCTAGAGCAGTATGAACAATATAAAAAGAGTTTAGTCCAGTATTTAGAAGTGAAAAATGTATTTGATACAGCTTTTGAAGAAGGTGAAAAGATCGGTATTGAGAAGGGTATTGAGAAGGGTATTGAGAAAGTTGCCAAAGCATTGAAAGAGCAAAATGTAGCAATAGAAATCATTGCCGAATCAACTGGGTTATCATACGAAGTTATTAGTAGGATTTAAGCCAAGCTTTTTAAGGGGAATTGAGGGGGATCTAAACTTCTCAAACACGCTCTAACTCCTCTTGAATTTTTGCTAGGAGTTCTTCGCAGTCTTTGACTAAAGGAATGCCAAGTTCTTGGGAGAGAGTGAGGGCGGCTTGGCAATGGGTGAGGGCGAGTTGGGGTTGATTGGTTTGATGGGCGATTTCGGCAAGAGATTTGAAACTCTCGGCGGTTAACTTTTTGAAGTTAATCTCTTGGGAAATGACTAAGGATTCTTGGATTTTGATTTCTGCTTCGCTGTATTGTTCTAGTTTAATCAATGCTTCACCCATGTTATATAAAGAATATGCTACCCCTCGCCGATCGCTAATTTCGTCACTGATGTCGTGAAATTGCTGGAAGTGGGAGATCGCCTTTTCATGCTCCCCTAACGAGTCATAACAAACTCCCAGATTGCCTAATGACCTTGCCACCCCTTACCGATTTCCGATTTCCTTACTGATGTTGTGATCTTTCTGGTTGAGAGCGATCGCCTTTTCATACTCCCCTAACGAGTAATAACAACTACCCATATTACCTAAAGAAATTGCAACCTCTCGCTGAACTCCCCTTTCCTCACTGATGTCGTGATATTGCTGGAAGTGGGAGAGCGCCTTTTCATACTGCCCTAACGACTTATAACAAAATCCCAGATTGCCTAAAGACCTTGCCACCCCTTTCCGATCTCCCATTTTCTTACTGATGTCGAGATATTGCTGGTTGAGGGCGATCGCTTTTTCATACTGCCCCAAGGAATAATAACAAAGTCCCAAACGGTTTAACGATTTACGATGACAATCTTGTTCCCGTTGACTTCCTGCGATTACCTGCTCATATAACTGCGCTTCCTGACGATAAAACCCTTGTAAATGCAGAAATAGATCAACCGATTTATTTTTCCCTTCTCCTCCTCGTTCCTCATTCAAAATATCAAAAGCTAACTGCCATTCTCCCAATTCCCCTGCATGGTAAAACCCCTCTAAATACGCCGTCAAATCCTCCAACGATTCCCAATGTGGCGCAAGTAAATGTGCCGAAAAATAATCCAACGCCGCCTGATGCGCCGATCGCAACAACTCAGAATCCGCTTGCTGTTGCACCACCATCGAAATTAAAGGCAAAAACTGAAACCGTCGCGGTTTTCCCTTGAGCGGTTCGGGGGGAAACTCCTGCAACAAAGACAAACGAGCTAAATACCGTAACTCTGCCTCCGTTACCTCGGCAGTTAACCCTTGAGCTAACCCTAGATCAAAAATCCCTCGCAATACCGATAACCGCTTTAAAATATCCCCTAGCCTTGCCGACAATCGCGCTAAACTCGCCGCGACCACTTCCCTGACACAGGTTTCCGTATCACGGTGATAACCCTCCACCGTAAACAAATCCAAGCCCAAATTTTCCGCCTCTGTCACACAAACCCCTTCCCCCAACTCCTCCCGCATCCAACTCGATACCAGTTGCATCAAGAGAGGATGCCGATCCATTCGGTTGACAAAATGGGCTAATTCCTCATGCGTTCCCGTTAATCTATAGTCTTCCGTCACCAAACGTATCGCATCGGCTTCGGCTAACCCCTTTAGGGTTAACCAATAACAACGCGGTAGCAAATTGGCGCTAAACACTGGCTGTTCCCGACTGGTGAGTAGTAGCTTACTGTTACTCCCATTCCCTAACCATTGGCTCAAAAATTGACCATAAATCGACTTCCCTTCTGCTGGTATTACCGTTTCCATATTGTCCAACACCAACAAATAAGGCTCGGCGATTAACCCTTCGACGATCTGCCCAATTAGCGTCTCTTCATCCCATTTCTCATCATAATCTCGTCCCAACTGCTCTAATAACCATCGCCCAAATTGCGCCAAAGGGTAAGGCTGGATAAAACTCACCCACAACACCCGCCAATCAGTGGTTAACTGCTCTTTGAATTTCACCGCTAAAGCCGACTTACCATAGCCTCCTGCGGCGGTCATCCCGATTAAACGTATTTTGTCATTGCTTAGGGCGGTTTGTAGTTCCTTGATTTCATCCTGTCGTCCCTGCCATTTATCCACAGGCGGGGGTGTTGTATTCAGGGTTGCGGCGATCGCAACGGGTTGAGAAGTTTGACGAGACTTAGAGGAATACCATTCCTTCGGATCAACAATCTCCGTGACCTCTAAATCCAAAGCCTTACAAATCGCAAGGACGCAATCTCGATCAATGCCTTCACCCTTAAAAAATCGTCTTACGGTTCTTGGATCAACTGAAGGTTGAGAGTTCTTAGAAAAACGATAAGCAATACCTTCAAAAGTCAAACGGGTTCCATCCGCTTTGCCAGCCGCTTTAACCTCACCAAGTTTTTGCAGTCCTGCAACCGTTGCGGCGATCCCTCTAGTGCGCTGTATAGGCATGGCTCAACTAAGTTTTGCTGACTGTGTTGATTTAGTTTAACTCAATTTAAAGAGGACAGAAAAGGCAGTTAAGAGAATTTTGTTATCTGCCTTAACTCGTCTGGAAGTTTCATGTCATTTTTTCGATGATGGCATTGTCAACTTTACAGAGAACTTCTCTATGACTCCCTTACAACGATTTGTTAAGCTCGTAATCATTGCCAACCTATTGTTATTCCCGCCAACACAGAGACGAACTTTCTTACAACGATTTGTTAAGTTCGTAATCATTGCCAACACATTACTGCATCTTTTCTCCTCTATCGGTTTAAAGCTCGATTTAGCCCACTCTTTTAAAGAGTCTCCTCTCGTACCACCTAGTCAAACTTGCACCAAGCAACCCTAGCCAGACAGATCGCCGACTTTTTTCTAAGCAAGCAAAGACGATTTGCAAATTTACAAAAAGTCGGCGATCTTAACCTTTGCTTTTTAACTTTTCTTATGCTTACCTACTTAATCAAAACTCAAAGCAAGGTAAAATTATAATTTGAGGCGCTTTAGGCTCCTCCTCATCTAAAATATTAGAATTAAGAACAAATCAATGGCTTCTCAATTACGCGTATACGTTCCACCTCATCCTGTCATTCGTCATTGGCTAACCATAGCGCGGGAGAAGCATACACCAGTTCCATTGTTTCGGACAGCGATGAGTGAGATGGGGAAATGGCTGACCTATGAAGCAGTTCGTGAATTTTTGCCAGTTCAGGAAGTGAATGTAGAAACTCCAGTGGGAACTGCATCAGGACAGCTACTTGATGGTTCTATTCCTTTGGCTTTTGTACCAATTTTACGAGCTGGATTGTCGATGCTCGAAGGATGTCAAACATTACTACCAACAGCGAATGTTTATCATTTAGGCTTAGTTCGTAATGAGGAAACTCTGGAAGCTAGTTGCTATCTAAATCGATTACCAGAAAGATTTGAGCCGCAGACACACATTTTTATTGTTGAACCGATGATGGCAACTGGTGGATCAATTATTACCACTCTAAAAATGTTAACTGAGAGAGGAGCCGATGCTTCCTTAATTCGGATTATTAATGCCTTATGTGCGCCGCCAGCTTTGCAACTGATTAATCAACAATTTCCTACAGTACAAGTCTATTCAGGTTGTATTGATGAAGTTGTCAACGACCAAGGATGGATTGTGCCGGGATTAGGTGATGCGGGCGATCGCTCTTTTGGAACTTAGCAGAAATTAGCTTTGGGCATTAGCAAGCTTTAAAATTTTTTGCCAATGCGTCTCTGATACGGGGACAACTGAAAGGCGGCTGATCCGAATCAGGTCAAAGCCTTCAAAATCGGGATCTTGTTTGATTTGAGCAAGGGTGACAGGCTGAGGTAGCGATCGCACGGCAATGACATCAACCACCGCGCGTTTAGGATCATTTAATTTGGGATCGATATAGGGTGCACTAATCACCTCAGCGATCCCCATAGCTCGTCTTTCATCACCTGTGTGATAAATCAGGGCAAGATCCTTTGGTTGCATGGTGCGGATATGTTTGAGCGCAAGATTGTTATTCACCCCATCCCAAATAGTTTGGCGATCGCGCTCTAGATCGGCGTAAGAATAAACATCGGGTTCGCTTTTTAGTAACCAGTAAGCCATTTTTAAAGACATTTGCAACAATGCACAGTATACAGATCATAGACGAGGATAGTTTGCGCCATCTCTATGATCACTACAAAATATGATCCCTACAGAATTACACTCAAAAAGTGTAGTAACTAGAACACAAGTAAAATTCTTGTGGTTTATAATTAATAACGCCCCACTCAGCAATCAAATTAGACAATTTTTGTTGAAATTTTTGCTTTGCGTTATATTTTTTTGATGGCAACGAATAATCCGATGAAAGTGAGTCGCGTGAATACAAGTCAGTCTAATCAGTCTTTAACTTCTAATCTGATCCAAGGTCCCTATTGGCTAGTCGAAGAGCGTGATGCCTGTGGGGTGGGATTTATTGCAGACAAAGAAGGTCGAGCTAGCCATAAAATATTGAGCAATGCTCTCAAAGCTTTGACTTGTATGGAGCATCGTGGCGGTTGTAGCGCTGACCAAGATTCTGGCGATGGGGCAGGGGTGATGACGGCGATTCCTTGGGCCCTTTTGCAGAAAGAAATGCCTGAAATCGATCCTGAACATTCAGTATTAGGAATGTTCTTTTTACCGAGAGAAAGCGATCGCGCGGCTCTATGTCGCGAAGTTACGGAAAGAATTGCTAAAGAAGAAGGTTTGAAACTTCTGCGCTGGCGAATCGTGCCTGTGCAATCACAAGTTTTGGGGATGCAGGCTAAGTCAAATCAGCCGCAGATCGAGCAAGCGGTTTTCGTGGCTGACGCGGATCGCCAAAATCTTGCTGAACTAGAAAGAGCGATTTACATTACCCGCCGTCGGATTAAGCTCGAAGCCAAAAAGTTATTCCCGAATATGAGTGGTGAATTTTATGTTCCCTCTCTATCTAACGTCACCGTTATTTATAAAGGGATGGTGCGTTCAGCAGTTCTCGATGCTTTTTACGATGATTTAAGAAATCCTGATTATATTTCGGCTTACGCAATCTATCATCGTCGTTTTAGCACCAATACTCTACCCAAATGGCCGCTGGCTCAGCCAATGCGTTTTCTTGGTCACAATGGCGAAATTAATACCTTGCAAGGAAATAAAAATTGGTTCTTGGCAAGACAAGGTGATCTCGCGCATCCAAATTGGGTTAATGCCAAAGGCGATCGCATCAAGGACATATTGCCAATTCTTAAGGCTGATGAAAGCGACTCGGCGACGCTCGATCATGTTTTTGAATTGCTGATTGAGACAGGGCATAGTCCTCTTGAAGCGATCATGATCCTTGTGCCAGAAGCGTATGAAAATCAACCAGATTTAAGCGATCGCCCCGAAATTGTCGATTTCTATGAATATTACAGTGGCTTGCAAGAAGCATGGGATGGACCAGCACTATTAGCATTTAGTGATGGCAAGATTGTCGGTGCGGCGCTTGATCGGAATGGATTGCGTCCCGCTCGTTACATGATTACTCGCGATGGCATGGTGATTGTTAGTTCGGAAGCGGGCACTGTAGATATTCCTGAAGTGGATATTATCGAAAAAGGTCGCCTTGGACCGGGGCAGATGATCGCTGTCGATTTGCAGACCAATGAAATTCTCTATAACTGGGAAATTAAAGAACGGGTTGCCAAGGCGCATCCTTATGGTGAATGGATTAAGCAATATCGCAAGAATCTGGAAGTGAAGCCATTTTACGAAGCAACAACTTTAGATGAGCAGCATCTTCTTACGTATCAGACCGCCTTTGGCTACACGCTCGAAGATGTGGAAATGGTCGTGGAAGCGATGGCGCAAGATGGTAAAGAGCCTGTGTTCTGTATGGGGGATGATGCGCCTCTAGCAGTGCTTTCGCAGCGTCCGCATTTGCTCTATGACTATTTCAAGCAACGCTTTGCCCAAGTAACCAATCCACCGATCGATCCTCTCCGTGAAGGAACGGTGATGTCTTTAGCGATGTGTTTAGGGGAAAGAGCGAACTTGCTCTTAGCTACGCCTGAAGCCGCAAACCAGATTAAGGTGCAGAGTCCTGTTATTAATGAAGCAGAACTTGAAGAGTTACAGAATTTAGGTTTCGATTCGATCAAGTTGGAGATGCTCTTCGCAATATCGGCAGGTGCCGAAAGTCTTAAAGACGCGATCGCTAAGCTGAGTGAGGCATCTGTAGCTGCCGTGCGCGGCGGTGCAAAATTGGTGATTTTAAGCGATCGCAATCTGAGTGCAGAGAATGCGTATATTCCGCCTTTGTTAGCAGTAGGAGCAGTTCATCATCGCCTTAGTGCAGAAGGGCTGCGGATGAAAGCTTCGATTGTGGTAGAAACGGCGCAATGTTGGAGTACCCATCATTTTGCTTGCTTGATTGGTTACGGAGCCAGCGCAATTTGTCCTTATTTAGCATTTGAGACGACACGCCAATGGTGGGGTAAAGCGAAGACTCAAATGCAGATGCAGCAAGGTAAAATCAAGAATCTGAGCATTACTCAAGTTCAAGATAGTTATCGCAAAGCAGTCGAAGGCGGCTTATTAAAGATTCTCTCAAAGATGGGGATTTCGCTCTTGTCCAGTTATAGCGGCGCTCAGATTTTTGAAGCGATCGGAATTGGCGAAGAAGTCGTTACTAACTGCTTTAAAGGAACAGTTTCGCGGGTTGGTGGCGTGAACTTTGCAGATATTGCTTCTGAGTTGCTCAGCTTCCACTCTCAAGCTTTCCCTGAATTGCACCACAAGAAACTCGAAAACTATGGATTTATCCAGTATCGTCCTACAGGTGAATACCATACGAACAGCCCCGAAATGGCTAAAGCGCTGCATAAAGCGGTCGCTGGTGATGGCTATGATCATTATGAAGTTTACAAAACTCAGTTACAAAATCGTACACCGACCGCTCTAAGGGACTTGTTAGAATTTAAGAGCGATCGCTCTAGTATTTCACTGGAAGAAGTCGAACCTATTGCGGAAATTCTCAAACGATTCTGTACAGGAGCAATGTCTCTGGGTGCGTTGAGTCGTGAAGCTCATGAAGTCCTTGCGATCGCGATGAATCGAGTCGGTGGTAAGTCCAACTGTGGCGAAGGCGGCGAAGATCCGATCCGTTATCTGCCAATTAACGATGTCGATGCGAATGGTATTTCTGCTTCTTTTCCACATCTCAAAGGTTTAGAAAATGGCGACAGCGCTAACTCGGCGATCAAACAGATTGCATCGGGACGCTTTGGGGTAACTCCTTCTTATCTAGTTAGTTCCAATCAATTAGAAATCAAGATGGCTCAAGGTGCAAAACCAGGTGAAGGCGGACAGTTGCCAGGGCCAAAAGTTAGCAGTTACATTGCGATGTTGCGAAACTCCAAGCCAGGCGTATCGCTGATTTCGCCACCACCACACCATGACATCTACTCCATCGAAGATCTCGCCCAGCTAATCTTTGACCTCCATCAAATCAACCCCACTGCTAAGGTTTCTGTCAAACTAGTATCAGAAATTGGCATTGGCACGATCGCGGCGGGTGTTGCCAAAGCTAATGCTGACATTATCCAGATCTCTGGCTATGACGGCGGTACAGGTGCGTCACCTTTAAGTTCAATTAAACACGCTGGCTCACCTTGGGAGCTTGGTTTAGCAGAAGTGCATACAGTGCTGATGAGCAACAAATTGCGCGATCGCGTCTTACTTCGAGTCGATGGTGGCTTCAAAACTGGTTGGGATGTAGCGATCGCTGCGCTCCTCGGTGGTGAAGAGTATGGCTTTGGTACTGCGGCGATGATTGCTGAAGGTTGCATCATGGCAAGAGTCTGCCATACAAATAAATGTCCTGTCGGCGTGACTTCGCAGTTAGAACAGTTTCGTAAGCGCTTCCCTGGCACTCCTGAAAATGTAGTCAACTTTCTTTGTTTTGTCGCCGAAGAAGTTCGTCAAATCCTTGCCAAACTTGGTTACAAGTCAATCAAAGATATGATCGGACGTTCTGATTTATTAGTACAACGCCAAGACGTGAAACTCGCGAAACTCAATGTCAATCAAATTGATTTAGGTTGCTTGATTAATTTACCTGATACTAAAAGCGATCGCAGTTGGTTAAAGCATTCAGAAACTTCTCATAGTAACGGTGCAGTCCTTGATGACGAGATATTGGTCGATGCTGATGTTCAAACCGCGATCGCTAATCAAACCGATCTTAGTAAAAACTATGCGATCGTCAATACTGATCGCTCAGTCGGCGCCAGAATCTCAGGTGCGATCGCCAAACAATATGGCAACTCTGGACTCGCCAGCAATCTCAATCTCGAATTTGTTGGTGCAGCAGGTCAAAGCTTTGGTGCATTTAATATCAACGGCATGAACTTAAATCTGATTGGTGAAGCCAACGACTATATCGGCAAAGGTATGAACGGCGGCAACATTAGCATCAAACCAAAACCTGATTGCATCTTCGATCCTGCTGACAACGCGATCATCGGCAATACCTGTCTCTACGGCGCAACTGGCGGTTATCTATTCGTGCATGGACGTGCTGGAGAACGTTTTGGCGTGAGAAACTCTGGAGCAAAAGCCGTAGTCGAAGGAACAGGTGATCACTGTTGTGAATACATGACAGGCGGTGTGGTTATAGTTCTTGGTACGACAGGTCGTAATGTGGGCGCAGGAATGACAGGTGGTATTGCCTACTTCCTTGATATTGATCGCAAATTCAAAGAACGCCTCAGTCAAGAAATTCTCAAAGTCCAACCAGTTTGCACGGCCGCAGGTGAAAACCAATTGAAGGAACTAATTCAGTCCAGCTATGAAAATACTGGCAGTTCTAGAGCGAAAGAAATTCTCGCTAACTGGTCGAGCTATTTGCCTCAGTTCTGGCAAGTCGTGCCTCCCTCTGAGCAAAACAGTCCTGAAGCCACAGATGTAGTGCCTATAGCCGCAACAGTCTAATTCTTTTCTCAATTCTAATAAAAAAAGGGAGCATCTGCTCCCTTTTTTTATTGCAGCAGTTGTCGATCAAATCCACTACGATAAAGGTCGCAGGGCGAAGCCCCGCAATGGGTTTTATATTATTGCTTGTGGTAGGTTTGAAAGAAAATTGCTGTAGTTTAATTACGGCGGACTTTAGGGACTTGACGGGTGGAAAGATCGCTTTCGTCTAAAATTTGTTTGACTTGAGGCTGTGCCAAAACTAATTTCACATCGGCAATTAAGCGATCGCCCCAGAGATTTTCGACTAAATATGAAATCTTGCCATAACGTGGATCAATTTTCATCGCCTCTATAGCTAGCTGAACGCCTTTTTCGCGATCGCCTTTACGATAGAAGGCAGTAGCAAGAGCAAGAGTTGGCTCAGCGGCTAGAAATTCAACTTTTTCAGCTTGCTTGAGAGAGTTTTGCCATTTAGCGATCGCCTGATCGACATTACCGCGCTCATATTCAACTAAACCAATATTATTAGTTGCCGCCCAGAATTTAGTATCGAGGATAAGGACATCATTAAAAACAGTAACCGCTTCATCGTAACGCTTCGTCAAAAAATAAGCATTACCTAAGTCAAACACTGCCGAGGCTGCTTTAGGTTCGAGAGTCAAACCTTTTTTAAGATTGCTAATTGCTTCAGGATAATTTTTGTTGCGGAGATAAGCTGCCCCCAGACTAAATAGAATTGCTGGCTCGTCTTTTTTGAGTCCGTGAGCCAAGTTTAGAGAGGCGATCGCTTCAGAATATTTCTCTTTGCGTAAGTAGATACTTCCCAGAATACCTTGAGTTTGAAATGCTTTAGGAGCTAATTGAACTGCTAAGCGCGCCCGCGGCAAAGCTAAATCATACTGCTCAAATTGAGCAAGTTGAGCCGCTTCTCTTGCCAAATTGAGCGCTTGCTCTTCTAAATTGCCAAAATTAATCCGAGTTGTATGAGGTAGAAGAGCTTGAGCGCGTAGTGGAGAGGCTCCAACGCTAACAGAAGCAAGAATTGCAAGCAACCAAATTCGATAACGCACAGGTATAACTTTTAACAATTGTGAATGTATTTCAAATCATAGCGCTTCTTTATCAAAACCAATTTTGGTTTTCGCTAAAAAATCAAAGCGGGGTGCGAAATACTCCGCTTTGATTTTTAAGATCAAGGAGAAGTTTTTTGAGTAGCGATGCTTGCTAGAATATCTCTAGAAATTTGTTTTATTTATTAATCATATTTAAGAAAACTGCTATGGACTTCGTAACTTCTGCTTTGTCGGGCATCAACTTTCAGCTAATTTTTCAACTGACATGCTTAGCTTTGATCGTTATTTCTGGTCCTGTAATCATCTTTTTATTATCAGCTGGTGGCGGAGATATGTAATTCTCCTTAATCTCTAAAAAGTAAGACTCTAAAAAGTAAGGCTCTAAAAAGTAAGGCTCTAAAAAGTAAAACATTAATATACTTGGGGGATACTCCCTTCCCAGTAGAAAAATAGAAATTAAAACCCAAGAATTAGCGGTGCGGCGCGCCGCGCCGCACCATCTAAATCTTTCACTTGAAGGGAGTATCTACCAATAAAAGTACCCGATTTATTAAAACCAAAATGTGGGTATGCCGCGCTTCACGCGGCACACCCACGGTAAAATTTTTCAATAAATTGCCTTGATATATTAAGCCCGAATTTTCGGGCTTTTTTTATATAGGGTTACAGGTTCGGCAAAGCGGCTCCTTTTAAACACTGATTTCGCTATATGAGGCATGATAGCTATTTTGGGATAATTCACTATAATTCTTACTATGAGCATGTTTTACGATTTTATTAGGTGTAAAGGAACATCTACGATCGTTTTATAGTCAGAAAAGTGAGATCTATATTGTGCGAAGGGTCAAGCAATGTTAAG
The DNA here is from genome assembly GCA_038230875.1 of Pseudanabaenales cyanobacterium. Classification (GTDB taxonomy): domain Bacteria; phylum Cyanobacteriota; class Cyanobacteriia; order Pseudanabaenales; family Pseudanabaenaceae; genus Pseudanabaena. The sequence continues at coordinate 21,920 of JBBRMK010000006.1, forward strand.
TGTTGATTTTGAATTGACTAGAAAAGAATTAGAAAAAGAATTAGCTGAAAATACTGTTCTTTATAGAATGGCTTTAGAAGCTAGTGATAACAAAACTGCATACAAAATTGCTGTTACCAGAACTCGCTTAGCTTTAAAATTAAGTGAATTATCTACATCGGTAGATGTAACTCCTAAAAATCCTCCTAGTGCAACTAAAATGCCCTCAATTGGGATGTTTCACTACGAGTACGATGCTTAAGCAAAGCGCCAGTATTTTGATCTAATCCTTGCTGCCTAACCCTATTAGTATTTAAGTACTCTACAAGACAGATAACTACTTATGTACTTAGATAGAAGAAATATCATAAATAATTAAGTAATCTTAATTTAGCAGGAAATGGCTTTAAAAATTAGGATCAATCGAAAATAGATGACCTAAGAAGCAAAGCATCATATATACAAACCAAAAAGCCAGTCACATTGTAGGCTTTCAAAAATCGCCTCTGTGACTGGCTTTAAATTTTTTTACTGTAAATGAAAGTTTAGAGGGCGACAATTCGGTTAGATATGTTCGTTACAAAATCTATAAAAAAGCGATCGCCTTGTAATGATTTAAATGTCTTTTGACATATGTGTTGTAGGGATGTGGTCATTTCAGCGCTAGGGCTAGCTTCTACTAAAGAATTAGGTTGTTGCTCTAGATATTCCACAAAACTCATACCACCGATATGAGTTAAGTAAGCAGCAGTAACGGCTTGCATGGAGCCACTGATCGCATATGTAAGCGGATTGAGCTTAAAGAAAGAGGCGATCGCTGAGGTGGCAATTTCTATACAACCAAGTTGCAATAGTTGCTGAGAGAGCGTCATCGTAAAATGTTGGGCTTGTTTAAGACTTAGTGGTCGCTCATAAATTTTGGCAAGGTCGATCAACATTTGTGTATTAATCGCGGCTCCAGCTAAAAGATCGATCACGGGAATCGGATTTGCAAAAACTGTAGTTGCGGCGACTAATTGATAGCGATTGATAGTTGTAACCGCATCTTGACGACGTTCTTGATTGATAGCGCTATTTATTTCCTGCAACAAACTTTCAATCTGTAGATGAGTATTACGAATTAGTAAATCCTCCCATTCATTGGAGAGAATCGCTTCGATCCGTTTTTTTAAGGCGTTCACATCGGGCGGTAAATCTTCCCACCATTCTTGGATCGCCGCGCTATTAACAGAATCATCAGAGCTAGCATATTGACGAACCTTAAGCGGACTAGGTTGGGCAGCGATCGCCACAATATCTGTTTCTGCTAAAAATTTTTTGGTTCGCTCTTTTAGTTGAGATAAAACGCCTTCGCGATCGCTTGGCAAATATAAATCGGTTTTGTTAAACGTCAAGATCACTCGCTTACCCAGTCCTGCTAGCCGATCAAGTTCGCGATATTCAGTGTTAGTCAGATCTCCTGCGGTCACAAAAACCATCAGATCAGCATTGTGCGCCCATTTTAAAGCTTCTAGCTCACGCTGTTGACCCATAGCGCCCATTTCTTGGAGCCCTGAGGTATCAATCAATGAAATTTGACGTTTTACTTTCGTTTCTCCATGCATAGTGACAAGACTATTTAGCGAAAAATCACTACCTTGGTATGCATATTCTTGACGAGCGATCGTTGTGCCAATTGTCGCGGCAGTTTTACCCAACTTGCTTCCTAGCAAAGCATTAATTACTGAAGTTTTTCCTGCTGAACCTGTACCAAAAATGACAATGCGAAAATGATTTTTTTGTAAGTTACTGGTAATTTGCTGCGCTTGCTGGTTTAAAATTTCGCGCTTACTAGGATCAGCAATTTTGGCGATCGCTTTTTGGACTTTTTGTAATTCTTTAAACAAATAACTGCGATCAATAACTGTAGGCTGCTCAAGAATTGTGGCTAAACTCTGGCGCATATTTACAAACAAAAGCGTCCCGCCAATCATCAGCGTAATTATGCTCAGTAAATGCCAGTCATGTTCAAGCGAAAATAGCGCATTAATGATCGCTACGATACTGACAATTCCTAAACCAAAAAACCAACTTTTGCGAGACAAGACTTTGCCAGAGTTCACCATTTACAAAATACTCTTAAATTTCACTATCGGTACGGCAATAAGTAAACGATTATTTACCACTACTAATAAAGATTTTAAGCGATCCAAACAGATTTTATGTTTTTTTTCAGCATTGACGACAAAAATTATAGAATCGATTTGGTATTGAATAAATTGAATAATCTGAACACAGGCAAATGCTCAACGGAACGAACATATTTTTGATTGGGATGATGGGCGCAGGTAAAAGTACCGTAGGCAAACTTTTAGCCAAAAAGGTCGGTCACAATTTTTTAGATACAGATCCCCTAATCGAGCAATGTGCTGGCAAATCTATTCCCGAAATTTTTGCCAATGATGGCGAAGAAACATTTCGCGATCTCGAACAACAGATACTTGCTCAAGTATCCTCATACACCCGTTTAGTTGTTGCCACAGGTGGCGGTATCGTGATGCGATCGCTAAATTGGTCACATTTACACGATGGGATCGTAGTTTGGATTGATGTACCCGTTGATATTTTGCACGATCGCCTTAAAACTGGATCAGATAATCGCCCTCTGCTGCAAACAGAAAACCTTTTACAACGACTTAGTGATCTTTATGAACAAAGACGCGATCGCTATGCCCAAGCAGATGTTTCGATCATGGTAAGTCAAGGCGAAACTCCAGAATCAGTCAGCGATCGGCTGTTAGATATGATTTTTAGCAGACTTAAGCCTGATCGTCTTCGACAAAATGTTTAAGTCTCAATCTGAGGGTGCTAATATATGTTGTGCAGTTTGACTAAAAGCGGCTTTGCATAAGCTTATAAATAACAGTTTATAAATAATTATATTAAGTGGAACAAGAGCATTTGAATAAGTATCAAAACTCTTAAAAGTTGGGACTAACCGAACATCTTAGTGCTGATATGACACCATTATCCCCTTCTCCTATTTCATCTATACACGCTCCCACCACGATTGATGTGATTGCAGAAAGCGAATTTCCATCTGCCAAGCACAATAACGTATCTTCAGATTCATATAGTTTTAAAGATAGTTCTGACAACAAATCCAGTGCATTAGCAACAACCTCAGGCGGCAATTTTGCCTTTGTTCTTGCACCGCTGACTCCCGAAAAGTTTAGTCAAGTCGTTCATGACGTTGAGCAAAGATTACGGATCGTTAATCAGACTCTGGGGATGCTCAATACCGACTTTGATGTAATCCTCGATGAAATGCTGCAAGCAATTCGCGGCAAAATTGGCGAACTATTGTCAGCTGATCGAACCACAATTTTTTTGTTAGATGCTGATAAAAATCAACTGTGGACAAATGTACCTAGTGAAAATGGCAAAAATATTGAAATTCGGATTCCTACCGAACCAACTAGCATTGCAGGCGAAGTAGCCACCTACGGCACAATCGTCAATATACCCTTTGATTTTTTTAATGATCCGCGATCAACTCAAGCTAAAAAGCAGTATGAGCGTACAGGTTATCGTACCTACACGATGCTCGCCATGCCGCTTTTAAATGATAACGATCAACTGGTGGCGGTGGTGCAACTTATCAATAAACTACGCATTGTCGATCACTCCATACCTCTCGAAGATCGCGTAGACAATATCGGTTTTACTGAAGAGGATGAAGCTCTATTTGCTCAATTTGCGCCTTCTATGCGCCTAATTTTAGAAAGCTCTCAAGCTTTTTATTATGCTGCTCAAAAACAGCGCGCCGCCGATGCCTTGATGAAGGCTGCCATGTCTCTCGGTCAGAGTTTAGATCTAGAGACAACGCTTAAGAAGGTGATGGAAGAAGCCAAGTTATTGATGAACGCCGATCGCAGTACTCTTTGGTTACTTGATCGCGATCGCAATGATCTCTGGACACAAATCGTGAATCATGATGGCACAACTAAAGAGTTGCGTGTACCGATGGGAGTGGGATATGCGGGACGAGTAGCACTTACAGGCGAAGTGCTAAATATTCCTTTTGATCTTTATGAACATCCTGACGCCGATAACTCCAAAAAATTCGATCAAGCTAATGGTTATCGAACCTGTAGTTTGCTTTGTATGCCTATTTTTAACTCCAATAAAGATTTGATTGGCGTAACCCAACTGGTTAATAAAATTCAACGCGGCGACTTTTCGGAATACGATCCCAACCTCTGGCCATCAGCTCCTGATCGCTTTAAAGCTAGTTTTAATAGCAACGATGAAGAGTTTATGAAAGTTTTCAATGTGCAAGCAGGTGTAGCGCTTGAAAATGCCAAATTGTTTGCCAAAGTCAAACAAGAACAGCAGATGCAAAAAGACATTTTGCGAAGCCTGTCCGATGGCGTAATTTCAACTGACAAACATGGCAAGATTATTGCTGCTAATGAGCGCGCTTATGACTTGCTGGGTGTCGGTGATAATTTGCTAGAGGGCAAATCAGTTTATGAATTGATCAATATTGAGAAGGCAAACTTTACTAAATGGTTTGATAACAGCATAAGCGGCAGCGATGAAAAAAGTCGTAAGCAGTATTATCCTGATCAAACTCTGCGCTCTACCGATGGTGAGCAGCACAGTATCAATATCTCGATCAATACGATGTCCGAAGGTCAAGAAGGTGAAGGAGTGCGCGGCTCGCTAGTGGTAATGGAAGATATTAGCCAAGAAAAGCGTCTCAAGAGTACGATGTATCGCTACATGACTCAAGAGCTTGCCGAACAGCTTTTAGCAGGTGGTGATGCCAAGATGGGCGGCGATCGCAAAGAAGTTTCCGTTCTATTTTCTGATATTCGCAGCTACACTTCGATTACTGAGTCTCTTGCTGCCGAAGATGTGGTGATGATGCTGAACGAATATTTTGAAACAATGGTCGAGGCAGTCTTTAATTACAAAGGGACGCTAGATAAATATATCGGTGATGCGATTATGGCAGTATTTGGTTCACCTCTGCCAATCCCTGATCATGCATGGATGGCTGTCCAAACTGCGATCGATATGCGCCATCGCCTATGTGAATTTAATATTAAGCGGATCGAAAAGCTGAAACCGCAAAATCAGAAAGAACTTGATATGGCTACGATCCGCATCGGTATTGGCATTAATTCCGATACGGTGATCAGCGGCAATATTGGCTCGACAAAGCGAATGGAATTTACTGCGATCGGTGATGGGGTGAATCTTGGTTCACGGCTTGAGGGCGCAAGTAAGCAATATGGAACGGATGCAATTATTAGTGAAACTACTTACAAATTTTGTGGCGATCGCGTTTGGGTACGTGAACTAGATCGCATTCAAGTTAAAGGCAAAAATCAACCTGTTAGTGTTTATGAGTTAATCGGCTTAAAGTCTGATCCGCTTAATGAAATCCAAACTAAAATCATTGAGCATTATCATCTTGGTCGTGAACACTACCTTACTCGCAAGTTTAGTAAAGCTGTTGCTGAGTTTGCTGAAGTGCTAGAACTTGATAAAAACAACAAAGCCGCGAATATCCATATCACTCGTTGTCAACATTTCTTGCTCAATCCTCCTGAAGATGAATGGGACGGAGTATGGAGAATGACAGAGAAATAAATCTAGAAGTATGAATACCGAGATCGAGCTTGATGACTTCCACAAAACAGATAGTAAGTCTGAAAATCAGCTAAGTCATTCCTATGATTGGGAATGGAAATTTTGGCAAGTCGTACCGCTCTATCCCTATGGTCAAAGGCGTACCCTTTGTAGAGAAGTAGTTAAAGGTTCGATCTGGACATTTGATCAAATTCAGGGGATTTTTTATGTAGTTGTGCCAATCAGGATGACGGTGGTGAAGCTAGAAACAGGAGGACTTCTAGTATATGCACCCGTTGCGCCGACTCTCGAATGTATTCGTTTAATGCAGGAGATTGTCGCTGAACATGGGGAAGTTAAGTACATCATTTTGCCAACGGTTTCAGGAATCGAGCACAAAGTTTTTGTGGGTCCTTTTGCGCGATATTTTCCTAAAGCTCAGGTTTATGTTTCACCGCACCAGTGGAGCTTCCCATTTAATTTGCCACTAAGTTGGTTAGGTTTTCCTAGGGGACGCACCTATATTTTACCTAAAGATATCTCTCAGACTCCCTTTGCCGATCAGTTTGACTATGCAATTCTGGGATCGATTAATCTGGGCTTAGGGCAATTTGCAGAAGTAGCAATGTTTGATAAACGATCGCAGACTTTACTAGTCACCGATACAATCGTGTCGATCTCTGAAAAGCCACCTGAAATCTTGTTACTCGATCCCTATCCATTACTATTTCATGCCAGAGATAATGCCTCTCAGCCAATCGCTGATACAGAAGCCAATCGGATCAAAGGCTGGCAAAGAACTTCACTCTTTTTATTCTATTTTCGTCCACAAGTATTAGAAGCCGTTCCCTTTGTGCAAGCGTTACGCGATCTTGCTAAAGCACCCGAGCGATCGCGCAAAGCCTTCTATGGTCTTTTCCCTTTTAAATGGAAAGAAAGCTGGTCTCAATCCTTTGAAACCTTGCGCGGTAATGGGCGTATTTTTGTTGCCCCAATCTTACAAACCTTGATTCTCAATCGTGATCCTCAAGCCGCGATCTCATGGGCTGATAAGGTTGCTAGTTGGAATTTTGTACGAATTATTCCTTGTCATTTCGACAATGCGATCGCCGCCACACCAATGGAATTTCGTCAAGCCTTTAGCTTTTTAGAAAAGAACTCGCAACTTTCAACTAATGCGAACCTTCCTGAAGAAGATTTTGAAGTTCTCAAGCAAATTAATAATATTTTGCAAGGCACTCGGATTCTTGTAGAAGCAAAGAATAAAATTTAAAAAGAGTAGCAACATTTAATCAGGTTTCGGCGATCGCTCCCTTCCTCTAACGGCACAGCTCAACGGCGATAAAAACCTTTGCAGCCAAAGGTATTACCGAATTTGATATTGTTGGGATTCTGCCCCTTAATCAACATATCCGACTTATAGCAAATCCCGAACAAACCCACCATTAGATTTTTTGTAAAAACCTAGCGAGGCGGAGCTTTTACAAAAAAATCTGAGTTTGGTTTGTTCGGAATTTGCTGTAACTTTGTTGATTTTACTAGAATTAATCAAAAACATCTGAAATCTCTGTTTAGTATTAGACTTATCATCCAAAACAACCCTTAACAGCCTATATATCTTGTCTTATTCACCCTAAAATACATTTTCAGGAGTCGATTGGAACTCCTGAAAGTCTTACTGCTATTGGCTCTCCAGCCAATGAACGCAAGTGGACTCGAACCACCGACCCCCACGATGTCAACGTGGTGCTCTAACCAACTGAGCTATGCGTTCTGACGGACTAATAATATAGCATAATCAAATTGAGTTCAATAAAATATATCAAAATCTATGAAACTAATTTTGTACAGCAAACAAGACTGCTGTCTCTGCGAAGGGTTGCTTGCAAAATTACAACAAGTCAATAATGTGGATTTTGAACTGGAAATCAGGAATATCGCTAGCAACCCTGACTGGTTTGAGCACTATCAATATGAAATACCTGTGCTGTGCTTGCTAAATGCTAATCATCAAGAACAAGAATTGCCTAGACTTCCGCCGCGATCGCCTATCGAAAAACTTGAAGCCATGCTTAAGCGATATATCTAAAGACTAATATACTCCCTTCCCACTATAGAAATAGACATACAAAACCAAGGATTAACGTTGCAGCGCTTTGCGCCGCAACGCTAATTTTTCACTGGGAAGGGAGTAGCTAAAAACTTAGGGCATCCACGAACTTGTTAACACTTGTTTAGTTGTTGTCAAGGCATAGATATCAATAACTCCAGGATATCTAGATGCACCTCGCGTTTTTAAACTGGACATACCAAGCGCAATTTTGACATTGCCATTGTCTCCAACTTTGGCACAACGACTAAAGCGACTATGGGCATTGACAAAAATCGTGCTGCTATTAATGCGACTGACAAAGCGATCGCGCTCAGATAATGAATCAGTCAGTAATACATCAGCATGACCACTACTGTACTGATTGATCCAAGCGATCGCCTCCTCAGTATCATTCACGATTTTGATTGCGATCGTTTCGTCTAAATAAACTTGTCCCCAGACATTTTCAGCCTCGATCGCTTGCTCAATCAAAACTTGGCTTGGTTTATCAGTTTCATCACTATGGGATTCTTCTAGAAACTGCCGAAAATAAGCAGTTGTCTCTGGACATCCACGTACTCTTAAACCTTGTTTTTTTAAACTTTTAATCCATTCACCTAAACCGCGCTTAAGCCATGATTGATGTACCACAACTTTTTCGATCGCATTAACAGCATCAGGATCGCCCTTCCGACTATTCAAAATGATTTCTCTGGCAAAGTCTAAATTTCCAGAAGTCGATAGATATAAATAGCAATTGCCCATCGCGATCGGTAAAGCTGAGACCGTCGCCTGTTTGCTCACCTGCTGCACAAAACTAGGACGACCGTAGGGAATTACCAAGCGCAAATATTTTTCTTGGACGATCAACTCCTTTAGGGCTACTCCCTTAGGTAGAGAAGTCATACAAGCTTCAGGAAATCCTCTAGCAATTAATACATCTCTAGCAATTGCCGCGATCGCCTCTTGAGTATTACTACCCTCGGTTCCTCCTTTGAGAATGATTGTATTGCCGACCTTCAAACACATCCCTGCAGCAATTAGTCCTAACTGTGGAAAGCCCTCATAGACAAAAGCAACTACGCCTAAAGGAATACGTTGATAACCATTGATACCGACTTGAAGCGTTAAAGGATCGGGAAGATTAGAAAGCTGCTTCAGACTTTCGATCATATAGTTCAGCCGATCTGGAGTTAGTTTGAGCCATTCTAGTAACAACTCAGGCACAGCCATATCGCGACTTGCTTCCAAATCTAGCGTATTCGCTTCTAAGATCAAGTTTTTATGCTTCTTGACTGCCTCAGCAAGCTCTAAAAGCATGCGATCGCGTTCTCTAGTCGAGATTTGCGCGAGTTGCAGTGCTGCGACATGAGATTTATAAATGAAGCCTGTAAGGTCTTCTGGTGACATATTTGTAATAAGTAATTAAAAATCGCGACGACGCAGCACGAGCAATCGCCATATTATCAAAATCAATAGGGTAAACAACAAAATAGCGAGAGGAATACCAAAAGCTGATTTTAAATTTAGCGCCCACAAAATTATTAAAGCAAAAAATAATAAAGAAGCTAGGTAAATTAAACCTGTTTCTAGCAAAGGATAGGCTTTATATTCATAAATGGCTTGCCATTTGCCAATCCATTGCCATCTATGGCGTTGAGAATCAATACCACCTAATTGCAATAAATTATATCCATCTTCTTCTAGCTCAAATAGCAAAGAACAGTGATCGCAACCAAAAGCTTCGGTTAGGGCGATCGGTTTTAACTTTCCCCGTTTGCGAGGGCAAGGACAGGGATAAATTTGCTCTAAATCGATTTTTTGAGGCTTATGAATATGCACTAGACAAATATGCTCAACAAAATTGCTAAAAGTAGGCTAAAAGTAGACTCAGTGCAGAAAACAAATCAAAATGATTGTATATCAATACTAAACACTGGAAAAAACAGTGGCAAAAATATTGGCAAAAAAATTATGCGCGATTTACTTGTATTGCTGTATCATTTGATTCGGTGTAAAAAACACTTTACCCAAGCGGATGTGGCGGAATTGGTAGACGCGCTAGATTTAGGTTCTAGTATCTTTGATGTGAGAGTTCGAGTCTCTCCATCCGCATTTTTTTTTAAATAATTTACTATTTGCTATGCAAATAAAATAAAAGGCTTGTGAAGCCAAGCCTTTTATTTTTAATTTATTATCAAATTCACTAAAGTCCGCACTGCGAAGCCAGTGCCACCAGCATTGTTATACCCCGATTCGCGCTCAGCCCAAACTGGTCCCGCGATATCAAGGTGCGCCCATACAGTTGTTTTTTCTACAAATTGCTTCAAAAATAAAGCAGCTGTAATCGCACCACCTGCACGAGAACCCGTATTTTTGAAATCTGCGACAACGGACTTCAATTGGTCAAAATAGGGATCTTCAAGGGGCATCCGCCAGAATTTCTCACCAGCGTCTTTAGCGGCTTTAGCGATCGCATCTGCCCAAGCGTCATCAATCGACCACATTCCCGCAATGTCTTCACCGAGAGCCACCACACATGCGCCTGTAAGCGTAGCAAGATCAATGATCGCATCGACACCAAGTTTGTCTGTATAAACTAGAGCATCGGCAAGAGTTAGACGACCTTCCGCATCGGTGTTATTTACCTCAATGGTTTTGCCATTAGAAGCCGTGAGAATATCACCAGGGCGCATCGCACTGCCATTAACCATGTTTTCACATGCAGCAATGATGAAATGTACTTCGATATCAGTAGGTTGGAGATGGGCGATCGCTTTTGCTGCCCCAAGCGCTGCGGCGGAACCACCCATGTCAGTTTTCATTAGTTCGATGCTGCTGCCAGCGCCTGTTTTCAAGTTCAAGCCGCCAGAGTCAAAAGTTAAACCTTTGCCGACAATCGCCAATTTGCGCTTAGGTGTACCATTGCTATAAATGAGGTGAATGAACTTCGGCGGAATATCAGAGGCTCTTGCCACAGCTAAGTATGCGCCCATGCCCAAAGCTTCACAATCAGCCTGCTCTAAGATTTTTACGGTAAAATAATCTGACTCGTTAGTGATCGCCACCGCCGTCTCGGCAAGAGTAATCGGTGTAACTATATTGGCAGGAGCTGACACTAATTCTCTCGCTAATATCACCCCATCGACAATTTGTTGAGCTTTAGCGATCGCCACATTTGCCAATTCAGGATTAGTTTCCAAAATCTCAATTTGCTCTAGTCCCCAAGGCTGAGCATTTTTTGATTTAAACCGCTTGTCTTGATGGGCTGCCAGTAAAACTCCTTCAGCGATCGCCTGTCCTGTAGCACTTAAATCTTGGTTATAAGCAGGAAAAGCTATAGCTAACTTTTTTGCCTTCTCCTTATTTGCCCATTTTACCGCTGTCGCTGCGGCTTTACGCCAATCATTAGGATTAGCTTTTGTTGGATCTCCCAATCCGATCAAAATCACCTTACGAATAGCGTAGTCAATTCCCACGCGACCACTAACCGATGTACCGATTTCCCCTGTAAATTCTGACTCAGCAATCAAATCGCTTAAAGTGCAGCCCAAAACCTTAACATCTAAGTGACTTAGCAGCTCGGATAGTTCTAATCTTTTAGGAGCATGATTTTCTGATCGTTCATTATTAGAATTTGGACTACTAAAAACCGCGATCGCAAGGGCATCTCCCCGCCAAGCTTGCGGTGTAATTACAGATGTGAGAATATTCATTTTGTATGCAATTTCTGAGTTTTGTGGCTATATTACATTAAACTCCATAAACCAGAATGGTTGCTTTGCACTTGTTCTGCTTTCTAGGATTTATGACAATTACTATGATACTTAGAACCAATTAAAAGCCAGCAAATTAGAGCATACCTGAACAGATTTATCTAATTTTTGAGATTGGTAATTTCTGTGTATTACAATTGGTAATCCCAAAAAACATATTTCACATCTCTACCCGATTGGATGATGATTGTGTTATATGAGCTATCAGAAGATGCTTTGATTAAAGCTTTGATTAAAGCATTTTGGCTGCAGTTTAGATATGTGGAGTAAGGAACTAGATTATGCAAATTTCTTCCAGTTGGTTGACACTTGGTGCGAGTTTATCGCTTCTGATTCCAGCTTGGACAGCCAATGCTCAAGAATTTACAATGCCTCTGCGACCTTTCACTAAAGTCGTCCTCGAGCCTGACACCAAAACAAATATCACCGTACCGATTATCTCAGAAGCTACTAAGACTCAAGAAGTTGAGATTAGCTCGGTAAAAACCGAATTATTAAATAATAGTCAAACTACATCTCAAGATAGTCACAAATTGCAGCTAAAAGTTGCGGCTTTACCTAAGCTTTCTACTCAACAACCTTCTTCGTTAGCCCCTAAAGTTGTTCAAGATAGTAATGCTCAAGATACCAAGCCTCAACTCGTCAGCTCTACAGAACCGACTAGAGTAATTCCTAGTTCAGCTGCCTCTAATTCAGGTCAACTTGATCCTGCCCAGACATTAGTAGTCCCAACCACTCCTAGCCAAGTTAAATTAGAACGTGTCAAACCAGTTACGCTTGAGGAAGTTGTTGATTTGGTTGAAAAAACAAACTCTGATGCAATCAAAGCGCGAATTGCCATAGATCGTGCTCGTGCTGTGTTAAGAGAAGCCGAAGCAGGGCGATCGCCAACGGTTACAGGGTCAGCACAATATAGCTTTACCGACTCTGCGGGAATACGGCTGAATAACATCAACAATAATGTAGCAAACCAAACGACTAACCAATCGCTCACAGGCACTGTAGGCATTGATTACAACATATTTGACTCAGGAGTCAATGATTCCTTGATCCGCACTGCTGAGAATAATTTAAGAATTGCAGAGGCAACTCTTAATCAAGTCAGACAAACAATTCGTTTAAGTATTGTGACCGCTTATTACAGCCTTCAAAACGCAGATGAAACTATCCGTATTCAACGTAAAGCCGTTGAAAATGCTGAAAGAAGCTTAAGAGATACTAGAGCTAGAGAACGTGCGGGTGTTGGCACAAAATTTGATGTGCTGCAATCTGAGGTGCAACTTGCCAATGCTAGGCAAAATTTACTCAATGCGGAAGCGGCACAATTGGTAGCCAGACGTGAGTTGTCTAGACAGCTAAATTATCCTCCCACCATCGAAATTACGGCTGCCGATAAAATTGCCCCTGTAATTGAGTGGAAATTACCTCTAGAAGAATCGATTGTATTAGCAGTACGCAATCGTGCCGAGTTAGACATTTCTCGATTACAGCGTGAAGTTGCTCGCAATCAAGCCAATACTTCGCTCGCCAGATTAGGTCCTCAGTTTAGCGTATTTACTAACTTAAATACGGCTTCAGACTTTAGGAATGGTATTGGAATTGGAACAGGCTATCAAATCGGAGCTACATTAAATTGGAATCTCTATGATGGTGGTAGAACTGCCGCGCGAGTAGACCAATTCAAAGCTGATCAAGCCACTGCCGAATCTAATTTTGAACAAGTTGCTCGTCAAGCCCGTTATGATGTTGAAGAGTCTTATATCAATCAGCGATCGCGCTTACAACAGATTGACACAGCAACTCTAGCCGTCAAAAATGCTGAAGAAGCACTGCGTTTAGCTCGTTTGCGACTTGATGCAGGTGTTGGTACGCAGCTTGAGGTGATTACTGCTGAGTCGGATTTTACTAATGCTGATGTTAACCGAGTACAAGCAATCATCGGCTATAACCAATCCCGCGCCAACCTTGATCGCGCCGTTAGTGGGCTATAAATAATTTACAGCAAATCCCGAACAAATCCACCACTAGATTTTTATAAAAGCCCCGCTTCGCAGGGTTTTTATAAAAATCTGGGTTTGGTTTGTTCTCAATCTGCTGTATGCCATCAACACAAAATACAAGGAGTACGAAGTGCCCCTTATATTTTCACTAAGGAGACGAGACAAAAGAGAATCAGAGAAATTGTGATTTCAGCAGAAAATCAAAGAAAGCCAAAGCAATTCTATATATATTAGTGAAAATTCTATCTATCTGTATTAGTGATTGCTGAGACAATTTTTCCATGCGATCGCTGAGACAATTGCAGTTGAGAAACCTGTCAAAGAAAGTATTATTTTGGGAATCGCCAAAGATGAGTATACCGAGAATATTTGAGAGTTCTAAATTTTTTCAGCCGACTGTCGGAGAACCTATTCGTTCAGTTATTACAGAATCTAAGGATGCAGTTATTGTCGCTTGGCATATCAAACCGAAACAAGCAGTATCTCCGCATATCCATCCTAATGGGCAAGACACTTGGACTATTTTGAGTGGAAAGGGAGAATATTATTTGGATAAGACAGGTCTTACAGAAATAATTGTTGCAGGTGATGTCGTAATTGCTCCTATTGGTTGTGTACATGGAGTATTTAATAACGGTGAAGAACCATTAGTTTTTATCTCAATCGTGACACCCGCCGAAGCTGGATATCGGCTTGTCACATTAGAAGAATCTTAGATAAAGCTGTCGTCATATGGAAATAAAAGTTTGGCATCAGAAAATCATCTACGTAAGAGAGTCCAGATAATTTTAACTACAGTCCTTTCCCAATCTCAATCCGTTTGATATCTGACAATTTAGTATCGGCAACATCGATACTCGCTAGAAGTTCCTTCGTGGATGAAATATGACCACGAGCCTCAACCAAAGATGCTACATCTGGGTTCAAGTTGCTATTTGGCTTTCCTAAGCACCACAACGCGAAGTTACGAGGCTGATTGCAAGTGAATGCAATTTGTGTGCCAAAAGGAAGCATATCGGGCGCTATGCGATGCTGCAACAGATACTCCACATCGTCTGCGAAATGACTTTCCGCTATCTCTAAAAGATGACTCAAGGTATCAAGTCTAGAACTGAAGATATTTTGCAGTGCTACGATCTTCTACTTTTCCATACGATTTCTAAGGAGACAATTTGTAATCCATAACGGCAAGAGTTGAACAGCAGTATAGCTTTTACTCTTAACCAAAATATTACAACTTTGTCCGCTCTAATGATTTGTTATGCGGCGATCGCTTCTCAATTCTTAACTTTTACGTTAGCTTGCATTGCGCAGCAAATCGCCGCTCATCTCTCGGAACTCAACAACGAGTGCGATTCGTTCAGTGTGAATCACGGTAACCAGTCCGTACGTAACCACTGAAGCTAGAAATCCTAGAGTATAGCTTAACTGTCCAGATGATATAGGTGAAAACCCTATCGTCTAAACTCAAGACTGACTCCTTATCTGCCTACACTGAGTAAACTCGATTTTTACAGGGTGAAGCTGGGAACAGGGCGTAACCAGACATCTAAATGCTCGTAATTGCCTCAAGGTATTCAGACTACACAAACTAGAGCAGATTATGGTTGGACACAACAGAAATGTTAGTGAACTTTGGAAAGAATTGAACTGGAAGAAATTCCGAGTCAACCTTTTTAGACTACAAAAGCGAGTGTATAAAGCAGTTCAAGTTCAAGATATGCGGAAAGCAAGGTCTTTACAAAAACTAAAACATTTTGCGGTTGAGAAACTTCTGGCATAGAACTATAAATTATCCCTAGTGCTTCTGTTATCCTCTCACGAATCTGAGGATCTGGATCATCTAGAGCTTTAATCAAATATGGAATTGCTGCTTCATCACGAATTTTTGCTAACGATTCAATAGCTGTGAGCCTTACTCGCAGGCTTGAATCGCTTAACATAGCTTTACCTAGGGCTGATATAGCCAATGACTTACGATCAGGATTGTAAACCACCAATTAATCCCTAAGCCCCTTGCTTTTCATAAATTTCCCCTAATGCTTCAGCAGCAGAACTTCTTACATTAATATTTTCATCTTCTAGCAAAAGCTGAGACAAAACTAGCACAGCATCTTCTGATTGCATATCACCCAAAATTTCAGTAGCTCTTTGACGAATATTTGAGTTTTTACTTTTTAATGCTTGAATGATCAATGGTATATCAGTGAGCAGATTTAAATTAGTAAGCTCGTCTTGCTCAGATTCTATGAGAACAGCAATATTATGCGAATTACTTGCTGATTCTAATTCGCGTGTCTCTTTTCTAGTAGTCAAATAAATTTCTCTAGCTTTTCCATATGCCAACAGTTCAAGTTCTTGTTTCAGCCCACTCTCTCTCAGTTTTCGCTTTACGTATCTATATAAATCATTGACAGAAATTAATCTGTCATTATCATGGTCGTAATCTGCTAAACCCGTTTTAAGTCCCTTAACTAAATAGTGTGTATAAATAGACAGATCATATTTTTGTCGATTTGAAAAGGATTGCCAAGGGATAGATGATGTAAGAATTGCCCGATTTTCATTAATTAGGCGAGGACTTAAGTCTTGTTTGCTTGCAAAACCTCTGGTTGCAGCGCCACTGTAGCAACAATTCAAAATGAGTATTTGATTACCCTGATTAGTATTCATAACGTGAGTAAGCAGGCTAGATGAAACCGATGTCTACTGTAAGTGATCGTTCTCTGTCGTTCGAGTCGTCAAACAGAGATTACCAGAAGCAGCATCAAGAATGCCATGACCAGAGAAGTAGAAGAGGAGCGTATCATTATTCTAACGATCAGCAAATAGTCCTTCAATAGATTCCCTCAGTTCTTGGATCTGAGGATCAACAAGAGACTTTACTTGATCAAAACCACGCTGCTCCAATACCTGCTGAATCGCTTGGGCATCTCTTTTAGCTTCGGGAAGCGATAGAACCGACCTATATTCACTTACTCCTACTACTAATGCATATCTAGTCATTTTAGTTACACCCACTAGCTAATGAACTTTTTTACGCGGATCTATACATACACATATATTGTTAACTTTGTCTTGACCACTTGCTTTCATGTAGCAAAAATCACTCACGAGTTCCTAGTACCTCAAAAGACTTCATACTAGCGATTTTAAGGAAATTTAATACTAAACACTATTAACGGAAGTCTCAGCACTCTGCTATGACAATAGCCATCGGTATAACGCTTAAGTTGAACCACATTAGTACGCTAGGCGGTTAACTAGAAATCGTTCTTATGTCGATTTCAAGGAAAGCGATTCAGAGATTAGAAATTCCAATTTTGCAGGTGCTAACCGTGAATATTTAGCTATCAAGAACAATCAGAAATCGGAAGTCATCTAGTGAATTACGATAAACGCAACATCTGGAGGAAGTCCCACACATCATATTTTTGATAATTTACTTTGACTTATCCTCGTTAGCGGGTTCTGTTACTGACAAATCGTAATTAGAAGGTAATAACAACTTCCCGTTATTAGAAAGACAACTATTGTGAGTACCCAATATCTCTGGATTGCTGCGCCGTCCAAGCTAAAATGCGGTAATGCTATAACTTAAAGCTTGGTGTAGAATTTTAGTCATGACTATCAAAGAGCAAATTATTCAAGAATTTGACCGAGTGCCAGAATCTCAGCTAGAGACGGTACTATTTTTTCTTTGTTCTTTAGAAACAGACTCAAACTCTTACCCTTTTACTCAAGAGCATCTAACTAAAGCTGATTCCATCATTCAGAATCGTTTTGATATATCTGCATCCAAACCCAAAAGATCGGAACCAGAAATTTGGGCGGATTTTGAACCGACTCGTGCCAAAATTGCTCAAGAAGTTAATTCCCAACTTGTACACTAAGATGCCAAAAGTTGTCATTGATACTTCTGTTTTTATTGCTGTACTACTGAGCAAATCTCAAACTAGCACCCCTAATCAAGTATTACAAGCTTAGAGACAAGGAAAATTTACTAAGTATTATCACGGTACTCAAATCCTTACGCCGCAACTATTTTTGACTGCATTGTCTTCTCTCAGTTAGGCAATTTATTTATCAATTCGTTCTTCTTGAGCAACACTCAAAGGTTCTCGAAGGATTAACATCTTGGTACTAGAACGCCGTCCTAGCCAAAAAGCTGCGCCTAATGAAACGGCGATAACTCCACCTGCTGCGGGGAAAAGCCACCAAGGTATTGCGATCGCATTACTCGAAACAACTACTTTTTCTTCTTTAGATTTACCTGATTCCTTTTTAAGATCGCCGCGCAAAGATCGAGCATAAATGAGCCCGAAAATCATCCTATTCAAGTTCCTCTAATTGGCTTGTATGTAAAAAAGGCGATCGACTCTTAATGAATACAATAACTAATGCTATAACTACTATATATCGCATTCTCACATAACTAATCGATATGGAAGAACTTTTGACATTAAGAGAATTGCTACTTAAAGGTGATATGAATGGAGCTTTGGCAATTGTTGACGAATTAGAAGAAATGAGTCGAGACGATAAAATCAACAACATTCGTAGCTATGCTGTAATTCTGCTCATGCATTTAATCAAGCAAAAAGTAGAAAATCGTACCACCAAATCTTGGGAGCTATCAATTCGTAACTCTATACGCGGTATCCAAACCAAAAACCAGCGACGTAAAGCTGGCGGAACATACCTCAATACCGAGGAACTACGCTTAGCAATTTCCGAAGCTTATACAGAAGCAGTTGATCGCGCCTCCGCAGAGGTTGAGGAAGGACACTACGAACCAAAGGAGTTAGCCAAACTAGTCAACCGTGAAGAGATATGCGATCGCGCCATGATCTTAATCTCTACAAATCTAGAAGTTTAAACTGAGCGTTAAGGATTGTAATGAGAGCAATACATTTGATCAGCGAATTTCACTCCATTAGAGAAAAGAGGTTCTTGTTTAAAATTACAGCGATCGCAATGATATACATTAGTGCGAATAACTTGTGTCGCCAATCCACATAGTCCACAGCGCAATTCTTTGAGTCTCTCTACTACATCAAAATTCACAAAATTACAATTGGGACAAAGTTGCTGTAACTTGCGGACTAAGTTTTCTGTTGCCTTGGCGATATTTTTTGTGCGGGTGGGATTGTAAAGCGATCGCATATCTGTTTCTATGTGGATTTGAGGCGATCGCTTAAGCAACGGCGTGTTATGTCCCGATCACCTCCAAATTTCTATCTCTCAACAACGCCCATCCCTGTCAGAACTCTACTCACCAAATCTACTCCCTTCCCACTATAGAAATAGACATACAAAACCAAGGATTAGCGGTGCGGCGCTTTGCGCCGCAACGTCTAATTTTTCACTAGGAAGGGAGTAAACATTTTATCATTACTCTTTACTTATGAGTTATACGTGGTGCATAGTATTTTATCTATGCTTGATATAAATTTATTGACTTGAAAATTAGTCACAGACAGGATTTAATGATCTTATTGCAGCTTGATATTAAAACAAGCTTTTTACAAATTTAAAATTTATTTGGATATATTTTATGGATCGTATCGTAGGGTTTCTTGGTCGTCGTAACCTGCTCAAGTCTATGGGAATTGCTGGGGTTTCCTACGCTGCGACAGTTGCTTGCACTTCATCGACCACTCCAACCGCCGCAGTTCCCGCCGCAAACTCAACAGCTGCAAACTCTGCAGCTACTAACTGCCCTTCAGCTGAAATTCCAGCAGGGATTGCTAAGCGTCCTGCGGCAAAAGATCTGAGCCCAGATGATGCGCTAAAAATTGTGATGGATGGGAATCAACGTTTCGTTGATGGCAAAACATTTCATCCTCGCTCTGGCAAAGAAACGGTCATTCAAACTGGTGCCGACCAGTTTCCATTTGCCGCATTTCTAGGTTGTGCAGACTCGCGCGTTCCGATTGAAACTGTATTCGACCAAGGCATCGGCGACTGTTTTGTCTGTCGTGTCGCGGGGAACATTGCTAGCCCTGAAACTGTTGGTAGTCTTGAGTTTGGTACATTGGTGCTGGGTTCCAAATTAATCTTAGTAATGGGACATCGGTCATGCGGTGCGGTGGTCGCAGCGATGGGTAGATTGGATGAACCAACTGTAGATTTAAAAGATTTGGGTATGATTCCCTCACTCGTTCCCTATCTCACGCCCGCCGTCAAAGAGATAGAAGAAAAAGTAAAAAAAGAGGGAATTACAAAAGTCCCTGATGATCTTACGGCAACGATTAAAGCCAATGCAAAAAATCAAGCTGCAACTTTGGCAAAATCTTCTATCTTGTCTAAGTTGGTCGCGGCAGGCAAGCTAAAAATATTGCCCGCCTACTACGACATAACGAGTGGCAAAGTTAGTTTGTTGACCTAATTTCTTGACTTTTGCGGCGGAACTTATCCTAAAATGAATTGCCAATAATCTATCCGAAGTCAACTATTTTTTGCTTGCTTAATCTTTGCTGAAAACAAATAACTTAAACACAGCAATCGCTGTCGGTATAACTACTCTCTTCCCACTATAGAAATAGACATATAAAACCAAGGATTAGCGTTGCAGCGCAAAGCGCCGCAACGTCTAATTTTTCACTAGGAAGGGAGTATGTAAATAGGTAAGCCATCATTAAAAAAAGCTTTAGCCCACGTTGCGCGTGCGCTAAAGCTTTTTGGGTTTGAGCTACTTACCTTCAAATCTTGAGCTTTTGGTTCAGTCCAATTGCTTAAGGATTGCAATAGGAGCAATACATAGGATCAGCAAACTGGATACCATCAGGGAAAAGAGTTTCTTGTTTAAAATTACAGCGATCGCAACGATATACATTAGTGCGAGTGACTTGTGTGGGCAATCCACATAGTTCACAGCGTAATCCTTTGAGTCTCTCTGACACATCAAAATTTACAAAATTACAATTAGGACAAAGTTTCTGTAACTTGCGAACTAAGTCTTCAGTTGCCTTGGCAATATTGCTCATGCGAGTCGGATTGTAGAGCGATCGCATATCTGTTTCTATATGGATTTGAGGTGATCGCTTTAACAATTCATCCACTGATTCCTTAAGAATATCTTCTGAAGTAATTCCTTTGTGAATTGCTGCCTTTGCTGAGGTCTGAGCGTCTTGCATCAGGACGATCGCATGATCGGGAAAGCCAATTTTGATCGCAAATTCATAGGCTTGTCCGTAGCTAGAAACTACCTGATGGCGAAAGTTTGTATCAGTAGAGAGAGATACTCCATAAACACTGAAGTTATATTTTTTGTCAAGTAACAATACAATTTCACGATTGTATGGAATTCCTAAAATCGGGTGCGGGAAAAAGCTCCCTTCGCTAGCGATCGCAAGATCGGTATTAACTAACTCTAAACCTCTTTCAGCTTTGAGTTTCGCTGTCTCAACTTGATTGGCAGGGCGATCAATATCGCGGGTAAATGTGCCAAACAAGTCGCTATTAAAGTCATTAGGAGTCACAGAACGAATTCCTAGTGACTCTTGCAAGATCGGTGCGATCTTCGTTTCTTTACGATGCATCGTCGCAATTACCGCAATGCGATCAAAAAATTCAATTCTATTATCTTGTTCCCCTCTCTCAAGGGGAGAGTGGCTAGGGGTGAGGGCTGCTTGTTCCTCAATGGAAGATGGGGTGAGAGAATCACTCGTCATGGGCAAAACGGTTATACAAGAAGTCTAGAGCCGTATTTCTCAGATCGTAGTATAGAGGATCTTCCATAATTTGAGAGCGATCGCGGGGACGGGCAAAGGGAATCTTCATGATTTCACCAATATTCGCGGCGGGACCATTAGTCATCATCACAAGGCGATCAGCTAAGAACAAAGCCTCATCAATATCGTGGGTAATCATCAGTACTGTGCAGCGATGTTCCGTCCAAATTTGCAATAGCTCTTCTTGTAATTCCTCTTTTGTAATCGCATCCAACGCACCAAAAGGTTCATCAAGGATGAGAACTTCAGGACGAATTGATAAAGCTCTGGCGATCGATACGCGCTGCTTCATCCCACCTGAAATTTGTGGTGGCTTTTTATCAGCAGATTCACTTAAACCGACCATCGCTAGATGATGACGGACAATATCATTTTTCTCACTTTTGGATAGATTTGGATAAACAGAATCAACAGCAAGATGGACATTCTCATAGACCGTTAGCCAAGGCAAGAGCGCATAACCTTGGAATACCACCATTCTTTCAGGACCTGGTTTAGTAATCAGTTTGCCGTTAACTATAACCTCGCCAATGGAAGGCTTTGAGAAACCACCAACCATGTTCAACAAGGTGGATTTACCGCAGCCAGAGTGACCAATCAAGCAAATAAATTCACCTTCTTGAACATGAAGATTGACATCTTTGAGGACAACATATTCGCCTTGAGCTGTAGGGAATGATTTTGAGACTTTTTCAATGCGAACAAATGCTTCTTGAGGTGGCAAAGTTGCGATCACGCTATTTTGATTGAGAGTTGTTTGGGTCATTTTCTTTTTTCTCGATATAAAAATTTTGTTATTAGCGTAGGGGCAATTCATGAATTGCCCCTACGGTTAGGAAACTAAGCAACCATTCGCATTGAATCCATACCAATTTCTGCCATCGTGATATTGTGCTTGATCTCTAGATGATTCAAGTAATCAATCGGATCATCAGCATTAAACGGTATCTCATCAAACAGTTGAATCGCCTTGCGACTGTAAGTTATATCGCTCAGCCCAAGCTCACGAGCGGCGGTGCTGAAAACTCCAACGCGACAGGTTTTTTCTAAAACCTCTACCCAATTACGAGGAAAAGGCACATCACCCCAACGCGCCATTTGGGTAATGTGCCAGAGATGCTCAGTCCGACTTGGACGGTTAACACCCGCACCATAGAACTGATGGTGAGCAGGTTCGCGCATTGGTGTATCTAGCGAACAGCTAACATCATTAGAATTTCCTAAATGAATGTAGTTAATATTAGTGCTGACATAATCACGACGAGAAAGAATCAAGCGAATCTCTTCGGCATTATTCGGATCGGAGCAATAGATACAGGCTTCAAGCAACGCTTTAACTAGAGCAATATGTGTATTTGGATAGGCATTTGCCCAATCTTCGCGTACACCTAGAACTTTACCAGGATGACCATTCCAGATTTCCAAATCTGTCGCGACCGTAAAGCCGATATTTTCCATCGCGGCACGGAAGTTCCAAGGTTCGCCGACACAAAAACCGTCAATACTGCCAGCTTTGAGGTCAACTACCATTTGCGCGGGTGGAATTGTTTTTAATTCCACATCGCGATCAGGATCAATGCCGCCAGCCGCTAACCAGTAACGCAAAAGCAAATTATGCATCGATGAGGGATGAACTACGCCCATACGGTGAGTATGATCGCGAGTATTTTGGAGCATTGCTTTGAAATCAGCGAGGGTATGAATCCCGCGATCGTAAAAGCGCTTATCAAGCGTAATCGCGTTACCATTGCGAGTCATGGTTAGAGCCGTGACGATAGGTTTACAAGTTCCATTACCACCTAAAGTCATCCATACTGGCAAACCTGAAGGCATTTGCGCCGCATCAAGATAACCACCTGCAATACCATCAGCAATACCGCGCCAACTAGTTTCACGTACTAGAGATACTTCATCGAGTCCATGCTTTTGGAAAAAGCCTTTTTCTTTAGCGATCGCAATCGGCGCACAGGCGGTTAAAGGGACAAACCCAATTTCTAGATTAACCTTCTCTAATCCATGCCTTGCCACATTTGCGACAGTACGGGCATTCATTTTCTTAACCCGCTTTTGCTGATTTAAGAAATAGATGATTTCACTACGAAGGCTGTAATAACTAGGATGCTTAACTGCTTCCATCCGTTGACGAGGACGAGGAATATCAACTTCTAGAATGCCACCGATTTTTGAAGCAGGACCATTGGTGAGCATGACAATGCGATCGCTTAGCAATACCGCTTCATCAACATCGTGCGTAACCATCACCGCTGTAACTTGGTCTTCATTACAGATCTGCATTAATTTCTGTTGCAGATTACCACGGGTCAAAGCATCTAAGGCTCCAAATGGCTCATCAAGTAGTAATAGTTTGGGGCGAACTGCAAGAGCGCGGGCGATCGCCACACGTTGTTTCATTCCTCCCGACAGTTGTGTCGGCGGCTTATCGATCGCATGACTTAATCCCACCATTTTTACATAATGCTCAATCAAATCATGGCGCTCTTTCTTAGGCAAATGCGAGAGAACTTCATCAACTCCTAGCGCCACATTTTCGCGTACCGATAGCCAAGGCAACAGCGAATAGTTTTGAAAAACCACCATGCGATCGGGGCCAGGACGCGATACTCGCTCATCTTCGAGCATAACGATGCCACCAGTGGGCAAATCCAAACCTGCAATCATATTTAATAGGGTAGACTTACCACAGCCAGAGTGACCGATAAGGGAAACAAATTCACCTTTTTTAATATGCAGATCGATTCCCTTAAGGGCGATATATTCTTTACCACCGCCCAGAGGAAAAGTTCTTTCTACTTGATCGATTGAAACAAAACCATTCATTTTAAAAACTCCTTTATTATTTGAAAATTTCTAAGACCCTCACCCCTAGCCCCTCTCCCTAAGGGAGAAGGGAACAAGAAATATTCTCTTACTCCTCCTCTCCCTAGGGGAGAGGGGGCTGGGGGGTGAGGGCAATCTATTTCTGTTCTTCAGGCAAAATCAAATGCTGAATCCAGCCGATCGAACGGTCAAGCATCAAGCCAACAGCGCCGATGTAGACTAGAGCCAAGATAACTTCACCCACCTTGTCATTGGTATAAGCATTCCATATAAAGAAGCCGATACCGACAATGCCTGACATGATGATTTCCGCCGCGATAATTGCCAACCATGCCAAACCAATGGAAATACGCAACCCAGTAAAGATATAAGGAAGCGCCGAAGGAATCAGAATCTTAAAGAAATACTTTTGGCGAGAGATCTGTAGTACCCGTGCAACGTTACGATAATCTTGGGGGATTTGCTTGACACCAACTGCTGTATTTAATAGAATTGGCCATACCGCCGTGATGAAGATAACAAATAATGCTGCTGGTTCATTTTGACGGAGAGCCGCCAGTGCGATCGGAACCCAAGCCAAAGGTGGAACTGTTCTCAAAAATTGGAACAATGGATCGAGGGCTTTATCAATAACTGGAGTTGTGCCAACTAATACACCCAAACCAACACCGACAATTGCCGCTAATGAATAGCCTTTGGCGACGCGCTCAAAACTAGCTAAGGTTTGCCAGAATAGTCCTTTGTCAGTACCACCGCGATCATAGAATGGATAAAACAATAAATCGCGAGTGGATTTTTCGGAAATGATATCCCATGGACCTGGCAACTTGAGTAATCCTATAGTAGATAGAAGTTGCCAAACAGCTAGAAAGCCCAATATTCCAATGATTGGGAGCGCCCAATTTTGAGCATTTTTCTGCCAATACTTTGCGATCGCGTTTGATGAATTCCGATTGCCAACACTTACTGCCATAAACTTATTATTCCTAATCCTAATTATTGATTATCTCACCTAACGTAGAATTTTCCAATACCCTCATAGCCCCTCGCCCATTGAGGGCGAGGGGCTATAAAGGTGCTATCTGCGCTCTCCGTAAGGTGAGTGATTATTAATTGATTTTGTTTTTGAGCTTTTACTTCTTAGTTTTTAGAATGTAAAAGTAGTCCGAACTACACCAACAGTTGCAGTTGGAGCATTGTTAATACCCTCTGGATTAAAGATAAAAAATACACCAGGGGTAATACTGATATTTTTAGATACTTTAAAGTTGAAGTACCCTTCCAAGTGGTAGGGCGTGGCTGTTCTACCCGTGGGAATGATGGAACTACCGCCAACAGAGCTACGCGCTAGTGGCTGACCAAAAAGAATACCAGCCGTATTTCCTTCTTGAAATACGTCGCTGAAATGGAATCCAGTCATCCAGCTAGTAAAGGTTGTCGAAGCATCTTTGTTGACAAGATTGGCAAAGATCCAAGCGCCCGATAGATTAAAGGCAATCTTAGGGGTAATCCGCCATGTCAAGGTCGAGCCGACAGAATTAAGTCTGATTGGGTCATCTAATACTGCAAGACCTTGAGGAGTACTAGTAATTGAGCCAATACTGAATGCAGCTAAGCCAGTCCCCAAAATATTGATTTGGTGATAGCTGTTAGCATAGTTAAGTCCGATATCAAGATTAGGCGTCGGTTTGAGGGTTAATTGGGCGGCGGCAATTGTACTTCCACCAAAGAAACCTGCTCCAAGCAGGGTGCTAGCAGTGTTAGTGGGGATCGCTGCATTCACACTGCCATACAAAGCTCGGAAATCAACTTTGTCTGATGGAGTCCAGATAAATCCAACAGCCGCCGCCAAACCAATTCCAGATGTGCCGCCCGATACACGGGTCGCGGCATTTAAGCCTTGACCAAAGCGGGAAACTGCACCTTGCCCTTCATTAGCAAAGGGACTAATCGCAGGAAACGCATCCGAGACCTCAGCATTGGTGCCAGCAAACAAGGTCAATTTATCAGCGACTGGGAAAATGTACAGCAGCTTATAGAGATTTACAGAGTTCGCGGCTGATGTTCTAGAGTTTGATGGATTGAAATCGGTGAATTGATTCTCGAAACCTAAGCGCACATGACTTGAGCTACCTAGCGCTGGATCGGCATAGCCCAAAGGTGCAGCCAGACTATTGATATTTGTGGCTTGTAAGCCAGTAATCAACAAATCTTTGCCAGTAAAGCTCGTCAACAAATTCAGGCGAACTCGGTTATTGAAAACAATATTTGTGTTTGTGCCAGCAGGAGGGTTAGGGTTAGCTCCTGTTGCACCTGACAGACTGAAAATCGCTTCGCCGCTTAGTTTTGTGGTAGTTGAGAACTGTTGAGCCTCAAGCTTGGCAGTCTTGGCATCAAGAGCATCAACACGTCCACGCAAGGTCGCGAGTTCTGCCGCAAATTCCTCTTGGAGCTTTTGGAGGGTTGCAAGATCTTCTTTGCTGACTTTATCAGCTAGCCCTGCCGAGATGATTTCATTGATTTTGTCGAGACAAGCATTTAAGCCAGCCGCAAATTCATAGCGAGAAGTCGCTTGTTTACCGCGAAAAGTGCGATCAGGATATCCTGCAATACATCCATAGCGTTCAACTAGAGATTGCAAAGCCGTAAAAGCCCAGTCAGTCGGACGGACATCGGATAATTGTGAAACAGATGTCACGTTTTGAGAGATTGCATCGGTCTTGCCGTTAATTGTGTCACGGCGAATATCGCTAAACAGTTGAGAGTTAGGTGACTTAAGAGATTCACTATTGATTGGCGCGATCAAAGGAGTGTTTGCAACATTACTGGTTTTCGTATTTGCCAAGATCTCATTAGGGTTTGCGTTGGCAGATTTAGCAAATGCTCCTAAAGATAGGGGCAAACTCACAAGCAGTAAACCAAAACCACAAGCAGCAGATGTTTTCATTTTTAAACTTTTCTCACACACAGTTATTAATTTGTTGATTGTTTTTGGGTTTTCAAGACTTAGGATATTTCTAGTAAAAAAATTACCCTACATGCATAAGTCAAATTACCCCCTTTAATTCCCCCTTTCCAAGGGGGAAGATCGGAAATCTTGTTTTTCTCCCCTTTGCAAGGGCTAAGGTGGGGTAAATTCTGAATAAGAGATCTTCTAGATCTAGGCTTTCTTGATCTTCAGGCTATCGAGATAGGCTTTAGGATTTTCAGGATCAAACTTCACGCCATCAAAGAACTCTTCGATGCCTCGAGAAGTGCTAGTGGGGATGTCAGCCGCAGGAATACCAGCTTCCTTCGCAGCTTCGCGCCAGAGATCTTCGCGATTGACTCTCTTGATCCAGTCTTTTGCAGTCGCTAAGGATTCCTTCGGCAAGAAGCCCCAACGCACGCTCTCGGTTAGGAACCATAGGTCATGACTCTGGTAAGGATAAGAAACGTTTCCTTTAGAATCCTTCCAATACAGAGGAGCCATGCTCTTGTCATTGACCACTCTGCCATCGCCTAGGTCATACTTGCCCATCATTGTGTCTTCGAGGATTTCAGGAGCAACCCCAAAGTAATTTTTGGTTGAGACAATCTGAACAAGTTCCTTACGATTGTCGAAGTTGTCACACCATTGTTGCGCCTCCATGATCGCCTTGAGTAAAGCCTTGGTCGCTTTCGGGTTTTTATCCACCCAGTCAGCACGTATGGCGAGATATTCTTCAGGATGTCCTTTCCACATTTCGGCAGTGAGGGCAGAAATAAAACCAATCTTCTCTTTGACAATTTTATATGGCCAAGGGTCGCCTGTACTAAAGGCATCCATCGTGCCAGTTTTCATGTTTGCGACTGTTTGAGCAGAAGGTACAGTCAGCAGATCCACATCATTGTCAGGATCGACTCCATTGGCAGCGAGCCAATAGCGAATCCACAACTCTTGATTGGCTTTTGGGAACGTGTAAGCAGCTTTAAATTTAGTGCCCTCAGACTTCATCTTGTCAAAGAGTGGTTTTATTTTGTCAGACTTCAGCCCGATTCCCTGATCTTTGAGCTTACCTGCGATCGCAATGCCATTGCCCTGAGTATTCAACTGGAGCAAAACGTACATCGGGATTTTTTGATTGTCGGTAATGATCCCTTCTGACATCAGATAAGGCATTGGCATCTGCCACTGACCACCATCGATGCCACCTGCTGATGAGCCGATTTTGGCGTTGTCTCTAGCTGCACCCCAGTTGGCTTGCTTGGAGATATCCACGTCAGTCATGCCATATTTAGCAAAAAAGCCTTTTTCTTTGGCAATAATCAGTGGTGCTGCTTCGACAATTGGTATGTAACCGAGCCTCACCTTGACTGTTTCAGGCACTTGCTCTGTGGTAAGTGCGGCTTTAGTGGCTTGCGTTGAAGTAATCTTGGGCGTGTCTTCAGTAGGATTGCCACATGCTTTCAGCAGAACTGAAGTTAAAGCGGTCGCTCCTGCGGTGGCAATGAAGTTGCGACGGGAAAAGTTTTTATTCAAATCAGACATAATTTCATTTTCTTATAAGGTTAATTTGGGGGAGAAATTGCGGTGAGAACACCTCAATTTCTTAGTTTTTTTATTAAGTCAGCGCAAAACTAAGCCGCGATCGCGCTTTAGTTATCGTTAAATTAACTAATAAATCGCTGTAAACGATTCCAAAAGTTTAATCTCTACTCATCGAAATCAATAAACTAAGTCAGGAAAACTTAGCAGGAAAATTCAAACGATTGATTTGTTGCTATTGGTATCTTAGAGTTAAGTCTTGGTAGAGTAAAGTCTATTATTTTTATAATAACAATAGACTTTACTCTATATAAGTTTCCATAAAAAAAAGGATTTCTAGGAAGTCCTTTTTTATGAAAATTTATATGGCGATCGCTGCGGCTTTAGTTGTACCGAGAGATTCCATTACTAATTCCGCGAGATCATTGATGAAGAGAGGATGGCTATTTAAAGCAGGAACGCGATCAAAGTTATGAATACCTGCTGCTTCAGCAACTTCACGATATTCAATATCAATCTCTTGCAAAGTTTCGATATGTTCAGAAACAAAACTAATTGGAACAACTAACAAATCTTTAATGCCACGCTTTGCAATACTCTTAATGGCTTCCTCAGTATAGGGTTGCAGCCATTCAACTGGACCAACTCGACTTTGATAAGCGAGAGTATGAGCATTATAGCGATAATAATCGCGCCGCAAAGCTTGCATAATGCCATCGACACAGTTTTCCATTTCTGATTGATATGGATCGCCATACTTCGTGACATATTTTACAGGCACACCATGCGCGCTGAAGAAAATATGCACATTTTCAGGTTCCGCAAAAGCTTGCAATTTAGCATCGATCAATTCATTCATGGCGCGAATGTAACCAGTGCGCTCGTACCAAGACTTAATCGTAATTTTTTCGATCGCTTGCAGTTCAGGGTCATTTGCCCAGAGCGCATTGAGTTGCTTGATGCTAGAACCACTAGTGCTAATCGAGTATTGAGGATATAAAGGCAACACCACAAGGCGGGTGATCCCATCTTGTTTAATTTTGGCGATCGCTTCTTCGGTGTAGGGATGCCAATAACGCATCGCGACATAAACCTTGGCAGCGACTCCATGGCGTTGCAAGACATTTTCGATATTTTCGCCTTGCTCTTCGGTGAGTTGCCGCAAAGGAGAGCCGCCGCCAATCATTCGGTAATTTTCTTGGCTAATCGGAGCGCGACTAGCAGCGATCAATGAGGCAATCGGCTTTTGTAAAAAGGGGATCGGGAGGCGGATAATTTCTGGATCGGCGAACAGGTTATACAAGAAAAGGTAGACATCTTCTAACTTTTCAGGACCTCCTAAATTTAAAAGTAGTACTCCAACACGACCAGACATAAAACAATTTCCTAAAATTTATAAATTGATAGCTTTAGATTTGGGATAAAGCATTTTGTGATGCTTATCCTAAATATTCGATAATAAATATTTGATAATTAAATAAATAGAATTTATTAAGCGGAATTTTTAACTCTTAATATTTACTAATGTAGCGTCAAAATTTCTAAAAGCTTTATCTCAGACTTCTCATTAAGCGAGAGGTCGGCGATGTAAAGACGATTTACGCTCAACGCAACACTAGTTATAAGTAAATCTTAGCTCTTGTTTCTAGCTGACTGTGAATATACACGCAATAAAAGTAAAGGGGCGCTTTGCGCCACCTACTTTTATTATTTCTCTAACCATTGCTTGACACAGGCTTCTAACAAATCAATATCTAAAGGCTTTGTCAGATAATCATCACAACCTGAGGCGATCGCGGCTTCTTTGTCGCCCTTCATAGCATGGGCCGTGACTGCCACGATGGGGATTTTCGCAGTGCGATCGCTAGCTTTGAGTTGTCTCGCAATTTCCCAGCCGTCTATTTCTGGCAAAGATAAATCAAGCAAAATCAGATCGGGATGATTTATTTTTAGCCAATCTAAAGCAGCCTGACCATCTTGGACACAAGTGACGCGATAACCTGAGTCTTGAAACACATTCTCTATCAAAATTTGGTTGTCAGTTGCGTCTTCAACTAGGAGGATTATCGGCTGGCTTTTAAGTGCGGGCATAGGCGCTGAACGGTTCTTTAATAAACTTAATGTATAAATGTTTAAATGTTGATCGCAGGACTCTAGGCATTCCAAAGTCAATCGCCATCATCGTAGAGGGAAGTTTCCAGTCAGGGCTTTGTAGTTGAGCGATCGGATCGCCAATGACTTCAATGGCATCAAGATCACTGCATAGACCAGAACGGATTGCGGCGGCAACTGTAGGTACATCTAAGGGCTTAACTCCTAAGATCTCCACCATAACCCGATCAAGCGCAAAAACATCACAAGAAGCAGCTAAAACACCTAAATCTTTTGGCTCCCCACCGCTCGGTCCATTACCTTCATGTCCGACAATACCATCCAGAATAGTCAGTTCAGGATTAATCGCTCTAGCTGTCTCAATCAACATTTGGGCAAATCTTTCTACATCTTTGCCCGCTTCCATATGCCACCAAGCTTTCATCTTGCCAGGCACACAACCAAATAGATTTTTCACACCAAGGGTAAGGGTCAGTTGCATATGAGATTTGACCTTAGGCAAATTAATTACCACATCTGCCTCCATCGCCTCTTTGCTCAAGCGTAAATGTTGCAATTCGCCTTCGCCCTCAGTTTCGTAACGTTTGCCATGAAACTCGACAATCGGCAGCCCCAATTCTTCGGCAAGGGGTAACAAACCATTTGCCTTAGCAATCCCTTTAGCACTACCAAAAGCTGGACTATCTCCTAAAAACGGCTTTCCACCAGCATCTTGCACCATTTTGGCAACGCAATATACTAATTCGGGGCGAGTAGTACATTCTTTGGTAGGACGTGAGCCTGTGAGCAAATTAGGCTTAAGTAATACGCGATCGCCTGATTTGACAATACTGGACATACCTCCTAGCGGTGCAAGTACTGCCTCTAGCGATCGCATCAGCGATGTAATTTCGTAGCTAGAGGTATGTAGAAGACTGACGATTGGTTTCATGGATGTTTCTAGAAGGTGGTGGGTCAGCGAACTACTTAAAAATATAACCTAGTAATATGGCTTTGTAAGGCTAAAAGCTCTTTTCTATGCGATCGCCCAAATCCGCGCTCTCTAGGTTTCTGTATGTATGGCTCAATGACTGTCAGCACGATTTGCTATAGCCCATGCTTTCATGGCTGGTATAATTGCATCATTTAATTACTGAACTATACATCTGCGGCAATTATGGATCTTGAACTTCTCGCAAAATTTCAACAAATTTATAAAGATCTGGATCTGTTCCCGCTAGTTGAACCTGAGGATATTGCAAAATTTCGGGTGGATTATGGGATAGAGGTAAAGGTGAGGCTGAGGCGCGAAATTGAGGCTTCTGAGAAAAATGGCAAGTTTATTTTTGCGGGGCATCGTGGTTGTGGTAAGTCCACGCTGTTGAAGCGCTTGGCAAATGAAATGGCGGATCAACATTATGTGGTGTTCTTCTCGATCGCAGATTTAATCGAGATGACAGCAGTAACCCATACGAATATTTTATATGCGATCGCTTTATTAATGCTCAGCCATGCTCAAAAATTAGGCGTAAATGTCGCTGAAGATATTCGGGAGACGGTTTTAGGTTGGAATATTACGACACGCAAGCAAACAAAAGGCGAAGAAACGAAAGGGGAATTAGGGTTTGAGGTTGAGTTTTTAGATGTATTTACCGCAAAGTTACAACGGGAAAAGAGTTTTCGCGATGAGTTAGAGACTACTTTTATCAAGAAAATTTCTGACCTAGTTGGCAAAATCGATCGCCTTGCGGCTGCCATTCAGATTAAGACCAAGAAGCCTGTAATTGTGATCATTGATGATCTCGATAAGTTGGATCTGCCTTTAGTCGAGGCGATTTATCGCGATAATATCAAGGCTCTATTTTCACCCCAGATTCGGATTGTGTTTACGATTCCTGTTTCGGCAATTCAAGAGCCGCAGGTCATGGGTGCGCTGAATTCAGAAGGGGTGGTGCGTCCGCATTTGTTTCCTGTGGCTAAGTTCTTTCCAAGAGATGATCGCCATAATCCAGAAGTGGAACCAATTGCTAAAAATCTAAATGTATTTCTGAAGGTGTTAGAAAAGCGGATTCCTGAAGGCTTAATCGAGCCGCAAACTGCCCGTGCGATGGTCTTAAAGAGTGGTGGGGTGATGCGGGAGTTGGTGAGGATTGCGCGGGAATGTTGTACGGAATGTATGGTGCAAATCGAGATTGAGCCAGATCGCGAAGATATTGTGATCGATCAGGAGATTCTCAATGCTGCCTTACAGAATTTGCGCCATGATTTTACGCGGCAAATTGGCAGTAGTCTTTATGATTTGCTAGTAGAGATATACAAGACTTCCGAGGTTGAGGATTCTAGTAATCAAGGTTTTGTGAAACTGCTGCATGGCTTGATGGTGTTGGAGTATGAGAATGCTTCGCTGTGGTATGGTGTGCATCCGATTGTGGTGGATTTGCTAAAGCAGAAGAAACTGATTGAGGCTTAGAGCGTTACGATGGAAACAGATCCTAGTCAAAATCAACGCAATTTACGGCGTTTGTTGATGTCCTTGCAAGCCAGCTATGGCAGGCTGAATTTGTTGATTGCGATTTGTGATAATTGGAAATATCGCGATGAGTTGATTGGTGGCTATGAAAAGGAATTAGCTGCTAAGGGAACAAGTTGCCATCGGGTCAGAATTGAGCGCCAACAAACGAGTTTAAAGCAATGTTTGCAGGATTTGGTATCACAGAAGTCGGGGTTACTGTCGGTCGATCAACCTGCGATCGTTACGGTTTTGGGTGCTGACGAACTCTTAGGAATCCGACTCAATGAACCAAAATCGGCTCAGGAACAATTCTTTTTTTCGGCGCAATGGACAAGGGAAGGATTACGCGATTTTAAGTTTCCGATTGTGATTTGGTTAACACCTGACATTGCGACATCCCTAGCCCAGCAAGCCCCAGACTTTTGGAGTTGGCGAGGTGGTGTGTTTGAGTTTTCTAAGTCTATTTCTACCTCTATTCAAGGTTTACCTGTAACCCATCAACTCAGCAGTCAAATAGACTCTACTCAAAAAACTTTTATCAAAGCCGATCCCGCAGATTTACAAAAACAGATCGACGAATTGATATCCCAAGATCCTGAATCACCTTTGTTAGCAAGTCTTTACCTTAGTTTAGGTAATGCTCACAAGGAAAATATTCAATACGATCAAGCTGAACTCGCCTATCGTAAAGCCCTAGATTTATACGAACAACAATTAGGCACAGACCATCCCCATGTCGCCACCAGTCTCAACAATCTCGCATTACTTTACGACTCGCAAGGGAAGTACAGCGAAGCCGAACCACTCTTTCTAAGCTCCCTCAAAATCAGGGAGCGTCAACTAGGAGCAGACCATCCCAATGTCGCTATCAGTCTCAACAATCTCGCAACACTTTACTATTCGCAAGGGAATTACAGCAAAGCCGAACCTCTCTATATACGATCTCTCGAAATCAGAGAACGCCAACTAGGAGCAGACCATCCCGATGTCGCCACCAGTCTCAATAATCTCGCAGAAATTTACCGAGCGCAAGGGAATTATAGCGAAGCCGAACCTCTCTATATACGATCTCTCGAAATCAGGGAACGCCAACTAGGAGCAGACCATCCCAATGTCGCCGCCAGTCTTAATAATCTCGCATCACTTTACGAATTGCAGGGGAAGTACAGCGAGGTCGAACCTCTCTATATACGATCTCTCGAAATCATGGAACGTCAACTAGGAACAGACCATCCCTATGTCGCATCCATTCTTAACAATCTCGCAGGACTTTACCAATCTCAGAGGAAGCACAGCGAAGCCGAACCTCTCTATCAACTATCACTAGAAATCTATGAACGCCAACTAGGAGCAGATCATCCTGATGTTGCCACTAATCTCAACAATCTCGCAGGACTTTACGAATCACAAAGGAAGTACAGCGAAGCTGAACCTCTCTATCTGCGATCGCTAGAAATCTGGGAACATCAACTAGGAACAGACCATCCCTATGTCGCTAATAGCTTATTCAACTTAGCTGCTCTCTATCACAATACCCAACGCCATACCGAAGCCCTGCAATCTATCCAACGCGCCATCCAGATTTACAAACAAAAGCTTGGCACTGAGCATCCCAAAACTCAAAATGCTCTCAGTTGGCTTCAGGTGATCAAAGCAAAAGGGGGAAAGGAAAAAGGTAAGAAAGAAAAAGAGAAAAAGAAAGGTTTTGGAGTTACTAATCGTTCCTAAATCACAAGGGAAGTACAGCGAAGCCGAACCACTCTATTTGAGAGCAGTGGAAATTTTAGAAGTTGCACTGGGCAATCAGCATCCAAACACAAAAACAATTCGTGGTAATCTGCAATATCTTCGCGAGTCAATGGAGAAAAGATAAATGGGTAAATATGATAAATTTAGGCAAAAGTTACTCAATGGCGAAAGCGATAATAGTATTGACTTTGCTACACTATGCCAGTTCTTAGAGAGACTTGGTTTCAGCGAAAGGATTAATGGTAGCCATCATATTTTTTACAAAGATGGTTTTGCTGAAATTTTCAACATACAATCAAAACAAGGCAAAGCCAAAGCATATCAAGTCAAGCAAATAAGAAATGCCATTCTCAAATACCAACTCAGAGAAAACAATGCCGATTAAATACGAACTAATTATTTATTGGAGCGAAGCCGATAACGCCTTCCTCGTCGAGGTTCCCGAACTTGCAGGCTGCATGGCAGACGGACAAACTTACGCCGAAGCCCTAGCCAACGCCGAAGTCATCATTCACGAATGGATAGAAACAGCTCAAATGCTCGGACGACCCATTCCCACCCCAAAAGGACGACTAATGTTCGCATAATATTGCAGCAATAAAATTTTAAAGAATAAAGAGATGAATAGATATAGCATGATCCTAGAATAGTCGGACGAAGATGAACTTTATTTGGTAACAATTCCCGAATTTAGCGACCTAGTTCTCATGCCCTGCACCCATGGCAAAACCCGTACCGAAGCTATCCGCAACGGCGAAGAAGTAATCGAGATGTATCTAGAATCTTGGCAAGCTGAAGGCATTCCCACACCTCAACCGCGCTTACTGCAATTGGCTTAAATATCGAAAGCGCTAAACCGATCAAAGAAAAAGGAAAAGTGGCTTTTTGGGTTGGTTTCGTTGATGTTATCTTAGGACTTAGGATTAGGCGAAAAACAATATGTATCAAGTCACAGTCGATTATGCCAAAGCAAACCTTGACGAACTATGCGATCGCGCAGGTCAAGAACCTGAAGGAGTAGCGATCATTCGTGAAAATCGCAGTTATGTTCTTATCACCCAAGAAGAATGGGAATCTCTCATGGAAACTGCTGAACTAATGCAAATCCCCAACCTTCTAAAACAAGTCGCTTCAGCCCGTCAAGAATACCAAAAAGGAGAAGCACTCACAATGGAGCAAATCTTTGGATGAACACTTATCAAATCCTCTTTTCCAAACAAGCTCAAAAAGATATAGCAGAACTCACATCTAAGCAAAAAGCAAAACTACAAGAAATTCTACTTAACGTCATTGCCATAAATCCTTACATTGGCAAAGCTCTAAAAGGCGATCTCAGTGGTTTACATTCCTATCGTCTTAATCGTAAAGACCGTATTGTTTATGAAATTTATGAAGAAGACAAAACCATATTAATCGTTCGTGCGAAAACTCATTACGGTGATTAGTCAATTATCTAACGATGACAATATTTTGCATCCAATTCATCGCCCAAATATGTTTTATAATTTCTTGCTAAATCTGGTTCAGCATCCATACAGCCAATGAAATCCGACCAGCCTTGTGCTTTTCCTTCTGGATATCCTTGCAAAGTTGAAAAATAGCGTTTTTTAAGAACATCTACCAGATCGAAGATTATTTGCTGAGCATCAGGAGGCAATTCAGCGATATCTTTTTGAATAGTATCTAGCTTTAGCATAGGTATTTCCCTTTTAACATTGCATTTTATCTAATATTTCTAATCCTAGCCTCTAAATTTTTATAAAAGGACAACCATGCGGCACTTAAAAATGAGGGTCTGTGCTTAGTGACCTTTTACTTTTAGGAGATTAGTTTTAAGCGATCGCTTATTAAAGAAAATATTATCGATCCATAGAGGTATTGTGAGATCGTTCATACAGATTCAAGACTGCTTGCGTTAAGATTAATTAATTAAATCATTCGTTCTTGGCAAAATCACCTAAGAACTTTTTTATTGATGGAGTATTAGTGAAAAGTAATAATAAAAACGACAATAACAATAAAAAGTGGAAAAATTTCGGTTTATACGCACTTCTCGGCATTGTCGTCATCACTTTAGGGACAACGCTCATTGATAGTCAGCCAGCGGCTCAAGGGGAATGGCGATATAGCAAACTTCTCGAAGAAGTTAGAAAGAAACCAGCAGGTGTTTCGAGAGTAACCCTTAGTCCTGATCGAACTTTTGCTGAAGCAACCGTACCAGGCGGAGCTGAAGGCAAGAAAAAGGTTCGGGTAAATTTGCCTAATGACCCTGAATTTATCAAAACTCTCAGAGATAACAACGTTGAACTAGATGTCGCCCCTCGTCGCACTGATGGCGCATTAGTCCAAACATTGAGTAGTTTGATTTTGCCAGTTCTGCTCTTAGTCGGGCTTTTCTTCTTACTAAGGCGCGCTCAATCAGGACCTGGCAACCAAGCCATGAATTTTGGCAAGTCTCGCGCTCGTGTGCAAATGGAACCGCAGACACAGGTGACCTTTGCCGATGTAGCAGGTATTGAGCAAGCTAAATTTGAACTCACTGAAGTCGTAGACTTTCTTAAAAATCCTGATCGCTTCACTGCTGTCGGTGCAAAAATTCCTAAAGGCGTACTTCTAGTTGGGCCGCCTGGTACGGGTAAAACTTTGCTAGCTCGCGCTGTTGCAGGTGAAGCGGGTGTTCCTTTCTTCAGTATTTCTGGTTCAGAATTTGTAGAAATGTTCGTTGGTGTTGGTGCATCTCGTGTGCGTGACTTGTTCGAGCAAGCCAAAGCTAACGCTCCTTGTATTGTATTTATCGATGAAATCGATGCGGTTGGTCGTCAACGTGGCGCTGGGCTAGGCGGTGGTAACGATGAACGTGAACAAACTCTTAACCAGTTGCTGACTGAGATGGATGGCTTTGAAGGCAATACAGGCATTATCATCGTCGCTGCAACTAACCGTCCTGATGTACTTGATGCAGCATTGTTACGTCCAGGTCGTTTTGATCGCCAAGTTGTAGTTGATCGCCCCGACTTTGCAGGTCGTCTAGAAATTCTCGGTGTACATGCACGTGGTAAGACTTTATCTAAAGATGTCGATCTTGAAAAGATTGCTCGCCGCACCCCAGGTTTTACAGGTGCTGATCTTTCTAACTTGTTAAACGAAGCCGCAATTTTGGCTGCTCGTCGTAACTTGACAGAGATTTCAATGGATGAAATCAATGATGCTGTTGATCGCGTATTAGTTGGTCCCGAGAAAAAAGATCGCGTGATGAGCGAAAAGCGCAAAGAACTTGTTGCTTATCATGAAGCTGGACATGCCCTAGTTGGAGCTTTAATGCCCGACTATGATGCAATCCAAAAAGTCACAATCATCCCTCGCGGTCGGGCTGGTGGTCTGACATGGTTCTTGCCTACTGAAGAAAGAATGCAAAGCCGCTCCTATTTGCAAAACCAGATGGCGGTTGCTCTCGGTGGTCGTATCGCTGAAGAAATCGTCTTTGGTGCCGAAGAAGTAACTACTGGAGCTTCCAGTGACCTCCAACAAGTTGCCGCGATCGCCCGTCAAATGGTGATGCGTTTTGGGATGAGTGACAAGCTTGGACCAGTTGCACTTGGTCGTTCCAATGGCAATATGTTCCTCGGTCGTGACATCGCCGCAGAGCGAGACTTTTCTGAAGAGACTGCCGCTACTATTGATGAAGAAGTTGGCATTTTGGTAGCAGATGCTTACCGCAGAGCGAAGCAACTTCTGATTGATAATCGTCATGTTCTTGATAAGATTGCTCACGATCTCGTTGAGCGTGAGACTGTTGATGCTGAGGAGCTTCAACAAATTTTAGAAACCAACGAATTGAAGTTGTCAGCTGCACTTTAATTAACACCTAAAAAAATAAAGGGAGGCGCTTTGCGCCTCCCTTTATTTTTTGAATTAGAACAAAAGATTATGATGATATTAGATCGAGTTGTGCCATTTGGACGGTCGAAGGCGGAATATGAGTTAATGTTTGCGCTAACAGAAAGCGATCGCCAAAAATCGATAATTGACATTGGTGATGGACCAGCAAGTTTTAATGCTGAGATGACCGTCGCAGGTTATCAAGTAGTCTCTATCGATCCGATTTATCAATTTACTGCTGATGAAATTAAAAGTCGTTTTGATGCTTGTGTAGATAACATTATCGAACAGGTTCGCAATACACCAAATAATTGGATATGGAGCTATCCCAAATCTCCTGAAGATCTACGCGCTAATCGGG
This sequence comes from Pseudanabaenales cyanobacterium, assembly GCA_038230875.1. Classification (GTDB taxonomy): domain Bacteria; phylum Cyanobacteriota; class Cyanobacteriia; order Pseudanabaenales; family Pseudanabaenaceae; genus Pseudanabaena. The sequence goes on from JBBRMK010000006.1 coordinate 61,062, forward strand.
AAAAGGCGATCGCGATATTTCTCAAAGATTATGATCGCGGCAAAGTCGAAGGTCGATATATTAACGCCGAATTACCAAAACTAGATTTTATTGATCATCAGTTTCAGCTTGCTTTATGTTCACACTTTCTTTTTCTTTATTCCGATCATCTTAGTTTTGACTTCCATTTAAATTCAATACGCGAACTATGTCGCATTGCCAAAGAAGTTCGCATATTTCCATTATTAACTCTTGCCCAAGTGCGATCGCCTTATATAAATGAAATATGTAGCGCCTTAACCAAAGAAGGGATTAGCTCAGAAATTTTCCAAGTTCCTTATGAACTTCAAAAAGTCAGTGATGTTAATTTATCTAATTTGTCTAAATTGACGGATCTATTCCTGAATGATAATCAAATCAGTCGTATTAATTTAGATGGGCTGACTAATTTGAATAGGATTCTCCTCTCCAAGAATCAAATTAGAAATGTTGATTTAACAGGTTTACCTAAGTTGACTATCCTTGGTCTCAGAGCTAACTAAATCAACGATGTTAAGCTTGTGACTGGGCTAACTAATTTGGAGTGGCTCGATCTTACCGAAAATAAAATCAGCGATGTAAGCCCTTTAGTAAGTTTGACTAAATTGATTGGACTTGATCTCACCAACAATCAAATTAGTGATATCAAGCCTTTAGCGATTTTGCTTAATGTGAATGATTTCAGAATCTCCAAAAATCCAATTCGTCAAAAGATATGTCTGTTTAAACGGGTTTCTATCTGCAGCTTTTAGCCTTTTGGTGACTATTAATTTGCTTGAGTCTATTATTCTAATTACGATTCAGACGAAACAATAGAAATTGTGTGAATTGACGATCGCTAAAATTATCATCACTCACCAAAATTAGACTTTGAGAACCATCAGCTAAGCGTGGACCGATCGCCATTCCTTCTAAATTGTCTAATTTAATATCTAGTGTTGCCAAATCTAAGACAAGTTTCTTACGAATTGATCTCGCATTAGGACTCACTCGAAAGCTTTTAATCGCCGAAGTGTCAGTGGCGCTACCTGTAGCGATTTGCCAAATTTTGCCACTAAATCCTAACTTGCCGTTGGAGCGCTCAAGCGTTAAAAAGTGACCACCGCGATCAATTGCAACAATTTCAGTGACACCGATTTGAGTAACGGGAGCAACCATTACTTCAACAGGATAACGATGTTCTGCAATAATTAGTGGCGCGATATTCCCAACCAAATAATGTAGAAATCGACTTTCGGAAGGTTGATCGTCTGGCTGAGAATCTTGAGCAAGAGCATTCTCGGTAATCGTAAACACGCGATAAGGATCACCAATCGAGTCACGAATTACTGTAAGGGATTCAAATCCAAGATTATCGCGGACTCCTTGCAATTCTTGAGCTTTGGATTCTTTTTTGGCAGATTTAGGATCATTCTCTTCAGGAGCTAGTAAATAGCGCGATGGCATCAGCAAACTTCGTAGCCATTTACCAGAGAGTAGATCAAATTCATCGATAAATGGCGGAATTTTTTTACTGGTTACGCCTTCGCTGGAAATTAGCACCGTGCGATCGCCTGTTAGCGCAATTCCTTCAGGATCGACTTCGCCTTTAGGGTATATATTTCCTTGTTTGTTTTTGAGAAAATTTACGCCGATTACTTTGACATCCTCAAGCTTAGGTTGTTCTTTTTGTTTGTTAAACTTAAGTTTCAAGGCATAAAATCTTGCAGGAGCAAAATCGCTACGATCATCAGAAACTGCATAAAAAATATCATTGATGCGATCGTAAGCTAGCCCTGACAAGCCTCCTACTTGAGTATTCTCAAACTTTTGTTTGGGAAGTTTATATTCATTGATAAAATCCAGCGAGGCATTTATAAAAGTGCGATCACGAGCCTGAACTGGTAAATCATTAACAATAAGGCTACCTAAGATTGCTAGCCCAAAGCTAATCAAAAGTCCAACCCAAAACTGTTTTTGTCGCTGCATATTATTATTCATTAATTTTTAGCATCATCATAAATGGTTTTTAAATAGAGTTCTTGCTTGGCGCTGACTTTATTTAAGTTTCTGATTCACAACTAGGGCGCGCTACAAGGTTTTCGTAAGGCTCGATCGCAAAAGGTCGATCTGGCTCAGTTAATAAATGGCGATCGCACAAATCAAAAAGCTCCTGTTTAGACTGCACCAATCGCATCCCTGCCAAAAATTTTCCCTCTGCATCAATACCTGTGCCAATGAAGTTCAAAAACTTCTTCAGACTATTAATATGAGATTTTTCTCTAAGATCATCTTGGTAAGTAATCGCATAAAGATGCTGAATATAACCATAAACGTCAGCCAGAGTAATTACAGTGACTGGGTTTCCTGCAAAGCGATCGCGTATTTGTTGAAAAATCCAAGGATTACGAATCGCCGATCGTCCGATCATTACTCCAGCTGCTCCTGTTTCTTTCAATACTGCTTCGGCTTTGAGGTAGGAAGTCACATTACCATTGGCTAATACAGGACAATTTACCGTCGCTACTGCTTGACGGATTAGGTCATAATGCACTTCACCACGATATAACTCTTTAACAGTTCGACCATGCAAGCTGAGCAGATCGATTTGATATTGATTGATTAGTTGCAGCAACCGCTCAAAATTAGTGTCCGAGTCAAATCCCACGCGCATTTTTACCGTAAATAATCCTGAGATTTGCGATCGCAAAGCATCAAAAATACGTTCAATAGTTTCAGGTTCGCGCAACAATCCACCGCCGACATTTTTTCGATAAACGCGCGGCGCAGGGCAGCCTAAATTTAGATCGATCCCTGCGATCGGATAATTGGTTAACTGCTTGGCAATCCTCAACATATCAGGGATGCTCTCACCAATTATTTGAGCAAAGACAGGTCGGCCTGTGGTATTTAACGTAATTGATTTGAGAATTTTTTTGTCGATATTAGAGTTAGCATAGACTCGAAAATATTCAGTTACGTAATAATCAGGACAGCCGTATTCGCTCAGCATTTGCATAAAAGCAAGATCAGTTACGTCTTGCATTGGTGCGAGTGCAGTCAATGGTTGTCCAGCTAAAATTGTTAACGGTAGTGGTTTAGAAGCCACAATTTTTATACTCATAGTTAACATATTAAGCTTCAAATCCATGAGCGATCGCCCCTCTTCATACAACACCAAAAATAATAGGGAATCTGCCAATCCACAAATTTATCAACAAGGATCGCTCTTTAACGATGCTATAGAGCGAACTTCCCGACTCTATGACAGTGGCGCAAGTTATGAAATGGGAAGTCAGTCTTTGCAAGCATGGAAAGCCGCGATCGCCAAATTCCAGAGTTCCATCACCATCATGATCCCCGACACTCAAACCTCTCTTTTTGACTTACCATCTTGTCACTGCGATCCCCATGAGATCCATCCATTCAAATTACCGATTCAACCTGCTGAGTTCTATCGCTTACCTAGTGCCGATGGTGGGGATGCCTGCATATACTTTGTTATCGATTTAGTGGCTTCGTTACAATCACCTGTGCTATTGCCCGTGCTATTGTATATAGGTGAGACTTACCGCTCCAATAAACGCTGGAAAGGGATACATGACTGTAAGCGATATCTGCTCAACTACCGAGAGATTCATTCTACGTACGATATACCGACACAGATTGTTATGACATTTTGGTGGAATGCCCCCTCCTCAACCCGCCCCCGACAACAGTTAGAACGTATCTTGATCGAAAAATGGCGATCCCCATTTAATAAGGAAAATTGGCACTTTTGGCAGACTCCTTTCGTAAATTAATCCGTCTATAATTACATAGCTCTAAGCAGCTCTAAACAACACTTCAAAAAAATACAATATGTCTCCTCAAAAACTAAATCATGTACATGAAGCGGACGAATTGTGGTTTGCTAAATTCTTCATCGGTAGCATGGCTGCGATTGCCTTATTGACTGTACTTTTGTCTTTTCTTCCTTCCCCATCAGGGTTACGCAATTCCCCCCAAGTCAAAACGGCATTAGTAGAATCTCTACACGCTTCATCTAATATCTAAGTTTTAAAATCTAAGTTTTAAAGTTTAAGTTTTAAAAAGACTGCCTCAGTTTGTTCAGCAAGTTTGTTCCATGCAAAGCGCTCTTTGAGATCATATTGAGCATTATCGATCAAAGTTAATGCATGTTGCTTATTTTGCAAAATCGTTATAATCCCCTCAGCTAAAGAATTTGCGTCATTAACCTTAGTTACAAGCCCTGTAACTTCTTGACGAACAACTTCTGGAAGCCCTCCTGTATCAGATACAACTAGCGGGACTTTTGCGGCAAAACTTTCGAGCGCGACAATGCCAAATGGCTCATATAAACTAGGAAAAACAGCACAACTAGCGATCGTCTGAAACTTCCAAAAATCAGCATCTGCCATAAAGCCTGTAAATAGAACTTTGTGATATATTCCCAAATCCCAAGCTTGGCGTTGTAACAAGATTGAATAAGCATCCCCAGTACCAATAATCACAAGGCGCACCTGATCATTCATCGCGGCAATCACTCTAGGCAAGGCATTTAGCAGCACATATATTCCCTTTTCGTAGGTAATCCGCCCAACGTAGTAAATAATCGCTTCTTCAGGTGAGGCATATTGTTTACGTAGTGCAGAGCGATCAAAGTCAAGGTGATGGGCAGCCGTGATATTTTGCCAACGCTCTTCGCTCAGCCCGTTATATACCACATCAGTTTTTTCGGTAAGGCAATTTAGCGCCCGTTGCAATTCGCTGCGCATGTACTCTGAGCAAACAATTATTCTCTGAGATTCCTGCGTCAAGCGGATTTCTTTTTGATGAATATATCTTTGAGTATCATTATGAATCCCATTACAGCGCCCATATTCTGTGGCATGAATGGTAGTAACCAAAGGGATTTGAAATTCTGTAGTTAAAGCGATCGCTGTTTCTTCAACTAACCAGTCGTGAGCATGAATCAAATCGATTGAATTTGTTGACACAAAAAGTCGTGCAAAGTTCAGCATCTGTACATTCATTTGCCTCACCCATTGAAAAAAGTCATTATTAACTTCAACAGGAATACGGTATAAATGAATTCCATCAACAATCGTTTCTAGTGGCTCATTTTCGACGGCAACCGTAATTAAATGCACCTCATGTCCACGCTTTACAACTTCAGGATATAGCTCTGCTACATGACGAGAAATTCCTCCAATGATGCGCGGGGGGAATTCCCAAGCTATAGCGAGAATACGCATGATATTTAAGTAATATTTAAAATGAGAAAATTGAAATGAGAAATTAAAATGAGAAAAACAAGTGTAAAAAATTAAGTAGCTAAGAATTGTGAATTTAATCTGACAAAATCCAACATTTTTTAATTCTTGTCTCTAATATTAACTATACCAACTAAAGAAACCTAGAGAGTATAGGGGGCGCTTTGCGCTTCTTATACTTACGAGCATTTACTAGAAATAAAGACGTTGGTTTATGGCGCCAGCCTTTTCTATAGTATGCTTACAAACGACTCAAGATATGTAAATTTCACCGCATAATTTGTGATACTTTACATGGCAATCGCGTGAATTGTGACAGGAGGCAGATGTGACAGATAACAAAACTAAAGAAGTAATTGATCGCGTTTCTCATCAAGCTGGAAAAGCTTGGACTAAGGTACAGCCTCAGTTGCAAGCGATGTTACTTAAGCTTGTTAAAGTTTCGCTGCCTGCACTGCGTAACTTACAAACTAAGTTAACCCCATGGGATTTGACTGCAACGGATACAGTAATCCCTAATCCAACTAAAGATATTTCTAGTAATCCATTCCTAAATAATGTTTTAAAGACTGGACGGACTATCTCAGCTAAGACGATCGCCGCATTAATTGTTGGCTTAACAAAATTTCAACATAGTGTAGAAATCGAAACAGCCTTAGACTCAACTGGAGAAGCTGCGGCTTTGTTAAATTCTTCTCCCGAGCCTATCTCACCTCTAGTCGCCCAAACTAAACAGGAATTTGGAATTGCTTGGAAATTTGTTAAAGAGCAAGTCAATCCGAAAGTTTTAGGTTTTTTACAAGTTACCGTAGATAAGCTCGATCCGATCGCCACAAATATTTGGCAAAAAGTTTCAACTAAAGCGGCTTCAACTCCTTCTTTGGTCAATTCTTGGGAAAAGGTACAGCAAAATGATGCTTGGAAGAAGACCGTAACTGCTACTGCTCCGATTTGGCGATCAATAAATGGTATTGCAGTTCAGGCACCACTCTCTGATGGCGTTAGACGCATTTTCGATAAGCGTGCTGGAACTATAGCCTTAGTCACTTTGTTTTCGCTTTTTTTAATTCTGAAGCCATCTCACGCGCATAGCCAAAATATCAAGAAAGTTGCCGCAACCCCTGCACCGATTAGCAATATTTCTAAAAAACAGCCTCCATCAGTAACTGATTTGGTAAAACCAGAGCGTGGTGATGTGCCTTTAACTAATGAACAAATTGCGATCGCCAAAATCCAAACCCAAGTTTCAGAAGTCGCCAACCAGTACGGCGAAGCTTTACTAGGTTCGGTACAGACAAACTTTAAGCGCGGACGCTTGATTGTGGCGCTCAACGATGGATGGTATCAACTGGAGCCGAATCAGCAAACCCAATTAGTGAGCGATTTACAAAATAGATCGCGATCGCTTAATTTCAAGAAGCTACTAGTTGCTGATGCCAAAAATAATTTGATTGCCCGTAGCCCTGTAACTGGTGATCAAGTAATTATTTTGAGGAAGTAATAAAGGCGGCGATTGGCACTGCTTTTGTTTTTGAGTTTTTTATGGCAGAAGCAAAAGATCAAAGACATCCTCAATATACTAAAGATCGGCAAATATTGAATGAATTATTGGCGCAGACTACACCCAGTAATCGGGATTGCGCTGAACTCGCTCGTTTAATAGTGCGCTACAAAGATTTTGTAGGGGCGCGTGATATCCAAGCGGATCTGCTTAAGGGCTTAAATAACTGGCAATTCACCGAGGAGACGCTATTTGCTAAAACTAGAGCCATTCATGCGATCGGCAAAGTTTACATGTCTCAAGATGAAGGACAAGACGACTGGGCTTAGATATTAAAAATTATAGCTGTCGCCACTTGTATTAAGACAAAACCAAACTTAAGAAAGTGGGAGGCGGCGCTTCGCGCCGCCTCCCGCTTTCGGGTTTTATGTCCTGATATGGTGGCAACTATAGATATAAAAAAGGTTTCGAGCCATGCTCGAAACCTTTTTTATTAAATGACTGAAATATTTAGAACAAGCCCAAAGTTAATGACTTATCAATAGGCATAGTAGAACCAATACCCAAATAAAGGGTAACAGCAGTACCAAACAAGAATACAGCCATCGCAACTGGACGACGGAAAGGATTTTGGAACTTGTTTACATTCTCAATGAAAGGAATGAGAATCAAACCAACAGGAATCATGCTTTGCAGCAATACGCCCAAAAGTTTGTTAGGAACAATTCGCAAAATTTGGAATGCAGGATAAAGGAACCACTCTGGCAAAATTTCCAAAGGAGTTGCGAAAGGATTAGCTGGTTCGCCAATCATCGTGGGGTCAAGAACCGCAAAGCCAGTAATCAAAGCGATCGTGCCAGTGATTACAACTGGGAACATGTACAACAGATCATTCGGCCAAGCTGGTTCGCCGTAATAATTGTGACCCATATTCTTTTCCAGCTTTGCACGTAAAACTGGATCATTTAAATCAGGGAGTTTTTCAATTTTTGCCATGTTATTGCTCTTGTTTTATTGCAATTTGCTTTTCTAAAATTATCTAATACGAGAATCCTAACCTAGAAACCAATGTAAGAAAGCTTACAAAGGACCAGAAATACCTTGCTTACGGATCATCAAGAAGTGAGCCAACATAAATACTGCAATCAGCCAAGGCAATACAAATGTGTGCAAGCTATAAAAGCGAGTAAGGGTTGCTTGACCAACGCTTTGACCACCGCGCAATAGCTCAACCAAGGTACCACCAACAACAGGAATTGCTTCGGGAACTCCAGATACGATCTTTACAGCCCAGTAACCGACTTGATCCCAAGGTAATGAGTAACCAGTTACGCCGAAGGTAACTGTAATCAAGGCAAGGATTACGCCAGTGATCCAAGTCAATTCGCGGGGCTTTTTAAACCCACCTGTTAGATACACACGGAAAGTATGCAAGATCATCATCAAGACCATCATGCTTGCCGACCAACGGTGGATTGAGCGAATCAACCAACCGAAGTTTACGTCGGTCATGATGTAGCGGACTGAATCAAATGCTTCACTAACCGAAGGCTTGTAATAAAAAGTCATTGCAAAGCCTGTTGCAAACTGGATCAGGAAGCAAGTGAGTGTGATGCCGCCTAAACAGTAAAAGATGTTGACATGAGGAGGAACGTATTTACTACTGATGTCCTCACCGAGCGCCCCAACTTCAAGGCGATCATTAAACCAATCGTAAACTTTACTCATGTAATTGAAAGACCCAAGATTAATGAACTAATAAACAATTTTTTGATAGCTGTAATATATTTTAATGCTTCTGATAGATGTAAGCACACCTAAACGTAGTTTTTTAACAGGTTTAAAGAATTTATTTCAGATATTTAAAGTGTTTAAAGTGTTTAACATTAATAAAACCCAGAAAATGGAGTATACATTGCGTTCTCTCTTTTCTAAGTTTAAGCATTAAGGCGATCGCTATAGAATTTTACTTGCTAATCGAAAGAAAAGAAATGCTATGAATGATTTGCCAGACCAATTTAGTGACAAAGATAGCGATCGTGATCGCCCTGAAAGTAATAGTGTCTCGATTCGCGAAATGAATATTGACGATATTGCACCGATTTTCCATTTAGGAGAGCAATTATTTACCAGCGATCTATATCCATACCTCTATCGAACTTGGGACGAGTGGGAGGTGATCGGGATGTATAACACTGACTCAGAGTATTGCTTAGTTGCTGAAGTAGATGAGCAACTAGCGGGATTTGTGCTTGGCACAATCATTATTAAAGCTTCATGGAAATATGGATATATTACTTGGCTAGGTATTAGTCCCAACTTTCAACGCCGTGGCATAGCTGATCGCCTTGTCGATAAAATCGTCGAGCGGATGATCGAAGATAATGTGCGCTTTATGCTAGTTGATACCGATCCCGCGAATACGCCAGCGATTAATTTCTTTACCCGCAAAGGTTTTGGCAATGCCAGAGAACACGTCTTTCTATCGCTAAATCTTGCTAGACATGAATATTACGGCAGGCTAATTAATTACGAACGCGATAAGGCTGATCGTAATCGTCCCCGCTTACGCCGCCGTACTTAACTCCTGAGTCTTTGCTGCTGTCTTACAATCAGCCTGAATTTGAGATTTGAGTGCATCTAATGAGTCAAATCTCTTTTCAGGTCGAATAAATTTAATCAAATTGACGCTTAGCTCTTGGTCATACAGATCGCCTTGCCAATTTAGTAAATGCACTTCAATTGTGCGCCAATTACTCCTTAAATCGCTATTTACGGTCGGGCGGATCCCTATATTCATCACACCGAGTAAAGGTTTTTTAGAATTATTGGTGATCGCTTGCACTGCATAAACCCCATCACGCGGTAAACACTTTTGGGTAGGCACTTCTAAATTTGCGGTAGGAAAGCCAATCGTGCGACCTAATTGCTTACCTTGCACGACTCTGCCCACAAGACTATAGGGACGACCGAGCAGAGAATTTGCTAGATCGATTTCGCCTTGGGCTAGGGCTGTCCGAATATTGGAGCTGCTAATTCTTACGGGTGGCTGCTCTGCGCCACCAAGGAGCATAGTCTGCTCTGGAATCACAGTAAGGCGATCACCCCAAATATTTTGCAGATCTTTAATATCGCCTTGACGTTGCCTTCCAAAATGAAAATCAAAACCCACGCTAATTAATTCAACTTGGAGGTAGTCAATTAAAATTTTTTGAATAAATTCAGCCGCGGTTAGCTTAGCCAGATCGGCATCAAAAGGTAGTAAAACCAATTGCTCCACACCAAGGGATTTGAGCAATGCTACTTTTTCATCAAAGGGCGCTAGTAGCGATCGCTGCTGTTGGCTAAAAAATTCTTTGGGATGCGGCGAAAAAGATACGACAGTACTAGTTAAATTTAGATCGCGTAAAGCTGTCGGCAAAATCGGTGCAATCACATGCCGATGACCAATATGTACGCCATCGAAGTTACCGAGGGCGATCGCGGTAGGACGAGAAATTTGGGTTGGGTCAAATATTACTCTCACGCTTAACATTTTGACACAATTTCTGTCCGCTAATCCAGAATTATGGCGATTGCCTAAGTACAAGACAAAAAATCAAGATAGAATAGTAAAGCTGTCTAAAATCCTTGCCCAGTATAGATTATAGATATTTTAGCCAAAAATCTTGCTAGGAAAGTATTTCAAGTTTTATGTACTGTATTTATTAGATAAATGACACACCATAATACCCGATCGCTATTTAGGTGATTAGCCCGAAACTTTCTGTATAACTATCAAAAAATGGTATGTTAGGCAGAAAGTTTCTATATAACATGACATATAAGATGATTAGGCAGAAACTTTCTGTCTAATACCTAGTTAGACTTAAGGTCTCGATCAGTCTTATGTAAATTTAGAATCTAGACGAGAAGATATGAAACGTGACTGGAATTTGCTACGTTGGCTTTTAAATGAAGCTTAGATGCGTAAAGGTGGCTACCTAGGGAGTAGTTTTTCAGGCCCATCTGGAGTTGCAATTGACCGTCTAACAATGGCAGACCATGATTTCTTAGAGGCTGCCCAGAATGAGACTGTATGGCAAAAAGCCATGACGATAGTGAATGAAAAAGGCGGTGCAGTTACTGTGGGAGTTCTGACGCAAATTTTGTCCACTCTTATCAAGCAATCATTTGGGTTATCGTAGTTGGCATTGCTGTAGACTATGGATCGCATGTTCAGTCAACAGTAATGCTTTGTGAGGAACCAATTTTGCCAACTGCTGATCAAGGTATAATGTGTGTAACCATATGCCAGTCTGTTACAAATACATTTATCCCCATCTTTGTAGTTCGTCTTGATGAACGCACAGGCAACGTATTTATTTTGGCTGGCGATGATATAGAGATAGAAATTTACCGTAATGGTCGTTGGAGGTTCCTGTGATTAAGCCTGATCTCAAAAGCGTCACTAAGGCAGAATTGCGAGCCTATGTCGTAGCTCATCCTGAAGACAAAGATGCATTCCATCTCTTTGTGGATCGATTCACAGCAGAGGCATCTCCAGAAACCTTTGCCGTACCACAGTCACAAGCTGAGGTTACAGAAATTGAGAATTTAATTCAGCAGAGAGTCCAACAATCAAAAACGAACCGTTAGGCAGAATATTCTTATCTTCTGGCAGTGTAATTGTCTAACCAGGTTTTGCAGCGGATAGCTTCAACACTCTGGTGATGACTCAAAGATTTATACCACCGCTGAAAACCAAGCCGTTAGACTCATTGCGTAGTCAAGAAAGTGCGATCGCCAATCTTGTAGAGTGCATTAATGAAATGGAAAGCACTTTGTTATTTTGAATGCAATAGGACTTACGCACTTGCCCTGCAATAAATTGCGGGCTAAAAGCTTAAACCTGTTGAAACAGGTTGATTTGAGGCTTTTTTTAGTCAGTTTTAACTGACTTGAGCTTTGAGCCAAGAACTTTAGTTCTTGGTTGATTTG